>NZ_DCDO01000010.1:1523-7719 GCF_002316465.1 Exiguobacterium sp. UBA1053 | reverse complement strand
CGCCTTGACACATGCGATGAACTTAGATGCTCAAATCGTGACGAGCCAGTATGTCGATTCTCGTCTTCATGAAGTGACAGCAGCGAACGAGTCGCGTCGTCAACTTTTGACAGACGTCGTTCGTGTCAGTCAAGAAGTTGCAAGTTCCGTCGAGCACACGGATCATGCCATCGTTGAGACCAGCCGTCGTGCCTCACAAGTATTAGCAGAAACAGCTCAGACAGAGCAGACGAGTCAGCAACTCGTCCAAATGACGATTGCCAACGAACGACAGATGCAACAGATGGAGCAACAATTCGCTCAATCGACACAACAAGTCGGTACTTCGCTTGAAAGCATCCATGAATTGAAGACAACGTCGGATGACATCGTCCAGATGACGCAAAGCATCGAAGCAATCGCCAATCAGACGAACTTACTCGCGTTGAATGCTTCGATTGAAGCAGCACGTGCCGGTGAACACGGTAAAGGTTTTGCTGTCGTCGCGACCGAAGTCCGAAACCTTGCTGAAAATGCCAAGTCATTGAGTAGCAGTATCAACGGTCTGATTCAAAAGAACAATGGTAATATCACACAACTCGTTTCTCAGATGGAAGACATCACACGTGCCAACACCGCATCTCAGCAAGAATTGCAACAAGTGAAACAAGGAATTCAAACCGTTAAGAGTGAAATGGAGAATTCCCTCACCTTGTTTGGACGCAACAAAGAAAACCTCGGACAAATCGTCGAGACAATCCAAGGTCTCAGTAAGACGACGCAAGGCTTGACGACATTGACGACGGATCTTGTCGCTGCTTCCGAAACACATTAAAAAATAGGCAATTCTTATTCTCGGTTTTAACCGAAATAAGAATTGCCTATTTTACTTTACTCGTCTTGTTCTGCTGTGACGACAAGACGCTGATCGTATCCTTTTGATTCTGAAAACGTACCTATACATGAAATGAGCGTCAGTTTATTCATGACGGTCGCACCGAAGATTGATCCGACAGGTGCTTCATCGACAGGATAGGACATGACGTTCGTCACCACGTACGATACCTGTTGTCCTGCTTTTCCCGTCACTTCAATCCGTTGCCCTTTTTTCATCTTGGCTAAATCATAAAAAACAGCGGGACCTTCTTGATCATCCAAATGTCCGGCTAGCACGACATTCCCGGTTTGTCCGGCTTTTGCTCCGTACTTGTACCAAGCGACCTGATCGGTCTGTTTCGGAACATCCATCCGTCCTTGTTTATCCTTCCCGACGACTTCGATGTTCGCTTTCACATCGAGCGTCGGAATTGTAATACGCGTTGGTATGAACGCCTCTTCGTCCACCTCTTCGGATGGAGTGGACGAAGAAGACGTCGTTGTTTCGGTTTGTTTTGGTTTTTCTGGCTTTGTAGCATCTGGAGGTGATCCCGATTGACATCCGGCTAATACGAGTAAGAGAAGAAGACTACTCTTAAGCGTTTTGTTTACGACGGACGACATACGCTGTTCCTACTAACAAGGCAGCTGCTGCTGCGACTGCCCATGGTGTAGCAGAAGCCGTATCAGATGAACCACCAAGTCCTGTTTCTGGCATTGATGCCATTTCACCACCGTCTGGGATCAAGAGGACTTCAAATGCTGGTTCGCCTTCAAGTAAGCCGATTGCGAGTGCTGTATAGTTTTTGCCACTGTCGAGTTTGACGCCATCCAGTGCTTTGACGACATCCGTTGCGCCTGCAGGACGGACTTCAAGGTCATACGTACCTGCATCGAGTGTACCGTAGTCAGAGACTTTCGAGAATTCAAGGTTACTGAAGAGTGGGTCTCCACCTTTTGGTGCGACATCAACAGCTGGCGCATCTGGTGCAAAGTGTGCGACACGAACCATTGATTTTCCATCTTCGCCTTTACCGTTGTCTTCCATGACCGCGAGTTTGATATCAGCTAGTTTGCCGATTGCTGCGACCGAATAGAATTTACCAGCTTCTACGTTGAGTGTTTGAGAGAGCACAGGATCTTTCGTAGTTCCTGCAGCGAATACTTCTACTTTATGTTCGCCAGCTGGTAGTGTGAGGTAATCTGTGACATCTTTGAATTTTGCTCCTGATACCGCTTTTTTGCCATCGACCGCGATATCGACTGCCGGAGCATCTGGTGAAGCATGAATGACACGAACCATTGCGTCATCTGCTGCGCCTACTGGTAGCACGAATAGTGCAAACAGTAACGTAGCGGTCACAAACGATAAGAGTTTCTTCATCTTTTTTCCACCTTTCTGATTGTCAAATGTACATCGCTCTCAAACCAATGTTCTTACACTTCAGAACATTTCCTTCGTGGTGACATCTTAAACTTAAGACACTGCCGTAAATGTGTAAAGATTTCAGTGTGCTATGAACTTGTTTTGAAAACACATTGACTTTTTCTTTCTTTTCGAAATAAAATATTTTAAATAACAATAGAAAAGAAGGTTAAAGCCTATGGATTCCTACGATTTAAAAATTATTAATTTTTTGAAAAGGGATGCCCGGATGAAATGGTCAACACTTGCACAACACATCGGCTTATCGGCACCAGCTGTTGCGGAGCGCGTCGCACGCTTACAAGAGCAAGGTATCATCCGTCAGTTGACGACGGTGCTAGACCCCACCTCCTTTGACTATCGCCTTGCTGCATTCGTCGCTGTTTCACTCGAGCGACCGGAACATCGGGCACCGTTTCTAAAACGAGTTCAAGAACTTGAGTATGTACTAGAATGCCATCACGTCGCGGGGGACGATGATTACCTACTTAAAATCCGCTGTCGGGATACAGAACAACTTGATGAAATCATCACTTACCACATCAAAGAATTAGCAGGTATCCTACGGACGAAAACGACAATCATCATGCGGACGGAAAAGGAATCGCTCCATTTTCCGTTACCCGAGGTCGACTGATGTTTACGACTGGTTTTGGAATCGAATTTGCCTTAGCCGCCCCCGTCGGTCCGATCGGCCTCTTATGCATGCAACGAACTCTTCGACATGGAAGAGTTTCTGGCATCGTTTCCGGACTCGGAGCCGCTACGGCAGACTTCACTTACGGGATACTCGCGTTATCTGGTTTTTCACTCGTGCAATCTTTACTCACCCAAGCATCTTGGATGCAATTGATTGGCAGTCTGTTTTTGTGTTACATCGGCTGGTTGATGTTTCAAGCTTCTTCGAACGCCTCGATTTCTGATACGGCCACGTCACGGTTAAGTGCCTATCTGTCCGTCTTACTCCTGACGTTTTTAAATCCGATGACGATCACACTGTTCCTGGCGTTGTTTGCACGCTTTGAGTTAACGATGACGAACGGACAGGATGCGTTTTTGTTTCTAATCGGTATTTTTCTCGGTTCTGCCGCCTGGTGGGTCATTCTAGCGAACATCACGCACCTGCTCAAGCACCAGCTTGCGATACCCACTTTACGTATCATTCAGTGGACGTCTGCCAGTCTAATCATCGGATTCGGTGCATTCGGGGTCATTCAGTTCTTCTTCTGAGCAAAACAAAAGAGACCGACATCACGTCCGGTCTCTTTTGCTTTTTCATTTAATGAATCCAATCATCATTTCGCGTAATACTTTTGCTGCCGCGATCGCTGTCATATCGGATTGATCGTACGCTGGGCATACTTCTACCAGATCCGCGCCGATGACGTCAACGTCTGCTCGTGCGATCATGTGAACGACTTCAAGTAATTCCTTCGTCGTCACTCCACCGATTTCTTGCGTCCCTGTTCCTGGTGCTGCTGACGGATCGAGAACATCGATATCGATCGTGACGTAGACTTTTTTACCGGCAAGTGTTGGAAGAACTTGACGAAGCGGCTCGACGATCTCGTATTTGAAGAGGTTGTAGCCTGACGTCTTCGCCCATTCGAACTCTTCTTTCATACCTGAACGAATTCCGAATGAATAGCAGTTCTCTGGTCCGATCAAGTTTGCGATTTTCTTAAGTGGCGTCGAGTGCGACAATGGCTCTCCTTCATACTCATCGCGTAAGTCTGTATGCGCATCAAAGTGAAGCACGACGAAATCATCGTAGTGTTTATCGAACGCTTTGACGACCGGCCATGTGACTAAATGTTCGCCACCCATACCGAGCGGGAACTTGCCTGCTGTCAGTAACGAATCGACGTATTCTTCAATCATATCAAGTGATTTTTGAGCATTCCCGAATGGTAACGGGATATCTCCCGCGTCAAACAACTTCGAGTCAGCGATGTCACCATCTAAGTACGGGCTATATTCTTCTAAACCAAGAGATACTTCACGGATACGTGCCGGACCAAATCGTGAACCCGGACGGAAACTGACCGTCCAGTCCATCGGCATGCCGTATAAAATTCCTTTTGCATCTTCGTGAGTCGGTTGACTCGCGATAAAGACTTTTCCTGAATATGCTTCATCAAAACGCATGATCCATTCCCCCTGTTCATTTGCCGTTTGCTGATACAAACGTCTGTTTACCTGACAACAGAGCGATTTCGAAGATCGAAACCGCTCTGTTCATGTGTGCTATAGTGACTGAGCTCAGCCGTTCGTCAAATCTTTAACGAATTTCGGAAGTGCGAAAGCTGCCGTGTGAAGCTCAGGCGTGTAATACTTCGTGTCGATCTCGTGGAAACGCTCTGGTGCAACTGCAAGCGGATCGTGTTTCTTTGATCCGATCGTGAACGTCCAAAGACCACTTGGATACGTCGGAACGTTTGCGATGTAGAGCTTCGTGATCGGGAAGATTTCTTTGACGTCGCGTTGAACATCACGGATCAAGTCTGGTGTGAACCATGGGTTATCCGATTGTGCGACGAAAATGCCGTCTTCTTTTAATGCTTTTGAAATACCAGAGTAGAAGCCTTTCGTGAACAAGTTGACCGCTGGACCAACTGGTTCTGTCGAGTCGACCATGATGACATCATACTCGTTTTCTGCTTCTGCGATATGCATGAATCCATCCCCAACGATGACTTCGACGCGTGCATCGTCCAATCCACCTGCAATGTTCGGGAGGTATTTTTTCGAATACTCGATGACTTTTCCGTCGATTTCAACCAAAACAGCTTTTTCGACGGACGGGTGTTTCAAGACTTCACGGATGACTCCGCCATCTCCTCCACCAACGACCAGAACCGATTTTGGATTCGGGTGTGTGAACAATGGGACGTGCGCGACCATCTCGTGGTAAACGAACTCGTCCTTATCTGTCGTCATGACCATTCCGTCAAGTAACAACATCGTACCGAACTCGTCCGTTTCAACCATCTCTAGGCGTTGAAACTCCGTTTGTTCGCTCTCATAAACGTGGTTGACACGGAATGTGATACCGTAATCTTCCGTTTGGTGTTCCGTGAACCATAACTTTAATTTTTGTTCCATTTGCGATAGAACCCCTTTCTTTCATCAAGACAAAAGTTGTTCGTATGCGAGTGGCGTTTACGGCGCTTCTTAATCATACAAATGCGAGTATACCGAATTTCGAAAGAAACTTCTATATAATTCGAAAATTTTTGTCTTCCGTCTTTACTCGATGAACGTCACGATTTCATCAAGCGGACGACGTTGCTTCTCACGTTTTGGTTCGTCTGCCCGGTAACCGAATGCGACCATGACCGGCACCGTGAAAACAGAGCGATCGAGCAGTCCACGATCGACGAGTAATTGCTCGACGGCTTGCTGGTCGAATCCTTCGATTGGGCATGAATCGATTCCGATTTGTGCTGCCGTCGACATCATGTTTCCGAGTGCGATATAGGCTTGTTTTGCTGCCCAGTCTTCCATCGCTTTCGGGTTATCACCAATCGCGAAATCCTCCTCTAAAAACAGACCGTAACGCTTCGTCCGTCCGGCTTTCGCTTCTTCGGATAGACCAAGGAAATCCATCATCTGCGTGACATGCGGACCATCTGCCTGCATTTGTTCTCCGGTACGGGCAAGAAACAAGACGAAGTGACTCGCTGTCGGTAATTGTCCTTGTGCGCCCCAAGAAATTTCTTTTAAGGCTTCTCGGATTTCTGGATTTTGAATGACGAGCATGTTCCATGGCTCATATCCGAACGAGCTCGGTGACAGACGCGCCGTTTCTAAAATGAACCGGAAATCGTCTTCTGGGATCATTTGACCATTAAATGCTTTTGTCGCATGACGAGATTGAAATGCTTCAAGAATTGTTTGTTTTTGTTGTTGTTT
>NZ_DCDO01000010.1:0-1483 GCF_002316465.1 Exiguobacterium sp. UBA1053 | reverse complement strand
ATTATTTAAAAATTATTTTAAACATTTGATTATCCGCCATTTTACACCTTTCCTTTCTGGTAATCCCCTAGTTTCTATGGTTTCATTTCCCAAACGGTTTGCTTTTTCGCACAAATGTTTGTTACGGTAGTCACCTGCGTGATTAGGTTTTGTTATCGGACAAACGGGGAATAATTATTGTCGTTGTTATCATTCGATTCAGAACAACCATGTAAAATTCGAAAGAAGGTGTGGAACACGATGGAAAATAATCGAAAAAGTAAGATCACAAAAGTCTTTATGGTATCTGTCATTTTCTGTGTGCTCTTTACCATATGGGGAATCTTACCGGAATCCCTAATCGGTGCAGCTAGTCTCGGAAATGTCACAGCTAAAGCACAATCCTTTATTTCTAACGGATTTGGCTGGCTTTATCTTCTCGGCATGAGTGCTTTTTTAATCATTGCTATCTTTTTAATCTTTTCCCGCTTCGGTTCAATCCGACTCGGTAAGGATTCGGACCGTCCTGAATATGGTCTCATTTCTTGGTTTGCTATGCTCTTCAGTGCTGGTATGGGAATCGGTCTTGTCTTCTGGGGTGTCTCAGAGCCATTGACGCACTTCCATACACCGCCAGTCGCAACAGATGATCCAACGGAAGCAGCACGCCTCGCGATGCGCTATTCATTCTTCCACTGGGGATTACATCCTTGGGCATTATACGCGATCGTCGCGCTTGCTATCGCTTACTCGACATTCCGAAAAGGACGTCCAGCCACGATTGGTGACACTGTCGCTTCATTGATGAAGCCTCGGTATGCTTCTGCCGGTAAAGGTACCGTCGAAGTACTCGCCATCGTAGCAACGGCATTTGGTGTCGCGACGTCGCTCGGTCTCGGTGCACAACAAATCTCAGGTGGATTGAACTTCCTAACGAGTAGTATTCCTAACTCCTTCCTGACACAAATGATCATCATTGTCGTTGTGTCTGTCCTTTACATGATGAGTGCGGCATCAGGACTCGATAAAGGAATCGTTCGTCTCAGTAACGCCAACATCGTCCTCGCCGTTCTGTTGNNGATGATTGGCGTCCTGTTCCTCGGACCGTTCAGTTTCATCATGGACCTCTTCGTGCAAACGACGGGTGCTTATTTGCAAAACTTACCGGTCATGAGTTTCCGTGCATCTGCCTTCAACCCAGATGAACGTGAGTGGATCAACGGTTGGACGATCTTCTACTGGGCATGGTGGATTTCATGGTCACCATTCGTCGGAACATTCATCGCTCGTGTCTCGAAAGGACGGACGATTCGTGAGTTCGTCATCGGCATCATGCTCGTTCCAACGATTTTTGGTCTCCTTTGGTTCTCAGTCTTCGGTGGTTCAGCGATTTGGAACGAACTGTTCCAAAACGTCGACCTAATCTCGACTGTCAACGATAAAGGGGTTGAAACTGGAATGTTTGCATTGTTCGAGACATTCGGTGGCTTAGGAACGTTCCTCA
>NZ_DCDO01000016.1:5301-5929 GCF_002316465.1 Exiguobacterium sp. UBA1053 | reverse complement strand
ATCTGGTGAAAGAATCAATTTACCATCAGCCCATTTGAAGTTATCTTCTGATCCTTCTCCTGTTACTTGGCAAGTCATGTTTGGTTTATATTTTTTAAGGATGATCTGTTCGTTGTCGACATAAATCTCGAGGGCATCCTTTTCTGCAATTTGAAGTGTACGGCGTAATTCGATTGGAATTACGACACGACCGAGCTCGTCTACTTTACGTACAATACCTGTTGATTTCATTTTGTTGTTCCTCCTTTGATGTCATGGATCTCTTTTTCTTTTGAAAAATCGTCAAAATTCGACATCGTTTCTATAGAATGTAGAATACTAGACTTTCCAAAAGTAGTCAACCAATCTGAATAGCTTGAAATCAAAATGTCATTTATTTCTCAAAAAACCCATATTTGAAACGATTTATTAATACATTTTCCCTTTTTAAAGGAAATGAAACTATAGAGTGTGTTTTTTTGTAATTTGATGTCTGATGTCAAAAAATGTTTCGATTCGACAAAAAGTGAGTTTCGACATCAGTCCCGTAACAGCGTATAATAGCCTATAATGAAGATGGAAATCAGAGAACGGAGGAATAACATGGCAAAGACATTTTATATCACGACCCCGATTTATTATCCAAGTG
>NZ_DCDO01000016.1:0-5243 GCF_002316465.1 Exiguobacterium sp. UBA1053 | reverse complement strand
GATTTCGGAACAGGCATTCGTCGACGGTGTCGTCGAACAGATAAAAGTCTTATGGGATCGTCTCGACATCTCGTACGATGATTATATCCGGACGACAGAACCACGTCACAAGAAAGTCGTCGAAAAAGTGTTCGAAACACTTCTTGAATCAGGCGATATCTATTTAGGTGAATACGAAGGTTGGTATTCGATTCCGGATGAGACGTACTATACCGAATCACAACTCGTCGACGGGAAGAGCCCTGACAGTGGACACCCGGTCGAACTCGTTCGCGAAGAATGTTACTTCTTCCGGATCAGCAAGTACGCGGACCGTCTACTTGAGTACTTTGAAGCGAATCCGTCATTCATCTTGCCAGAATCACGTAAACACGAAATGATCAATAACTTCATTAAACCAGGTCTTCAAGACTTAGCGGTCTCACGGACGACATTCAACTGGGGTGTACAAGTCCCGTCGAATCCAAAACACGTCGTCTATGTCTGGATCGATGCGTTGACGAACTACATCTCGTCACTCGGATATGGTACGGACGATCACGGTAACTTCGATAAGTACTGGCCAGCAGATGTACATCTCGTCGGAAAAGAAATCGTTCGTTTCCACACGATCATCTGGCCGGCACTCTTGATGGCGCTTGACCTCCCATTACCGAAGAAAGTCTTCGCACATGGTTGGTTGTTGATGAAAGACGGAAAAATGTCGAAATCAAAAGGAAACGTCGTTGATCCGATTCCATTGACGGATCGCTACGGTCTCGACGCTCTTCGTTACTACCTCTTACGGGAAGTGCCATTCGGTTCGGACGGTATGTTCACACCTGAAGCATTCGTTGAGCGAATGAACTATGATTTAGCGAACGATCTCGGGAACTTACTCAACCGGACGATCGCGATGGTCACGAAATACTTTGATGGTGAGATCCCAGCCTATACAGGTAACGTGACACCGTTTGATGCGACACTGTCGGATCTTGCGAAAGAAACGGTCACGAAAGTCGAAGCATCGATGGAACATATGGAATTCTCTGTCGTGTTGTCAAACATTTGGCAATTGATCAGCCGTGCCAATAAATATATTGATGAGACACAACCGTGGGTGCTTGCAAAAGACGAATCCAAAACGGCGGAACTCGGTTCTGTCATGGTGCACCTCGTCGGCGTCTTACGTCACGTAGCGATCATGTTGCAACCGTTCATGACGCGTTCACCCAAAGAGATCTTCGCGCAACTGGGTCTCTCTGGACAAGCGATGGACTGGGCAGCGCTCGAGAAATTCGCAGACATCACACCAGGAACAAAAGTCGGTACAGCGACACCGATTTTCCCACGTCTCGACGTCAAAGAAGAAGTCGAAGCNNATCGAATTACGTGTCGGTGAAGTCGTGACGGCTGAAAAAATCAAAAAGGCGAAAAAACTATTGAAGCTACAAGTCGATATGGGCAAAGAAACACGCCAAATCGTCTCTGGTATCGCTCAGTGGTATGAGCCGGAAGATTTAGTCGGACGAAAAGTCATCGTCGTAGCGAACTTAAAACCGGTCACGTTACGTGGCGAACTCTCACAAGGAATGGTCCTTGCTGCTGAAAAAGCAGGAAAACTTGAACTAGCGACGGTCCCGTCAACGATGGCGAACGGCGCAAGCGTAAAATAAAACCGATGCCTGTGGACTTCATGTCACAGGCATTTTTTTAAAGAAGGAGTCGAACAGCTATGTTAATCGATACACACACTCACTTGAATGCAGACCAATTTGCGGACGACGTCCACGAGACGATCGAGCGGGCACGCGCGAACGGTGTCTCACCGATGATCGTCGTCGGATTTGATCATAAGACGATCGATCGTGCGATGGAACTCGTTGAAGCGTACGATGATCTTTATGCGGTCATCGGCTGGCATCCCGTCGACTCGATTGATTTTGATGAGGAAGCGTACCAAAAGGTCGAACGGTTGATGGATCACGAAAAAGTCGTTGCGCTCGGAGAAATCGGACTCGACTATCACTGGGACACGTCACCGAAAGATGTGCAGCAGGAAGCTTTCCGCAAACAGATCCGTCTCGCGAAGCAGAAAAAGAAACCAATCGTCATCCATAACCGGGAAGCGACAGAAGATACGTTACGGATCCTTGAAGAAGAGGATGCAAAAGAAGTCGGCGGGATTCTGCATAGCTACAGCATGAGTGCCGAATTATTACCACGATGCCTGGCGATGAACTTCTACATTTCACTCGGAGGTCCCGTTACGTTCAAGAATGCGAAGATGCCGAAACGTGTCGCGCAGGAAGTCCCGCTCGATCGTCTACTCGTTGAGACGGATTGTCCGTACCTGACACCAACACCGCACCGCGGTAAACGCAACGAACCGGCTTACGTCCGATTCGTCGCCGAAGAGATCGCGCAGCTCCGTGGCATGATGTACGCTGACGTCGAAGCAGCGACGACGGAAAATGCAAAACGGGTCTTCCGTTTGCCATGATGCGTTCGTTGACGTTCATTACGATCGGGTNNTCATCCACAAATCGTGACTGTCTTGATTGATGGCCAAGAACAACAAATTGAAACGACAGCTGACTCTGTTTATGGAGCACTTGAAGAAGCCGGTATTACGACGCGTGCCAATGATGTGATTGAACCTGCACTCAGTGCCGACCTGCCGAAAAAACGATTGATCGTCATTCAGCGGGCGAAAGAAATCACACTGATCATGGGCTACGGTGAGTCCCGTCGCGTTCGAACGCAAGCACGCCAAGTGAAGGACTTGCTGGCAGAACGTGGTATCAAAAAAGCGGATACGGATGATATTTATCCGTCGTCTGACGCTGTGTTGACGAACGGAATGACCGTTCGGTACCGAGAAGCTTTTCCCGTTGATCTCGTCGTTGGTGGAAAAGCCCGACAAATCTACACGTATGAGACGTCAGTTCGGGAATTGTTAGCACGAGAAGGGATTCGATTGCAAAAAGAAGACCGGGTCGCTCCGGATCCCGATACCCGCGTGACGGAAGGAACGTTGATCACGGTCAACACGACACGTCGTGCGACGTTGACGCAAGAACAGCTCGTGCCGTTTGAAATTGAAGAAGTCGAGGATCCGACCTTACCGGAAGGCGAGCAACTCGTGACGGCATCTGGTCGTCCGGGTGTCCGAACGAAAAAGTATCAATTGACGTTAGCTGACGGTCTTAGCAAAGAGAAGAAACTGATTGATGACCAAGTGACACGGACACCGATCAAACAAGTCGTCAAGGTCGGAACAAAACCAATCGAGACGCCTACTGAAGCACCCGTCTTTAACGAAGAGCAGGCGACGAATCCACTAACTGAAACACCTAAAGCCGACGCGGACCTTGATTTTTCGAGTGCGAAGAGTTTGATGGTCGAAGCGACGGCGTATACGAACGACCCAGCTTCGAACGGCAGTCGTTTGTACAACGGACGTGCCTTGACAGCGACCGGGTATGACGTGACGGATACGATCACCTATCAAGGGATGCCGATCATCGCGGTTGATCCGAAAGTCATTCCGCTTGGAACGAAGGTCTACGTCGAAGGAGTGGGTCTTGCGATCGCCCTCGATACCGGTGGAGCCATCAAAGGAAATAAGATCGATGTCTTGGTCGATGGAGAACAAAAAGCGAAGACGTTCGGTCGAAAACAACTGCAAGTCTGGGTCATTCCTAGTGCAACGGAAGCGGACACGTGACGCTTCCTTGTTTTTTTCGTGGAAACAGGTACAATTACGAGAGTGTTTGAAGAAGGTGGAGAGATCATGCGGAAACGCTTAAAAGAAGTCATAGTCGTCGAAGGACGGGATGATACGACACGATTACAAGAAGTCTTTGATGTCGATACAATTGAAACGAACGGTTCAGCCGTTAATGAACAAACGATGCAACGCATCGAGAAGGCACTGGAACGACGCGGTGTCATCATCTTCACGGACCCTGATTTTCCAGGAGATCGTATCCGTGCCCGAATCAATGAACGCGTACCAGGCTGTAAACACGCCTATCTTCCGCGTGCTCAAGCAAAAGATAAACGAGGGAAAATCGGTGTGGAGCATGCCTCACCTGCCGCAATCGAAGAGGCGCTCGCTGCTGTCTATGAGACGGAAGAAGCACCGGTTGCCGAAGTGACACGTGAGATGATTCTAGCAGCCGATTTGATTGGTGGACCAGCAGCCTCGATCCGTCGTCGTCGTCTCGGTCAGATTCTTGCGATTGGTGAACCGAATGCAAAACAACTCGTCAAACGCGTCGCATCGATCCGAATCACGCGGGCGGAATGGGAAGCGGCATTGAAACAATTAGAGGAGGAAGAAGTTTGAAAGACATTGCTACATTGCACCGGACGAAAGAAATTTTAGCGAAACATGGCTTTTCGTTTAAAAAATCGTTGGGACAAAACTTTTTAATCGATTTAAACGTATTAGGAAACATCGTCGGGGCAGCTGGATTAACGCCTGAAAGCGGAGTACTCGAGATCGGACCAGGAATCGGCTCATTGACGGAACAATCGGCGAAACAGGCGAAAAAAGTCGTCGCTCTTGAAATCGATCAGCGGTTGCTACCGATTCTTGACGATACACTTTCACCATATCCTCATACGAAGGTCATTCACGGCGATGCTCTTGAACTTGATCTTTCGACGATCGTCGCAGAAGAGTTCACGCAAGAAGGCATCACTGACATTGCCGTCGTCGCGAACCTCCCGTATTACGTCACGACACCGATCATCATGCGGATTCTCGAAGCGAAAGCACCGTTTCGGACGCTCGTCATGATGATTCAAAAGGAAGTCGCTGAACGAATCGGTGCAAAACCGGGCACGAAAGCATACGGTTCTCTATCGATCGCGATTCAGTATTATGCGGAAGCTGAAGTCTGCTTCACGGTTCCAAAACAAGTCTTCATTCCGGCACCAAATGTCGATTCAGCAGTCATCCGTTTGAACATTCGAAAAGAGCCGGCGGTACAGACACAGGATGAGGCATTATTCTTCGAAATCGTCCGAGCAAGTTTTGCACAACGCCGGAAAACGATTTTGAATAACTTGACGACACACTTCGGGAAGACGGAAAAGGCGGCGGTCGAAGCGGCATTGTTGGAAGCTGGAATCGAACCACGTCGTCGCGGAGAAACGCTCAGCCTGCAGGAATTCGCACAGTTAGCGGATGCACTTTTGCCAATTAAAAAACGTTGACGGATACGATTAGAACAGATATAATATTTCCCCTT
>NZ_DCDO01000004.1:0-3164 GCF_002316465.1 Exiguobacterium sp. UBA1053 | reverse complement strand
GAGTAACGCATGTTGAACATATTTCAGAATATGGTGCGCGGCAGTTTAATTTTTAAAGACAAGTCTACAGCCGGTTTCGGTTGTAGACTTTTTTAGGTAAAATAGAATGAGGAACTTAAAAAGAGGAGGCGCAAACTTGGCCTATCAAGCACTATACCGCGTGTACCGTCCGCAACGATTCGACGAAGTCGTTGGACAAGCGCATATCACCCGTACGATCCAAAATGCATTGATGGNNGGATGTCCCACGCCTATCTATTTTCGGGTCCTCGTGGAACAGGAAAGACGAGTCTTGCCAAAATCATCGCTAAAGCGATCAACTGTGAGCATGCACCGGTCAAAGAACCGTGTAATACGTGCCCGACGTGTCTTGCGATCACGGAAGGATCAAGTCCAGACGTCTTCGAAATCGATGCGGCTTCCAATAACGGCGTAGATGAGATTCGGGAAATCCGGGATAAAGTCAAATATCCCCCTTCAGAAGCAGCCTATAAAGTCTATATCATTGATGAAGTGCATATGTTGTCGACAGGTGCCTTTAATGCCTTGCTCAAAACATTAGAAGAACCGCCTGCGCACGCCATCTTCATCTTAGCAACGACTGAACCACATAAAATTCCGGCGACGATCATCTCGCGTTGCCAACGTTTCGATGTGAAGCGGCATGAAGTCGATCAACTCGTAGAGCGGATGCAATATATCTTAAAAGACCAATCGATCGAGTATTCGGATACGGCATTACGATTGATCGCCCGAGCGGCGGATGGTGGTATGCGTGATGCGCTGAGTCTACTCGACCAAGCGGTTGCTTTTTCGAACGGTGATTTGAACGATGCGGCTGTTCTTGAAGTAACAGGGGCAGTAGAAGATGAAGCGTTATTGAATATTGCCCGTGCCTTACATGAACATCAAGTCGATCAGTTGTTACAGACGCTTGAGACGATGCAACGAGCGGGAAAAGATCTAAAACGTTTCGTGGAGGATCTCGTCTTCTTTTACCGGGACACGTTGTTGTTGAAAGCCTCTCCTACAGCTGTCGATTTGCTAGAGCGTGCTCGCCCGACGGATGAGTTCAAACAATTCGTTGAATCGATTGAAGCAGAGACGTGTTTTACGATCATTGATCAGTTACATGACTGCCAACAACAGATGCGATTGACGAACCACCCTCGGGTACTCGTTGAGATTGCCTTCATTCAAATCGCGGAACAAGGGAGAACGACGGGACAGATCGTCCAATCGTTGCAACAGGAAGTCCGCGAAATGAAAGAACAGATGCACCAGTGGAAGTCAAATGGTGTTCCAGCACAAGAAGCGGCTACACCACAAGCGCAACCGAAGCGGAAACAAGGACGACCAACCGTTCGAATCGCCAAAGAGCGGATTCGCCAAATGCTAGAGCGAGCAGAGAAAGCGCAATTGCGCGAGATTCAAGAGCGCTGGGATCACATCTTAAAATGGATTTTAAAAGAAGATGGACCAATTTACTCGTTACTTCATGAAAGTAAACCGGTTCTTTGTTCAGCGGATACGTTGCTGATCGAATTCGATGACGGTAAAGGATGGCACTTTGAGCAGGTCATGACGAATGAACGAACACGTTTCGTGATTGAAGAAGCGTTGTATGAAGTATGCGGCGTCAAACGCGAAATTTTAGCGATTCTCTCAAAGGATTGGCATGAACTGAAGGCAGAGTTTGTTGCTAAGCGAAATAGTAGTAGTATAGAAGAGAAGGAAACAAAACAAGAATCGGAGAGCGATCAGTTATTGTCCGAGACGCTTGGTCGTTTTGGTGATATCGTAGAGTTCGAAGATTAAATTCGAGGAGGAATACAGATGCGCGGAATGGGAAACATGAACAATATGATGAAACAGATGCAGAAGATGCAAAAGGATATGGCGAAAGCACAAGAAGAATTAAAAGATTTGACAGTGACAGGTACAGCAGGCGGCGAAATGGTCTCAGTCGTCGCAGATGGCCATAAAAATATCGTAGATGTCATCATTAAGGAAGAAGTCGTCGATCCAGATGACGTTGAAATGATTCAAGATCTCGTCTTAGCTGCAACGAACGATGCTTTGAAGAAGGTTGATGAACTCGTAGCAAGTAAAATGGGGAAATTCACACAAGGTATGAATCTGCCGGGAATGTTTTAATTCGTAGGAGGAAACCACTTGCAATATCCTGAAGCGATTAGTCGTTTGATCGAAAGTTTTACGAAACTGCCGGGGATTGGTCCGAAGACAGCAGTTCGTCTAGCGTTTCATGTCCTTGATATGGAAGAGGACGATGTCTTGATGTTCGGAAAGGCATTGGTCAGTGCGAAGCGCGACATTGCCTACTGTAGTGTCTGCGGGAATATCACGGATCAAGATCCTTGTTATGTATGTACAGATAAACACCGAAACCGTACGATTGTCTGTGTCGTCCAAGATTCAAGGGATGTCATTGCAATGGAAAAGATGCGAGATTACCAAGGGTTGTATCATGTCTTGCATGGAGCGATCAGTCCAATGGAAGGAATCGGTCCAGAGGATATCAATGTATCTAGCCTACTGACACGTCTTCAAGCGGACGAAGCGATTACGGAAGTCATCTTAGCAACCAATCCGAATATCGAAGGAGAAGCGACAGCGATGTATCTATCGCGTCTCTTAAAACCGACGGGTATTCGGATCACTCGAATTGCCCATGGTCTTCCGGTTGGTGGAGATCTTGAATACGCAGATGAAGTGACGTTATCTCGTGCAATGGAGGGACGTCGCGAACTATGAGTTGGTTTCGAAAGAAGATTCGCAGTGAGTACGACCAGCGTTTGTTAGAAGAATTAGCAAAAGCAAAAGAAGATTATTTGATGAAGCGTCATCTCTTAGAAATCAGCTATGATGACTACGGTGATTTAGAAGCACAAATGAAGTTAGCGGAATCACTGTATTTCTTCTATATAAGCGAAGCAAAAAGAAGACGCGTCTCATTGATGATGAAGTAAACCGCAGCCATTCTTGCCTGCGGTTTTTACATGCTCTAAAAAAAACTATAAGTTATTTTAATAAAGTAGTTGCGCATGTCTAATTATCGTGATATATTAATTCATGTCCTTAAGAGGACGAGCGCTTACGTCAAACAAGTAAAAAACAATTTCAAAAAAGTTGTTGACTTCTTG
>NZ_DCDO01000003.1:0-609799 GCF_002316465.1 Exiguobacterium sp. UBA1053 | reverse complement strand
ATGCCGAACACGGAAGTTAAGCACTTGAACGCCGAAAGTAGTTGGGGGCTTTCCCCTGTGAGGATAGGACGCTTCCAGGCGATCGTTCCGCAATAGCTCAGCGGTAGAGCAACCGGCTGTTAACCGGTAGGTCGTAGGTTCAAATCCTACTTGCGGAGCCATTTATTACTTCTTCACCACGTACAATGGAGAGCTGTCCGAGTGGCCGAAGGAGCACGATTGGAAATCGTGTAGGCGTCAAAAGCGTCTCAAGGGTTCGAATCCCTTGCTCTCCGCCATCATCACTTTCAATTCATAATGGCCCGTTGGTCAAGCGGTTAAGACACCGCCCTTTCACGGCGGTAACACGGGTTCGAATCCCGTACGGGTCACCATTTATAGCGTCGCGGGGTGGAGCAGTCTGGTAGCTCGTTGGGCTCATAACCCAAAGGTCGTCGGTTCAAATCCGGCCCCCGCAATTACATACGGTCCTGTGGTGTAGCGGTTAACATGCCTGCCTGTCACGCAGGAGATCGCGGGTTCGAATCCCGTCAGGACCGCCATTGTTAAGGCTTTGTAGCTCAGTTGGTAGAGCAAAGGACTGAAAATCCTTGTGTCGGCGGTTCGATTCCGTCCAAAGCCACCATCTTTATTAACAACATGATTTTCCCATTTGTGGGGGGGTAGCGAAGTGGCTAAACGCGGCGGACTGTAAATCCGCTCCCTCGGGTTCGGCGGTTCGAATCCGCCCCCCCCCACCACCATAGGGGCATAGTTTAGCGGTAGAACTACGGTCTCCAAAACCGTCAGCGCGGGTTCGATTCCTGCTGCCCCTGTTTACCATGGCGATTGTGGCGAAGTGGTTAACGCACCGGATTGTGATTCCGGCATTCGTGGGTTCAATTCCCATCAGTCGCCCTCTTATTATTGGGCTGTAGCCAAGTGGTAAGGCACTGGATTTTGATTCCAGCACGCGAAGGTTCGATCCCTTCCAGCCCAGCTTTTCAAGCGGAAGTAGTTCAGTGGTAGAATACGACCTTGCCAAGGTCGGGGTCGCGGGTTCGAATCCCGTCTTCCGCTCCAATGAGTGGCGCCATAGCCAAGTGGTAAGGCAGAGGACTGCAACTCCTTTATCGTCAGTTCGATTCTGACTGGCGCCTCCAACTATTTCTCAATTAAATAGTTTTGCAAGAGATTGTGCCGGTGTGGCGGAACTGGTAGACGCGCACGACTCAAAATCGTGTTCCTTTGGAGTGTCGGTTCGATTCCGACCACCGGTATCTTGCGGGTGTAGTTTAATGGTAAAACCTCAGCCTTCCAAGCTGATGACGAGGGTTCGATTCCCTTCACCCGCTTTATACTTTTTACACAATCTGATGTTTCACCTGATCATGCGGGTGTAGTTTAATGGTAAAACCTCAGCCTTCCAAGCTGATGACGAGGGTTCGATTCCCTTCACCCGCTTACCAAAAAAGAGCAATGTGTCGTTTTCGCTGACACCTTGCTCTTTTTGTTTAGGAATGGGATTTTAACGAGGAAAGGAGTAGATCGTGATGGATGGTGTACAATTGAAATTAGCTTTACAAGAGTACGCAGCAGAGATTGGGATCGATGAATTGAAGGTGACGACGGCTGATCCATTTCTTGTCTTAAAACGTCGCTTGAAAGCGCAACAAGAAAAAGGATTCGCTTCTGGTTTTGAAGAGCCCGATCTCGATCTTCGAACGACACCGTCTCTACTTGTTGAAGATGCCGCTTCGATCATTGCCATTGCGGTCGCGTATCCAAGTACTCTCAAAAATGCACCTCGTGGCAAGGAAGGGGAGCGACGGGGGATTTTTTGTCGATCGTCCTGGGGACTGGATTATCACCAGGCGTTGCGACAACGCCTGACGTTACTTGAAGAAAAAATTCAAGAATTGAGTCCAGGTGCAAGGACGCGCTCCATGGTCGATACAGGAGAACTCGTCGATCGAGCAGTAGCAGAACGAGCAGGTATCGGATTCAGTGGGAAAAACTGCTCAATCATCAGTGAGGAGCACGGATCCTATCTCTATCTTGGTGAACTGATTACAGATATCGTCCTACCGCCTGATCAGCCAGTCGAAGAATTATGCGGGACATGCAATAAGTGTATCGACGCTTGTCCGACGGATGCGCTTGTTGAACCTGGCGTCATCGACGCTAAACGGTGTATTTCGTTTTTGACGCAGACGAAAACATTACTACCAGAACCATTCCGAATGGCGCTTGGGAACCGTCTATACGGTTGTGATACGTGTCAGCAAGTATGTCCGTATAACCGGAAGAAGAATGCGACACATCACGCTGAACTGCAGCCGGATCCAGAACAAGTCAAACCGCTCTTAGTTCCACTCTTATCAATGAGTAACCGTGAGTTCAAGAGCCGGTTCGGTACGTTGTCTGGCGCATGGCGTGGAAAGAAGCCGATTCAGCGTAATGCGATTTGTGCGCTCGTCCATTATCGAGACAAGAGCGCGATTGAGGCGCTACGGTTAATGACAGAAACGGATGCCCGGGAAGACATGCGGGCGCTTGCACTCTGGGCAGTCGGTCGAATTGGTGGAATTGAAGAAAAGTCATATATCGAATCACGTCTTTTAGCCGATACTGCAGTGGATGTGCAGACAGAAGGACAACGGTTACTTGAGGAGTGGGGGGAAGCAGATGCCATTTCAACAGCTCACTTATGAGTTTGGTACATTGCTCGTCGCATGGGAAAAAGAGCAAATCGTGTATCTCGATTTTGGATTGAATGAAGAGCGTGCTCGAACCTATTTGCAAGAAGAAACCGACGACGGTGAATTACCGAAAGCTTGGCGCATGGCGTTTGATCGTTACGCAGGAGGCGATCGACAAGCGCTTGATACACTTCCTTGTCAGTTGCGTGTCACACCGTTTGCGGAGCAAGTGTTGCACGCTTTACGAACCGTTCCGTTTGGTCAGACCATCAGTTACGGTGAACTAGCTCGAATGATTGGGAAACCAAAGGCAGCACGAGCCGTTGGTGGTGCCTTGAACCGGAATCCGATCGCGTTAATTTATCCGTGTCACCGTGTCATAGGGGCGACTGGTAAACTGACGGGTTTTGCAAGTGGGATTGCCCATAAAGAAGCGCTTTTAGCGCATGAGATAGGAGAGAATTGAACCATGGCTATTCATGTCGTTATGTATCAACCGGAGATTCCTCAAAACACAGGAAATATTTCACGCACATGTGCAGCGACGCATTCCGTCCTTCACTTGATCCGACCGCTCGGCTTCTCGACGGACGATAAGCAGCTTAAACGTGCAGGTCTTGATTACTGGGAATTCGTCGATGTCCGTTACCATGATTCGTTAGAAGAACTGTGGGAGAAGCATCCGGAAGGTATTTTCTACTATATTACGAAATATGGAGAACAGTACCCGAGCCAGATCGACTTATCGGATGTCGAACAGGATTATTTCTTCGTCTTTGGTCGGGAAACAAAAGGATTGCCGCTTGAAGTCATCGATGCGAACGCAGAGCGTTGTATCCGTCTACCCCAATCGAATCTCGTTCGTTCACTGAACGTCTCGAACACGGCAGCGATCATCGTCTATGAAGCATTGCGTCAGCAAGGATACGCAGGTCTTCTATAAAGCAAAAGCTCCATCCTGAATCAGGATGGAGCTTTTATGAATTATTCGTTACCTTCAGGTTTTTTGTTGTAGCCTGCAGTGAAGATTGCTGTCAAAAACGCAAGACTTACGCCGACCATTAAGATAAATGCCATTTTTGTTTCCCCCTTCAGTCTCTTGAACCGATATAATCTATTATAGTATACCTGTAAGTGAAATTGTGTGCTACATATGAATTTTCTATGAATGGAGACTCCACATGCGTACGAACGTTTACCTATTAAGTTATGCTCCGCTGATCAGCATCTTGTTATTTAGTACGTCCCTTGCGATTGCAACGACGGAACTTGCACTACATTGGCTCGATCAAGTCGGAGTGTACGATGAATTGTTACAACTCTTGACGGCACGCGATACGAAGCTCGTTGTTTGGCTCGGCTTCCTGATCGTTTACTTCATGATCTTCAGTTCACTTAAACTATTGTCAGATACGATCAATCAGCTCGGTTTCGCCTTTTTCATCAAGGAACAAGAGGGAACGACACTCGGCATGTTACGTCCGGGAAGTATTCTGCTACTTATCGGAGGTTGTGTTAGCTTCGCCTTCATGACGTCCTTCTTGCATGTCGGAATCGTCTTGCTTGTGTCTTTTTTCATCTACTTCATCTTTTACACGGTACAAATCAGTAAAATGACGAGTGCAGCAGGAGCCGTTGGTTTGATTATCTTTTCTTTCTTAGCCTGGGGTGTTCTGCTTGCTGGTCTATCCTGGGTCGGTCTGACTTTATTCAATTCGTTCGGGGAAGCGATTTTATTTCCGAGTTGATTTAAGGACGTAAAATCTTTGCCCACGTCTGGACCTGTAGCGTTGCATTTGCCTCAACAGGGAAGGGACGTGGGCGATCTGCCCCTAGCCAAATCCCTCCGATATGTTGATTTTTGATGCCAACGAACCACATGTCCTTATTGTCGTTCGTTGTTCCTGTTTTTCCTCCAATATAGCGCGCAGAGGAATCATATCCTTTGCGTCCCGTTCCATACGTCATGACATTTTTCAAACCAGCCCGTAATTCCCGGTTCGTCTGACTGGACCAAATCCGTTGTTCCTTTTCTTGTGGTCGTTCGACCGTTCCATTCTTAAGCGTAATACTTTTAATCATCGACGCCGGTCGATAGAGCCCATCATTAACGAATACGGTATAGGCGTTTGTCAGTTCATACGGACTGATCCCGTATTGCAACCCACCTAGAGCACTTGTAAAAGCATCATCCTCGCGCGTCCATTGGCTGAACTGGAACGGACGGATCGACTTCAATCCTTCCCGGAAAGAGACAGCAAATGCGCGAATAGCTGGTGTGTTATAGGAGTAAGCAATCGCATCGGCAATCGTTACTTGTCCGAGAATTCGATTTCCGCTATTTGACGGACAGTATCCATCGATACAGACGGGACTACCGTCTAATGTGCTCGATAAGCGGGCTTTCGTCTTCTCAAGGTAAGGACCATAGACAAGTAACGGTTTGATGGCTGAACCAGGTTGTCGGTACGACTGCACTGCTCGGTTGAACTGACCTGTCAAATTCGATTTGTAGCCGACAAGAGCGGTGACCCCGTGTGTTTGTCCGTCGATGCCAACATAAGCACCCTCAATCGGGTTGGGTAGATTGCGAAGAGCTTCCTTAGCCCGTCGTTGTTCTGCTGAGTCGAGATATGTCGAGATGACCGCCCCTTGTTGATGCAGATATTCTGCAGCACGCTTCTCACTCCAACCTTTTTTTTGAGCGGTCATCCGAACCGCAGCTTGAACGGTGGCATCGATATAATCTGGATAAGGGACACTCGGTTTATAGGATCGAGGCGACACACGAGAAATAGCAAAATCTTTCGTCAGTACACGATCGCGTATTAACGCTTGAACGATTCGTTGCTGACGTTTTTTTGTGTTTTCAGGAAAGCGTAGCGGGTCATAAAGAGAAGGATTATTCGGAATTGCTGTCAGAAAACTGATTTCAGACCAACTCAACTCGCGTGCCGGCTTATTGAAATATGATTTTGCGGCAAGTTCGATACCATAAATATTATTCGCGAAATAGGCTTGATTGACATACGCCGTCATCAGTTCTTTTTTTGAATATTTTTGCTCCAAAGACACAGCAATTAACAACTCTTTTATTTTTCTAGTATATGTTTTTTCGTTTGATAGATACGTCATTCTTGCTAGTTGTTGTGTGATCGTACTGCCACCTTGAGATTTAGAATCAGACTGATTTTTTGTAAACGCGCGTAAGATTCCTGTGATGTCATATCCGTCATGTTGATAGAAACGCTGATCTTCGATGGCAACAAACGCTTGCTCGACTTTTTTCGGCAATGTTCGAGGAGTTAGATCATCCCGTCGCAATCCGTCATAGAGCTCGACCCGTTTGTTTTCATAGGTTACGGTGATTGGTTGATAGGAGGTCAGTGGATGTCGCGTCGTCTGTTCATCGGCCCAGAAAAAAAGTGTACGTGCTGTTTTCAACTCATCTTTTATTGAAAATAAGGAAAATAGAAGCATCGTCGCAAGACCAAGTAAGACAAGATATCCTGTAGTAATTCGCATGAGAACTCCTTTCAAAAATCCATTTCATTCCTATTATCGGTCTTTTATGGAGAAATCAATAGATTTTTTTTTCGATTTTTGTATTTTAATAAACCTATTTTGCAGGAATGTTATATTAAAAAGAGAAAAGATTGGGTATATAGAAGTATCTGTGGATTTTACAACGCGAATTGTCTGAAAAAAAGAGCATAAATGGAGGGGACGAAATGGCTAAAAAGAATGTCGTTGCGATGTTACTTGCAGGCGGGGAAGGGAAACGTCTGGGAGCTTTAACGAAACATACTGCAAAACCAGCTGTTGCATTTGGAGGAAAGTACCGGATCATTGATTTCCCACTATCAAACTGTACGAACTCAGGAATCGATACAGTTGGTGTATTGACGCAATATGAACCACTTGAATTAAACCGCTATCTCGGAATCGGGAGTGCATGGGACTTAGATCGACGAAACGGTGGTTTGACGATTCTACCTCCTTACCAGGCGCAAAACGGAAAGAACTGGTACGAAGGAACAGCAAATGCCATTTATCGAAACATGAGTTACATCAACCAATTTGACCCTGACTATGTTCTTGTCTTATCAGGCGATCATATTTATAAAATGGATTATGAACAGATGATTGAAGAGCATCGTCTTGGCGGAGCGGACGTGACGATTTCCGTTCGTGAAGTGCCATGGGAAGAAGCACCACGGTTCGGAATTCTCAACACGGATGATGATCTACGGATTAATGAATTCGAAGAAAAGCCACAGAATCCAAAATCGAATCTTGCATCGATGGGAATCTACGTCTTTAACTGGGATGTATTAAAACGCCATTTAATTCAAGATGCTGGTGATGCGGAATCAAGCTTTGACTTCGGTAAGAACATCATTCCGAACATGCTCTTTGAAAACCTCAATATTCGAGCTTATAAATTTAAAGGATACTGGAAAGATGTCGGAACGATTCAATCGCTCTGGGAAGCGAATATGGACTTGTTGACGGCAGAACCAGAGTTTGATTTATATGATCCTTCTTGGAAAGTCTATTCGGTCAACCCGAATCAGCAACCACAATATATCGGGAATGCTGCGACAGTCGAGACATCGATCATCAATGAAGGATGCCATATCGAAGGCGAAATCAATCATTCGGTTCTCTTCCATGGTGTCGACGTAGCAGAAGGATCACTCGTCAAAGACTCGGTCATCTTCCCGAACGTCAAAATCGGACGAGACGTCACGATTCATCGGGCAATCTTAGCAGACGGTGTGATCGTAGAAGATGGTGCAACGATCGGCTCTCCAGACGGAGAAGTTTTCGTCATCGAAGCAGACAGCATCGTCAAGAAGAACGAAGTCATCAAAGAAGCGATTCAATAAGGGGGATATTCGGATGAAGGTCGATTTATTAGGTGTCATCAATTTAAGCGGAGAAGAAGGCTTTTTCAAGGAATTGACGGAACATCGTAACTTAGCGGCAGTTCCATTTGCAGGACGTTATCGGTTGATCGATTTTACATTAACGAACATGGTACAAAACGATATCGCAAACATCGGGATTTTTACGCTCGAGAAATATCGTGGAATGATGGACCATCTTGGATCGGGTAAAGAGTGGGATCTTGACCGTTCAAACGGTGGACTCTATATCTTCCCACCTGCATTGTCACAAGATGCGAACGAGTTCCGTGGGGATCTATCGAACTTCCACCTTCACCGTGATTTTTTCCTTCGCAGTAAGGAAAACTATGTCGTCGTCTCTGGTTCAAACATCTTATCCGCGGTGGATTATCGCGATGTATTACGTGAACATAAAGAATCGAATGCGGATATTACGGTCGTCTATACGAAGCGTGAACTACCTTGTAAATACTGCCGCCCGATCCGTTTTGGTGAACAGAATCGCGTGACAGCGATTGGATCACGCGGATTCCAGCCGACGGATGAGACGTTCTACATGGAGACGGTCGTTCTATCGAAAAATCTCTTTGTTCGTTTAATTGATGAAGCGATTGCTCGTGGTGAGTACGATTTACTTCAGAGTATCATTCGTTCACAACTGAACCGTCTACACGTGCACGGTTATGAGTACAGTGGTACATCACAAGTCATTCACTCGCTTCGTTCATACTATCGTGAGAGCATGCTGTTGCTTGAACAATGGGGAGCAATCAATGACTTCCAGCACGTCTATACGAAAATCAAGCATGAGCCACCGACACGTTATCTACCGGGTTCTGACATCAAGAACTCACTTGTCGCGAACGGCTGTAAATTAGAAGGAACGACGACGGACAGCATCTTGTTCCGTGGTGTCAAAGTCGGAAAACACGCTCGCATCAAGAACTCGATCATCATGCAAAAATCAGTCATTGAAGAAGGCGCGGTCGTCGAGTACGCGATTCTCGATAAAGAAGTCACTGTCAAACGCGGTCAAGTCATCCGCGGAACGGTAGAAGAACCAATCGTCATCAAAAAACAAACAATCGTTTAAAGGAGATGTCATTCATGAAGGTATGGTTTGCTGCCACGGAAGCGACACCCTTCATCAAGACAGGGGGGCTAGCTGACGTCGTCGGCTCGCTCCCCTTAGCGCTTGCTGAGGAAGGGGCAGACGTTTCAGTCGTCTTACCCAATTATGGTCAAATCAAGGAACAATACAAATCAGAGATGGAGTTCTTGTTCGACTTCATCGTGCCAGTCGGTTGGCGCCAGCAATTTGGCGCCGTCCTTCGTTTGAAACAAGATGGTGTGACGTTCTATTTCATCGATAATGAGTATTACTTCAAACGGGATGGCGTCATTTATGGACATTACGATGATGCGGAACGGTTTGCGTATTTCTCACGTGCTGTCCTTGAGATGATTCAACATTTGGATCGAAAGGAAGTACCGGACGTCATCCATTGTCACGATTGGCAAACAGGTGTGATTCCAGCGTTCTTACGCATCCATTATCAACACCTCGAGCGCTATCAAGACATTAAAACGGTCTTTACGATTCACAATCTACAATACCAAGGTGTCTTCCCAGAGGAAGTGCTTGGTGACTTACTTGGCTTGAGTCATGAACATTTCACAGCGGATGGGATCGCTCATAACGGACTCGTCAATTACATGAAGGCAGGACTCGTCCACTCCAATCAAATCACGACAGTCAGCCCATCGTACCGTGATGAGATCATGGATCCTTATTACGGTGAGACGCTTGAGCCAGTCTTACAACATCGTGCTGTTGACGTGCGTGGCATCTTGAACGGGATCGACTATCGTCAATTTGATCCTGCGCATGATACGCATCTCGTTGAGACGTATTCCGTTGATACCGTCACGGAAGGAAAAGCAAAAAACAAGGCGGCTTTACAAGAGGAACTAGGTCTCCCAATCAATCCGGACGTACCATTGTTCGGTTTCGTATCTCGTCTTGTCGACCAAAAGGGAATCGATTTACTCGCGCATATCTTACCAGACTTGTTCGAACTCGATGCGCAGTTCATCATTCTCGGATCGGGTGAAGCGGAATATGAAGGGTTGTTCCATCATGCGACATCGATTCGTCCAGACAAAATCGCTTCTTATATCGGATTTGACGTTGGTCTCGCACAACGGATCTATGCAGGAAGTGATGCCTTCTTGATGCCATCGCGTTTTGAACCGTGTGGTCTCAGTCAGTTGATTTCGATGAAGTATGGCTGTTTACCGGTCGTTCGGGAAACAGGTGGGCTCCGTGATACGGTCAAACCGTTCAATCAGTTCACATTAGAAGGAAATGGATTCTCGTTCGCGAATTATAATGCACATGAGTTTTTAGAAGCGATTAAACGTACGATTGAGGTGTATCATGATCGACCAGTCTTTGATCATTTGATTGAGACAGCGATGAATGAGGACTTCAGTTGGTTGCGTTCAGCCGACGAATACTTGGCGTTATATCGTTTGATTGCACCGTCCGCCACTTGATCGTATCACTGGGAAAAGGGGTTACGTCATGTTCAAAGATAAAGAGAAGTTCAAGGAGAGGTTTACGGAACGATTCGTTTCGATGCATGGCAAGGCAATAACGGAAGCAACAGAAAACGATATTTATCAGACACTTGCCCATCTGGTACGCGAGACGGTCACGACCGATTGGTTACGGACGAAGGAAACATATATCCATAAAAAAAGTAAGCAAGTCTATTACTTCTCACTCGAGTTTTTACTCGGACGTTTCCTGCATAACAATCTATTGAGTCTTGATGTCTTAAAGGATGTCGAGCGGGGACTTGAAGAACTCGGATATCAGCTCAGTGATTTGACGGAAGAAGAGCCGGAACCTGGACTTGGGAACGGGGGTCTCGGACGTCTCGCGGCGTGTTTCCTTGATTCCCTTGCTGCGCTCGGTCTTCCTGGACACGGGAACGGAATCCGGTATCAGTATGGTCTCTTCAAGCAAAAAATCATCGATGGTTATCAAGTCGAATTACCGGATAACTGGCTGAAGAACGGGAACATGTGGGAAATCAGACGTTCCGATAAAGCGATCGATGTTCCATTCGGTGGACATGTCTGGCTTGAAGAAGTCGGTGATGGGTATCGCGTCCATCATGAACCGGCTGAAATCGTTCGTGCTGTTCCGTACGACATGCCGATCGTCGGTTATCAAAACAAGGTCGTCAATAACCTGCGACTCTGGAGTGCTGAGTCTCCACTTGATGATGATGAATTACTTAGCCAATACCGTGGGAACTATAAAGATTTACTGGCACATAAACAATCGATTCAGACGATTTCCGAGTTCTTGTATCCGGATGATACGACCTATGAAGGAAAAGAGTTGCGTCTGAAGCAACAATACTTCTTCGTTTCTGCTGGATTACGGAGTATCTTGACGTCCTTTAAAAAACGAAATCATTCACTGAAGCAACTCGGAAATCATATCGCCATCCATATCAACGATACGCATCCGGTCGTCGCGATTCCGGAGTTAATGCGGATCCTTATCGATGAAGAAGGATTTGGATGGGAAGAAGCATGGCGGATCACAAAGAGTGTCATGTCGTTTACGAACCACACGTTACTGTCAGAAGCACTCGAGCGCTGGCCGATCGATTTGTTCCGTCGCTTGTTACCGCGCATCTACCTCATCATCGAGGAAATCAACCGACGCTTCTGTAAGGATGTGCTTGCGAACTATCCACACATGGAAGCGCATATGCGAGATATCGCCATCATCGCGGATGACCGGATCAACATGGCGAATCTGGCTGTTGTCGGAACGCATTCGACGAATGGTGTCGCTCAGATTCATACTGAGATTCTGAAGCAGCGTGAGATGCGCCTATTTTATGAGATGTTTCCGCTTCGCTTTAATAATAAGACGAACGGAATTACACATCGTCGCTGGTTCCTCTCATCAAACCCAGCACTGGCAAATCGTGTGACGGAAGCAATCGGGGATAGTTGGATTCAGCATCCGTCTGATTTGCAAAAGTTGACGAAATGGGCAGAGGATTCAGCATTACAGAAGGACATCGCCGAGATCAAACTTCAGCGCAAAGAAGAATTAGCGTTGCTCATTGAAAAAGAAACCGGTATCGTCGTGGACCCAACCTCGATTTTTGATGTTCAAGTCAAGCGATTGCATGCGTACAAACGTCAACTCTTGAATGCGTTACACATTCATTCGCTCTACTATCGTCTGAAGGAGGACCGTTCCTTCACGATGACACCACGGACATTCATCTTTGGTGCAAAGGCGGCGCCAGGCTATCATTATGCAAAAGAAGTCATTCGTTATATCAATGCGTTAGCTCGCTTGATCAATCAGGATCCAGACGTCAGTCCATACTTGAAAGTCGTCTTCCTAGAAAACTATCGTGTATCGCTTGCTGAGAAGATTTTCCCGGCAAGTGACGTCAGTGAACAGATTTCGACTGCAAGTTATGAAGCCTCTGGAACCGGCAACATGAAGTTCATGATGAATGGTGCACTGACAATCGGAACGCTCGACGGAGCGAACATCGAAATTCGAGACGAGGTCGGGGATGCGAACATCTTCATCTTCGGCTTAACACCACAAGAAGTCATGAATTATAAACAATACGGCGGTTACAGTGCATACGATCAATACAATGCCCAACCCGAGTTACGACGGATTATTGATAGTCTCGTTGATGGAACCTTATTTGCTCCAGGTGAATTCCAAGCGATTTACGATTCATTATTGACGTATAATGATGAGTATCTGATCCTGAAAGACTTCATGTCGTATCAACAAGCGCAGGAACGAATTGATCGGATGTATCAGCAACCAGAAGAATGGTATAAACGCGTCATTCTTAATATTGCGCGGTCAGGTGTGTTCTCAAGTGATCGAACGATTAAAGAGTATGCGAATGCGATCTGGAACATCAAACCGATTCAACTCTGAACAAAAAGACACTGACAGATGTTTCTGTCAGTGTCTGATGCTTACGAACGGGAGACATCTTCACCACGGCTGACCCAATCACTATAAGAGCCGGCATAAAGCCGGACATCAGTTTTCCCGAGTGAATGGAGAGCGATGACATTGACACACGCGGTCACACCACTTCCACAATAGAGGATAGGTGCTGTGACCGGTAGGATGTCGGCGTACAATTCTTTCAAATCTTCCGCGTCCCGTAAGCGACCATCTGGTGAGAGTGCTTGTTCGAAGAAACAATTCACGGCACCTGGAATGTGGCCGGCGACGTGATCGAGTGGTTCGATTTCTCCACGGTATCGATCGGGCGCACGGGAATCGATGACCATCGTTTCTGTCAGCTGATCTTTCAGCTCTTCGAACGAGACGAGCATCTCATCTTGAAAACGAGGCGCGTAATGAGAAGGTTCATAAGTAGGAACGTCGTCCGTGACCGGAAGATCGAACGCTAGGTAAGAGGAGAATCCGCCCTCAAGGACGACGACACGCTCATGTCCGATCCATTTAAATAACCACCACGCACGAGCTGCATAAGGAAAACCATCGTCATACAAGACGACGAAGTCTTCTGGTGTCACACCATGCTGTTCCAGTGTGTGTTGCCACGCTTCTTTTGAAGGAAGCGGATGCCGACCGCCGACCTCATCGACGGGACCGGAAAGGTCAGTCGTTAAATCCAGGTGCTGTGCACCTTCGACGTGTTGTTCCAAGAAAGCATTTCGTCCATATTCAGGTTGTTGCAAGTCATATCGGCAGTCAAACCAGCGAATCTGATCCGTTCGGACGAGCTGTTGAAGATCTGCCATTTGAATCGTAGGAAACATGCCTCATCACCTTACCCTTTCTAGTGTTAATCATATGAAAGGTATCGCATCATCGCAAGTCTTACCCTCATTTAAAAAAGGAGTCGATTTACCATGTCATGGAAAGAAACCTATCAAAAATGGGATCAGTTCGCTGATTTAGACAGTACATTAAAAGAAGAATTAGTTACGCTAGCAACGGATGAAAAAGCAGCCGAAGAAGCATTCTATAAAGAACTCGAGTTTGGAACAGGTGGTATGCGTGGAGAAATCGGTGTCGGGACGAACCGGATGAACGTATATACGGTCCGAAAAGCATCACAAGGGTTCGCGGCATTCATTAAGGCGTCGGGGGAAGAAGCGGCAGCAAAAGGAATCGTCATCGCACACGATTCACGCCATTTCTCACCAGAATTTGCGCTAGAGGCGGCACGTACGCTCGCAAGCAACGGCATCAAAGCGTATCTGTTCGACGGTCTACGTCCGACACCGGAACTTTCGTTTGCGGTTCGGTCTTTACAAGCGGCGGGCGGGATCGTCATCACGGCGAGTCACAACCCACCAGAGTACAATGGTTATAAAGTATACGGGGATGACGGTGGACAACTTCCACCAAAAGAGGCGGATGAACTCGTTTCGTACGTCAGCCAAATCGAAGATGAGCTATCGATTGAACTGGAGCAAGAAGAAGTCCTTCGCGCGAACGGTTTGATCGTCCGTGTCGGAGAAGAGCTCGACGAGGCGTATCAAAACAAATTACAAACGATTCGTGTCTTACCTTCGATTCAATCGGAATTAGCGGATCCACTTAAAATCGTCTTCACACCACTTCACGGAACAGGTCTTGTGCCGGTAACAGAAGGCTTGAAACGGTATGGATTCGAACATGTGACAGTCGTTAAGGAGCAAGCGGAACCAGACGGTGCGTTCCCGACCGTGACGTCGCCGAACCCGGAAGAACATGCTGCCTTTAAACTGGCGATCGAATATGGTGACCGGACAGATGCCGACATCTTGATTGCGACGGATCCAGATGCTGACCGTGTCGGAGTCGCAACACGTGATGCCGACGGAGAATGGACAGTCCTGACAGGGAATCAGACGGGAGCGTTATTGCTCGACTACATCCTTTCACAAAAAGCGGCGCAAGGAACACTGCCAGCGAACGGATTCGTCGCGAAGACGATCGTTACGTCAGAACTGGGTGCATTGATTGCGCGTCATTATGATCTCCATGTCGAGAACACATTGACAGGCTTTAAGTTCATCGGGGAAAAAATCAAACAATACAATGCATCGGGTCAATATGAGTATCTCTTCGGATACGAGGAGAGCTATGGATACCTCATCGGTGACTTCTGCCGAGACAAGGATGCCGTCCAAGCGTGCTTGTTAGCTGCTGAGATGGCTGCGTACCATAAGAAAGAAGGACGGACGCTCTATGAGGCATTACAGGCGATTTACGAGCAGTTCGGGTACTTCGAAGAGTCACTCCGCTCTCTAACGCTCAAAGGGAAGGATGGCGTGGCACAGATCGGGCGTATCATGGATACGTTCCGTGAAAATCCGCCAAAACAAGTGGCTGGAGAACAGGTCGTCTTATTCGAGGACTATGATGCGAGCATCGCCCACGATTTGAAGACGCATCAACCTTCACCAATTAACTTGCCAAAATCCAACGTACTGAAGTTTACGCTCAGCGATGGATCGTGGTTCTGCCTTCGTCCATCGGGTACGGAACCAAAAATCAAATTCTACTTCAGCGTCACGTCACCAGATGCTGCTGAGACGACACGGAAACGTCAGCAGATCGAAGATGAAGTCATGCAAGAAGTCGAACAAATTCAATAAGTCCCATGCAGGATCACGTCATCGACGGGGTCCTGTTTTTTATCTCAAAGCATCAAAAAGTGAAATTCGTGCAACCGGTACCATTTTGGGGTACAGTAAACAAGATAGAGTTTATACGATAGGGGAGTGGAAGATAGATGGAACGGATTCAACTAACAGAAGATTTATCATTCTCACGCATCATTCACGGCTTATGGCGATTGAATGAATGGGAGATGACGAAAGAAGAGCGGCTTGAATTGATCGAAGCATGTCTTGCTTTAGGAATTACGACGTTTGATCACGCAGATATCTATGGCGATTACACGAATGAACGCTTATTCGGAGAAGCGCTTGCTTTAAAACCGGAGTTACGTGACCGAATGGAGATCGTTACGAAGACGGGCATCAAGATGAAAGGGAATCATTTCTCGGATCAGTCGTTGTCATTCTACGATACGACGAAAGAGCATATCATCAAACAAGTCAACCGTTCTCTTCAAGAACTCGGTGTCGAGTACGTGGATACGTTGTTGATTCACCGTCCAGATCCGTTGATGGACCCGAACGAGATTGCTGAAGCGTTCGTAGAGTTGAAGGACGCAGGAAAGGTACGGACATTCGGTCTCTCGAACCATACACCTGCGCAACAAAGTCTCATTCAGTCGCGCTTACCATTCATGCTCGTGACGAACCAACTCGAGTTGTCGGTTTCGGAACTGAAACATTTCGAGGACGGATCCGTTGATCTCTGTCATGAAAATGAGATGCCGTTGATGGCATGGAGTCCGCTTGCGGGCGGTCGTCTCTTCAAGGACGAGCAATATGCACCGTTACGCGAAAAATTAGCGGAAATCGCAGAGACGATCGGGGCAGAAGAAATCGACGAAGTCGCATATGCATGGTTGCTCAAACATCCAGCACGTATCATGCCAATCGTTGGTTCTGGTAAGATTGAACGCATTGAATCTGCGGTTCGTTCGACGAAATTGTCGTTGACACGCGAACAGTGGTTTGAGATTTTGAAGGCATCACGTGGTCGTGACGTCGATTAATTGATTTTGAGATAGAAGCGGATCAATGCGTAAAATGTCCGTTAGCGAAATAAAGTGAGAGGATCGTTTCCGATATATCATCCGGAAGCGATCCTTTCTTTCGCTTACGTATAGAACATATGTCAAAAAGTAAACAAAAAAAGCCCCATCTCAAGGGGGAGGAGAGATGGGGGATCTATGAGGTTAAGCTTCTAAGCGAAGCATCTCCTGACGATATTTATCTAAACGATCTTTACTTGCTGACATGGCAGCTTGGTCATTGGCTTGAATCGCATCGAAGAGCGTACTGAGCTCATAATCGATTTCGAGACGTAGCACTGGAATTCGCTGCTCTGCATCTTGTCTACGGAAAGCTTCAATTACTTGTTTCATCTCGGCCACGCTCCTTTGTAAGTTGTCAGATAATTCTGATTTTTATTAGTATACTTGATTATTCCCGGATTGCCTAGTGCTAAACCTAAAAAAATCTAAAAAAACACACTTGAAATCCTGACGGTTCCAAGTGTGGAAAATTCATTCTGGAATGCTGAATCGTGCCTCCAAGCGATGTTGAACACTTTGAATGAGCGTTGACATGATCCAGTAAATCGCAGCTGAGAATAGCAGCAACGGCATGACGAGATACGTCGTTGCTGAAATCTGGTCAGAGACATACGTCAATTCTTCGACAGCAACAATCGTACCGAGTGATGTCGATTTGATGATATCGATGACAGAGTTCGAAAGCGGTGGAATCGCCCGAGATAGTGCTTGCGGCAAAATGACATCCTTGAATGTCTTACGGCGCGGAATACCGAGCGAATCAGCGGCTTCCCATTGTCCACGATCGACAGAGGAGATAGCAGCGCGGAACGATTCTGAGATATACGCAGAAAAGTGAAGCGATAAGCCGAAAGCGAGAGCTTGGAATCCAGTCAATTGAAGGACAACGAGACCATTGTATAAGATCAGGATTTGTAACAGCAATGGTGTTCCTCGGAAGAAGGAGACGTATAAACGTGCAAAACCGCTAAAGACGGCAAGACGGCTATCACGCATGACGGCAAGAATCAACCCGAGAATAAGCGCAAAGACGATGGCGAGACCACTTGCTAGAAGGGTCGTACCAATCGCCTTTGCGTAGACGTCCGAGTTATCCCGGACGATCGTCAGTAATTCACTCACTTACTGATATCCTCGTTGAAATACTTCTCACCGATTTTTGCAAGAGTGCCGTCTTCTTGCATCTCAGCGAGTGCTTTATTAAAGTCTTCTGTATACTTGCTGTTTTTCGCCATCATGAAGCCTGATTCGTTCTTATCGAACGTCTCACCGACCGCTTTGACTTTGTAGCCTGCTTTTTTCAGCTCCGTTAAAACGAAGAGACGATCGTTCATAGCAGCATCAACACGACCTGCTTCAAGATCTTTTAAGACTTGGTTCGCACCTTTGTAGTACTTCACTTTCGCGCCAGCTTCTTCAGCCGTTTTGGCATAAAGTGAACCTTGTGTCGAACCGACTGTCTTTCCTTTTAAGTCGTCGAGTGTTTTGATGTCGTTCGTTTTATTGTTGACGATGATCGTTGAACCAGAGACCGTATACGCATCAGAGAAAGCGTATTTTTCTTGGCGCTCAGGCGTGATTCCCATTTGGTTCGCGATGACATCGATTCGTTTTGAATCGAGTGCTGGGATGAGTCCTTTGAAGTCCATCGCTTTGTAATCGACTTTATAGCCGGCACGTTTTGCGACTTCGTTCATGACGTCTACGTCATAACCTGTCAATTTTCCTTTTTCCTTATACGTGAAAGGTGGATACGTTGCTTCTGTACCGACTGTAATGACTTTTGACTCTTTATCAGAACCTGCGTTGTCGTTCGAAGCGCCGCATGCTGCAAGCACCCCCGCTGTCGATAATGCTGCTACAGCTAATTTCAAACCGTGTTTCATAGCGCTCTCTCCTTTATAAATGAATGATTTCAATTCCTAGTTTTCGAATAGGATTAATTTTAAGCTACAAGCAGTATCATACAAAGTTACAGGAACGTCTGTCAATAAAAAAGACTGCCCTTAAAAGGACAGTCTGAAACATCGTAACTGATCGATGATGCGATTAACGGATCGTTGCTTCTGTTGAAGCATCGAAGAAGTGTGCTTTTGTCATATCGAAGAAAAGATCAAGCTGCGATCCCATCTCGACGTGTGAACGAGAATCAACACGTGCCGTGAACGCTTGTTGTCCGACTTTTGAGTAGAGGTAAGACTCTGCACCCATCAATTCGGAGACTTCGATATGTGCTGGGAAGCGGTGTGCTGTTTTCGTGTCTTGGTAGATCAATTCCGCATGGATGTCCTCTGGACGAATTCCGAGGACGAGATCCTTGTTCGTGTAACCGCGATCGCGGAGAACTTTCATTTTTCCTTCTGGTACTTCGAACTTCTCTTCTGTTCCTGAAACGTGGAAGAGACCGTCTTCCGCTAATTTACCTGTCAAGAAGTTCATCGATGGTGAACCGATGAATCCAGCGACGAACATGTTATCTGGGTGATCATAGACTTCTTTCGGCGTACCGACTTGTTGAATGATACCCGCTTTCATGATGACGATTCGTGTCGCAAGCGTCATCGCTTCCGTCTGATCGTGCGTAACGTAAATCGTCGTCGTCTCAAGACGTTTGTGTAGCTGAATGATTTCCTTACGCATTTGTACCCGCAATTTAGCATCTAAGTTCGAGAGCGGCTCATCCATCAAGAAGACTTTAGCATCACGAACGATGGCGCGACCAATCGCTACCCGTTGACGCTGACCACCAGAAAGTGCTTTTGGCTTCCGCTCGAGATATTCTTCAAGACCAAGGATACGAGCTGCGTTATCGACGCGTTGCTTGATTTCATCTTTTGGGAACTTCCGAAGCTTTAATCCGAACGCCATGTTATCGAAGACGTTCATGTGTGGATACAGCGCGTAGTTTTGGAAGACCATCGCGATATCGCGATCTTTTGGCGCTACATCGTTCATGCGTTTACCGTCGATGATGAAATCCCCACCTGAGATTTCTTCAAGCCCAGCAATCATCCGGAGCGTCGTTGATTTACCGCAACCTGATGGTCCGACGAAGACGATGAATTCTTTATCTTTAATGTGAAGGTTGAAGTCATCAACCGCTTTTGCATCACCTGAGTAGATTTTATCGATATGTTCAAGACGAATTTCAGCCATGTGTAGTTCCCCCTAATGTAAATGATGAAATAATAACGCTTACAAGATTTAGTATAAAAGAAGTCAGGGAGTCTGCCTATGGACAACCTGACTAAATGCAAACGTTTTCAATTAGGCATCATGCTACAAGAAGTAAGGTATAGAGGAAAGTAGCACCTTCAAATGAGCGAACATCGATTCCAGTCTGCTCCGTCAACCGGTCGAGTCGATACTGGAGGCTATTTCGATGTAAGAATAGATGTTTTGCTGTCAGAGAGACGTTCAAATTAGCTCGACAAAAAGCAAGAATCGTCTCACGAGACTCTGGCTCGAGGGAACGGATGAACTGATCGACGAGTGTCGCGCGATGCCGGTCATCTAGACTTGCAAGACGGATCATGGCAGGCAAGAAACGTTCGATTTGCATCGAAGGAACGAAAGCAAGCGCTGCTTGTTCAAGTTGGAACTGGACGGCGATATCACCTGCAGCACGTTGTTGACCAAGCAATACCTTACCGTCGAGTACAAAATCAGATTGTAATGCTAAAAATAAATCGGATAGTTCGGACTCGATGACAAACTCTTCGCGTTCAACGACCGTGAAGCGGTGTGTGCTAAAAGGAATAAGGATGCTCGTCTGCGAAAAGAAAGAGGAGAGCAATTGTTGAATTTCTTCACTTGTCCGTTCATCGGTTGGATTGAACAAAAAATGGACAAGTCGGAACGACTGATCTTCGAGGGCATGAGCAGATTGGATACGCTCTCGCCATAAATCGATATCAGACCGCGACGTCGTAATGATGCGTTCAGCGAATACATCAAGCAGTTGTTGTTCGCGGTCAGAGATGGCGGTCGCCTTGATTCCAAAACAGAGTCCATCTTCAAGGCGATATACGCTATACTGTTCCTGGCAATAAACATTCGGATCGGTCGTAAGCTGGTCATTGAATACAGTCATCAGTTGTCGTAACACACGGCATCACTCCTAAATCGTACATAACTATCTCGACTTTATCATAAGTCGAAAATCGGAAGGAATGATAACTTATGTCAGATACGTTTTTACTCGTATTAAAACTTGTTGGAATCATCGTCATTGGGGCCCTGATTGGCGCAGTCACGAATCATCTAGCGATTCGGATGTTATTTCGACCACTTGAACCGAAATACATCGGAAAATTTCGCGTACCCTTTACGCCGGGTCTGATTCCTAAACGGCGGGATGAACTGGCAGCGAATCTCGGACGGACGGTCGTCAAGCATCTTTTGACGCCAGAAGGGATCGGGAAACGTCTCGCATCACCAGCTGTTCGTGGAGCCGTCACGCGGCTTGTCGAACAAGAAGTCATGAAATGGACACGCTCGGAAGAGACGACGGAAGCGTGGATTAGTCGCTTCATCGACGAACCCAAACAACGGATCCAAGGGAAAATCAGTTATCACTTGGAGCAGGAGTTTTCACTCCTCATGGGTAAATGGCGTGAAAAATCCGTACGCGAGTTGATCGGGGAAGCCGGAGAACAAAAAATCGAGGAGGTCATGCCACGACTCGTCACATCCGTATTGCACCAAGCAGAGGAATATTTTGATGGACCAGAAGGACGTCTACAACTCGAGGAAACGGTTGCTCGTTTCATCCAACAGCGTCTCGGAGGTGGGATGTTCGGGATGTTGCTCGCGAACGTCAACGTCGTTGATATGATTCAGCCGGAGCTGAAACGGGTACTTCAATCAGAGTCGACGTCTCAGTTCATCCTTGCCTTATTACGTCAGGAATGGCAAAAGGGACTGGATCGTCCACTGTCGTCTTATATGACAGAAGAGACAGAGTCACGGATTCGACAGACTGTCAAAGAACAAGTCTTGGCGCGTTTACCGATTGAATCGATGCTTGCTACACCATTACGCGTCTGGTTGAATCCACTCGAAGCACAATTACTCGAGCAACATGTCCCTGTCGTCATCGATCATCTATTCGAACGGACGACGAATCAAATCGGGCAAATCTTGCAGACACTCGATCTCGAAACGATTGTTCGAGAAGAGGTCGGTTTGCTGGATACTGCATATCTCGAGGAAATCGTCTTATCGATTTCTAAGCGAGAATTCCGGGCTATCACTTGGCTTGGAGGGTTGTTAGGTGGTTTAATTGGATTGATACAGGCGGGGCTTTATCTCGTCTAAACAAATTGGAGGTTTTACTCATGGCAGAAACAAACTTATACGATCACGCGTACACACTGGAGCGTGCATTACGTGAAACTTCGGAGTACACGACATTAAAAGACTTGTACACGCAAGTTAACGCGGATCCGGAATCAAACGAATTGTTCGCATCGTTCCGTAACATCCAACTTGAATTACAACAAAAACAGATGCAAGGTGAAGAAATCACACCAGACGATATGGCGTCTGCTCAAACAAAGATGCTCGAAGTACAAAACAACCCATTAATCAGTCAGCTGATGCAAGAAGAGCAACGGATGCACACGATGTTGACAGAAGTCACACAAATCATCATGAAGCCGTTAGAAGAACTCTACGCGCCAATGATGGAGCAACAAGACGACGTTCAATAAGTCATCAAAAAGGAAGACGCGCCATTATGGCCGTCTTCCTTTTTTGTATGGCTCAAGATGAAGCAGGAACGATTCGTGGCAAGTAAGCGCGCTCGAAATGAATCAAACGACCTGAACGTGTGACGCGAGCGGCATGATGAGCGTAGCCACTCTCATTGAGACGCCGAATCCCTTCTTCTCGTGCCTGTCCATCTGTGTCTGCTTCAAAAACGTCATCGAGTAACGTTTCACCACGATCTGAAAAGACTGTAATCGTATACTGCATACTTGTTCCTCCCTTGTCTGATCGGTCTTGTATTTAGTATAGTGAATCACCATTCATTTTACAAGCGTAAGTCCAAGTCTTGCCACGTCAACTGTCGCGCAGCGGGAGGAGTAGTCAGGTGACTGACCGTCATACCAATCAAGCGGATCGGTCCGTCGAAGGTGATGCCATTGAAGAGTTTCGTTGTTTCCTCAAGTAATCGTTCTTCGTCCGCCGTCTCTTCTGAAAATGTATGCCGTTTCGAACGTGACTGGAATGTATCGGTCTTCCACTTGATTGTGATTGTTCGGCAGACGAGTTCTTTTTTTTGAAGACTCGCAATGACGGATTTTGATTCTCGAATCAACGTCTCGAATATCGTATCGATATCCTCCGTATCTTCTTCGAAGGTCGTCTCAGAACCGATTGATTTTCGCTCGCGTTCCGGACGAACGGGACGTTCATCGATGCCATGCGCCATTGCATGCAGTTCCGTTCCGCGATCGCGTCCGAGCAATGCTCGTAATTGTTCGACCGGCATTGCTTGGACATCTGCGACGGTTTCAATTCCTTGTTTTCGTAACGCTTGTTCCGTGACTTTTCCGACGCCATGTAAATCTCCAATTTTTAATGGAGACAAGAAACTGAGGACGTCCTCTGGAGGAACGACCGTCAACCCGTTCGGTTTCTCGTATCCGGAAGCGACCTTCGCGACGAGCTTAGAGTTCGAAACACCAGCAGAGGCTGTCAGACCTGTCCGTTCTTTAATTTGCTGAAGAACATATTGCGCGATATAGGTCGCACTTTTTTGATCAAAATAATTTTCCGTGACGTCGAGGTACGCTTCATCAAGCGAGAGAGGCTCGACGAGCGGTGTCACTTCTCGGAAAAGCGCCATAATTTGCGCACTGACAGCCCGGTAGACGTCAAAGCGGGGACGAATGAAGACCGCACGAGGGCAGAGCTGAAAGGCGCGTCGTGACGGCATCGCGCTATGAATCCCGTATTTCCGTGCTTCATAGGAACAGGTCGCTACGACACCGCGTGCATGAGGTGGTCCACCGACGACGACAGGAACACCTTTTAATCGAGGACGATCGCGTTGCTCGACGGAAGCGTAAAAGGCGTCCATGTCAATATGAATGATTTTTCGTTCCATCGGACAAGCGTCTCCTTTCAGTAGATATGATACAATTAGTATAACGAACTTATGTTCTGATATCTATTTTTTTGGTCGACTGTTCTTTGGCATCCGAACAAGAGCGCCTAACCATCCGCGCCAGCGCATCCAGTAGAAGATGCCACCGGTCGAGAGAAAGATCAGTCCTAGGGATAGGGCGTAACCGTATTTCCATTCTAATTCCGGCATGATTTTAAAGTTCATCCCCCAAATCGCACCGAGGGCCATCGTTGGTGTCGCGACGGCAGTAAAGATCGTTAATGCCTTCATGATTTCGTTTCCACGGAAGTTCGAGACGGTCGTCGATAAGTCGAGCAGGACCTCAATGTCTTTTTGATAATGTTCAATGAGCATCAACAGACGACGGACACGTTTCGTAGCTAGTTTCAACGAGAGATCCTCGAGATACGCGTCCTCGTCAAGAAATGATTCTTCGCCAGCCATGACGAGCTCTTGAAACGGAACGATCAAATCGGACCAGTTCTCGATTGTGTCGCGTAACGCGAAGATACTATCGAGCGAATCTTCATTTATACTGCCGCGCAGTTCATCTTGTCTTGAGAATAGTTCCGTCTCAAACTGATCGATACCGGCAAAATACGTGTTCAGCTGTAAAGCAAGAATCGTATAAAAGGCTGCGAATGGATGCGCGGGAGAATAGGGAGCGACCAGGGACACGATTGAATCCGACAATCCGATCGTGATCAGTTTTTCTTTCGTTACATAAAAGCAAATCGAGCGGCGGTCACTTTTGTCGACAGGATTTTGCCAGGTGACGACAGCGCCATAGAGAACCCCTTTTTCCGAGCGGGTGAAGTTCATGTCTTTCGATCGCAGCTGCGTCACCCAGTCCATTTCGGATTGGTCGACGGCAGCCGTCGGAAATGTTTGTTCATAGTCAGCTAAATCGAGATAGCGAGACCAATTAAATTGAGGTTCCAGTTCCATGTTCATGACTCCCATATAGTAGAATGAAATAGTATATGCATTAAGTGTAGTCAATGGAATATAAAAAAGACACCTATTTTACAGATAAAGGACGTGTTTCAAGTATGAAAGGAATTGGTAAATTAGCAGTTGGAGAAACGCTCGATCAACGAGCGATGATCAAGCAAGCGGTCAAAGGAATTGCAGCAAATGGGAAACCATACTTGACGCTCATCTTGACGGATAAGACAGGTGAAATCGAGACGAAGATGTGGGATACGAGTGATCTTGAAAAATATGCGCCGAAGTCGATCGTCCATGCTGCTGGAGAAGTCATGGACTATCGGGGACGGACACAACTCAAGCTCAAACAAATCACGGTCCTAGAGGAGACGAATGTCGAGGACTATGTCCAATCCGCGCCGATTCCGCGAGAGCAGATCGAGACGGAAGTACTCGCGTTCGTAGAATCGATTCAGAACAGTGATATGAAAAAGCTCGTTAAACATTTGATTACTTCACGATTCGACGCCTACTTCACGCATCCGGCAGCGGTCAAGAACCATCATGCTTTTTACTCGGGGCTGTCATACCACGTCCTTTCGATGTTGCGTCTAGCGGATCAAATCGCTCAACTCTATCCGACCTTAAACCGTGACGTGCTAATCAGTGGCATCATTCTGCACGATTATGCGAAAATCAAGGAGTTATCCGATCCGGTTGCACCGGAATATACGTTGCCTGGTAAACTCGTCGGTCATATTACGATGATGGTAGCGGAACTTGAGAAAGTCGGAGCAGAATTACAAATTGACGCAGAAGTACTGACGGTCTTGCAACATCTCGTCTTAAGTCATCACGGACGACCGGAATGGGGTTCTGCCGTCGCACCACAGATGCGCGAGGCAGAAGTCTTGTTCTTGATCGATAACCTTGATGCACGGATGACGATGATGGATCGTCTCCTTGAATATGTCGAGCCAGGACAGTTCTCGGAACGATCATTTGCACTAGATAATCGTGCTTTTTATCGTCCGAAGCTATAAGGGGGAAAAAAGATGAAGACGAAGTTGTTTGATACGGTTCAACTCGGAACGTTGACATTCCGCAATCGGGTCATCATGGCGCCGATGTGTATGTACAGTGCAAAAGAAGATGGACTCGTTACGGATTGGCATGTCACGCACTATGCAACCCGTGCAATGGGTGGTGTCGGTGGTGTCATCTTAGAAGCGAGTGCCGTCACGCCAGACGGTCGTATTTCAGCCGGTGACCTTGGGATTTGGTCAGATGCGCATATCGAAGGACTACAACGGATCGCAGAGCAAGTCAAAGCAGCGGGTGCAAAAGCAGGCATTCAACTGGCCCATGCTGGGCGCAAAAGTACGACGGCAGAACCACCCGTCGCACCGAGTACTTTACCGTTTGATGACACATACGGTCATCCGCGAGCATTAACGCTTGAGGAAATCGCAACGATCAAACAACAGTTCATCGATGCAGCACTACGTGCGGAACGAGCAGGGTACGATTTCATTGAAATTCATGGGGCTCATGGTTATTTATTGAACACGTTCCTCTCTCCGTTATCGAATGTCCGCGAGGATCAATACGGTGGATCGATTGAAAATCGGATGCGCTTGTTGCTAGAGATCATTGATGGGATTCAGGACGTCTCAAAGCTTTCGATTTGGGTTCGGATTTCAGCAGCGGATCACGCAACAGGAGGAATGACGGCAACGGACTATATTCCACTTGCAAAAGAACTAGCCGCACGTAACATCGATCTACTCGATTGCAGTTCAGGGGCTGTCGTCGCCAATGCCGTACCGGAAGTGTATCCAGGCTATCAAGTGAGCTATGCGGAAGAATTGAAACGAGAGACAGGTATCGCCACGGGAGCGGTTGGATTGATCACGACAGCTGCCCATGCAGAAGAAATCGTCCGTAACGGTCGAGCGGATATCGTACTGCTCGCACGTGAGTTACTGCGTCAGCCTTACTGGGTCTATCATGCGGCAGCCGAACTAGGAGACACGGTCGCCTTGCCGAAACAATACGAACGAGCACCGATTCGGACGGTACGCTAACTATTAATCATATGAAAAAACGACACAAAAAAGGAAGCCCCAAAGGCTTCCTTTTTTGATTACTGCTGTTGTTGTTGCATCATCTGTTGTTGCATTTGTTGTTGTTCTTGTTTGTCTAAATCAAAAGCATCCTTGAAGTCTTTGTTTTCGATTTTAACATCGTATTCTTTCATGAGTGAACGGTAGATATCGTTCGGGTTGACTTGTGCTGCTTTTTCTTCAGCAAGTGCTTTTTTGATGCGAGCTTTTTCTTTATCGAGTGTAAAGTCTTTCTTTTCTTTACGATCAACTACTTTGATGATGTGGTAACCGAATTGTGTTTTAATTGGATCGGAGATTTTACCTTCAACGCCATCCTTGAACGCATAATCTTCGAATTCCTTGACCATCTTACCTTTTGTGAAGTATCCAAGATCTCCACCTTTTGCACCGCTACCTGTATCTGTTGATTTCTCTTTTGCGAGTTTCGCGAAGTCCGCGCCGTCATCCAATTGTTTTTTGATGTCTTTTGCTTCTGACTCTTTTGCAACGAGGATATGGCTTGCTTTAACTTCGACTTTTTCTTGGTCAAAACGCTCTTGGATTTCTTTATCTGTTACTTTTGATTTCGCAGATTTTGCTTCCGTTAAGAGCATTTGTGTGCGAAGAACTTTCTCGAATTCTTTTTCATTCTTGATTCCAGCAGATTTCAATGTTGTACTGAACTGCTCTTTATCCGGGAACTGGTCCTTTGTCTTCTTGACTTCTGCTTCGACTTCTTTATCCGTGACTTCTTTGCCGTATTTCTTCTCAAGCAATTTGTTCATCGTTTGCTGGAAGGCGATTTGAGCACCAGCTTTTTCGTATGCTTCTTCTTGGACGTCAGCCTTGTTGACTTCGCCACCTTTGTAATTGATGACGGCTTCGTCATTTGATCCACATGCTGCTAACGTAAATACACTTGCGACTGCTGCTGCGCCTAACAATTTCTTTTTCATACATACACCCCTAATTTACCATTTATTTCAACCGTTTTATCATATCATATTCTCGTCTGGTTGACAGCTGTATCTTGTCATGCCGAGAGATACTTGCTCTTTTCCATGCTATCACATCCAAGTAGCCGGTTGAGGATAATTTTTATGGGAAATTGTGAGGGAAATAACGCTCTTGAGACATAGTAGTAATGTCCTTGTCATGAGGAAAAAAGACCTAAAAAAAGCATTCTAGCTAGAGGCTAAAACGCTTTTAGTAAGGTTATGCTTTTTTGATTGAGTCCATGACTGGATCTTGAGGGCGACGATCTGCTTCTTCTGTGATCATCTTTGATGTCTCAGCGAATATGTCCATGAAGCTGTCGCCATACAAGCGACGTACGATCGCAGAAATGTCCGTTAATTCCGGGAACTTCCCGTACAGTTCCTGAAGAGGAAGTGATGCACGGAAGACACCGTTTTCTTCAGGGCGGAACGCTTGAATCGTCTCAAGCAAGAGTGATTCGCCCTCTGGTGTCAACTGGACGTAGGTATTTCGTTTATCTGTTTCCTTTTTTGAGAACGTCAACAGTCCGCGGTCTTCTAACTTCTTCGAGAAGTTGAACGCCGTCGAGACGTGCATGACACCATACTTCGCAATCTCTGAAATCGAGGCACCGCCTAGCGCGTGCGAAATCCACAAGATATGATGTTCATTGATGTTCAGATCAAAAGGCTTGATCCAATTTTGCCAATCTTTTTCTACCGTTTTCCATAGTGCTTTGCTTAACTGGACAATCTTGTGGCTATACAACAAAGCCTCTTGTCCAGGATATAACTTTTCGTGTTCCATATCTGACTCATCCTTTCGAAAGGTGACAATGGCTCAAACGCGCAAAATGCAAACTATACAAAAACAAATCGAAGCAACGGATCTTACTTTTGTGGAGAAAGCTGGTCTGCTTCCTGTTTCGCTTCATCAGCGAGAGACTGGATCTTCGTGAGCGATGCTTGGACTTCCGTTTGGTATTCCGAGACGCTCTGCATGACTTCTTCTTTGAAGTGCATACCAGACGCTTTTGCTGTCTCTACTAAGTTCTTGCCCTCCTGGGTCAAATCCTGCACATTCGTTACGATTGTAGAATAAGAATTTCGACGTTGATGACCGTTCGAAGAGTCGCTTTTCGTACCTTGGCGAAGCGCCTTCAGACCGTAAAAAGTCACAAGTGTTAGCGTAGCACCAAAAGCGACCCAGTTACGGGCGGGACGCTTCGACATATTGAACCTCCTTTTTAATATTAAAATATTTGTTTCATATTATTTTACCGAAAATCGAATGAAAGAAACCTATTTCGGCAATATTTTTCTAAGAATAGAAGAAAAAGAGCAGACTTAGATGCGAGAAGCGATCGAGTTAGCGAGTTCAGCCAATTCCTCTGCCGTATAATCGTCATTATGAACTTCCCATTTCGCACCGAAACCGTCTTGTTTATCGTGACGCGGAATGAGGTGCAGGTGGAAGTGGGAGACCGATTGACCCGCTACTTTTCCTGTATTCGATAAGAGATTCATGCCAGCTGCCTCTGTCTCTTGTTGAAGCGCACGACTGATTTGCGGGATCGTCGCAAATACGTCTTGTGCTTGTTCAGGAGAAAGATCATACAAATTATCGGCATGTTGTTTTGGGATGATGAGCGTATGTCCTTTCGTCACTTGTGACAAATCGAGGAAGGCGAGAACTTGTTCGTTCTCGAATACGATATGACCAGGGACTTCTTTGCGAGCAATTTTACAGAAGATACATGACTCTTTTTGCATGGAACGTTCACTCCTTTGGGTAAGATAACATTAGTATACGGAAAGTTTCCGACTTCCGCACGATTGACAGTCAAATTGAACCCGATACACTTAGAAACATACAGCTACTGAAGGGAAGGAGCGAACTGCATGGCATCACGAGTAGCCTCGACGGCACAAAAAAAACGAAAACGGCGTCTGCTCGTCGGTAGCGTTATCGTCGTCGGTCTTTTCTTATTCGTTGCCTTTTGGTTTGGGCGTAACATGCAAGAAGCGGCGAAAATGGAGAAAACAGACGAGCGTCTTGCTACCTTGTTAAAGGAAAAGGATCAGCGTGGATTCCAAAAGCTAGTCACGATGAACGATAAGTCACTACCGATGAGTGAGGCGACGCGACTCGTTAACTGGTTGACGGCTGATGCAGAGCGGACGGACCGGGTCATCGCACAAGTCAAACAGGATCAAGACGCAGGTAAGCAAGTGAAGACACATCTGTTTTCGTTACAAGAAGAGGATGGATGGCTTTGGTATGACCGGTACTCTCTCGATGTGAATCCTCAACGGTTAACCGTTTCGAGTGATCTACCGGGAACAAAGGTTTCACTAGATGGAGAAGAAGTCGGGACGATCGATCAGAAATCTCTTGAAGTCAAGCGTTCTCCTGGAGAGTATGATGTTCAAGTAAGTGCGGAACAATCAGGACAGACCGTCCAGGAATCAAAGACTGTACAACTCGGAGATGAACCGAACGCGACAGTCGACTTTAAATTAGCTGATCGGTTCAATACGACCGTTTCGAACGAATATGCAGTCGATATCAAAACGTTACTTGAGACGGAAGTGAAAGCCCGGACTGGAAAAAGTATCGATACGATGACTGGCTATCTTGGACGTTCGCGTGACTCGTTTGAGAATACGTTCGGCACGCCTGATTCGACCGTTGCCAATCGAGCGCGGTACGATGGATATGAAGTAACCTATCAGTCGGGGCAGGTGGAAGAATTGTTAATCCGATTGAATAAGACTCCGGATGAACTTGAAGCCATCGCTGGAAAACCAGAACGAAAGAAGCGAGAGCAAGTCGGTACGGTTTGGGAATATCCGTCTAGTTTTCTCGAAGGTGTGTTCGAATGGTTGAATCTGCGAGCAGAAAAACGTGTCGTCGAGCGAGAAGACGGCATGTGGTTACAATTAAAAGACTAAAAAAAATCCTCGGACAGAACGTCCGAGGATTTTTGGTTATCGTTTATTCACCGCACGGAGAATGAACGATACGATGAGGATAAGAATGATAGCTCCGAGTAAAGCAGGTACGATTGCGAATCCAGCAACCATTGGACCCCAATCTCCGAATAATGCTTGACCAATCAATGCACCAACGAAACCAGCGATGATGTTACCGATAATACCACCTGGAACATCTTTACCTAAAATCAAGCTTGCTAACCAACCAATAATACCACCGACGATTAATGCCCATAAGAATCCCATTTAAAACACTCCTTTTCAATTTAAGATATATGATTACTTACGTACTGCCCGGAGAATAAGTGAGACGATGAAGATCAAGATGACTGCTCCGAGAATAGCCGGAATGACTGCGAAACCAGCGATTTTTGGTCCCATTGAACCAAAGATGGCTTGACCGATCATCGAACCGATGAAACCAGCGATAATGTTACCGATGATGCCACCCGGCACATCTTTCCCGATAATTAAACTTGCGATCCAACCGATGAGACCACCAATGATGAGTGCCCATAAGAAACCCATTTTAAAACATCTCCTCTACATATTAGTTTTACCTGTTTTCAGGCAGTTATAAACACGTGCGAAAATGAAAAAATCTGAAATCGTTCATTCTTTAAATGACTAGACGATTAGACCACTTGATAGAGAATGAATGGACGATTCATTGATTTCACTTTCAATTTACATGTAAATCGTTTTCATATATTGATGTAACGATTACACTTAGAGTAATTACCGAAAAAACAAGTATTAAAACATTATATTTTAAAAAACTAGGCATTACGCTAGAAAAACGAAGCGAGTCTACTTTACGATGAGCCTAAAGGGAGTGGCAAATATGTTATTAGACATTAAAGGTTTGTCTGGGGGATACGGGTCAAAAACCGTTCTGCATGACATCAATATCGAAGTGGATCGGGGTGAACTCGTCGGTCTGATTGGGTTGAACGGTGCCGGAAAATCAACGACGATCAAGCACATACTCGGTCTTTTACCAGTTAAGACGGGATCAGTTCGAATCAATGGAATGGATTTAGCAACGAACGAAACCGAATATCGTCGCCAAGTTGCATATATTCCAGAACAGCCGATGTTATATGAACAACTGACATTACGGGAGCACCTTCGTCTGATGGCGCAAGGATATGACGTCGAAGAAGCGATCGCGACAGAACGCGCGCAACATTACGCTGGACGACTTCGGATGACGAAGCAACTCGAATGGTTTCCAAGTGTCTTCTCAAAAGGAATGAAACAAAAAGCGATGATCTTGTGCGCACTCGTCACAGGGAGTGAGCTGTTGATCGTCGATGAACCGTTCGTTGGACTAGACCCTTTAGCGATTCGTGAGTTACTTCAGATTTTTAGTGAACTGAAACAGGATGGAAAAGGGATCTTAATGTCAACACATATCCTTGAGACAGCCGAGCGTCACTGTAATCGATTCGTGCTCTTACATGAGGGTCACATTGCAGCAGAAGGAACGACAGCTGCTTTACGAGCGCGATATGGACTGCAAGATGGAACGCTGGATGATCTGTACGTTGCCGCAATCGAGGAGGCGGAACGATGAACAGCCAGTCCTTATGGAAGGAACGATACCAGGCGGCGATGACGGAAACAGTGAAATATACACGATATATGGCGAATGGTGGACTGTTATTCACCGTTTACTTCGTTATTTTGTACGGTTTAGTCGTCTACGGTCGTTTCCTCGACCAACTCGATCCATCGCTTCCTGGTCGATTCGTCATGGCAGCCTTATTTCTGATTTTACCGCTCTACCGAACAAGTCGGACGTTTCTCGTCGAAGCGGATCAAGTGTTTCTGTTACCGGTATTAGCGAAGTTATCAGGGTTTATGCAACAAGTACGAGCGTACAATGCGGTCTTTGGTATCATCCGTGCCGTGATTCCGTTTTTAGCTGTCGTTGTTCTCTATGTTCGAACGGAACAGACGACACCACTTGAACTTGTTTTACTTGGGGTAGCGCTTGCTTTGTTCGGAGCGGCTGCGAATTTATCAAAGCTTGAAGGCATCGCCCATCGGACGGTGATGTTATATGCGTTCGGAGCGGCACTACTCGTCATCATCGATATGGCGTGGATGACAATCGTCGTCGCACTTCTCTTAATGGTCGTACTCCATTTGAAGCGTCAGGACCATCTTCCTCTACGCGAATGGATTGCTCTTGAGCAGGAATCGCGCGATCGTTTTTACCGACTAGCAAATTGGTTCGTCGATGTTCCTCATTTGACAGCAACGTATAAACGCCGTCGTCTCTTAAGTAACATGGTCGAGCGGATTCCACATCGAGCGCAAACGACATTCGATTACTTGTATGTCAAACAGTTCATCCGGAGTGGGGACGGGATCGGATTGATAGTTCGTTTGACATTGATTGGGACCGTGTTCATGTGGTTGGCAAATGGCAACGAGTTGTTCGTTGCGCTTGCAATTCCTGCGTTTGCAGGACTGACAAGCTTTCAGCTAGCACCGTTCACGAAGGCAGTGGACCAACACCTATTGACTCGTCTATTACCGTTTGGAAATGCTGTACATGCGAAACAGAAAATCATCCGCTTCGCAGCAATCAGTCAATGTATCGTACTGACACTTATTGGATTCTTTTTAAGCGGATCCATCTATGTCGTTGGTGGGGCAGCCTTGGCGCTTGTGATTGGTGAATACTACGCTCGAAAGTAATAAACAAGAAAGAGCCTACGCGATGAATCCATCGTGTAGGCTCTTGTTCTTTACTAATTATTAATTGACACGTTCGTTTGAGAGGTCTTCTTCTTCAACCATACGTAATTCTTTGCTGACCGGGGCAGGAAGATCGTAAGAAGATTGACCATGTTCTGCAACATCCAGTCCGCGGAGTTCATCTTCGCGTGTGATCCGAAGACCAATCGTAAGGTCGAGAACTTTTAAGAATGCGTAACTTAAGACGCTGACGATGACGACGGCAAAGACGACACCAAGTGCTTGAACGCCGAGTTGCGTAAAACCGCCACCATAGAAGAGACCAGCTTGTCCGATCCCTGTGATTTCAACGAGTCGTGGTGAAGCGAAGAATCCAGTTGCGAGTGTACCCCAGATACCAGCGACGCCATGAACGGAGAAGGCACATAATGGATCATCCACACGGCTTGCGAGAAGAATGCTCGTTCCATATGTGATCACACCAGCGAGGAAACCGATGACGACAGCTGCCCACGGTTCGACGAAGGCACAGGCTGCTGTGATGGCAACGAGTGCAGCTAACACGCCGTTGATGATCGAAGGGATATCTGCGACACGACGGTGCCAGAATGAGATGGCAAGAGCACCGAGGGCACCTGCTGCAGTCGCAAGTAACGTCGTCAAGGCAATGTAACTAAAGAATCCATCGGCAATCGTTAGTGTCGAACCAGCGTTGAAGCCGAACCAACATAACCAGAGGATGAAGGCACCAACGACAGAGTAGATGACGTTGTGTCCGAGTAACGGTGTTTTTTCAGCACCGATTCGTTTCTTGAGCAGTAAAGCGGCAACGAGTGCGGCAATTCCACCTTGCAAGTGAACGACCGTTGATCCAGCGAAGTCTTGCATCCCGAGCGAACCAAGGAATCCACCTGCCCAAACGGAACGTGCGATGATCGGATAGATGATAGCAACGAAAAACGTTCCGAACAACAGGTAGACGGATAATTTAGCACGTTCTGCGAATCCGCCCCAAGCGATCGCGAGGGAGACAGCGACGAATGAGAGTTGGAAGAGGAACTTCACATCAATCGTGATGTTCGACCAATCAAGACTGCTGAATCCTCCTTGTAAGAAGAATCCTTCCGTTCCGATGATGGAATTACCATCACCGAACGTCAATCCGAATCCGATGGCCCAAAAGGCGAGGGCGGCAACTGAGAAGCTGATGATCTGTTTGACAGCGACGTGCCCTGCGTTCTTCGCCCGTAACATTCCTGTTTCTAAAAGTAAGAATCCGATTTGCATCGTAAAGACGAGCAGTGCTGCGAATAAGACATAAAACGTATCGACTGAGATAGCGAGTTGTTCCAGTTTCATTGTCGTTCCTCCTTTATCCATTTAAAGTATGTGTTTACTTTAGACGGAAATACTTTCAAAGAAACGTGTTGTGTCAGAAAATCTGACATGGTATTTTTGTGGAAAGGAGTGACGAAGATGAACTACCGTGAGAAAAAGGTGATGTCGATTGGAATCGTCTGTGAGTTGACCGGATTATCGGAACGTCAGATTCGTTACTATGAAGAACGAAAATTAATCTTTCCAGAACGGACGAACGGAAAGACACGAAAATATTCATTTACGGATGTCGAGCGACTTGTCGAAGTCGCGGAAAAAATTGAAGATGGCTGGCGGACACATGAAATACGTGAAAAAGAACGGAAGGTAACGGAACAGCAACGTTCTGACTTGATCCGTGGTCAATTAAACGCTGCATTCGGTCTTTACAAGAAACAGTGAACATTTCATGAACTGGTAACAGAACTGTCATTTTGTAAACGATTTATTGGCACAGACTTCTTAATTTCAGATATAATGTTTCTGTGTTCACAAACTTATCGTACGTTTTTTTGGGGCGTTAGAACGAGTATAAAGGGGTAGTTATGATGAAGAAATTCAATGATACGTTTTTGCGGGCGATCCGTGGCGAGCAGATTGATCACGTTCCCGTCTGGTACATGCGACAAGCAGGTCGTTATCAAGCGGAATATCGTGAAATCAAGAAGACACGGACGCTTTTCGAGATCACACATGACTCGGAACTAGGCGCATATGTGACAGAACTACCTGTAAAACAATTAGGGGTCGATGCAGCGATTCTGTATAAAGACATCATGACGCCACTTCCATCGATGGGCGTTGACGTCGAAATCAAGAGTGGTATCGGTCCAGTCATCGCGAACCCGATCCGCACGATGGCAGATGTTGAAGCATTACAACCATTTAACCGTGAAGATATTCCATATATCTATGAAACGATTCGTTTGTTACGGGAACGACTCGAAGTACCGTTGATTGGTTTTTCCGGGGCACCATTCACGCTTGCGAGCTATATGATTGAAGGTGGTCCTTCGAAGGGATACCATAAAACGAAAGCATTGATGTATGGACAACCTGAGGTATGGCATGCCTTAATGGAGAAACTAGGTGACATGGTCATCGATTACATCAAATCACAAGTGGATGCAGGAATCCAAGCGTTCCAAATCTTTGATTCATGGGTCGGAACGACGAGCCGGAAAGATTATGTCCGTTACATCAAGCCAACGATGGAACGCATTTTCACAGAATTAAAAGATACAGGCGTGCCGATGATCATGTTCGGCGTAGGAGCGAGTCACTTGGCAGAGGAATGGCACAGTTTACCGTTAGACGTCGTCGGACTTGATTGGCGTTTGTCGATTGACGAAGCACGTGAGCGTGGACTGACGAAACCTGTCCAAGGAAACCTCGACCCGTCTTATCTGTTAGCACCATGGGATATCCTTGAAGCAAAAACGAAGGAAATTCTCGATATGGGAATGAAGCAACCAGGATTTATCTTTAACCTCGGTCACGGCATCTTCCCGGAAGTCGATCCAGAAGTATTGAAACGATTGACTGCATTTATCCATGATTATTCGAAAGAGAAAATGGAGGTAGGAAAATGAAGACGTTAGGACTACTTGTTATGGCGTACGGTACGCCATATAAACCAGAAGATATCGAGCGTTATTATACGCACATTCGTCGCGGACGCAAACCGTCTCCAGAAGCATTGGCAGAGTTAACGGAACGTTACGAAGCCATCGGTGGTGTCTCACCACTCGCACAAGTCACGATTGATCAGGCTGAAGAGCTAAACCGTCAACTGTCTGAGAAATATGCTGGTGAAATCGAGTTCAAACTCTATCTTGGTCTGAAACACATCGAGCCATTCGTTGAGGATGCTGTCGAGCAAATGGCAAAAGACGGCATTACGGAAGCAGTCACAGTCGTTTTAGCACCACACTATTCGACGTTCAGTATCCGTTCATATAACGGTCGTGCGAAGGAAGTCGCGGACCAACACGGTATCCGTCTCGCATCCGTCGAATCGTGGTACAAAGAAGAAGCGTTTCTCGATTGGTGGGGTAAAGAAATTCGCAAGACGTTCGACGCTTTACCAGTATCTGAAGAGAAAGCCGTTCTCGTCGTTTCAGCACACAGTCTACCTGAAAAAATCATTGCAAACGGTGATCCATACCCAGAACAATTGAAGGAAACAGCTGAATTGATCGCGCAACGTGCTGGTGTACCGCATATGATCACAGGCTGGCAATCGGCTGGACAAACGCCAGAACCATGGCTTGGACCAGATGTTCAGGATTTGACACGTGACGTCTACGAAGAAAAAGGATACGAAGCATTCGTCTACGTACCCGTTGGTTTCGTTGCCGATCACCTAGAAGTATTGTTCGATAATGATTACGAGTGTAAAGTCGTCTGCGACGAACTCGGAATTCATTATGCGCGACCTGTCATGCCAAACGCGGATCCAGCTTTCATGAAAGCTGTCACGGAAGCCGTCGCGAAACAGGTGGGTAGTTATGTCCAGTAAACGTCTCGTCATCGTGGGCGGTGGTATATCAGGACTTGCAGCCGCCTATTATGCAGAGAAGCAGTTTCCAGAGATGAACATCACGTTACTCGAGGCAGAGGGTCGTCTCGGTGGTAAGGTGGCGACATATCGGGACGAAGGATTGACGATCGAGCGGGGACCGGATTCATACGTCGCACGGAAACACGTGTTGACGGATCTCATCGAAGAGATTGGATTAGGGGAGCAACTCGTTCGCAATAACACGTCGCAAGCGTATATCTTGGATGCGCGCGGTCTCCACCCGATTCCAAAAGGTGCCGTCATGGGCATCCCGACCGATTTAGAGTTATTCGCAGAGACGTCTCTACTGACGGAAGAAGAAAAGGCAGAGGTGACAGAACGCTTGCTTCACCCTGCTCCTGATTTGACGATTCCGGAAACAGACATTCCATTAGGGGAATACCTGCGTCCGCGTCTTGGAGATGCGCTCGTCGAGAAGTTGATCGAACCGCTTCTTTCAGGCATCTATGCGGGTGATATCGACCGGATGAGTACGTTCGCGACCTACCCGCAATTCGTTGCGAATGAGCAAAAGGCTGGAAGCTTGTTCGAAGGGATGCGCCTCATGCGTCCGCTTGATCAACAACAAGGTCCGACGCTCAAAGCGACAGGTCAATTCCTATCACTTGCTACTGGACTCGAGTCTCTCGTCGAGCGTTTAGAAGAGGTGCTCGAACGGACAGAGATTCGTCTTGAGACACCGCTTCGCTCCATTGAACGGGAAGAAGACGGGCGATATCGTCTCGAAACGGATCATGGTCCAGAATATGCCGATGATATTTTGTTGACGATTCCGCATCGCCAAGTCGTGTCCCTGTTACCAGATGCGACGCTTCCAGGGCTTGCGAACCTTTCAACACACTCGACGGCGACGGTCACGTTGATTTTCGATAAGGAAACTGCGTTACCGATTGATGGAACGGGATTCATCGTCAACCGTCGGGCGCCGTATTCAATTACAGCATGCACGGCGATTGATCAAAAGTGGAATCATGCAGCACCGAATCATACCGTGCTTCGTGCCTTCATCGGACGCCCCGGAAAAGATGCACTCGTTCGTGAATCAGACGAAGTGATTGAACGCGTCGTCTTAGAAGATCTTGAAAACATCTGTGATCGTCCCTTGCAACCGGAACGTGTCGTCATCAGTCGTCTCTTAGACGGCTTACCGGCCTATACGGTAGGACATGCACAGCGGATTCAAGAAGTGCGAGAAATCGTCGCTTCTCATTATCCGCACATTCATTTAGCCGGACTCGCCTATGATGGTGTTGGATTGCCAGACTGTGTAGCAGGTGTCAAAGCGACGCTTGAACAAATGGCGTTACAACAACTGGAACCATGCAAAGAATCATGACACACTTAAACCTTTTTGAAGCTAGCAGTGCTTCAAAAAGGTTTTTTTGTCTTCAGAAGAATGACACGGAAGGAAACGGGAATAAGAGACTGAGGAATCAAAATTGAAGAATACCGTTGAAGCGGGAGGGAATCGTATGGTGGAAGTATGGAGTACGTTCACGATCATCATCGTCTACGGATTGCTTATCATGAATATCTTGGCTGTCCTGACGGTTATTTTTCTCGAGCGGCGCGATATTGGTGCGACGTGGGCATGGGTATTCATCTTGTATTTCGTTCCGCTCGTTGGATTTCTCGTCTATCTGTTTTTCGGAAGATTGTTGAAAAAAACGAATTTTTATCGTGTCACGGATGAAGAACAACTGGAACAGGATAGACGGATCGCCTTACAGAAAAAAGAACTTGTAACGATGGGACGGCACCCGATGATTCAAAAGCATCGTGATATGATTCGGATGAACCTGATGTCGAACGGTTCCCTGCTCAGTCTCTCGAATCAACTGCAGATTCTTTCGGATGGCGAGCAGAAGTTCAATCGGATGATTCAAGATATCCGCCAGGCAGAGCATGAAGTGAATATCCAATATTACATCATTCAGAAAGATCGTCTCGGGTTAGCATTGATCGATACATTGACCGATTGTGCCCGTCGTGGAATCAAAGTACGTCTATTGTATGATGCTGTCGGATCACGAAGTCTCAAACGGACGGATTTTAAGGATTTACTCGCACACGGAGGAGAAGTGTTTGCCTTTTTCCCGTCGACGATTGGATTCGTTAATTTTCGATTGAACAACCGCAATCACCGTAAATCCTGTATCATTGACGGTCGAATCGGCTATATTGGTGGCTTCAACGTTGGTACGGAATATCTCGGTATCGATGAAAAGTTCGGCTACTGGCGGGATACACATTTTCGCTTGGAAGGTGACGTCGTTCATGATCAACTCGACCGCTTTATTCTCGACTGGAACCAAGCAAGTGACGTCTATACGGAAAAATCTTTGTTTTACTATGGAACGCATAGGATTCAGGATATATTACCGATGCAAATCGTCACATCGGGTCCGGATTCCCGTTCAGAGTATTTGAAGCTTGCCTTAATCAAGATGATCAACGAAGCAAAACGGACGATTTATATCCAATCGCCTTATTTCATTCCAGACACGAGTTATTTAGATGCATGTAAGGCAGCCCTTCTGTCCGGAGTGGAAGTACGCATTATGATTCCGAACAAACCGGACCATCCATTTGTTTACTGGGCAACGACTGCTGCTGTAGGAGAGTTGTTATCGTACGGAGCTAAAGTCTACACGTATGAACCTGGATTTTTACATGCGAAGACGATCGTTGTTGATGGTGAGATTGCTTCGGTCGGAACGACGAATATCGATGCGCGAAGTTTTCGGTTGAACTTTGAAATGAATACAATCGTTTATGATCAGACAGTAGCGATTGAACTAGAACGTCTTTTCCTCGCTGATTGTGAGGTATCAAAGCTCATGACGGTCGAGTCGTATGCCGCGCGTTCAAGAACGATCAAATTCAAAGAAAGTATTTCGCGTTTGTTGTCACCGATTTTGTAAACCGCGTTTACGACCAGTCAAAATGTGAAAAATGGTATAGTGGTATGGAAATAGAAAAAGAGGAGAGTGAAGACGATGGCAAATCCAATCAAACTACTCGTATCAGACATGGACGGAACCGTTCTTTCGGGCAAGCAACGAATTGAACCGGAGACGATTCAGGCAATTGAAGCGGCACGCGAACAAGGTGTCGAATTTGCAATCGCAACAGGACGTAACTACTTAAATGCAAAAGAATTAACAGATGCAGCAGGAATCCACTGTCCGATCATTGCTTCAAACGGGGCACGTGTGATGACCGTCGATGGAGAAGAGTTGAGTGCGACGACGTTGACGACGGAACAAGCACAGCAAATTTACGGTATCATCAGTCAATATGAAGTTTTCTTCGAGATGTTCTGTGATCGAGGACTCGTGACAGCACAAGGAGCGACGATCGACGCAGCCTATGATTCCCTGAAAGAGTTGAGTGAAGAAAGTGATCGGGCAAAACAAGTGCTTGATTTCTTCCACGATCGTTATTATGTCCACGAAGACGTCAAGATGATTGATGGATTCCGGTCGTACATTCGTAACCAAGCAGGAAAAGTATTTAAATTCATCTCATTCTCGTTTGATCAAGAATTAATGAAAAAAATCTGGCAGGAAATCGAGCAGAAGGTCGACGGTGTCTATGTCACGTCGTCAGGACACGATAACATTGAAGTCATGGCAGTAGGTGCCGATAAAGGAACGGCAGTTAAAATCCTCGCAGACCACCTCGGTGTGCCAATCGAACAGGTTGCTGTCATCGGTGATAACCTGAATGATCTTCCAATGTTCAAAGTTGCCGGCAAGGCGATCGCGATGGGGAATGGTCATGATGAGGCCAAAGCGATTGCCAATTACGTGACGAAATCAAATGACGAGCACGGCGTCGGATATGCGATTCAGCAGTTGGCGTCCCGCGCTTGGTAAGGGGGACGTTTCATGTTTAAGGCATTTAAGGAGTTTGCTTTTCGAGGGAATGTGATCGACTTAGCGGTCGGAGTTATTCTTGGTGCTGCGTTTAGTGGGATCATCAAATCCCTCGTCGACAGCGTCTTCATGCCACTGATCGGTATCATCATCGGGGGCATTGATGTCAAAGGATTGTCAGTCATGGTCGGAAATGCAGAGTTGCAGTACGGTCAATTTCTTCAAGCGAGCATCGAATTCTTGTTGATCGCCTTTGCGCTGTTTATCTTCGTCAAAGGCATCACTTCATTCCGAAAGAAGGAAGAAGTCGTCGAAGAAGAAGCGGTACCAACGACAGAAGAAAAATTATTGACAGAAATCAGAGATGCCTTGATTCGTCAAAATGAGTCATCGACGAAAAACTGACGTATATAATTGGGATTAACTTAAAAAGAAGGACTCGTCTTTTCACGCCCTTTCCTCAGGCGAGACACAAGCCAGTTTTCCTGCTTCATTCAAGCAGGAAAGCGGGTCTTGCTTGTCTCTGACAGCGCGATGCGCTTTTTCCTGTAGGAGTGTCGTGAAACGAGGCCTTCTTTTTTTACGAGATAAGGGTGGCAGATCATCATTCTGCCACCCCTATCTTTATGGAGACTGACTTATGAATCAGTCCATTTTTAATCATAAAATTTCGAGTAATGCATTTTCAGAGCAGACTTGTAACGAAAGCTGTTTTTTCATTCCTTGATCAAATGAAATTTCCAGCACATCGTCAACCAGGTGCAAGACAGTTCCGGGACCAAATGCTGTATGCGAGACACGCATGTTCTCAGTGATCGGAAGTGGAGGAACGCTAGCTCGCGCTGTAACAGCAGTTCGCTTGCGCTCTACTTTTCGTTTTGCAGCATCAGGTGTGACAAGGCGATGGACGTCTTCGACGAATGGTGAGATATCAAATGATTTCGATTTAAAACGATAGGACAGAAGATGTAGTTCGTGTCGCGCCCGTGTCATGCCGACGTAAAACAAACGTGCAGCTTCTTCCATATCATCGAGTTGTCCATTCTTGTACGCCTTGATCGTATCAGCCGATGGAAGAATACCAGAAACGAGATCAATCATGAAAACGCGATCGAATTCAAGTCCTTTTGCACTGTGAAAGGTCGAAAGGGTGACCGCATTTTGATTTTTATTTTGTTTCGCATCACGCATCAATTGTTCGAGATGCGTGATCCGTTCACGAAAAGCGAGTAGCGTTGGTACATCACTTGCGATGTTATCAATCGTATTCAATGTTTCAAGCAGGTGATCGAGACTAAAACCGAGACTCTCACTCATTTTCCGCAAATTCTTTTCGTAACCCAGTTCATGACGAATCAGAGAGAGGGCAGCAGAGGGTCGAACGGTTTGGATGGAAGCGAACGTGCGCTTCATTTGTTGAAGTTGTTTCTTTTGATAAAACTTCATCTCGATTTTGTTTATGAGTAGATCAAATACAGATTCACCCGTACCGAACTGTTGCAATTGAGAAAGTTGCGCTTTTGAAATGTACCCGGCGAATTTCGTATGAATAGTTGCTAACACATCGATATCTGTCGGATCTTGTGCGAATGTCATGAAGTTTAAGATATCCTTCAAAATCCAATGACTGAAGAATTTATGATCGACATCCTTAATATAAAACGGAATATTTGCTTGATCCAACGCATTCATGACGTTGATCGAAGAAGCATTGTTGCGATATAAGATGGCCACTTCGCGGTAATTCGTCTCTGTCCGTAGTTGATTCAACAGATAGCGGGTCTGATCCTCGTAAGTTGGTAACGTCTCTAAGATGATCGGACGAACAGCAGCGTTCTCCGTGAACATCTGTTTCGGATAGCGTGCTTTATTGCGCTGAATGAATTGATTCGCGACGGATACGATGTCTTGAGACGAACGATAATTTTGTTCCATGTAAAGAATCGTCGCATTCGGATACGTATCTTTGAAGTGCAAAATTTTAGAAGCGTCTGCGCCACGCCAGCTGTATAGCGTCTGATCATCGTCTGCAACGACACAAAGTCGGTTATGCGGTAAGGCTAACTTTTCGACCAATTGATGTTGAACGAGTGACGTATCCTGGCTCTCATCCGTTAGGATATAGTCAAAGCGACGCTGATAATGTTGCAACAGACGACGGTCTTGCTCCAAAATCGTATTCGCATACGTCAACATATCATCAAAGTCGAGTAACGGATGTAAGGGATCACGCGACTTGAATTGTTCATACGCGACATAGATATCAGGGAAATGTTTGATCGTCGTCGGTACTGCCTTGATTTCCTTTAAAGAAAGAAGACGGTTCTTGACGAAGGAAATCATTCGTAATAACTCATCCATTTGGTCGTCGGTAATGACACTCCGATTAATTTCCTGGAAAATACGCCGGAGTAACATGCGTTTATGTGGCGCATTCGGATGTTGTTGATCCATTGGTCCCTCAATGATCGTATAGGAGAGACGTTGCTGGGATGTATGATCCCGAACGACTTGAAAAGCAAAGCTATGAATCGTCGAGAATGCCGCTGTCGTTCCAATTAATTCGTGAAATAGATGATAAAAACGATCCGCCATCTCGCGAGCTGCTGCCTTACTGAAGGTCAGCCCTAAAATACGATGCGGTTCGATCTTTTTTTGTAAAATCAAATAGGCAATCTTAAAATTAAGCGTCGTTGTTTTTCCAGAGCCGGGTGAGGCGAGTAACAGCAACGGACCATGGTCATGTTCGATTGCCTGTTGTTGGACAGGATTCAGTTGAATGCCGGTCAATCGCTCCATCTGTTCGAAAAAATCTTCATGCATGATACAGTTCACCTCGAGCGTATTTATTTCTCGTCCAATAATCGAACTTTCCCTAGTGTATCATTTTTAGTGTCAGGATTGGATTACGGAAAGAAGAACCGTGGAATAAAGAGACAAGAGCCTATTGGATGTTATGTAAGACGAGTACCCTAAAAGACTAGGCAAATGGATACAAAAACATTAAAATGGGAATAGATGTAAGAGAGTACTCTCTTGTCCTGTACAAAGAGGGAAGGCGGAATGAGAATGTCTGTAGTGAAATTACACATGTATACGAATGAACATTATGAACAATGTGATGCGTTCATTCTTCCGGAAGAACAAGTCCAGTTTACTTCTTTTCCGACGGATGTCGTCACAGATGCGGTTGCCCATCCAGATAAATTCCCGGTCGTCATCAAAAAAGACGAGCTCGTCGTCGGATTTTTTATTCTTCATCTTAACCCCCCTAAAACACATCGAACACATGAACAAAGTGTCCTGTTACGTGCCTTTTCCATTGATGCACGCCATCAGCACCAGGGATATGCGAAAGAGGCAATGATGCAGTTGCCAGAGTTCGTGCATCATCATTTTCCAGAAGTCACAGCGATCACATTAGCGGTCAATAAAAAGAATATTGCTGCAAAATCACTGTACTTCAAGACGGGATACGTTGATACGTTACAGTCCGTCATGGGTCCGATTGGGGAGCAGCACATCCTTGCCTTTGATCTAGAAAAAGAATCACGATTGAAGCATTGAAGCAAAAAAGCATTTTCCTGATTTTATTCAGGAAAATGCTTTTTTTACTTAAGATAAATCGTAGAGTGAGAGATGCGCACCTGCTTCACCAGAGAAGGCAATCCCTCGACTGGATGTTTTCGGGAAAATCCGTCCAGATGCAACGGCTTCTCCGTCGTTCAGGAAAAGTTCAAATGAAGAACGATCCACGAACAAACGTAATGTATGCAAGTCTTTCGCAAGAATCGTCGATCGCGAAGTGCCGAATGATTCGGCAGGTACTTCTGCACCTGATCGGCTTCGATCAATCGTAAATTGACGTGATACAGCATCGTAATGGAATACGGTTTCTTCTGTGGCGTCTTGACGAATCGAGAAGCGGAACGAGTCCGACGATAGTTTCAAGTCTGTTATCACGAGCTCGAAAATCTCGGCTTCCGCAATTGTCACGTCTTGTTCGAAAAGAATCGTTTCGTCAAACAGCGTCTCTTTTCGTAGCTGTGTCAGTTCATTGACAGGTCGTTGACGAAGTTGCCCCTGTTCAATCGTTAATTCACGTGGCAATGTCAAAGCATGTGCCCAGTTATAGATGTCAGAAGGATAACTGATATCCGGTAGCCCCATCCAACCAACAAGAATCCGTCGACCATCTGCCGCCTCAGTTGTTTGTGGCGCGTAGAAGTCAAATCCGAAATCGAGTTCTTGGAACGATTCGTGTGTGAATGTTAAGTCGGGTAAAGCTAACGGTTCGCCGATGAAATAACCGGACTGGAAAATATTTTGATAGTTCGGACCATCTGGTTCAATCCCTTGAGGGCTAAAGAGGAGGATTCCTTTTCCATCCAGCTCGAAATAATCAGGACATTCCCACATATAACCGAATGTTGGGTAGTTCGTCTGTAACTCACCGAGGAATGTCCATTGCTCTGCATCTTGAGACTGATAGATGACAGTACAGCCCGTCAAGTCACTGCGCTGTGCACCAATGATGCAGTACCAGATGCCCGATGCATCTTGGAAGACTTTCGGATCACGGAAATGTTCCGTATATCCTTCAGGAACATTTGGAATAGCAGGTGGTAAATGTTTTTCGATTCGTCCATCTGAGCGGAGATGACCGACGATTTGGCTCGTATGGCGATTCCAATCCGCATCCCGTTTATTACCGGTGTACATGATGTGCACTTGATCATCTTTAATGAAGCCACTACCGGAATAAGCACCGTGCGAATCAGGATCGTCATTTGGGATCAAGGCGGCTCCTTCATCGAACCAATGTACAAGATCTTTTGATGTCATGTGATACCAGTACTTCAGCCCGTGTACGGGTCCGAGTGGAAACCATTGATAAAACAAATGATAGAGACCATCATGATAGACAAAGCCGTTCGGATCATTCAAAAGTCCGGTCGGAGGTTGAATATGGTAAGAAAATCGCCAAGGAGATGTTCGAACTTCTTCCTTCATCGCTTGGTAGACGCTCGGATCGACATCCGAGAGGGGACGGTATCGTGCTTCACGTGTCCATTGATTCATGTTGACAGCTCCTCGTTGAAAAATTATACGCTTCTCGTTCACCTTACGGAGGAGAGCTGCGCTTGTCAATCCTCCGTCCTGAATGGTCAATGAACGGACATACATCCTCTACCGTTTTGCTTCGAACGATAGAGCGCTAAATCAGCGCGATGCATGACTTGTTCAAGTGATTCTCCTGTCACCTGTTCGGCGACTCCGATACTCATCCCGATGTGGGCGGTTTGTTCTTCTAAGTGATACGGCATCGAGACGTGAGCGATCCATTGTTCACCTAAGTATCGTGCTTCTGTTAAGGATTGAGTGGTCAAAACGATGATGAACTCATCGCCGCCCAGACGAGCCACGAATCCACCAGGTGGAAGCAACTGTTCGAGACGTTGACTGACCTCGATCAGCAGGAGATCACCTAGCGCGTGACCATACGTATCATTGACTGCTTTAAAGCCGTCTAAATCAAGGCAAAGATAGATAGAATGCGTTTCTGCAGGCAATTGTTCGATGTATTGAGCGAGACCGTTACGGTTCGCAAGACCCGTCAGGCTATCGCGTTGTGACAAGCGTTCAAACGTCAATTTCTCTTGTTCGGTATGTAGCAAGCGATGAATCAGTCGTTGTAAGGCATCCGTCAGTGTCTCGATTTCTCGGATTCCACGATGATTCGGGAGTGATTTTGAGGGATCATCCTGCATCTGTTGGGCGGCATGTGTGATTTTTAATAATGGTCGTGTCAATAACTTCGCTAACATCCATCCGAGTACGGCTGTGATGAAAGAGGCAATCAATCCGGCGATAAAAATCGTTTGACGTAAAGCGTCGGCATCAGCGAAGGCAATCGAAGTCGGTTGACGCACGAGAACCGTCCAACCTAATCCATCGTAATCCTTATAACCTCGGCTTGTACTTTGACCAGAGACGAATTCTTTCCCTTGCCAAGAAGCGGTCGCAGAAGCATTCGAAGTCAACGTTACGCTATCAGGTAATGTTTTACCGCTCCATCCGCTTGGTCCAAGCAAAATCGTCTTTCGATCTTGACTAATGATGAAGACATCGACTTGTTGGAGAGAGGACGTGGCGCTCTGAAAACTTTGTTCGATCGCTTTTGCCCATTCGAAGCTGAGATGTGTCGCAAGGACACCAGAAAATCGCCCCTTATCGTACAAAGGTGTACTAATATCGACGAATTGTAACGGTTCACCACTTGGGTTTGGCAATAATTTTGCGAGTAGGACAGCTTCATGGACATCGCCGATGAATGGTTGTGACAAGGCTTGTTGGAAGACGGGGCGTTCCTTGATCGATGTTCCTTCAAGAATCTGATTCGTTGACGCAACGACTTTACCTTTCGCATCTAAGCGACCAATCCAAGAAAAGTCAGGAATCTGTCGTTGTAAATCTTCGAGTGTCTGCCGTGTTTCTGCTTTTTGTTCTGTTTGTTGAATCGTTGATAAGGAACCCAGCAATTTTACTTCGGCATAACGTGACCACATGTAATGATCAAGCTTATCAGACAGTTGGTGAGCGGTCGTTGACAGATTCATCCCGACTTCCGATTGGAGTCGGTTTGTTGCATGGTGACTAATGAAAAAAGTTAATCCGAGCGTCATGCTAAAAAATAGCAGGGAAATCAATCCCGCTAACAAAACATCAAAGCGAAGTGAGGGTTTGGACATTGTGTGATACTCCATTCATGCGTTTTCATTTGTTTTTACTTACATCATACACGTAGACGTCTACGTGTTGTTCGCGATTCGAGATACTCGTTCGCGCGTATCGAAATTCGTGTTTTTCCCAAAAACGACGGGCTCTTAAATTATCGGGTAAGACCGCGAGATGAATGTGAGGTTCCTGACTTAGGAACTGATCACAAAAAGCGGATAGTAACCGACTGCTAGTTCCCGTACCGTGCTGAGAAGCATCCAGTAAAAATAGACCGATCCAAGGTGTACCGTCTTTTGGATGCTTCGGTAGGTAGTCAATCAGCAAGACGGGTTCTTCGTCTACATACCCAATCAGCGATACGGTATCGGGATTTAAAAACTCTTCCTGTAAGGTCGAATCAGAGAGCGGAAGCACTCGTTCTTCTAAGAGCGCATATTCAGGAACACTCGCGTACAACGATTGGATGATCGGAAAGTGATCATGTGTTACTTGTTCAAAGAGAATCATCTAGCGACTCCATTCTTTATTTTTAATATAAAATTTCTGCTGTTACGCCATTTTAATTGGAATCAGATTACATATTTGTAAGAAATGAAACTTATCCTTTAAAATCACGTACACTAATAGCATAGACAAAATATGAATGAGGAGGAAGAGCAGATGTTAAAGATTGAAAATATCTCAAAGCGTCTCGGAAAAGAGCAAATTTTAAAAGACGTCAGTTTTGAGGTATCCCCAGGAGAAGTGTTCGGCTTCCTCGGACCGAACGGAGCAGGGAAGACGACGACGATTCGCATCATCACGGGACTACTCGAGCAGGATGCAGGGAAAGTCACGGTCAATGGATTTGATGTCGTAGAAGAGCGTTCGAAAGCCTTGACGCAAATCGGAGCAATCGTTGAGAATCCGGCGTTTTATCCTTATCTGACAGGAAAACAAAACTTGGTTCATGCAAAAAACCTCATTCCGGGACTCGGTCAAGTTGATTATGATGCACTAGCACGACTCGTTGGTCTCGAAGGAAAGCTTTCAAAAAAAGTCGGAGAGTACTCACTCGGAATGAAGCAACGACTCGGAATTGCTCGTGCCTTGCTACATAACCCGCGCGTCTTGATTTTAGATGAACCAACGAATGGTCTGGATCCATCCGGGATTGCGGAGCTTCGTGAATATTTACGCCAAATGGCGCGTGAGCAAGATATCGCGATTTTAATTTCAAGCCATATGTTGAGTGAGATGGAACAAATCAGTGATCGTTACGCGATCATCGATCAGGGTGTCATCAAGTCGGTCGAGTCCGTTCGTAATGAAACCGGAGCGAAAATCGCTCTTCGTGTCAATGCGGAAGCGATGACAGATGTACTCGATGCCCTTCGCGTCGCAAACTACCCATCAGAAGTACTCGAGAATAAAATCATTATCACCGCACCGGAAAGTGAATGTCCAGCTATCGCTCGACTCGTCGTGCCGATTGCCGATTTACATGAACTGACCGTTAAACGCTTGACGCTTGAGGAACAATTCCTGCAAGTAACGAAAAAAGAGGGGGATTCACATGCTTTCGCTCATACAAAATGAATGGATGAAATGGTGGACGACTAAAAAAGCGAAGATCGTCTTAGCACTGTATGTCGTTATTGCAGTTGGTATTATCATCATTGCAAAGACGAATGATTTTGAGTTCACACGTTATGATTATTATTCATTAACGTTCCTTTTACTGACATCTCTATTAGGAATCATCACGATTGTCTTTACGGCAGAAGCCATCGGGAATGAAGTACGTTATGACACGATGAAACACTTATTAATGAGTCCGTATTCACGAATGACGATTTATTTCTCGAAACTTATCTTTTCGATTTTGATCATGTTATTTCAATTCGTGTTCATCGCTGCGATCGTCTACGCAGGCTCATTTGCGTTTTCAGAGGCAGGAGATCCAATTCTGTTCCGCGATACGATCGTCGAAGTTGTCAGTCCGATTTTTACAATATTCATGACGTTATTCTTCTCATTGTTGTTCCGTTCTGTTGGAATGATTATCGGCTTCACCGTACTAGCACAGTTCTTTACGAGCATTGCGGGTAACTTACTGGTTGGTTTCAAACCAGCAATCGCTAAGTGGATCGTATTCATGCATTTAGACTGGTCAATGTATTTCAAGGATTCTATGACCTATGGTACGAGTGAAGCGATGGGAACAACTTTGACGTTCTCCGCCTTGTTCGTATTGGCTCATATCATCGTCTTGTTAGGTGCATCGATTCTTGTCTTCCAAAGAAAATCATATACGTAAATGAAAGAGCTGCTACTGATAGATGAATTTGTCTATCAATAGCAGCTCTTTTACAGTATTCAAGAACTTGTCCGTTTAGGTGGACGTGCCGTAATCGGGAACAATCGCTGAAACCATTCGATCAGTGGACCGTTCAATAAGAGGAAAATGAAAGTTCCGACTCCGATGCCAATCAGTTCGCGTTCAATCAGTGAAAAGAGGCAAGCGATCAAAAAAGGAATACCGAGGCTGATCGTTGCTCCGAGCGATGTACTTTTAAAGCGGCTGATCAGTGACTTCATCAAGTAATCCGGTGGCATCAATACGAATCCGATTTGGAGATAGAGGGCGAGTCCAAGTGAAATCAATGGCATACCGATCAACATGTACACGGCGCGCATCCAAAGTCCCTGTGGTGTGTAAATCAATTGATGGATGGATAAGAAGAAATCAATCGCGGCGCCGAAAAGGACGACGAGTGCAAAACTGAGAACAATCGTCCACCAACTAAATCGACTCCCGAGAGAAAGTGCTGCAATCAAAGCAAGCACATGTAAGACGATGATCGCTAGTCCGACAGTTAAAGGAGAGATGGCCGCGACGGCTTCACTCGCTGATGTCCAAGGTGCACTCCCGATCGAGGCGGTCACCATGAAGCTGTTTCCTAAGGCGTTCATTAAAATAGAGAATAAATAGATAACAATCCGTTTTTGCTGACTCATTGACGTGCACAGACGGTAGGACTGCGCGTTCACCTCCTGAAAAGAAATCGTTTCGTTAAGCTATACCCTAATCGTAGCGCTCTTTTCACTTATTTTCATGAAAAGAGCATTGCCTATTCCTTATGTTTCGCGACATACTTAGGACACATTACGAATCAGGGGGAGAACATATGACATATTTTGGACAGAAGATCCTGCCTTCCGTTAGAAAATTAGAAGACTTTGAAAAGATGCTGAAGAGTCCATATGAATATGGGGTCTTACTCGAAATGCACGTATCGCGCTTAAAAGCAGTCTATGAGATGGCGCATCGTTACGACAAAAAAATGTTTTTGCACATGGATCTCGTTCAAGGGTTAAAAAATGATGAATACGCAACGGAATACGTCTGCCAAGAATTGAAGCCGTATGGTGTCATTTCGACAAAGGCGAGCGTTATCTTGAAAGCACGTCAAAAAAAGGTCAAGACGATGCAACGCATGTTCTTACTCGATTCCAGTTCACTCGAAAAAAGTTATCAACTCATGGAACGGACGCAACCTGATTACATCGAAGTGTTACCAGGGTTAATGCCAAAGTACATTCAAGAAGTGAAAGAAAAGACAGGGCGTCTCGTATTCGCCGGTGGACTCATCGATACGGTCGAAGAAGTGGAACAAGCGATTGAAGCAGGCGCCTCAAGTATCACAACATCGAATAAGGACTTGTGGCGTCATTTTGAACCACGCTCTTAACTTGATTGTGAGGAAAATCATTCGGATTATTTGACAGCGTTTTCACTGATTGTTATAGTGATATCAAGTTGATACAAAGTGACGGAGAAAAGGGAGATTCACGTGTGAGTCCTGCTTGAAGAACATTCAAGTATGAACTGACGTGGATCTCCTTTTTATGTTGCTTTTTTCACATAACCAAAAGGAGGAACACATATGTCACCCTTACTAGCGGAATTTTTAGGTACAGCTTTGCTTGTCGCGCTTGGGAACGGTGTTGGTGCAGGCGTTAGTTTGACGAAATCGTTTGCGAAGGATGCAGGTTGGATCGTCATCACGTTTGCATGGGGTTTTGCCGTGGCGATTGCAGCGTATGCCGTTGGTCAATTCAGTGGAGCACACCTTAACCCAGCAGTAACGCTTGGTTTAGCCTTTGACGGTTCATTTGCATGGGCGGACGTACCAGGCTATATTGTCGCTCAAATTGCCGGCGGGATACTTGGTGCAAGTCTTGTTTTTGTCCATTACTTACCACATTGGGCGGAGACGAAAGACCCAGCAACGAAACTCGGCGTCTTTGCGACGTCACCAGCGATTCCACATACATTTGCCAATCTAATGAGTGAAATGATTGCGACATTCTTACTTGTCATTGGGTTGTTGTCGATCGGAGCGAATAAGTTCTCCGATGGTCTGAATCCATTGATCGTCGGGTTCTTGATCGTCAGCCTCGGTATGTCATTCGGAGGCACGACAGGATATGCGATGAACCCGGCGCGGGACCTTGGTCCACGTATCGCTCACTTCATCTTACCGATTCATGGAAAAGGATCATCGAACTGGGGATACTCATGGATTCCGGTTCTCGGACCAGTTCTCGGTGGAAGTCTTGGCGGATTGTTTTATCGTTCGGTCTTCACAGGAAAAGATACACCGGCTTTTTGGATTGTAGGACTTGTGACAATCGTCATATTAGGCTTATGCTATAGATTCGGTGTTCGTCCGAACAAAACAACGTCAGTGGAGTCAAAGTCAGCTTAACTTATTTAGATACAAAAGGATGGGGAAGAGATGGAGAACTACATTTTGTCATTGGATCAGGGAACGACGAGTACACGTGCGATCCTGTTTAATCGTGCCGGCGAGATCGTCCATTCAGCGCAACAGGAATTCACGCAGTATTTTCCAAAACCAGGTTGGGTCGAACACAACGCAAACGAGATTTGGGGAAGTGTCCTTGCTGTCGTGGCGACTTGTCTGACGGAGGCGAACGTAAAGCCATCGCAGATTGCTGGTATTGGGATCACGAACCAACGTGAAACAGCTGTCGTCTGGGAAAAAGAAACAGGGAAACCGATTCACAATGCAGTCGTATGGCAATCGAGACAAACGGCTGAAATCTGTGAAGCGCTTCGAGCAGCCGGTCATGCCGAGCTCTTCCGTGAGAAGACAGGTCTATTGATTGACGCTTATTTCTCTGGTACGAAAGTCAAATGGATTTTAGATCATGTCGAAGGAGCACGGGAACGTGCTGAACGTGGTGAACTATTGTTCGGTACGATCGATACGTGGCTCATCTGGAAATTATCCGGCGGAAAAGCACATGTGACCGACTATTCGAATGCAAGTCGTACGTTGATGTATAACATTCATGAATTAAAATGGGATGACGAGTTACTCGACATCTTAGATGTCCCAAAAGCCATGCTTCCGGAAGTACGACCATCTTCTGAAGTGTACGCAGAGACAGCAGGATATCACTTCTTCGGAGAAGCGGTTCCGATTGCTGGAGCAGCGGGCGATCAGCAAGCTGCATTGTTTGGTCAAGCCTGTTTTGATACTGGAATGGCGAAAAACACATACGGTACGGGTTGCTTCATGCTGATGAATACAGGGGAAGAAGCTGTAAAATCAGAGCACGGATTGCTGACGACGATCGCGTGGGGCGTCGATGGAAAAGTGGAGTATGCTTTAGAAGGAAGTATCTTCGTCGCAGGTTCTGCGATTCAGTGGTTACGTGACGGCTTACGTCTCATTGATGATGCCAAAGAATCAGAAGGATATGCAACACGCGTCACGTCTTCAGACGGTGTCTACGTCGTACCAGCATTCGTTGGTCTTGGTACACCTTACTGGGATTCAGACGTTCGTGGTGCAGTCTTCGGTTTGACACGTGGTACGGAAAAAGAACACTTCATCCGCGCGACACTTGAATCACTCGCTTATCAAACGCGTGACGTCCTATCTGCGATGGAGCAAGATTCAGGCATCGAGATGAAGACGCTTCGCGTTGATGGTGGAGCGGTTAAAAACGACTTCTTGATGCAGTTCCAAGGTGACATCATCCAAGCGCCAGTTGAGCGTCCGGAAATCAATGAAACGACGGCGTTAGGTGCAGCGTACCTCGCAGGTCTTGCTGTCGGATTCTTTGAGAACCGTGAACAGATTGCGACGCAATGGAAAAAAGAACGTCGCTTCGAGCCAAGCATGGCAAAAGAAGAGACGGATGCGCTCTACGGTGGATGGCAAAAAGCTGTTCAAGCTACGATGTTGTTCAAATGATGTGATGTATGTTATAGTAAGGTCAAGTTAATAAATCGGTCGGAGAATATGGAGAGACCACAGCAGCAGTTGACATAGTCAGCGTGTTTGTTGTGGTCTCTTTTTTTTCGAACCTAAACAGGAGGAACTATTCATGGCTAACCAACCATTTTCAAGCAAAAACCGTGCAGATGTCTATAATCGATTAACACGTGAAGAACTCGATCTACTCGTCGTAGGTGGCGGTATCACAGGTGCGGGGATCGCCCTCGATGCAGCGTCACGCGGTATGAAGATTGGCCTCGTCGAAATGCAGGATTTCGCGTCCGGTACGTCTAGTCGTTCAACGAAATTAGTCCATGGTGGTCTACGTTATTTAAAACAATTCGAAGTTCAGATGGTCGCGGAAGTCGGTAAAGAACGTGCGATCGTTTACGAAAACGGACCACACGTCACGACACCAGAGTGGATGTTGCTTCCGATGCATAAAGGCGGTACGTTCGGACCGTTCAGTACGTCAATCGGTCTTCGTGTTTATGACTTCTTAGCAGGTGTTAAACGTTCGGAATGGCGGACGATGTTATCTGCGAAAGAAACATTGGCAAAAGAACCACTCGTCAAACAACAAGGTCTTAAAGGTGGCGGTTACTACGTTGAGTACCGTACAGATGACGCCCGTCTAACAATCGAAGTCATGAAAGAAGCGGTTGAACACGGTGCACGCGTCGTCAATTATACAAAAGCGGAAGAAATCATCTACGATGCTGGAAAAGTCGTCGGCATGCGTGTGACGGACCTCTTGACAGGTGACGTACATGAAATCCGTGCGAAAAAAGTCGTCAACGCGACAGGTCCATGGGTTGATGAATTACGTGAAAAAGATGGCTCTAAAGTCGGGAAACAACTTCGTTTGACAAAAGGTGTCCACGTCGTCATCGATCAATCGAAATTCCCACTCAAACAAGCGGTCTACTTCGATACACCAGACGGTCGGATGATCTTCGCGATTCCACGTGATGGAAAAGCGTACGTTGGTACGACAGATACGTTCTTCGATAAAGATACTGCACATCCGAAGTTCACAGTCGAAGACCAAGACTACGTCCTAGACGCGATTCACTACATGTTCCCAGAGGTTAAAGTGACAGCAGAAGACGTTGAATCAAGCTGGGCTGGTGTACGTCCATTGATTTATGAAGAAGGAAAAGATCCTTCTGAAATCTCTCGTAAAGATGAAGTATGGCAGTCTGAGTCAGGTCTCATTACGATTGCGGGTGGGAAATTGACTGGATACCGTAAAATGGGTGAGCACGTCGTTGATCTCGTCGCTAAACTCTTGAAAAAAGAAGAAAACGTCGCGTACGCACGTTGCTCGACGAAAAACATGCCAATGTCTGGTGGACACGTCGGCGGAGCAAAAGGATTTGCTGAATTCCTAAAAGCTCAAACAGCAACGAACGGTCTAACGACAGAAGAAGTTCAATTCCTAGCAAAACGCTACGGTTCGAACTTACCGAAAGTACTGGAATATGCAGCAGCATTCGATGCAGCAACGACAGCTCTTCCACGTTCTGTCTATGCACAACTCCACTACAGCATCGAACATGAAATGGTCGCTCGTCCGATCGACTTCTTCATCCGCCGTACAGGTGCTGTCTTCTTCGACATCGCTTGGGCTCGTGCTCACAAAGACGCGGTCATCGAAGAAATGAAATCTGTCTTGAACTGGACAGCAGAACAAACAGATGCTTATACGAAAGAACTCGATATCGAGATCGAAGATGCAGCACATGCACTCGTGACAGAATAAGCTCTCTAAATCATCAAGGAATCAAGATCAATATGATCTTGATTCCTTTTTTTACACATTCGTATTGACGCGGGCGGAAAGATTGCAACTCTGTCTAGAGGCGACTATGCTTAATGTATGAAATTGCACAAAAGGAGAGAACACAGATGAAAGTAGAAGTATGGTCGGATTACGCATGTCCGTTTTGTTATATTGGGAAGCGTCGCTTAGAGCAAGCGATTGCGAACGAAAAATTAGATGTCGAGGTCGAATTCAAGAGCTTTGAACTCGATCCAGATGCACCAGAAGTACCGACACAAGGATTATACGAAATTCTTGCGTCAAAATATGGAACGACTCTCGAGCAAGCACGGAATATGTCGCAAGGTGTCGTTGATACGGCACGTCAGGAAGGCTTGCACTACGAGATGGATCGTGTCATCCCAGCCAATACATTCGAGGCTCATCGCTTGACTCAATTCGCAAAAAAACATGGTAAGATGAATGCAGTATCAGAAGCCTTGTTCACAGCGTATTTCATGAATGGAGAAGATTTGAATGACCCAGCCATTCTGACACGGATCGCAGTAGATGCTGGACTTGCTGAAGCAGACGTCACAGCGTTTCTTGCGTCAGAAGAACTGGCGACAGATGTTCGAGAAGAAGAAGCGATGGCGCAACAACTTGGTGTTCGTGGTGTACCGTTCTTCGTCTTCGACCGGAAATATGCGATTTCAGGCGCACAACCAGTGGAAGCATTCGAACAAGTCTTCGCGAAGATCCGCCAAGAACAAACACTTGAAGTCATCGCTGAAGGTGACGCGTGTGGTGTTGACGGCTGTAACTGATCACATTATGATTCCATCACAAAGGAGCACGAAACCCTTATGAAATTCATCTTCCACCCTGAGATTCGCGATGCGCGAATCAATCTCGCTGTCGAAGAATTCATCTTGAACAACCTAAACGTCAATGAAGAAGACTATTTCTTGTTTTATATCAACGGTCCATCGATCATCGTCGGAAAAAACCAGAACACGAACGAAGAAGTCAATTTGAAGTATGTTGAGGAAAACGGCATCCACGTCGTCCGTCGTCTTTCAGGTGGTGGCGCGGTGTATCATGACGAAGGAAACTTGAACTTCAGTTTCTTGACAAAAGATGACGGTGATTCGTTCAACAACTATAAAAAGTTCACGGAGCCAGTCGTACAAGCGCTGCATAAACTCGGTGTCGAAGCGGAGTTATCTGGACGAAACGATATTCATGTCGGAAGTCGGAAAATCAGTGGGAATGCCCAGTTCACGACTAAAGGGCGGATGTTTAGTCACGGTACACTGATGCTCGATTCGAACATCGAAGAAGTCGTCAATGCGCTTGTCGTCAGTGAAGAGAAGATGCGCTCTAAAGGCATTAAATCAGTACGGAGTCGTGTCGCGAATATCTCGGAATTCCTGTCAGAACCGTTGACGATGGAACAATTCGTCGATCATCTCCTTGCCTCGATCTATGAAGGAAAAGAGATTGAACGGTATATCTTAACCGAAGAGGACTGGGATAAAGTACGTGCCATCTCAGCAGAACGTTATGGCAACTGGGAGTGGAATTTCGGAAAATCGCCGAAATTCGACGTCATCCATAAAAAACGTTTCCCAATCGGTACGATTGACTTCCGATTGAACGTCAAAAAAGGCATCATTGAAGAAGCGAAGATTTACGGTGACTTCTTTGGTGTCGAGGATGCAGAGGAAATCGCGCGGGCGCTCGAAGGTTCGCGCTATGATCGCGCGTCACTTCGCGAAGTGCTCGGTCGGTACGAATTGAAAAAATATTTCGGCGCTGTCGAACTAGATGAGGTGCTAGACGTTTTAGCGTAAGTCTTTTTGGGAAAACTCCTTCTATCAACTGCATAGGGGGAGTTTTTTTCATGGGCTATAATAAAGATAATTTTTTAGAAGGTTCGTTGACGGACTTTATTGATTTTGAACGGATTTCAGAAGGGTTACCAAAAACGGAGGATGAACAGCCGTTACCATATTATGAGCGTGATGATTATAAGGCAGCAGGAAAATTAGAGGGGAAAGTCGCGATTGTCACAGGCGGCAACTCTGGGATCGGGCGTGCTGTTTCAATTGCTTATGTCCGAGAAGGAGCGAAAGTCGTCATCGCCTTCTACGGTGATCAAGAAGGAGCAGAAGAAACGAAGGCTCGCCTTGAGGAATTAGGCGGCGAAGTCCTACTTTCTAAAGGGGATATCGGAGATGCAGATTACTGTGAAACACTCGTCCAAAAAACGATCGATCGTTTCGGTCGCTTAGATATCATTGTCAATAATGCGAGTATGCAAAAACCAGAAGATAGTCTGAAGGACATTACAGACGAGTCAATGGAAAAGACGTTCAAGACGAATATTTTCGGAATGATGCGTCTTGCCCGTGCTGCCTTACCGCACCTTTCACTCGGTTCTGCCATCATCAATACGACATCGTCGACGGCATACGAAGGGAACGCGCTTTTGATTGACTATTCTGCGACGAAGGGCGCAATCGTCAGCTTCACTCGGAGTCTTTCGATGAACTTAGCGAAGGAAGGCGTTCGTGTCAATGCCGTCGCACCGGGTCCGATCTGGACACCGCTCATCACGGAAACGTTCCCGCATGAATCAGTCAAGACATTCGGGAAAAATACACCGATGGATCGCCCAGGGCAGCCGGCTGAGATGGCATCGGCATATGTTTTCCTCGCGTGTAACGATTCAAGTTATATGACAGGACAAGTCCTTCACTTGAATGGTGGCGTCATCGTCAACGGTTAAAAAGAAACTCTGTGAAAACGTTTCCAAAAAGTGTTACACTATCCATACGGTCGCTTTTGACTACGTATGGATTTTTTTTACGTAAAAAATGAATAGTCATTCATTCGAAAGGGGAATTTTGCTCATGCTTGGATTGATTCAATCCGTCGAAGAAACTGCTCGAACACATCCGGATTCAACGGCGTATGTGTTTGAGGACACGCAAGTCAGCTATCGTGAGTTTGTCGAGAAGTTTCACCGGGCAGCCGGTGCGCTCGAAGCGAACGGGATCCGAAAAGGCGATCATGTCGCGCTGATTTTAGGGAATAGCCCAGCATTCCTAGTGGCATATTACGCCATCATGAAACAAGGGGCAATCGCGATTCCGATCAACCCTACATACACACCGGATGAAATCGGGTATATCCTGATGAACGGTGATGTGAAGGGGATTTTAGGGATTGCACCGCTCGTCGAAGCTGCAAAAGATCGTCTCGTGCATTTACCGAATCTCAAGATCGTCGTCTCTGTTCCTTACGCGGATCAAGAAGGACCGAACGAAAAAAATCAACAAGTGACGTTCATCACGCTCGATCGCTGGCTCGCAATCGAACATCCCTTGACAGAAGTGACGAATGAACTGGACGACATCGCTGTCATTCTCTATACGAGTGGAACAACAGGAAAACCAAAAGGTGCGATGTTATCCCACCGTAATCTGACGTCGAATGCGCGCTCGATTGGGGATTATCTACATGTATCCAGTAGCGACCGGACACTTGCCGTATTACCGATGTTCCATGTCTTTTGTTTGACGGTCGTCGTCAATGCTTCACTTGCACATGGAGCGTCAATCATCATTGCTTCACGTTTTTCACCACAAGAGACGTTTGAATTAGCAAAAAAAGAACAGGTGACGATTTTTGCGGGTGTACCGACGATGTATAATTTCTTACTTCAAACCGTGAAGGCACATCCGGAATATGCGACCTATTTTGAATCAACACGTTTGTTCGTCTCAGGAGGAGCGAGTCTTCCAGTGCCGCTTCTTGAAGCATTTGATCGAACATTCCAATGTCATATCCTCGAAGGATATGGTTTATCGGAAGCATCACCCGTCACTTGTTTCAATCCGGTCAATGGTGTTCAAAAACCAGGTTCGATTGGGACATCGATCGTCGATGTCGAAAACAAAGTCGTCGATGAACTCGGACAAGAATTACCAAATGGTCAAGTCGGAGAATTGATCGTTCGAGGACCAAACGTCATGACGGGTTACTACAAGATGCCGGAAGAGTCGCAAGCGACGTTACGCGATGGCTGGTTATACACGGGTGATTTGGCTCGTCGAGATGAAGACGGTTATTTCTATATCGTCGATCGTAAAAAAGATATGATCATCGTCGGTGGTTACAACGTCTACCCGCGTGAAGTCGAAGAAGTCCTCTACCAACATCCGAACGTCATTGAAGCCGCCGTCATCGGCATACCGGATGAGGAGATGGGCGAAGCCGTCAAAGCATTCGTTGTTGCTCGTGAGACGATGACGGAAGAGGAAACGCAGGCATTCTGTGCTACATCACTCGCGAAATATAAATGTCCGACGCAGATTGAGTTCATCGATCAATTACCTCGTAATACGACCGGGAAGATTTTACGGACCGTGTTGAAGAAACAACCGACGAATTCATGAGTGTCTCAAGAACTTCAGGTTTCTGAAGTTCTTTTTCTGTGCATAGACAAGGAGGAGGGGATAAGAATGAATATCGCTTTGATTGCACATGATGAGAAAAAGGATGAGATGATGGGCTTTACACGGGCTTACGCCGCATTCTTTAAGAAAAATACATTATACGCGACAGGAACGACCGGACAACGGATCATGGAAGCAACCGATCTGCGCGTCCATCGCTGTAAGTCAGGTCCACTCGGTGGGGATCAGGAAATCGGAGCGCTTGTAGCACAAGGAAAAATCGATATCGTGATTTTTTTAAGGGATCCACTAACGGCCCAACCGCATGAGCCGGACGTCTCCGCACTTATTCGATTATGTGATGTGTACGATTTACCGCTTGCGACGAATGTCGGAACTGCTGAAATTTTAATCAATGGACTCGAACAAGGACAATTTGATTGGAAGGAAATCATTCGAAAACGCCATGAACTGGAACAACAAAAGTTTTTAGACGATTAATTTCATGAGAACGCTTCTCATTTTCGTTTGAGCGTGATATAGTCAGTTTGAGGATGATACTGATTATCAATTGCGATGGAAAAGGTGGCGAAGAAAATGGAGATTCTATTAATGACGGGTGTAACGGTATTGTTAGGAGGCGGCGTTGGATTTTTGACGCACGTCGTAAAAATGGAACGTCGTCAACAGGTAACACCTGTGACTTCAAAGAACGAGCAAGTAGCGTATCCAGCGCTCCGTCTCGTCAAATAATAGAAAATTTATGACTTCGCCTTTCTTTTCTTTTGAAAAGAAAGGTTTTTTTGAATTATTATCCACTCTCCCATAATTTTGCGGAATTCCTTTGATACACTGAAACAAAGCACATTAGTCGAGGAGTGAGAGCCATGCATACAATCTATTTAGTTGATGATGAAGTGAACTTGAATCGTGTACTCGTGAAATATTTGGAGCAAGAAGGATGGCAGGTGAAGTCGTTTACGTCTGGTGAGGCAGCGGCCTCTGCCATCGTTGAAAAGCCTGACTTATGGATTTTAGACATCATGCTACCGGATATGGATGGTTTTCAATTGATTAAGCGGATCAAGGCACATGATGAGACGACACCTGTCATCTTCATCTCGGCTCGTGATGAGGACATCGATAAAATCATTGGTCTTGAGATGGGATCAGACGATTACATCGCAAAACCGTTCCTTCCGCGAGAACTCGTCATCCGCGTCAAAAAGATTTTGGCACGAACGTATGCGACACCAAAGAGTGGTGTCATCCAATACGGTGATTATATGATTTATCCAGAGAAACGAATCATCGAAGAGAATGGTCAAGAAATCGATTTGACGTCGAAAGAATACGATTTGTTGATTTTATTCGCCACTCAAATCGGGACGCCGATGTCACGCGAGCAGATTCTCGTCAGCGTCTGGGGTGACGATTATTTCGGTTCAGACCGAGTCGTCGATGATCTCGTTCGTCGTGTCCGTAAAAAATTATCGAAGCTCGAGCTCGAAACGATTTACGGCATCGGTTATCGCTTGGTGTCTGCATGAAAAACCGCAGTCTCGGATTCCAGATTTGGGCGATGTTTCTGCTCGTCATCGTCACGCTTTCTGCGGTCATTCTCCTGGTCATTCGGTCATCGATCGGAAATTTCATCGATGAACAGGTCTATGCGACACTTGAGAATAGCGAAGTCTTCTTCTCGAAGGACGCCTCCGTCATCGAGATGCTTCAGGATAATCCGATTGAATTTGACCGCCGAAAACAGGAGTCCCGTTCTGTTAATATCTTACTCCTTTCTAAAAACGGAAAGCTCTATTACGGTGGAGCACCACAACAGCTGATCAATCAGATGTACCGTGATGCGATTGATCAAAAAACAGTTACGGCAAAGTATACAACGCGTCTTGATAAAGAAGATGTATACTACAGTATTCGAAAAATCGAGGATAGTGGTGAAACGTACTATCGTGTCTCCTATGTTTGGGATGCGTATCGACAAGAACTGATTACGCAGTTATTCTCGAAAATCGGATTCGTCGTCATCATTGGAAGTATCTTTACGCTATTCATTGCCTTTTGGTTAGCGCGACGGTTGACACAACCACTCGTCGAAATCGAGGGAGCGGTCGGGAAGATCGCGGCTCAGAAATGGGATACACCACTTCCACTTGATCGTGGGGATGAAATCGGACGACTCGCACGATCGGTCGATGCGATGCGGATGGATCTTGAAAAACAAGATAAGGCACAAAAATCATTACTTCAAAACATCTCCCATGATTTGAAGACACCGATCATGGTCATCCGAAGTTATGCTCAATCCATCTCAGACGGGATTTATCCGGATGGTGATTTGACCGGATCCGTATCCGTCATTGATGAAGAAGCGGAGCGGTTGGAGAAAAAAGTCGCAGCTCTACTTTATGTCACGAAGCTCGACTATTTCGAGCTCGATCGTTCAACGTGGGACAATGTTGACATCGACCGGATGGTGCATCTGTTGAAAAATCGCTTTTCTGGGACGAAATCACTTGAATGGCATGTTAGTGGAGAAGCGGGAATCGTTCTTGGTGAAGGAGAGCAGTTACGTGTTGCGCTCGAAAATGTCATGGACAATGCGATTCGTTATGCCGAAACACGAATCGATATCCGATTGTCCGGAACAGCGGATCAGGTGCATATCGAAATCGAAAATGACGGACCACCGCTTGACGCCTCCTCGCCACTGTTCCATCAATTCTCACGTGGCAAGGAAGGAAAGTTTGGGCTTGGTCTCTATATCGTCAAACGGATCGTTGAGCGTCATGATGGAACGGTCGCAATCGAAAACCGTTCTGCGGGAAATGGAGTTGGAAAAGTTTGTGTGATTTTTAATTTCCCACGTCATTTTATTGAGCAAGAGGAAAAAAAACCAAAAGAATTTTAAAAACGGGATCTTTGGATCTCGTTTTTTTCGTTAGGAAATAATCGTTCCGTTCATGCAAGGCAAAAGGAAGTTTGATATAACCAATATAATCCAGGAAGGGAGCGAAGGAGATGTCATACCCAATCACGGAAGAAACGTTAGCCTTGATCCCGCGATACGGTCAATACGGTGAACCGCAGACACTCGTCATCAAGGAACATTCTGAAAGTATTTTAGATGGTCATCCCATTAAGTTGATTGAAGAATCCTGTTTGTATTTTGGTTCGTCCATGCGTGGAAGAATCGAAGCAGCGCGGCATATTCTTGGTCCGAACCGAAAGACCCCTGTTTTAGTGGATTGGCAAGCACAGACGATTTTCTTTCCAACGACCGCAAAAGAAAAGGCGGAATGTATTTGGATTAATTTTAAACAGATGAAGACTGTTCAGAAAAAATCCGGTAAAGTACAAGTCGAATTTCAGACAGGTCAATGTATCGATACGGATGCATCCGCATACAGCATCGAACGACAACGGATTAAAACACTGGAACTGGCGTATGAAATGCAGCGTCGTTTTCAGTTGCCGGAGTTTAAGAATCGGTGAAAAGTGGAAACACATAACAGGAATCTTACTTACGTAAGGAGAAACAGTAGAGAGAGAACTCATAGGGAGGTGAAGCGGTAACTTTTACCGCGACACGATGAATGAATCATACGAATGGTTAAATCGCCGAAAATTACAGCCTGGATTTGGTGCGACTGGAGGCAGACGCTTTATCAGTTCCCGCATCGTGCGTCCGGAAAATACACCGGGTAAACGAATCAAAGGAATTAAAAGGGCGCGACAATTGGTCGTCGATGATTCTGGAAATCGCCGTTGGGTCACGAAACGCATCGTCGTGACGGATGCTGCGAAACACGTCACGATGAACCGTCGGACATCCATCGCCTTGAAAGAGACGAATGAGTCCCGCCTTGAGCAAGTCAAACAAAAACTAGCATCCAACAAAAAGGTCTTATTACCGATCTTGGCGGCAACAGGGATCGCTGTCGCAGGTGGCGTTCTTGCTTACGTCCTTCGTCGGAAGAAAAAACAATCTGATCAATAAAAAATAAGCCGTTCTCCAATCGGAGGACGGCTTATTTCATGCATTACAAGAATCGTTTTCGTAAAGAAGTCGAGAGTGCTTTTTCTGCGATTTCTTCTAGTTCCGTCAAGTTTGTCGGATCAAAGCTATCATTGTAGAAACGACCTACGAAGTCGACACGGTCGTAATCGAGTTCCTTGAAAATCAAGTGTTTATGGTCGTCATAAAAAACGACACGATAGTAATCAGATCCGCGTTCAAGGGTTACGAGACCTTTGATGTGATCCAATTTTTTTTGTTCTTCGGTTTGCTCTTCCTCGAGCGTGTCATCCTCGTTCGTCGATGCTTCGGCTTGCTCGATCGCATTCTTTACGAGTTCAGGTCGTTGTTCTTGTTCTTCCGTCATGTTTTATCGCCTCCATTTATTATTTTACATGGAAATGGACAGATGAGAAAGAAAAATCCCTCAGTCCATCTGGTGTGCTTCACAAACGCGTAGTACATTCATCGCGCCAATTCGTAATCGCTCGAGTAGTTGAAGTCGTGCTTCTTCATTTGGAATCGTATCAAGAGCAGCTACTTCCATCAGTTCCAACCAACGGATGGCATGTTCTTTTTGAATCGGTAATAACCGGTGAATCATCGCTAAACTCGCCGGCGGTTGATCCGGGTCGCGCGGTCCCCCTGTCAATTGGGTCAAGAAGACGAGTTGTGCCTGTTCGACACGTTGCCGATCTTCAGGGAATAACGGTCGCAACAGTGAATCGTGGTAGACTTGATGATAGAATGAGCGAACCAAGGATGTGAGTATATGCTCGCCTCCGACGGTTTCGTAAAGTGACAAGAAGCATCACCTGCCTTACATAGGATGTGTCCTGATTATAGCAAATTTATACATAGAAGACATGCGCCAAAAACAGTACATTTGTTCTTGTTTGTGAGATACTAAGAGTAAAGAAAAACGAGAAGGAGGTTTTCTTGATGAACCATATGCATATTGGTCGTGCCGGTAGTGGGAAAACGACACAATTGATCGAGCGCGTCGTACAAGAACTCGAGCAACGACCACTAGGAGAGAAGATGTATTTCATCGTTCCAGATCAGATGTCATTTGAAATGGAGCGGCGGATTGCGACAGATGAACGGATAGCAGGTCTTGTTCGTCTTGAGGTAATGAGTCTACGGCGCTTTGCGTTTCATATTTTACGCGATTACGGGAATCAAGCGATTCCATTTCTTGATGAGACGGGGACACAGCTATTACTGCGACAGGTCGTTGAGGAATCAGAAGACGAACTGAAGATTTTTAAACGAACTAAAAACATGCCTGGATTTTTCCAAGGACTTGATGAGCTCATTGCGTCGTTTAAACGTTCGTTGATTGAGCCAGACATGTTGCGTCAAGTGAGTGATCGCTCTCTCGAACGGTCACCGAAATTAAACGACCTTGCGTTGATTTATGAGCGCTTTACGGAACGAATCGTCGATAAAGCACTCCATGCAGACGATTACTATACGACGTTGCTCGAATTACTTCCAAAAGCGCGACTGGATCAAGCGACGATCATCGTCGACGGATTTTATGAATTTTCGCTCCAGGAACAACGAGTTTTACTCGCCTTGATGCAACAAGTGGCTGAAATGCATATTAGTTTTACGATGGATGCAACGGATCCTTATGCGAAACAAACTTCTTTTGGTGTGTCTCAGCGGTGCTACATGCAATTGATCGGTCAGATGCAGGAACTGTCGATTCCATATGAAGAAATTTTGTATGATCAACCAATCAAGTTTCAATCAGAAGGACTACGACATTTGGAGCAGGCCTTGTTGAAGCCGGGATATCCTCCTGTCGATCATGACATTGAGGGCTTTCAGATGACAGCTGCAGTTAACCGTCAAGTTGAAGCAGAATCAGCCGTGCGGAAAGCGATTCAACTCGTTCGACAAAAAGGGTATCGGTTTCATGAGATGGCATTCGTCGTGCGACATCTTGAGCCGTATGCGGATCACTTGGAACGAGCCTTCCACATGTATGATGTTCCATATTTCTTGGATCAACGTGAGTCGATGGTTCATCATCCACTCGTTGACTTGATTCAATCTGCTTTAGACATCGTAACGTCGGGTTATCGGGAAGAAACGGTCTTTCGTTTACTGAAGACGGAGCTCTTGCCGATTCCCGCAGAAGATGCGCGTCTAGCGCTCGATCGTTTTGAGACCTTCGTGCTCGAACGCGGCATCAAAGGGTCGATGTGGCAACAACCGTGGCAATTAAAGCGGCGCCTAGCAGAGGAAGTTCGCTTAACGGAAGAGGAGCTTGCGCAAGAAGAAGAACTGAACCATTTACGAACATTCGTCGTCGACTTGATTGAACCGTTGCACCGTCGGCTGAAACAGGCGAAGACGATGAGCGCGTATACGAAAGGTCTGTATCAATTCCTTGAAGAACAAAAAATTGCAGAACGTTTAATGGAATGGCGTAAGCAAGCACTAGAGCAGGATCAATTACTTGTTGCGCGCGAGCATGATCAAGTATATGAAGCGATACTTCATCTATTCGAGCAGCTAGAAGCTGCTGCGCCTGAGCATACCTTATCAACGGATTTGTTCGTCCAGATGGTCGAGACAGGACTTGAGAGCCTTCGTTTTGCACTTGTTCCGCCATCGCTCGATCAAGTCATCGCGACGGACTATGTCCGTGGACGATTACAACGAGTAAAAGTCGTATTTTTACTCGGAGCGAATGATGGTCTGATTCCGTTCGTTCAAGATCAATCAAAGTTACTGTCCGAAAATGATCATGACTTTTTACATGAGCATGGTATTCCGGTTGGAAAAGCGTCTCTTGATGTGTTTGATGATGAGCTGTTTTACCTGTATCAAGGGATGATGGCTCCAAGTGAAGCCTTGTATGTCAGTTACGCACTGGTCGATGAAGAAGGTAAGGCGCTTCAGCCGGCAGCGATCACAAAACAATTAAAGCGACAATTGTTGCTCGATCGTCCGATCAAAACACACTTTGCGGAAGCTGGGGAACACGCATCGCAAGAACAACTTGATTTCGTAACGAGTCCAGATCGCGCGGCAGCAGCGACGGCGATCGAGCTGCGCCGTTTGCAACGACGTTATCCGATTCAGCCGATTTGGTTCGAAGTGTACAATACGCTTCTCGAAAACGGACAGGGACGTGAACGGATGGGGTTATTCTCGAGTGCCTTGTTCTATCAAAATCAAGCGGAAGCCTTGCCGGAGGGTTTGGCGCATCGTCTATATGGTGATTCACTGCAAGCTAGCGTTTCGCGTTTTGAGACCTATAACGCCTGCTCGTATAAGCATTTTGCTCGATACGGACTTCGTTTACGCGAGCGGAAGCTGTATAAATTTGAAGCACCGGACATCGGGAATCTGTTCCACGGCGCATTAAATGATCTGTCGCTCAGTATAAAAGCTTCTGGACGACACTGGCGAGAGATCGACGGCGAGACGTGCGGAACACTTGCGAAGGAAGCTGTCGAAAAGGTGACACCGGAAATTCAGAATGCGATCTTGATGAGTTCGAGTCGCTTCGGGTATATCAAGAAAAAATTGACGGATGTCGTCGAACAAACAGCTAAAATGCTTGTGGAACAAGCAAAACGAACAGATTTTGAACCTGACTTATTTGAAATCAGTTTTGGGAATGCGACGTTCCCGCCATTACGCTTTACGTTACCGGATGGAACAGAAATTGAATTCACGGGTCGCATCGACCGGATTGATCAGGCGACGATTGGTGATCAGCTATACGTTCGAATCATTGATTATAAATCAAGTGCTCGAGGACTTGATTTTGCGGAAATCTATTATGGGCTTGCGATTCAGATGTTGTTGTATTTGAAGACGGTCGTGGAGCAGTCGGAGCTGCTTTATCAACAGCAGGCAAAACCAGCTGGTGCGTTATATTTCCACGTCAAAAACCCGATGTTACGGGGCGATTTATCGGCTGACGAAGAAGAGCGCAACCAACTGTTACTCGAGTCCTATCAAATGCAAGGCGTCATTCTCGAGAATGACGAGGTACTACGAGCGATGGATCATATTGCGTACGATGAACGAAAAAAATCACCGCTCGTCAAAGTGACATTCACAAAAAACGGACTGCATAAGACGCAGACGAAAGGTGTCGTACAAGAGGAAGATTTATCAGCGCTGATGGATCATGCATGGGAGGCATTAAAAGACAGCAGTCAAGATATCTATGATGGGGATATCGCCATCAATCCATTCGATTATCAGGAACGGACACCGTGTAGTTTTTGTGAGTATCGTTCAGTCTGTCAGTTCGATGAATCGCTTGGGAATCAGTATCGCCCATTAAAACCGATGTCTGAAAAAGAGGTACTGGAACGGTTGAAGGAGGAAGAAGAATGAGCGTGCGTTGGACGGAAGAACAACAACAAGCCATTTCAGCTAGAGGTGGACATATCCTCGTCTCAGCGGCAGCGGGATCAGGGAAGACAGCGGTCCTCGTTGAACGGCTGACGCAACGATTGATTGATCCCGAAGATGAGTTGTCGGCTGATCGGATTCTCGTTGCTACCTTTACGAATGCGGCAGCACGTGAGATGAAGACGCGGGTCATTGAGGTGATGGACCAGCGCATCAAAGAGGCACCGGATGATTTGTATTTGAAAAAACAGCGTCAATTAATGAACCGGGCACAAATTACAACGATTCATTCGTTCTGTTTGTCGATTCTGCGCGAGAATTATTACCGGATTGGTCTAGATCCTGCGTTTCGAATTGCCGATGAATCTGAATTACTGTTATTGCAAGACGATGTCTTAGAAGCGGTCTTTGAGTCCTTTTATGCTTCTGAGGACCCGGGATTCTATGATTTGATTGATAGTTATACGTCAGATCGGGATGATCAAGCGATGCTGACACTGATTTCGAATCTCTATCGGTTTTCCCGTTCCTTACCGGATCCGGAAGCTTTTTATGCACATTTAATCAGTCAGTACGATCAGCCAATTGACCCGGATGATTCTCCACTCATGCAACGACTAGTCGAATTAGAGTGGGAAAGTCTCTCGAATTTATTAGGACGTTACCGAGAACTTGCTTTTGAGCTGGAGCAGTCTGGTTATACGGAAATGGGACAGATGATGCGTCAGGACATTGCTCCTTTTACCTCGCTTGAGACATCGGCACGCCACTGGACGATGGTTGCGCTTGCTTTTCAAGCAGTAGAATTCGGTCGCTGGAAGAGTCCACGCGGGGATGAAGGAATCAAACCGTTTCAAGCAGAGCGGACGCGACTCGTAGCGGAGTTCAAGAAAATGAAAGAGCTGTTCGTCCAAAAGACCGGTGTTGATTACTTGGAGGACTTGCGGTCGCAGTTGCGACACGTCGAGACGATCGTGACACTCGTACGTCAATTTGCAAGCGATTATCTCGAAGCGAAACAACAACGTGGCATCGTCGATTTTTCGGATCTTGAACATTTTGCATTAGAGATTTTGACGGACGAAGGACAACCGTCAGACGTGGCAAAACTTCTGAAGGAACGCTTCGTTGAAGTACTCGTCGACGAATATCAAGATACGAACGAGGTTCAGGAACGCATCATCCAATTGGTCTCGAAAACGGATGAGGCGACAGGAAATCTCTTCATGGTCGGTGACGTCAAACAATCCATCTATAAATTTCGTCATGCAGAGCCAGGATTGTTCCTTGAGAAATTCAAACGATTCCAACAGACCGACGTTGGAACACGAATCGATTTAACAAAAAACTTCCGCAGTCGTCTTGAGGTGCTGGATGGAACGAATCAAATCTTCCGCCAAGTGATGGATGAGACGGTCGGGGAGATTGATTACGATGAAGCCGCGCACCTTCGACTCGGGAATCTGAGTTATCTCGAATCGGAGCAAGTGGCGCCTGAATTACTCTTGATAGATCCTCTTGATAGTGAAAAGGAAGAGGTTGAAGCACGAGCGATTGCGACGCGAATTTTAGAACTCGTTGATTCGAAGCATCCACATCTGATTTACGATGCGAAAGCGAACCGATTCCGAACGTGTGAATACCGCGACATCGTCGTCTTAGCACGGTCGCGTGGTAAGCGTGTCCAAGCGCTTGTCGAAGTGCTCGAACAGTATGAGATTCCGGTCTATGCGGATACGACAGGCGGATACTTCCAAGCGACGGAAATTCAAATCATGATGGCATTGCTCAAGACGATCGATAATCCGCTTCAAGACATTCCATTCGCGAGTCTGTTACGATCGCCGATTTTTGGGGTGGCGGATCGAGATTTAGGACGGATTCGAGCAAAACAAAAAGAAGGAAGCTTTTATGAGGCAGCGCTAGCAATGGCGGCAGAGGAATCATCACTCGGAATTCGAATGGATGAAATCATCCGTCAGATTCAATCATGGCGAACTGAAGCACGTGGGAGTGCCCTACCTGCCTTCATTCGATCGCTCTTTGATCAGACCGGCTATTTTGAATACGTCGGCTGTCTCGCTGGAGGCAAAAGTCGTCAAGCCAACTTGAACGCTTTATATGAGCGAGCGAAGCAATATGAGACGTCCGGTTATCGTGGCCTCTATCGTTTCCTTCGTCTAATCAATCGATTAATTGAACGAGGAGAAGACTTCGCAGAAGCCCGTTCGCTTGGAGAAGACGAGGACGTCGTTCGCATCATGACGATCCACCAATCAAAGGGACTCGAGTTCCCCGTGACGATCGTCAGCCAATTGACGAAGCAATTCAACAAACAGGATCAAATGCAGGCGATTCAGTTGCATAAGACGTATGGCATTGCCCTAGATGCGATTGATCCGATTCGTCGTTTGCGATCTGGGACACTCTTAAAAGAAGTCATCCGCCGGGAAATGGATCGAGAGATGAAGGCAGAAGAGATGCGCGTCTTGTATGTTGCGATGACTCGAGCGAAGGAAAAGTTGATTCTTGTCGGGACAGTCAAGGATTTAGAGGATCAAATGGCGACCTGGCGGATGACGCCACCAGATGAAGTCTTACTACCTGAAAATGATCGACGCCAAGCGAAGAGTTATGCGGAATGGGTCGTTCCGGCAGTCTTACGCAGTAGTTTACTACGTCCCGATGAGACGGATTGGTCGATTCGCGCGATGTCGTTAGAGGAGTTAGCACCGTATCAAGAAATCTCAACACTCGTGGAGCAACTCGAACACGTCCAGAAGCTTGAAAAAATCGATGTGCCGGTTAATTCACAAGTCAAAGAAATTGTCGAAGCGGCATTTTCGTATCAGTATCCGCATCTACTCGCGACAGAGACGGCAGCAAAACAGACCGTCACGGAACTGAAGCGGGCGGAACAGCTCGAACGTGCAGCATTCGAAACGACATATCGCCAGACGACGTATTACCGAACGCCACAATTCCTCGGACCTGTTTTAAGTGGAGCGGAACGAGGAACGGTCTTACACTTAGCGATGCAATTATATGAACCGGACGAATCGATTTCGCAACAAATTGATCAGTGGGAAGCAACGGAACGCATTACGCCGATTGAAGCGACGACGATGCGGGAAGCGACAACACAGTTACAAGGATTCCTCGACTCTGAAATCGGACAATTGTTCAGCGAACGATTACGGACGAACCACGTCTATCGAGAGTTGCCATTCACATATAAGATCGGGGCATCGCGTTTCCGAAAAGACTGGACAGGTCCAGTGGATGACGCAGTCATGCAAGGAATCGTCGACTGTTTGATTCAGGATGGAGAGTCATATATCTTGCTCGATTATAAATCGGATCAAATCGTTACGACGGAAGTCGGACAGACACCTGCTGATGTGTTAAGGGATCGGTACGCGACTCAGTTGAATCTGTATCAAGAAGCGTTAGAAGCGATTCTTCATATTCAAATTTCACGCAAGGTCATCTATGCGTTTGCTTTAGAAGAAACGATTGATTTAGTGTAATTTAATTTTGATACGATCGAGACCTTCCTCGTCCTACTACTTAAGGTAGAGATGAGGGAGGTTTTAGTATGGGTCGAAAGAGGGATGAGGAATAAGGAGACAAAATCAGTTTCTAAAGTGATTTCCGTTTCTTATTGTGAAAGAACTGTGTAAAATAAAGAAGATATGTTACTTTGGTGATGGATAATTTTGGGAGGTTTTAATAGATGGCACGTATTTTATTAGCAGAAGACGAAGATGTCTTACGAATGTTAGTACTCGATACACTAGAAGATGAAGGATATACGATCGACGAAGCGACGGACGGTGACGAAGCGTATCAAAAAATCATGAACGCTGAGTATGATCTCGTTTTACTCGATTACATGATGCCTGGAATGACAGGGATTGAAGTCATCGAAAAAGTCCGACAACATCCAGATAAGCAACACTTAAAAATCATGATGTTGACGGCTAAAAGTCAACAATCAGACCGCGAACGAGCAGAAGAAATCGGAGCGAATTACTTTTTCTCGAAGCCATTTAGTCCGTTAGAACTGATTGATGTCGTGGGAGGAATACTGAGTGATCACCAAGTGGATTAATCGAAAAATCGGGCGCCAACTCATGGCCTCCTTTTATGTCGTATTAGCTACATTGATGATTTCATCATTGATCGTCTACAACTACACCGATACGAAACTGCAGGCGACTCGGGCGAAATTAGAAGATATCCGTGACCGGAGTGCACGTGCGGGTGCTTTATGGGAAGAGTGGCAGGATGTCCAGTTCAACATGCGCGGTTATGCCTTGATGGGGAATGGTGATCTATACAATCAAGTCATGGCTCAACAAGATAAGATTGATCAGCAGACAGAATGGTTCGAAAAAAATGCGATTTATGATCAAGGAAAGGCATTCGCCCAGTCCTCGAGAGAATTGTATGGTTATTATTTCGATGCGATTTTGCCGCTTATTCAATCCTATGTCCAAGCGAAAGAATCTGGAGATGTCACGGAATCCTTCTTAAAAGGAACAACACTTGCTGAACTGCCACTTGGTCAGCAATTATTAGCTGAAGGTAAGATTCAATTAGATGCTCAAGGAAACATTGATGTACTCTCGGAAATCAATAAGAGCGAGCTAGCACTCGGCGGTTATCGTGAATTTTTGGAGGATTGGGCACAACGGACGAGCGACCAACTGGAACGGGAAATCCGGACGACACAGCTGATTTGGTTAGCGAATATCGTCGTCTTACTTGCCGTCTTGATTTTCTTTATTTATCCGTTTATTCGCCGCATCACGATGGAATTATTATCTCTCGTCAAGAACAGTCAACGGCTTGCGAACGGTGAAGATGTTTCGAGCGTCAAAGTACCGAATCGTAAAGATGAAATCGGAATCCTGGCGTTATCCTTCAATCAGATGGCAAGTTCGATTTCCGAGAACAAGCAGCATTTATTAGCGAAAAATGAAGAATTACAGGCGCAACAGGAAGAATTACAAGCACAGCAGGAAGAATTGCAAGCACAGCAAGAAGAACTCGAAGAAGCATTAGAGCTGACGATGCGGAATGAGCAACATTTGCAGTATCGTAATGATTTGACAGAAACGCTCGCGGCACGTGAGTCGTTGACTGCTTATCCAGAAATCATTGAGAAGCTCGTCACGATCACAGATTCTGAGATTGGTGCATTAGTATTTGTTGATGAAGAAGATAGTTATTCTGTCGTTACGTATGGAATGACGGATGAATTGGCAGAACAGCTGCTTCAAAACGATGCGTCTCTCTTAAAACGAGCTGAGTCACTAAAGTCACCTGTTCATTCTTCTAAACAAGTCGCAAGTAATCATCCACTGCCGTACCCGTACTATATGTACGAAACAGCTGTACCGATTCTTGAACCGACGTCTGGTGACATCATCGCGTATATCTACCTTGTCCGTTATCGCGATCAGTTTACGAACGAACAGATGCGTGATGTCATGTCCTTCTCCCGTCAATTATCGCTATCGCTTTTACGGATGCGGTTGTTTGACGAGATGACGAAAGAGAAAACGAAGACAGAGCGGATTCTCGATTCGATTCGAGAGGCGGTCATCTATCTTGAACCGGGTAAAGAAGAGGTCTTCGTCAATCGACCATTATACGATTTATTCCCGGAATTACGTTATGGTGTTCAGACTGAACAGGAGACATTGCAAACGTGCTTAGAAGTCATTCAATCCGTCGTCGACGAACCAGAAGTTTTTAGCCGTTATGTTGATTCAGTTCTGCGTGGAGAATTACCGACCGATAGTTTACAGTTCTCGATTCGAAACGAAACGGTATTCATTCAATTTTATGTCGAGGTGATCCATATCCATCACGTACATAAAGGAACGATGCTCGTCATGCGTGATGTAACGAAAGAGACTGAAATGGATCGTTTGAAATCAGAACTCGTTTCAACCGTCTCTCATGAACTTCGGACGCCACTCTCTTCGATTTACGGATTTACAGAACTCATGCTCAACCGAGACATCGAAGAGTCGCGCCAAGATCGATATTTGCGGACGATCCATTCCGAAACGGAACGTCTTGCGAATCTCGTCAATGATTTCTTAGATGTCCAGCGCATGGAGTCGGGCACACAATCGTATAAAAAAGCATCCGTGAACATCTATACGATTGCTGAAGAAACGACACAATTTTATGCGGCTTCGACACAGGCTCATCGGATTACGTTCCGTCACGAGGGAAATCAGTTGCCTGTCATTGAAGCAGACGAAGAAAAAATCAGACAGTTGCTCAATAATTTATTGAATAATGCGGTGAAATATTCACCATCTGGTGGTGCGATCGATGTCGTACTCACGACATCACTTGATCAAGTCATTCTTCAAGTTCGAGATGAGGGAATCGGGATTCCAGAACAATCGCTGAGTCGTCTATTCGAAAAGTTCTATCGCGTCGATAACTCGGATAGTCGAAAAATTGGTGGGACTGGTCTAGGACTAGCTATATGTAAGGAAATCGTCACGGGTCATGGTGGAGAAATTCATGTCGAGTCAGTCGTGAAGGAAGGTAGTCTTTTTACCGTCAAATTTCCACTTGTCCAGTCTACACATGTGACAATCTCCTGAAAAAACCATATATCAACAAAATAACACTAGGTGTTCGTCCTGAAATCAGATACGATGAAATAGGAAAAGAAAGGAGGAAATGAAATGCCAATCACAGCATTCGTTCACACACACGTCTTACTTTGGGTACTTTTATTGGTTACGTTCTTCGTCGCCTTTTCGATGTACAAGAACAACAAAAAAGCTGCAAAAGGGATTCATATGGCGTTCCGTCTTTTACTCTTATTGACGTTCGCGACAGGTCTTTATCTGTACATCAAAATCATGGGGATGTCTGAAAATCCAGACCCACTCTACCATGCGAAGATTACACTCGGCTTACTATCGCTCATCTTTGGAGAGTTGACACTTGTTCGACTTAAAAAAGGAAAAGCTTATTCCGGTTTCGTCATCGGATTCATCGTACTCGTCCTTGTGACAGTATTCCTAGGCTATTCACTCCCATATGGTATGAAATTCTTCTAAGTTCATGCGAAATCAAAGAGTCCTTTTCGACCTTACAGGTTGAAAGGACTCTTTTTGTCATGTTCGTTAGTAATTTTTGTTTACAAGTGGTTGTTATTTGGGAAAAGGGATGTATTACACAGTAGAGAGGGGAACGCTTGTGGCACAGTTGAAGGAATGGACGAAAGTTTTTCGGGCACGAAAATGGATGAAACGCGCAGAACCGGTGTTACCACTTTGGCATGGGTATATCGGTTATAAATATGGGTTATTCGATGCTCTTCAAACAGGAGCAACACAAGCAGAGGCACAGCTACGAATGCAGCGTCCGCTGACACAGGAAGCGTTATCCCGCTGGTTCGAAGTCGGTGTCGCAGTCGGTCACTTGAAGAAAAAAGATTTACGCTATACAGCGACTCGCCATGTTCTTCCGGAACTCTCTCAATCAGACGATCGCAGTATCGGATTCATGTTATCGGAAATGATGGAGCTGCACTTGCCAGCACTATTCTCTTATCCTCAATTTTTAGAAGAGGGTCAACAAAAGACCTTTAATGGAGAGGAACATGGAGACATCGTGGCTGAAACTTCAGCTCTCGTTGAGACGGTTGCTTTCCCGGCAGTACGCCATATCATTCGCAGTCGTAATCTGACCTCACTCCTTGATATTGGTTGTGCTTATGGTGGATATCTCCGTAAAATTCACGAGGCATTGCCGGACTTACGACTCGCCGGAATCGATATTGAAGAATCCGTCATCGCCGAAGCAAAACGACGAGATACGAGCGGAGAGATTGATTTTGTCGTCGGGGACATCAAAACGTTTGATGTGAAAGAGACCTATGACGGTGTCATGATGAATAATATTTTGTATTACTTCCCGCAACCGGAGCGCCTTGCGCTATTAGAAGGAGTTCGTCGTTTCGTCAAGGATGATGGAACAGTCATTCTCGTCACACCATTACGCGACAGTTCACACGGTGCACCATTCTCAGCAGCATTCAATGCCTTCATGACGTTGCATGAGAATCTGTATCCATTACCAAGTAAGGAAGAATTGAAAGAAGATCTAACGAAAGCTGGGTTTGAAAACATTTCGATCACACCATTCTTAAAAGAAGGTGCCTGGTATATCGTCACTGCAAACGCCACTTCCTAAGCGAAGTCTGGCGTTTTTACAGTTGGAAGACAGTTCAAATTTGTTGCTTTTACTATGTGCTTAGTATAATAGTTGAAACGATGAGAGATAAAAAGGAGAGATTTGGGTGAAGCGACGCGTAGCAGTGATTGGAGCAGGACCTGGGGGACTTGCATGTGCCTTGTTATTAGCAGGAAAAGGAGTAGACGTCACCGTTTACGAAAAACAAACGCAAGTCGGTGGACGAACTTCTGCCGTCAAGCTAGGTGACTATACGTTCGATCGAGGACCAACATTCCTTAATATGCCGCATATTTTAGAAAACGTTTTTCACGAAGCCGGTTTACGATTAGAAGATTATTTAGATTTAAAGGCACTTGATCCGATGTATACACTCTATTTCAAAGGCGGAACAGAGGAGTTTACGATGACGACGGATCGGGACCGGATGAAAGAGGCAATCGAACTACAATTTCCTGGAAACGGGGAAGGGTACGATCGATTCATGGCAGAGCAAGCACTTAAGCTTGGAAAACTCATGCCAATCTTACAGACACGTCACGATCGGCTGACGGATTACTTATCACCGCGTGTCTTAACGGCACTGCCACGCCTATCGCTCGGACGATCGCTTTATGATGTTTTATCCGATTACTTCACGAGCGAAGAATTGAAGTATTCTTTTACATTCCAAGCGAAATACTTAGGCATGTCAGCATGGGAATGTCCGGGTGGTTTTTCGATCTTGTCTTACATGGAACATGCTTACGGTGTCCATCATCCGATTGGTGGGATGCATCAAGTACCGCTTGCAATGCAACGTGCAATCGAGGAGCTAGGTGGAACCGTACAGTTAGGTGCGGGCGTCGAACAATTGATTTTAAACGGAAAAGCTGTCGAAGGAGTCATCCTCGAGTCAGGTCAACATGAGTTATTCGATGAAGTCATCATCGGTGCCGATTTCGCACATGCGATGAATCATCTGGTGCCGGAAGGGGTTTTGAAAAAATGGTCCCGACCAAAAATTGACCGCAAAAAATTCTCGTGTTCGACGTTCATGTTATACCTTGGTGTCAACCGGACGTTCGATGCACCACACCATACGATTTACTTTGCAGAGGATTATGAGAAAAACGTTCGCGAGATGACGCAGACTTTAGAATTATCGGATGACTTTTCGTTCTATGTCCAAAATCCATCCGTGATTGATCCAACGCTAGCACCTGAAGGCAAGTCTGCTTTGTATGTCTTAGTGCCAGTGCCGAACAATTACTCTGAACTTGATTGGTCGATCGAAGGACCGAAACTACGTCGCCGTGTTCTGGACGCTCTTGAAACGCGTTCACCGTATCAAGGGATTGAGGCGGCAATCGAAGTCGAAGAGATGTTTACACCAGACGACTGGGAAGCGATGGGGATCCATCAAGGCGCGACGTTCAATCTCGGTCATCAGTTGACACAGATGATGTACTTCCGCCCGCATAATCAATTTGAAGAGCTCGATCATCTGTATCTCGTCGGAGGTGGCACACATCCGGGTAGCGGATTACCGACGATTTTCGAATCCGCGCGTATTACGGCAGAACTCGTGCTCAAAAAAGAAGGGGTGCGGACATGAAGATAGGATTCGTAGGAGCCGGTGTCGGTACACTGCATGCAGCGCTTTTGCTGACAGCAAGACATCCTGGCGTCGAGATTACGATTTTTGAAAAAGAAGCACATGTCGGTGGTCGATTACGATCCGTCGATTTTGAATCGGGTGGCCGCATCGATGAAGGTCCGACGATCGTTCTGATGCCAGGCAAGTTAAAAGAGCAGTTGGCAGAAGCCGGCGTGACGGGAGTAGAACTTGAACGGGTCGATCCATTGTATGACCTTCACTTCGACGATGGTACCGTCGTCACGAAAGTAGCCGATGTCGTGGATCAAGCGATCGCGATCGAACATCAATTCGGTGAAGGTCGTGGATTTTATGAATTCATGCATCAAAAAGAAAAGGATTATAAGACGAGTGTATCGAAATTTTTAGAACGTGGTTATCGTCGGAAGACGGAGTTGTTGCACCCAGACATGATGCGTCCATTATTACAGATGCATGCTCTAGAGACTGCACATGACCATTTGAAGCGATACTTCAAGAGTAAATATTTGCGCATGGCATACAGTTTCCCGACATTTTATATCGGCGGAAACCCTTATACGACACCATCGATTTACGGTTTGATTCCGTACCGGGAACAAGCAGAAGGTGTCTGGTATGTAAAAGGTGGCTATTTCTCGCTTGCTGAACGCATGTATGACACATTAGTCGAACGTGGTGTCCGATTCGTCTTCGAGGCACCCGTTGAACGAATCGTCGTCGACCAAGGACAGGCAAAGGAAATCGTCTTACAAGATGGCACACAGGGAGCATTCGATCAAATCGTACTAAATGGAGAGTTTCCATTGATGGAACGCCTTGTAGAAGGTAAACAACCTAAGACCTATACACCTTCAGGCGGTACGCTATTGCTATATTTCAAGATGAAAGGGAAAGTCGATTTACCGGTGCATCGTTTTTTGATGCCAAACGACTTGGAACCGCTCATGACGAATATCTTTAAAAAAGGACGCTTACCAAAACATCCGGCAGTCTATCTGTTCCATCCGAGTCAGATTGACCGTAGTTTGACAGGAACGGACGATAGCGTCGTCTATTCATTAATTCCTTCTCCGCGTGGCTATGGTGTAGAAGATTATGAAAAAGTAGACTTCATCGAGACTGTACTTGAAAAAATTGAGCATCATCATCCGGGATTCCGGGAAAAGATACAAGAAATGAAGATTCGTACACCGAATGATGCACAGGCCTTTGGGTTATATCAGGGAGGTAGTTTTGGGATTGCGCCGACGATTCGCCAATCGGCTGCCTTAAAGACACAGGCAAAACCGTATCCGGATATCGATCGACTATATGCCGTCGGTGCATCGGTGCATCCGTGTGGAGGAGTACCAGTCGTCATGATGGGCGCAACGATACTCGTAAACCGAATGGAACAAGAGATGGGGTGGAAACATGAATTCAGTGACGATCCAGAACGCGTATATCAAATGTGAGGAAGTCATTCAGTCCGGATCTAAAACGTTCTATAAAGCCTTTTCACTCTTACCAAAAGCAGATCGACAAGCTGTTTATGCCATTTATACATTTTGCCGGTTCCTCGATGATACCGTCGATGAGTCGGATACGCCGAAAGAGAGTTTACTGGCTTTCTTGAATGAATTCAAACGATTCCGTGATGGCGAAGTACTGGATAAACCGCTATGGATCGCGTTAGCAGACGTATTTGAACGTTATGAAATGGATGAGACACCATTTCTTGAGCTCGCGGAAGGAATGCGTTGGGATATCGAGAAAAATCGTTATCAGACGCTTGAAGAGACAGAGCAATACAGCTACTACGTAGCAAGTACCGTCGGTTTGATGTTGTTGCCCATCCTTGCACCGCAACAGCCTGATCTCCGTAAGTCTGCTATTGATCTTGGAATTGCGATGCAACTGACGAATATTTTACGTGATGTTGGTGAAGATGCAAAACGCGGCCGTATCTACTTGCCTCATTCATGGATGGAGACATACGGTGTCACAGCGGAATCGTTACTCGCTGGTCGTCCTTCAGGAGACTTTATCGGTCTCTGGGAAGAGGTTGCACTTCGAGCAGAGCATCTGTATGACGCAGCGATTCCATCGTTTGAACGGTATCCACGAGAGAGTCGGCGTGCTCTGAAGGCTGCTGCTTTCCTGTACCGTGGTATACTCGATGCAGCGCGGGATAATCACTATGACGTCTTTACAAAACGGGCGTACGTCAGCCGTTGGCAAAAAATGAAGTTACTTGCTACGATTTAATACATGACCATAGAAAAAAGACCTTGGCGGGGACCAAGGTCTTTTTTCTATGGTCTGAGACCGGGGAGTCTCAGATTACTTCTACACCAGAGCGAACATCTGGACTACGAGATAGGTCTGTTTCGACCACGGGGATGGTCTTTTCTTTATCGAGCTATCTGTGGACCATTCGGATGAGACGATCTAAGGGGGAACGTCGTAAGTCATGCGAATGGACACACGATGAGTCACGTAATGAAATGGGTGGGTCCCATTTGATTTCGCTGGTTAGAAAAAGTAAGTTCTTCAACGCTCTTGACTCGGGGAAGTCACCTTGCGCTTGATTGAGGATGTGGGGTCAATCACTACCTCTTGAACTCGAAGTAATCGTATCAAATCTTAGTTGTCCGTACAAGTGATTGATATGCAATTCACATAACGTTCACAGGGTAGCGGCGACAGCAGAGACGATTCGTTCACTTGCTAGTTTTCCTGAAAGCGTCACCATTGGACTACCACCACCAGGATGCGTTGATCCACCGGCAAAAAACAAATTGTGAACATTCTTTGAACGGTTGCTCGGACGGAGGAAAGACGACCGGATGCCATTGGATGACAAGCCATATAACGAGCCGTGATAGGCAAAGAAGGTTTGTTCGATATCCTGTGGCGTGACCCGTTGCTCGAAGACGACATCGGACGAAATATCAATCCCAAAGGACTGCAATCGTTGATTGATCAGTTGATCATACGTATCAAAATCAATCGCATGTCCAGTATCCGTTGCAGGTGCATTGACGAGCACGAATAAGTTATCACCTGCTTGTCCCATTTCTGGTGCTGTGACGGAAGAATTCGAGATATAGATCGTCGGCTCCTCAGCGTAACGTTTTTCATCAAAGAGTGCCTTGAACTCAGCTTCGTAATCTGAAGAGAAGAAGACGTTATGATGAGCCAGCCCTTCGATCCGACGTGAGAGACCGATACATCGGACATAGGCAGAAATCGACGGTTCGACTTGAGCAGGTGTCGGATTTTTAAAATCAGGTCGTGCCGTTTCCGAAATCAGACGTGGATATTGTGTCAACAAATCACCGTTCATGACGACAAAGTCAACCGGGAGATATTCCAAGTGATTCAATTCAATTTCCGTTGCTTGTCCATCGACGACTTCGATCTGTGTCACTTCATCGCCAAGACGGAAGACGACACCTAGTTCTTTTGCACGTCGGGCGAACCCTTCTGCGATTGCTGTATTACCACCATTTGTGAAGTAGACACCGTCATTTAGTTCTAAATGAGCGATTAAACTGAAGGTAGCGGGTGTTTGATACGGACTACTCCCGATATACGTCGCATAACGATCGAGTGCCTGAATCAACCCTTTATCCTTAAAGTAGTGCTTATGCAACCCATGAAGGTTTTGAAAGGGATGCACTTTCAACATGTCTCGCCAGAGGGAGGGGCGGATATACGAATCAATATTCGTAAAGAATTGTTGTTTTGCGATCGTATGCAACTTCGCCACTTCTTCTTGGTAACCTGTAATATCGTTCTTCGCCAACTGACCGTTCGTGAAACGATCTACTTCTGTCCGCATCGCTTCGCGTCCAGACGAAAATGTTAATGTTCTTCCATCGGAAAAATGATTGACCGTATGACGTTCAAGTTTCGTGAATGTAAAGTACTCATCGGGATCCGCACCGGATTCAAGAATGACAGACTGAAAAACTTCCGGCATCGTGATCGTATTCGGACCAAAATCGAAGCGATGTCCTTCTGTGACGATCGGCATCATTTTGCCACCGATATGTGTATTGCGCTCGATGACCGTGACGCGAAATCCTTTTGCTGCTAATGAGATAGCAGCGCTGAGTCCACCAAGACCGGCTCCGATGACAGCTATATGTTTCATGATACTGATTCCTCCTTATGAATAGGTCCTACCCTTCCATGTGATTTCCCGTTTCCTAAAGCTTCGAATCATCGCACTTGCTAGCAAGATGACATAAAGGAATACCGCCAGTGGATGGAGCCACCAAACATGTCGGATTCGTGCCGCACGATCGATCCGGAATCTTGCTAAATAAAGAAGAATCAGTGCGCCACCCATCTGCCAGGATGGGTGGAGGATGAGATAAGGTAGGACACTTGCTTGAACCAAGTAAAAGAGTAGAAAGTATGATCCGACGATATAAGAATCGTTCATCCCACGAAAGACATTCTTTAGAAAACCTTGCCAGACTTCTTCGTTCGTGGCGTACATATCACAAGAGACTGCTGGGGCGACTTCGACGAGCGTCGTCGTCAACCCGTGTCGTTTAAATGTACGACAAAGTTCTAAATCGTCAACGAGAGCCGATTGGATGCTTTCATGTCTACCGACTTGGTCATACGCGTATCGTTCGACGAGAACGACCATGCCGTTGGCTGCAGCAAACGCTGGATGTTTCACCTTGCGAAACGGAATCGGAAGATGCTGCGCGATAAGAACATGTTGCATCGGAATCAAACACTTCCCTAGAAACGTCGGTACAGGAAAGGACGGGAAACCGGAAAGGAAAACAGCTCGTTCTGTTCGTAACGTTCCGTATAAGCGACAAATCGCATCAGGTGTCAGTGTCACATCAGCATCGAGGAATAACAGATAGTCCTCTGTAGTTCGTTTCGCGAGTTGATGACACGCATGAACCTTTCCTGCCCAGCCTGTTGGTAAGGGAAGACCATCAATCACTGTAAAACGGTCGTCTTGACCGATCCGATTAAGCAATAACTCGCGTGTCCGATCGGTCGAGCGGTCTTCATATAAGTAAACGTGCATCCCTGGTGTCAGAGCGGGTTCTAATGCGTCTAATAATTTTCGTACATTACGCTCCTCATTCCGTAACGGGATGCAGATTGCTAGACTATCTGGTTGAACGGGATCCGTTAATCGTGGTAAGAAAGCTAAATTGATCCATGTGTAGAGACAGACAGCTAGAGCGAAGAAGAGAAAGAACCAACTCATGACCGAAGTGCCCGTAACCAGCGCTCCGTTCGTGCAGGAAGTGGTTCCCTTCGGGTAGAGATACAGCGATACAAATCAACACGTTCCGCAATGGCATCTGCTCGAATGTCGTCGTATAAAGCAGTTAGTTCTGTTGTCAGTCGTTTTGCCTGAGCACTTGATCGTTCGTCAGGTAATGGATGAAAGCGACGCGTCCGGATGTAGACGTCCGGTTGCTGTTCATGGCCATATGAATAATAAAAGGCGACGAGAGACACGTAATCCGTATGACGCGTCAAATGTGTGGCACCACTTGCTAAGCGAAGCGGACGGTCCTCTTGATGACGTTCCTCGCCTTGAGGAAACATCCAGACGCTGCTGCCATTTTGAAGTCGTTCTTTTGCATAATGAAGGCTTGTCTTGATATCAGCGAATGATGTCCGGTCAACAGAGAAAGCTCCGAGACGGGAGAAGAACGGGAAACGAGCAAGTCCTGCTTGATCAATCATGACGTAGGGGTCGTGATGGAAACAGGTCTGATCCAAATGAAAAAGAATCATACCGTCCCACCAAGAACTGTGTGTAGCAAGCATGAGACCAGGGACAGGTAGATCGTCTGCTCGATATAAGACACGGTGGAAATGACGTCGGATCAAAGCATGATCGACATACGTATGAAATACGGATTCAGCTAATTTGCTTTTGTTTGCTTCTTTCAACGATAACCCCTCGTTTCACAATGAAATAGGCGATGAATGCACTTAAGCTGACCAAAGTGACACCATAGAGACCAGCAACTCCTGCTGTTACACCGAATAAAGTATGCAACATCAAAAAGAGATACTGATTGTTTTGTTCGAGTGCAGCATCCGTCGCCTTGACTTGATAGCGATTGATGAAAAAGGAAAAGACGAGCGCTGTTCCATACCACCCGAAGAAATTCTGTGTCGGAATATCGTAATACCAGCCACCATCTTGCCAAAGCCAATACGACTTCACGTTAGCAGCAACAGGATCGATCGCTAAATCGAGCCAGACGGCGAACAATGGAACGAGAATCAATGTACTATAGCGAAACGAAAACAAACGGGAGAAAGCGAGACTCGCCCCCATGACTGACAGCCATGCAGCTCCGATCGTAATCGGCACACCTAATAATTGGACACCGAAATCCGACTCGTAACGATATGTTCCAAACGGCCAACCGGTATGGACACCAATCGACTCAATGATGATCGAACCAAAGAAGATGAAGGGGATGACAAGACGTCCCTTCGGTAAGACATGCCAAAAATAGAGTGCTGCGTATAAGCCGGAAGCGAATAAAAAGACGGCATTGGCCCACTCGAGCCAAGTGGGAAGTAACGAAAAACCAACTAAGATCAAGCCGATGGTGAACCAAATCGAAAAGAAAATCCAAAGACGTTTATGAAACTGCTCCATGCGTGACATTCCTCCATTTCCAAAATAGCTTCTGTCATAAGTATACCCATATATCTTGAAAACGAGCGAGGGAGAAGCGGTCTTGTAAAAAAAGTGGTCCGGCTTCTCGTAAGAGAAACCGAACCACTTCCTATCATCATCCGTTTGAATGTTGTTTTTGCTTCTTCTTTTTGATGAACGAGAAAAGGAGAAACGCGATATACAACGGAACAGCAACGAACCAAAACGTCGACCACTCATTGCTACGGGCAATCATGACATACGTCACGTACAGTAACGTAAAGGTGATGACGAACGTATGGCGCGGAACGGGAATATCTTTAAAACTTGGAATCTTGACACGACTGACCATCAAGAAGGCAAGACCTGTAAAGACGAGTGGGACCATCAAGTCGTTCATTCGTCCGCTAAATAACGTGACGACGGCCAAAATACCACCTGCCGCTGTAATCGGTACACCTGAAAAATAAGCAGATGCCACATTCGTTGCCGATAAATTAAACCGGGCAAGACGGAATGCGCCGAACAACGGGAACAGAGCAGAGATTAGTAAACCAACTTCTCCGAATTCATAGAAATACGTATAGTAGGCCATCATTGCAGGTGCGACACCGAATGTCACGATATCTGCTAATGAGTCCAGTTCTTTTCCGAAGTCGCCTGCTACACCAAGCATCCGAGCAAGACGTCCGTCCAGACTATCAAGCATCATCGCGATGACGATTAGTAAGGTGGCATTTTGAAAATCACCTTTTGCTGCCATGACGATGGCTAAAAAACCACAATACAGATTTCCGAACGTAAATAGGTTGGGTATTGAATTACGAACACGATCTTTCCACAAAATGATTCCTCCTGCCACTTCATCGATACTACTCATCATACCATAATTAGGAGATGGAATTCAGCCGTTCGTAAAGAGAATCCCCTGAGTGAAAGATAAAAAATCATGAGGATTCAATCGAACTTGATGTCCACGTTTTCCAGCGGATATGATGATGAATGGTTCATGAATAGCACGATCCGATAAAAGAACCGGAAAATTCTTCTTAGCACCGATGGCAGAGACACCACCTCGAATATAGCCAGTCAGGCCTTCTAACTCCTTCATCGGAACAAGCGCGACTTTTTTCGAATGCAATGCTTTAGCCGCTGCCTTTAGAGAGAGTTCTTCTTCCCCCGAAATGACGACGAAGACATATTTATTTTCGACCATTTTCAAAACAAGGGTTTTAAAAATGGTCGAAAGGGGGTAATTAATCTTTCTAGCGACGGCTTCAGCAGATAAATCCTCAAGATCAACAGGATAAGTGAGGGATTCGAAGTCAATCTTAGACTGCTTCAGAAGCCTCTCGACGTTCGTTTTGCTCATGTGTTTCTCCTTTGACGAGTGAGTATTGGACCCATTTCCGTCCATGCCAACGTTTCATGGCAAAAATGCCACGGAACCATTCGTCAGCAGAGAAGGCAATCCAGATTCCAAGTAAACCGAGACCGAACCCAAGACCAAGTGTATAACTGAGGACGACCGCGATTCCCCACATTGATAGAATACCGATGGCGACAGGGAAACGAACATCTCCTGCCGATTTAAGAGTTCCCATAAGCACGATGTTCATCGCGCGACCTGGTTCAAGAATGACGCTTGCCCAGAGTAGTGGGATACCGATTGCAATGATTTCAGGGCTCGATGTGAACGCTGATAGAATCGATGAACCGAATGAAGCAAGTGCTACAGCTGAGATGAAGCTTGCGAAAACAGCGATCTTCAATGTTTTCACAGCCCGTCCATATGCTTGTTCAAATTGTTGAGCACCAACTTGGCGTGCGACGAGTAATTGCGTTCCTTGCGCGATTGCAAGTGTAAATAGGAAACAAAGCATCGTGATGTTTGATACATAAACACGAGCAGACAACGCTGCTTCACCAATTGTTGCGATAAATCCTGTGATGATGAGTTGTGAGAATTGATACGAGATCCCTTCACCAGCAGATGGGATTCCGATGTTCATGATTCGTTTCACATCCTCACGATTGAAATGAATCAAGTCTTTTACTGTAAAACGTAAAGAAAGTTTGCGGTAAACGACAAAGAACAAGACAAGGACAGCGATTGTCCGGGCGATGACGATCGACCAAGCGACACCAGCAACACCGAGAACGGGAATGCCGAAGAGTCCAAGAACAGCGATGACGTTACCGAAAGCACTAACGAAATTCATGAGTAGCGTGACATACATAGCATTTTTAGTGAATCCATGACTCCGGAGAATCGCACCCAGTGTCAATGAGATAGCTTCTAAGAAAAGGAATAGACCAACGATCTTAATGAACGTTTCGCCATAGACGAGCGTCTCTCCTTCTAACGAGAAAAATCCAAGGAGTTGTCTTCCGAACAACACGACGGTCAGAGAAACGATGAGACCGGTATACAAGTTAATCGCAAAAGCAGAACGAGCCGTTTGACGAGCGTTTTGCGTCTTTCTTGCACCGAGGTACTGACCAATGATGATCGTTGCACCGACCGAGGTGATGTTAAAGAGAATAATGAAGATATTCAAAATTTGATTGGATACACCGACTGCCGCAGCAGCGCTATCCGAGTAATAACTTAAAATCAACGTTGCAATGATCCCGAGGCTCATATGCAATGCGATCTCGATGAATAATGGCCACGTAATGTGGAATAAGCTTGGTTGCTTGACTGTTTTCATAAATAAATCCCCTTTGTTTCATAAAACGAATAGTGTTTCTTTATCTTTTTGAAACTATACGCCTTCGATTTTCATAATGAAAGAGGGTTTTTTGTCTTTCATCGAAAAAAAAGAGATTTAAAAGGATTTTCATAAAATATCACGAATACATCATAATGAACAATCATTCATTTTTAAAAGGTAGGGGAATCCGATGAAACGAGAAATGCATTATGTCGTCAAGGATCAAATCGCAACGCTAACGCTGGCTCGACCCAAACAACTGAATGCATTAACGTCGAATTTATTAGAAGAGTTGGCAGACGCTCTAGAAGAAGCGAATCAGGATGAGGAAGTACGTGTCATCGTCTTGACTGGTGAAGGACGTGGTTTTTGTGCAGGACAAGATTTGAAAACCGTCTCGCCTGAGCTCGATCATGGTGAATATCTACAACAGTATTATCATCCTGTCGTTCGGGCACTCGCTAAATCAAAAAAACCGACGATTGCTGCCATCAATGGTGTAGCGGCAGGGGCCGGTTTATCATTGACGCTCGCCTGCGATTTCCGGCTCGTCCATGCTGAAGCGAAATTGTCGCTTGGATTCATCAATATCGGTCTTGTCCCGGATGCAGGAGCTCCGTATTTCTTACCTCGGCTAATCGGTGCAGCAAAAGCAACGGAACTTGCGTTACTCGGTGATACGATATCAGCAGACGAAGCCGTTTCGCTCAATCTTGCGACACGAAGTATCGAATCAGAGAATTATGTAGAAGAGGTCACAGCGTTTGCTCGTCAGCTGGCAGATCGCCCAACAAAAGTAATCGGATACATCAAGCAACTGCAAGCAGCGAGTTATGAAAATAACTTGGAGGAAATGCTTGCTCAAGAAATCATCTATCAGTCACGTGCTGGCAAAACGGAAGACCATCGTCATGCTGTTGAATCCTTCATCGAAAAAAAACGCCCTGTTTTTGTCGGGCGATGAATCGAAGAACATATATAGAAGAAAGACGTCGGAAACGCACGAGGCGCCGACGTCTTTTTAATTCAATTTCTTTTTGATTTTTCGTGCGGTCGCATGTGTACGGTTCGTCAATCCTGTAGAGATACGGAATAGTAAAATTCCAAGAAAAGCAGAAACAAAAATGTATATCCCGGTCAACGTCACGAATGCACCACTAGCGAGCGTGATGAAGAGAATCGAAAATTCACCACGTGGACCAAGACAAAAGCCAGATTCGATCGCATGATAATTCGATAAACCAAAGGACCTTCCGCCGAGGTAACCGACTAAGAATTTAGAGACGACTCCCCAAATGACAAGAGCGAAGAAAAATAGATCAATCGGTAATCCGTCAGTCAACTCGAATGACATGCCGAACGTGATAAAGAACAATGGTAATAATAAGTCTTGGAACGGCGTGACTAGTCGTCTAAGATAACGCGTCTCATCCAGTTCGGTTAACAGAATACCGATGATAAAGGCGCCAAGTACTTCTGACAAGCCGAATAAAATACCGACACCGGAAAATAACAAGATTAACCCGATGATTCCGATGCCGGCATCAGGATGACGGTAGAGTGAATCGACGAGACGTTTCCGTCTTCTGATGAACAACGTCATGATGATTAAAGCAATGAAGAAGAAGGCGAACCCGAGAAAGATGATACTAATTTTTGCTACCGAGAACGTCTCAGTCCCTAAAACGAACGGTGCCGTCGTCAGTAGGATCGGTGCCATCAAATCTTCGAAGACGAGCAGGGACAGCACGAAGCGATTCACATCCTGATGTTTATCCGGTTCCCGATCGAGCAGTCGAGCTGAAATCGAAGAACTCGTCGCGTACAAGACACAGCCGATCAAAAACGATTCGGCGATGGAAAAACCGAACGATAAAGTCAACAGGATTGTTCCACCAAACGAAAGTAGAATATCGATGACTCCTGCTTTCCAAATGGAACGGAGCTGAATCAGCAAGTCCGCCACTGAAAATTTTAGACCGAGTAAAAAGAACAGGACGATGATGCCCGCTTCTCCTCCGAGTTTCAGCTCTTCGGGAGGATCGTAATAAAATCCAAGGACGATTCCAATCAAGATGAATGCCAGAATACTCGGGACGTGGAATCGTTCACTCAAGTAACTGATCGTAAACAAGCCGATGAGGATGAGACCGGCGTAAAAGAAAATTTCCATGGAGGATGTCCTCCTTTCTGTACTCTATACCCTAATTCGATGGCATTCATTAACTTGTTTCTATCCTGGAGAACGGATACAGAAAAAAGCCTGTACACAAAACTTCTTTTTTAGAAGGTGAGTGTACAGGCTTTAGATAGTTATAAGACTTGAACGATCGTTCCAGAATACGCAGGGAGAGAAACGTCAAGTGTCTGCTGGTGCGTGTTCGTCAATAAATCAAGCCCTCGACCAGCTTGTGGAGCGGTCAATGAAACAGGAACATCTGAATTGTTGAAGTAGATATAATACAATCCTTCCGGGCTCATGCGACGCATGATGATCGTATTCGTCTCATCATTCGCATGAACGAAAGAGATATGCCCTTTGTTCGCGAGTGTCTTATGCTGCTTTCGAAGCTGTAACAAGTGTCGTGTATAGGCGAATAACTCCTGATCCTGCTCTTCAGGATCCCACGGCATACATTTTCGGCAGCCTGGATCTTGATCGCCATCGAGACCGATCTCATCACCATAATAGATGACGGGACTACCTGAGAACGTCAACATCGATAACAAGAGAAGACGAAGCTTCTGTTTGTTATTCCCAGCACGCGTCAACGCACGCGGTGTATCGTGTGATCCGATCAAATTAAAGGTCACTTCATTGACATTCATCGTGTTTGAGAACAACACATGCGACATATCGTTCGCATACGAGCTTGCTTTAGTCTTATCTAAGGCAAAGAAGTTCAAAGCGGCATTCGTAAATGGATAGTTCATGACGGCATCAAACTGGTCACCGAGCAACCATTCCTGTGAGTCATGCCAAATTTCACCAAGGATATACGTGTCAGGGTTGACTTCCTTGACGACTTGACGGAAATCACGCCAAAATGCGTGATCGACCTCGTTGGCGACGTCGAGTCGCCAGCCATCGATTCCGAATTCTTCGACCCAGTAGCGGGCGACATGGAGTAAGTATGACTTTACTTCATCGTTCTCGGTGTTGAATTTCGGCATTTCAGGTACGAAAGCAAACGTATCGTAGTTCGGCAATGGTTCTGTCACGAGCGGGAAATCACGCAGATGGAACCATTCTTTATAGGTTGAATGACTACCATGTTCACGGATGTCAGCGAATGCTTTATGGTGGAAGCCGGCATGATTGAAAACGGCATCTAACATGATGCGAATCCCGTGTGCGTGTAACAGATCGACCATTTCTTTGAATTTCTCTTTCGTACCGAATTGTGGATCAATTTCTAAGTAATCGATTGTGTCATATTTATGATTCGATTTCGCCAAGAAGATCGGGCAGAAGTAAATACCAGTGATACCAAGTTCAACGAGATAATCGATGTGATCGATGACCCCTTGGAAATCTCCACCGAAAAGATTCGTCGTCGTCGGTGCTGTACTATTCCACGGAAGTGTACCAGCTGGATCATTCGTCGCATCGCCATTTGCAAAGCGATCTGGGAAGATTTGATACCAAACTGTATCCTGGACCCAATCCGGTGCAGTGAATACGTCGACTGCATTAAGGAAAGGAACACAGAAATAGTAACCTGTATCATCGAGCGGTTTTTCATCGAACCATCCACGCTCTGTAAAGACTTGGCTTGTTGCACCGTCATGGAGACGGAAACCATATCGTAGACGACGGAAGGGAGGAACAACATCGATGAACCAATAATCATATAGTTCATCTGATCCACTTCGCTTCATCGGCGTTTCGAATGTATTCCAGTAGTTGGATTTTGAGGGATCGAAGTTCCAATCGGCAGCATCTGGGTTTTCAGTATGCCAATCATATGGATCGCCCCAAATCAAATCGACGCGATCAACGTCATTTTTTTTCGTTTGTAAACGGATGTGGATTGTTCGCTCATCGTATTTATAGACGAACGGAGACATCGCACGGTGAAACACAGCTTCTTTGAACATGGCAGTCACTCCTTAACGCAATCGCTTGCATCATATTGATTATGTCTTCGACCTAAGAATAGTAAAGCGCTTTCTTAAAGTCAATTCCAATCCCGTGAAATCAAGGATTCCTGATAAAAGTCGAGAGTATGATGCAATCGTTTGCATCATGTTGTGCAAACAATAAAAATGAAAACGTTTTCTTTTTATGCACTTATTCTCTATAGCATTTGATTCAAATAATGAAATCAAAAATAAAAAGTTTTTAAATGTAAGAAAATAATTGAATAAAAGGACTTGTCAAAAGGATTTTAGATTGTATAATAAAAATGTAAAGGTGATGCAAACGTTTTCATAAAACGCTTACAACCACTCGGTTGTTATCATGAGAAAATGGTTGTGCCTTTATGCAAACGTTGTGCATTAAAACTTATCATTCATAAGTTAACTTGGGGAGGAAATTTCAATCATGGAAATGAAAAAATTCGTAGCAGGTCTCTCTGTATCTGTCATGGCAATCGGTGCACTTGCAGCATGTGGCGGTGGATCGGATTCTGAATCATCATCTTCAGATTCAGGCAGTAAAAAACCAAGCAAGATCGTCATCTGGGAAGACACTGAAAAAGCTGAAACGACTAAAGCGGCAGCTAAAGCGTTCGAAGAAAAAGAAGGCGTCAAAGTTGAAGTTAAAGAAGTTAAGATGACAGATCAGCAGAAGAAAGTAGCACTTGACGGACCAGCAGGTAAAGGGCCGGATATCATGCTTCTTCCACACGACCAAATCGGTACAGTCGTTGACCAAGGCTTGATCGCAGAACTCAAAGATGGCGAAAAAGCACTTGAGCCATTCATCGATACAGCGAAATCAGCAGTAACGTTTGACGGTAAAGTCTACGGATATCCGAAAGCAGTTGAAACACCAATCCTCCTTTTCAATAAAGATGAATTAAAAGAAGCACCAGCTTCAATGGATGATCTGTACAAGATCTCAACAGAGCAAAAGAAAGACGGTAAATACGGATTCCTCGCGCTTTGGGATAACTTCTACTTCGCACACGGTCCAATCGGTGGCTACGGTGGGTATGTCTTCAAAGACAACGGTGGCAAATTGGATCCAGCAGATATTGGCTTGAACAACAAAGGTGCTGTCGAAGGTATGGATTACATCGGCAAGTGGTACAAAGAAGGTCTCTTCCCGAAAGGTCTTATCGGTGGTGGCGGTGGTCAAGCACTTGACCAACTCTTCGGCGATAAAAAAGCTGTTGCTGTCATGAACGGTCCATGGGCAGTTGCGAGCTATAAAGAAAAAGGCATCAACCTCGGAGCTTCAGCACTTCCGAAACTTCCAAACGGTGAGCCGATTAAAACATTCGTTGGTGTAAAAACATACGCGATTTCAGCATACTCGGAAAATGCAGAGTGGGCTGAGAAGTTCTTGGCATCACTCACAGGTGAAGAGAACGCGAAAGCAATGTTCGAAAAATACAATGAGATCCCACCAGTCACTGCGCTTCAAGAAGATGCAGCAATCAAGGATAACGAAGTCGCAGCAGCAGTCTTCGCACAATCACAAAACGGTGTGCCAATGCCGAACATCGCTGAGATGGGTCAAGTTTGGGAACCAATGGCAGCAGCACTCCAGCTTGTTGCAACAAACAAACAAGACGCACAAAAATCAGCTGATGATGCTGTCAAACAAATCAAGCAACAAATCGAAGCTAACAATCAATAAGCGTAAATGGAACACGTGAATCCATGAAAAAGAGATAAAGAGAGGGGGATCTTGGATTCCCCCTCATCTTTATGGTTGGAAGAGAAGCCTGAGGTCAGACATGACCTTTGGAAAGGAGAACGGACGATGGCTGCGATTGCAACACCACACCCGACGAATCCAACGCCTGAAAAAAAGACGAACCACCGCACGATTGCGGCGCTGATGTCGATCATTCCAGGAGTAGGACAACTATACAATAAACAATTCCTTAAAGGCGCGACATTTTTTGTCGTCGTACTATCATATTTTCTCGTCAACTTTGAACTGTTCTTCAAAGGAGCCGGAAATGGTCCTGGCGATCGCGGAGCGATCTGGGGCTTGATTACACTCGGTGAGGTACCAGGCGTAAGGGGGGATCACTCGATCTTTCTAATGGTCGAGGGCATCATTGCCTTGATTTTACTTGTCTTTGGTATCGCCATTTACGTCTGGAACTTTATCGATGCGTATCGAATCGGTAAGTTGCGCGACATGAACCTCGAAGTACCTTCCTTGAAGATGCAACTACGGAATTTCCGTGATAATGGATTCCCGTATGCGATGTTGATTCCTTCATTAGTACTTTTAGTGTTCACAGTCGTCTTACCGTTGATTTTTACTTTCTTGATTGCTTTTACAAACTATAAGTTCAACAACTCTCCTCCAGCGAAATTGGTCGACTGGATCGGGATTCAAAACTTCTTGAATATCTTCACGGTTGATATTTTCCGCGACACATTCGTCAGCGTTCTTGGTTGGACGCTTGTCTGGACCGTCGCTTCGACGACAGGTGTCATCGCGATCGGTATCGGACTGGCAGTCTTACTGAACCAAAAGGGACTCAAAGGAAAACGGTTCTTCCGTTCCATCTTGATCCTGTCATGGGCAGTACCAGCGTTCATCACGATTTTGATCTTCCGCTCGATGTTCAATGAGACATTCGGTGTCTTCAATACGACGTTACTACCAGCGATTGGTCTCGATAATGGTCTCGACTGGATGACGGATCCGACGTATACGAAGCTTGCATTGATCGGGATTCAGTGGTGGTTAGGTTTCCCATACATCATGACACTGACGACGGGGATCTTGCAGTCGATACCAGAAGATCTTTATGAGGCAGCAACAATTGATGGAGCGACAGCAGGAGAGAAATTCCGCTTAATCACGTTGCCGATGATTCTTTTCGCAACAGCACCGATCTTGATCACGCAGTATACGTTCAACTTCAATAACTTCAATATCATCTATCTCTTCAACAACGGTGGACCGGCAGTACCGGGTCAATCGGCTGGTGGAACGGATATCTTGATTTCGTGGATTTACAAATTGTCGCTTGGCGCGAACCCGCAGTATGGATTTGCAGCAGCGATCACGCTTGTGTTGTCGTTCTTCATCATGACGATTGCCGTTATTCAGTTCAAGCGTTCAAAATCATTCAAAGATGAGGATATGATCTAATATGAGAAAACAAAACCGAATCAACATGGCGTTGTCATATCTCATTTTGACGGTCGCCTCCATCATTATCGTCTATCCACTCCTTTGGGTCGTTGGTACTTCACTTAACCCAGGGAAAAGTATTACATCGGATATCTTCCCAAGTAATCCGACTTTGATTCACTACTTTGATTTATTTGATCCGTCAAAAACGGATTATGGCATGTGGTATTTAAACACAATCAAGATTGCCGTCATCACGATGGTCGTCTCCGTCGCGCTAATCACGTTAACAGGATACATTTTTTCACGCTATCGCTTCGTCGGTCGGAAAAATTCACTCATCTTGTTCCTCGTGTTGCAGATGGTACCGCAATTCGTTGCCATTATTGCGATTTATGTCTTGCTTAATATGTTAGAATTGTTTGATACGCATCTGGCGCTCATCCTACTCTACTCGGGTGGCGCGATCCCAATGAATACGTATCTTGCAAAAGGATATTTCGATACGATTCCAAAAGAACTCGATGAGGCGGCACGGATGGATGGTGCCGGTCACTTACGAATCTTCTGGCAAATCATCTTACCGCTCGCAAAACCGATGGTCGCCGTCATCGCGTTGTTCAACTTCATGGCACCATTCAACGACTTCATTTTAGCATCGCTCGTCCTGCGTTCTCCTGAGAAACAGACACTTGCGGTCGGGTTGTACAACATGGTGTCGGAGCAGTTCGACAATAACTTCACGTTATTTGCGGCAGGTGCCGTATTATCAGCAGTTCCAATCGTTCTTCTCTTCTTCGCATTCCAGCGCTTCTTCGTGTCTGGATTGACAGCAGGTGGAACAAAAGGATAATCATAAGGGGGAAATCAGCGGCATGAGACGAGGCATAATGCTTCTCCTCTTGCCGCTTCTCTTGTCTATCGGGCTTCAACCGATGACGGGTGAAGCAGCAGGTTGGGAAAAAGAACGAATGTATTTCATCATGGTGGATCGGTTCGAGAATGGCGATCCGAGTAATGATCGAGAGGCGGATCCTGAAAATCCAAAAGCGTTTCAAGGTGGCGATTTAGCAGGCGTGACGAAACGTCTCGATTACATCAAGGAAAAAGGCTTCACTTCGATTTGGTTAACGCCGATCTTTAAGAACCGTCCGAATGGTTATCATGGATACTGGACGGATGATTATTACGAGATTGATCCGCACTTCGGAACAAAGGAAGAGTTTAAACGTCTCGTCAAGGAAGCACATGAACGGGATATCAAGGTCGTCCTTGATCTTGTCGTCAATCATTTAGGGCCAAATCATCCAATGGTGAAAGAAAAACCGGAGTGGTTCCATAAAAATCAACCAATCATGAATTGGAATAACCCGTCGGAAGTCGAGAATAACTGGCTGTTCGATTTACCGGACTTCAATACGGAAAATCCGGAAGTCGTCGATTATTTAGTTGATGTCGCGAACTACTGGGTCGATGAAACGGGTATAGACGGATACCGGCTCGATACGGTTCGCCATGTGCCAGCGTCATTTTGGGAAACGTTTATCCCAGCAGTCAAAGAAAAGCATCCAGACTTATTCTTGTTGGCTGAAGTATTCGATGGAGATCCACGAAAAATCGCGTCCTATTCAAAATTAGGTTTTGATTCCGTGACGAACTTCCCGTTTTATTATGGAGTCAAGGATCAGTTTGCCCGCAAAAATGGTTCAGCGGAAGAGCTCGATTCAGTTTATAATCGAGATACTACGTTTAATCCGAATGCCAAGGGACTTGCAACCTTCATTGATAATCATGATGTCAAGCGCTTCATCACGGAAGCAAAGATTGGTGGAGCAGATGAAGAGGAGCGGCAGCTTCGATTAGCGCTGTTCGCACTCTATGCTGCACCAGGGATGCCGATCGTCTACCAAGGAACAGAGGTGGCGATGCCAGGTGGTGAGGATCCTGGAAACCGGATGATGATGACATTTGATCAAAATAAGAAGATGCAACAGTACGTAAAAACGTTGAACGAGATGCGTCAGGACTACCCAGCGTTTGCAACAGGGAAGCAACGCTTGATCGCAAAAACCGATCATATGGCAGTCTACTCACGGGAGACGAAACAACAACAAGTCGTTTACGCGATTAATCTTGGAGAAAAAAAGACGAGCTTACGCGTGTCTGCGAAAGAAATCGGTGATGATCAGCGTCTAAGAGGACTTTTATTCTCAGACTTGGTGCGTCAAGATGGTGACGCCTATGAGATCACGCTTGATGCAAATAGTGCGAACAGCTATGTCATCGAAAAGTCACAAGTCAACTGGTGGTCGATCATCGCAATTGGTGCGATTGCTCCGATTTTAGCGCTCATACTTCTTCTCGTTCACCGTAAACGCATGCAACGTCAAACAAAATAAAATACTTAACTAGGGGAAATGTGAGGTGAAGGGGATGCAGGTAACAATCAAGGATGTAGCACGGGAAGCGAATGTCGCACCCTCGACGGTATCACGCGTCATTGCGAATAGTTCACGCATCAGTCAAAAGACGAAGGAACGGGTGCGGCAGGCGATGGATGAGCTCGGATATTATCCGAACGTTCATGCACGCAGTCTAGCGAATCGAACGACACAGGCGATCGGTCTCGTCATGCCAAGTGCTGCAACGAAAACACTACAAAACCCGTTCTTTTCGGAGGTCATTCGAGGAATCAGTACAAAAGCGCATCAAAATGGATATTCGTTATATATGACGACAGGCGTCTCGGAAGAAGAAGTATATGAAGGTGTCGTCTCGATGGTTCAGGGCCGTCGGGTCGATGGTGTCGTCGTACTGTATTCCCGTACGGATGACAAAGTCGTTCAATTTCTGCAAGACTCAAAGTTTCCGTTCGTCGTCGTCGGAAAACCATTCAGTGATTCATCACATGTCACGTATGTCGATACGGATAATTATCTAGCCGGTCGCGAAGTGACGAAGTACTTGCATCAACTTGGGCATGAGTGTATCGCATTCGTAGGAGGCGCACAGGACTTAGCTGTGACGCAAGAGCGTGTCGGTGGCTACAAGACGGCTCTCATGGAAGAGGGAATTCCGATTCAAGAGTCCTACATCGTCAGTGCACCATTCATGACGACAGGAGGAGCCGAGGCAGTCAAGCGACTGATGTCACTTGAACATCCGCCAACGGCTGTCGTTGTTAGTGACGATATGATGGCACTTGGTGTCATGAGTACACTGAATGAGATGGGGATTGGTGTGCCGGATCAAATGGCCGTCGTCAGTTTTAATAACTTGTTCATCGCAGAATTCTCAAGCCCACCGTTGACTTCTGTTGAAATCAATATTTTTGGACTTGGTTTTGAAGCGACGAATTGTTTGATTGAACAAATCAATGAGGATGCGACACCTTATGGGAAACGCGTCATCGTTCCGCATTATCTCGTCGTTCGTCAGTCTTGTGGCGGAAAATCTGAAGCATGAAATGATAGTCTATTTTTAAGCCGATTGGTTTGAAAATAGACTTTTTTTGATTCAAATGGATATCGATTTCTAGTAAAAGGAAGCGGTTGCAGAAAAAGAAATTTATTTTCGTGCAAACGATTGCATTGATGCTTTTTATGTGTACAATAAAGAATGTATAGTATAGATGAAACGCTTACATGATCAGGGTGACCGACATGCGTAGCATAAAAAGGAGCGACTTGACGATGAAACGACTTTTTGAGGTCAATGAGTGGAAAATTACAGAGCTTGGTTTTCATCCAGAAGATAATCGATTGGCAGAATCGATGACATCGATCGGAAACGGTCATATGGGAATGCGCGGGACGTTTGAAGAAGAGTATACAGGGGACACGCATCAAGGCATGTATGTCGCAGGTGTTTACTATCCGGATAAGACACGTGTCGGCTGGTGGAAAAACGGTTATCCAGAGTACTTTGCGAAAGTACTCAATGCTGTCAATATCATGGGATTGAAAGTATCCGTCAACGGAAAAGCTGTTGATTTGAACACGTGGGAAGTCATCGACTTCAAACGCGAACTTGATATGCAACACGGTGTGTTGACACGGACGATGCTATTGAAGAATGGGGTAGAGGAAACGAAAGTCGAATCCAAGCGTTTCTTCTCGATCGTTGATAAAGAAATCGCTGCCTTGCAATATACGGTGACACCTGTCAATTTTGAAGCAGAAATCGTCATTGAATCGTATCTCGATGCAGATGTTGAAAATGAAGACTCGAACTATGACGAGAAGTTCTGGCTTCCTGTCGAACACGGAATTGAAGAACGGTTCGGTTATGTCACATCAAAAACGAAAAAGCTCGATTGGCATGTGACGGCAGCGATGATCACGGATGTCGAAGGCGCACGATGTGAGGTCGTCGATGGCAATACGCAGTACGTCGCGAATCGTTTCACGAAACAAGCCGCAGTAGGTGAGGGTGTCACAGTCGAAAAATTCGTCGCACTCGTAACGAATCGCGACCATGAAATCGATGCGCTATTGGAGCAAGCGATGAAACGGGTTCACGTCGCATTCGAATCAGGCTTTGATACATTGCTTGCGACACATGAAGCAGCTTGGTTGCACCACTGGAAAGAAGCGGACGTGAAAATTGAAGGAGATGTCGAGGCACAGCAAGGGATTCGTTTCAACATCTTCCATATGTTCCAGACCTACACAGGTGAAGATTCACGTCTGAATATCGGACCAAAAGGATTCACGGGCGAGAAGTATGGTGGTGCGACGTATTGGGATACAGAAGCGTATTGCTTAAACTTCTACCTTGCGACGTCGAAACCGGAAGTTGCTTGGAATTTACTCAAGTATCGTCACAATCAATTACCGCAAGCGAAAGAAAATGCAGATAAGAATGTCGGAATGAAGGGTGCACTTTATCCGATGGTAACGATGAACGGAGAAGAGTGCCACAACGAGTGGGAAATCACACATGAAGAAATTCACCGGAACGGTGCAATCGCGCATGCGATTTATAACTACACGAACTACACGGGAGACACGTCGTATCTCGGACAATACGGATTTGAAGTGTTAGTCGAGATTTCCCGATACTGGGCAAGCCGTGTCAATTACGTGCCGCACAAGGATGTCTATATGATTCTTGGCGTGACGGGACCGAATGAATATGAGAACAACGTCAACAATAACTGGTATACGAATCTGATTGCGGCATGGTGTCTCGAATATACGCAGACCGTCCACCGTCATTTGGCACAAGAAGAACCAGAACGTTTGCAAGAACTTATGCATCAATTAGCGTTGACGGATGAGGAGCTGGCAAAGTGGGCAGATATCGACTCGAAGATGTATTATCCAAAAGATGAGGCAGCCCCTGGAATCTTCATGCAACAGGATGGCTTCATGGATAAGGAACAAATCTTGGTCGCTGACCTCGATCCAAAACATCTTCCGCTAAACCAGAATTGGTCATGGGACCGGATCCTTCGCTCTGTCTTCATTAAACAAGCAGATGTCTTACAAGGTCTTTACTTCTTGACGGATCGCTTCAGTGTAGAAGAGAAAAAAGCGAACTTCGATTTCTATGAACCACGCACGGTTCATGAATCGTCATTATCACCATGTATCTACTCAATCATTGCGGCGGAAGTCGGCTATGAGGAAAAAGCGGTCGAACTGTACCAACGTTCAGCACGACTTGACCTCGATAACTACAACAATGATACGGAAGACGGATTACACATCACGTCGATGGTTGGATCATGGATGTCGATCGTCCACGGGTTCGCTGGATTACGGGTGGCAAACGATACGTTATCCTTTAAGCCGATGTTGCCAAAAGGCTGGACGAGCTATACATTCCGGATGCAATGGCGCGGTCATCATATCCATGTCCATGTACAGCCAAATGCCGTCGAAATCGCTCAAACAGAAGGCGAAGCATTCAGCTTAAACGTTCATGGAACAACTGTAGAAGTTCCGGCGGGAGGACAGATTACAGTTCCTGCTTCGATGACAGTATAAGAGATTAAACAGAACCGATTTTTTAGTCGGTTCTTTTTTTTGTGTGTAACAAGAATCAGGACACCTTTGTCACAAATGAAAACGCCATCATGAAAAAGAACATCAATCTTTGGAAATCTTGACTATCCGGCGACATTTGAATGTGCTAAAGTGTTTCAAGATAGTTATGAATGAGAGGAGAACGGCGTGTGACATCAGTAGTAAAGGAAAGTATGTTAAAAGTGATCGTGGCTTCGATTGGGGGATTCGTCATCGCCGTTGCCATGAACTGGTTTTTGATTCCGAGTGGTGTATATTCGACTGGATTTACAGGACTTGCCCAAATCTTGACGCAAGTCCTTCAAAATACAGCATTTGCGTTTGGTGAAAACGTCTGGTTCTTGGCGTTGAACATACCTCTGATTGTGCTCGCATGGATCATGTTAGGTCGGAGCTTTACAATCATCACCTTGATTTCAGTTTTGGCAACGACGATTTTCATTGGTCTTATTCCTCAATATGCTGTCATACCAGGTGATCAAACACTGAATGCAGTGTTTGGAGGGGTCTTGCTTGCGATTGGTACCGGTATCACGATTAAGTTCGGTGCTTCGACGGGTGGTTTCGATATCGTTGCCTTAATCTTCGCTCGTTTCTCCGATCGCAGTGTCGGCTTGTATCTGTTCGTCTTGAATTTCTTGATCGCATTATTGGCAGGAGCGTTGTTCGGTTGGTCGACTGCTTTGTATACGATCGTCTTCATCTACGTGACGTCTAAGGTCGTCGATGAGATTCATACGAGCAATCAGCGTCTAACGATTTTCATCGTCACGAATCATGCGGATGACATCACGACGGCTTTGCATCAGCACATCATTCGAGGCATCACGCAAATTCCTTCGATTGGTACGTATTCTCGAGCTGAAAAAGCGACGTTGATGATGGTCATCGAGCGTCATGAATTACGGGACATTGAACGGATTTGCCGGGAAGCGGACGAGACGGTCTTCATCAACGTCGTCGCGACAGACTCGGTTGTCGGATACTTCCGAAAAGGATAATGAAAAAGGCACTTGCTCTGCGATATGCAGCAAGTGCCTTTTATCTGTTTTCATGCGAGCCCGAGGACGTGTCTCAAGTAATACGCGATCCCGTCATCCTCATTTCGCTTCGTCGTGCCGTTTGCCAGATGCTTCAGCGCGGGGATGGCATTACCCATCGCGACACCATGTCCAGCATACTCGATCATCTCTAAATCGTTTTCCTCATCACCGAAAGCAATGATTTGTTTAGAGTTAATACCAAGGTGATCGGCGATATGGGCAAGACCGACCGCTTTGCTTGTACCTTTTCGCATCACTTCGACCATGAATTCAGGCTTCACCCATTGACGATTGAGTACCGTCTCGGCATGGATACCAGATAGTTCGGAGCGGATCTCATCGACGTGTTCTCCTTTGGCATGAATTAAAAGAGATGTTGGTTCATGCATAAGCACCTTTCGTAAATCTCCGGTCGTGACGGATAAGGCATGGTCGGTATAGAATTCGTAAATACCAACCGGATTATATTGAAAATAGACATGATCCGTGACTTCGCAGACGATGTTTTGTGTTTTCGTCTCAGCGACAGATTCTAAAATATGTTGAACAGTTTTTAATGGAATCGGATGATGCTGAACTTCAAAGTGGATGTCTTGTGGATGATGGACGAGACCACCGTTAAAGTTAACGATCGGTGTCGTTAAACCGAGCTGTTCGTAATATTTTCGAGCGTGACGAAATGGTCGTCCGGTTGCGATGACGACTTCGTGACCATTCGCACGCGCACGCTGGAGCGCAGCGATGTTCGCAGCGCTGATTGTCTTATCATCTTTTAAAAGGGTGCCGTCGAGATCGACAGCGATTAAGTGACGGGTCATGATGAAATCCTCCGCTTTCTTTTCGTTAATTCTACTGTAGCATATGAAGCGATTGTCCTTCGTATGAAACGATTAAGTTTTTCAAGGAAAAGAAAGCGCTTGAAAAAATTAGAGAAAAGCTGTTGCTTGGATTAAAAAATGGTATACTACAAATCGTAGGATAACTCTATAGTACGTTATGGAAACGGAGGGGAAATCATGCGTTTTCTCGTTACATTCTTTTGGTCATTCTTACTCGTGAACACGGCTGTGTTCATCGTATCGGCAGTTGATGCAGTAACGTATAGCTTCGGATTCGCGACAGCTATGTCTGTCGTCACTTCACTTGTCGTCTTCGCACTCGATGCCGTCAATGAAGATTTAGGTCTTGGTCAAGGGACTAAGGCAGAATAAGGAAAAGCGAGATGTCGTCACATGGGCGATAGGCTCGCTTTTTGTCTTAAGGAGGAATGATCGATGATCGTCATCGAACAGGTTCTGTGGCAACAGATGCCGCAAAATGTCTACATCGCAGGGAATCAGATCATCGGAATCGGTTCCTACACCATAGATGAAGCACTCATTACGCACCGGATTGATGGTCGCAACAAACGCCTAGTCCCCGGATTCATCGACGGACACTTACATCCGATCGGTGGAGGAGGAGAAGGCGGATTTGCCACGCGAACGGCTCCGTTGACTGTTCGTGACATATTCGAAGGCGGTGTCACGACGGTCGTTGGATTACTCGGAACGGATGGTTGGACACGAACAGGAATTGACCTACTGGCACACATACGGGGATATGCTGCATCTGGTATCCGTCCCTTTTTATTAAGCGGAAGTTATATGGTTCCGCCGGTCTTCCTGACGCAATCGACAGGACATGATATCGTCCTCATCAATGAAGTGATCGGCATCGGAGAGATTGCCATCAACGATCACCGATCGACACAACCGACGGCTCATGAACTCGCGCGATTAGCGTCAGAAGCCCGAATTGCTGGCATGGTCAAAGGAGTGTCGGGAACGATGAACGTCCATATCGGAGACGGGAAACAAGGGCTTGATCTGTTACATGAGGTGATTGATACGACGGACCTCCCTATCGGACAATTCCTTCCGACGCATATCAACCGGAGTGAACGGATTTTTGAGGCGGGACTCGCTTGGGCGAAACGGGGAGGTCGAATCGATTTTACGACGTGTACGACGGAAACTTTCATTGCGGAAGGCGAGATTCCAGCAGGACAGGCTGTTGCTCGTGCTTTAGCAGCGGGAATCCCACCCGAGCAGATCACGATGTCGAGCGACGCTGGCGCAAGTCTTCCGGCGTTTGATGATGCAGGTCGCTTAGTGCGGATTGATACAGGAAAGCCTACTTCTCTGATGCAAGCCGTTCGCGATGCAGTGGAGCATGGTGTTGCTTTTGATCAGGCAATCGCGACGATCACGCGACATGTCGCGGATGCATATGGTATACCGGGCGGGCGAATCGCGGTCGGAGAACGAGCGGATCTGTTACTGATTGATGACGCTTTGCAAATCGATACGATTCTTGCGAATGGTCATGCTATAATGATTCAGAAAAAATGGCTAATACCAGAATGACGGAGGGATAGACGTGTCAAAGAAGTCGAAACGTAAAAACACGAAAAAACCGCAATCCAAGGCGAATTGGATTACAGCGGGAGTCATCGCCTTGATCGTATTGGTGGGAGGATTACTTCTTGTCTTCACGGATCGAGAAGATTCTGCATCGAAGAACGGCAATTTAACGGCTACACAAGTCGCAGATAAAGTAAAATCCGGTGATGAATTCTATACGTATTTCTATCAAACGGGTTGTTCCCACTGTGAAAAAGTAAAACCATATCTCGTCCCGCTTGGTGAAAAACAAGACATTCCATTCGAACAGATCGATCTTGCTGTCGAACAGTCGGCTTGGGATACGTTTGGCATCGAGGGTACACCGACTGTCGTTCACTTTAAAGACGGTAAGGAAGTCGGACGCGTAGCAGGAGAGCAAACGGAAGACAGCTATAAAGAGTTCTTCGCTGGAAAAGACGTAAAGGACTCAAAAGAAGAATCATCTGGTGATCTCAATGATTAAAAAATGGTTTTACTCTCGTGTGTTCGAATTAAATGGACACCCGCTTGTTGCCAAACAACTAAAACGTTTTGCGATGAGCCGTATCAGTCGTCCGTTCATCCGTCCGTTCGTTCAGGCATACGATTTAAATATGGCAGAAGCGACTCGGAGCCTCGAGGAGTATTCGAGTTTACATGACGTCTTCGTTCGCCATGTCAAACCAGAAATGCGACCGATCGATCAAGCAGAAGGCGCATTCGTCAGTCCGTGTGACGGTGTGCTATCCGTCGTTGACGATTTGACGGCTGATAGCCGCTTTACTGTCAAAGGACAATCGTATACGGTATCTGAGTTACTCGGTTCCCATCATGAAGCACAACAATATGTCGGGGGACGTGTGATGATCTTTTACTTAAGTCCGCAAAACTACCATCGTGTTCATGTGCCGATGGATGGAACAGTCCGGACGAGCTATACGCTCGGTCGCGATTCAGCACCGGTAAATGAGATTGGTCTCACACATGCGCTTCGTCCATTGACGCGGAACTACCGTCGTGTGACGCGCATCGTCCAAGGGAAACATGCACTTGAACATGTCATGGTCGGTGCGTTAAATGTCAACTCGATCGTTCGGACGAACGAGTCGAAGGAGCTTCGTCGCGGGGATGAGTTCGGATACTTCTCATTCGGTTCGACGGTCGTCCTGATTTGTCCGAAGGACGCATTGACGTTAGACAGTCAAGCAATCGGACCAGTTTTAATGGGGCAACGCCTCGGACAATGGCATTCATGAAAGCGAGACGCCCGTTTTGGGCGTCTCCTTACGTTTAGGAGGAATGAATCATGCCGGCACTGGCATTAGCAGAAATCGGAAGTACACAGGTCCAAACGTATATCGCACTCATCATTTTTTTAGTGACCTATGGCTTCATCATCAGTGAAAAAGTAAGTCGGGCGATCGTCGCCTTGCTTGGAGCGCTCGCGATGGTCATCATCGGTATTGTGGATCTTGAAACCGCATTGTTTGAATATATTGAATGGGGAACGATCGTCTTATTGATTGGCATGATGATTCTCGTCACGATTGCCAACCAATCTGGATTGTTCGAATACATCGCAATCCGCGCTGCGAAGACGACGAAAGGTGATCCGATCAAGGTACTGATTCTACTGTCCGCATTGACGGCACTTGGATCTGCATTCCTTGATAACGTCACGACGGTTCTATTGATCGTTCCGATCACGTTTTCGATTACGAAGATACTTAAAATCGCGCCGTTTCCATTCTTGCTCGCAGAAGTCCTATTTGCGAATATCGGTGGGACGGCGACCTTGATTGGGGATCCACCGAATATCATGATTGGTGCCGCAAATCCACATTTGACGTTCAATGCCTTTTTAGTGAATCTTGCACCGATCATCCTCGTCATCACGGTCGTGACGATCGGCATCCTGTATTTCATCTTCCGGAAGCAGTTGCATGTCGAAGCGGAAGATCGACAAAAACTGATGGAAATCGATGAGAAGAGCTATATCGTTAGTCGAAAATTGGTCACGCGAAGTAGTATCGTTCTCGTCAGTACGATTGCGTTGTTCGTGTTACATCCGCTGCTTGACCGGATCGGACTCCATCTCGAAGCACCAGCGATCGCGATTCTTGGAGCGACGGTTCTGATGTTGCTGACGATTGAAAATGATCATCAGCTCGAAGGGATTTTTGCCCGCGTCGAATGGACAACGATCTTCTTCTTCGCCGGACTGTTCGTGCTCGTCGGCGGGATCCAAGAAGCGGGCATCATCCGCTACCTCGCTGAAAAGACGATTGATTTGACAGGTGGCGATATTCAGACGACAGCGACTGCTGTTCTTTGGTTGTCTGGTATCGCCAGTGCGACGATTGATAACATCCCGTTCGTCGCGACGATGATTCCACTCATCAATGATGTAGCTGCTGGAATTGGATTATCATCAGCAGATGCGAAAGTGGACGTGTTATGGTGGTCCCTCGCACTCGGTGCCTGTCTCGGTGGTAACGGGACATTGATCGGTGCATCGGCGAACGTCATCGTCGCGGGTCTCGCGACACGACAAGGTGAAAAATTTACCTATATGCGCTTTTTGATTTATGGAGCACCGATCACGATCGTAACGTTGATTCTATCGCAACTCTATCTGTGGATTCGATATTATTAAGAAAACGGAAGGTGGACCTTCCGTTTTCTTTTGTGCGTCGCTCTTACTACCTGATTGTGCTATAATCGAACGATAAGAGCATAACTGTTTCTTAAACTTAACTATAGAGCTAGACCATTATCTGGAGGTTTTATTCTTGTTCAAACGACTTTATCCGAAACATTTCGTGGCTTCGATCTACGATATCGACCTTGAAATGCTCAAACGAAACGGTGTCAAAGCGATTTTGACCGATCTTGATAATACGCTCGTCGCATGGAATATCGCAGATGCTCCAGACGAATTGGTTGCTTGGCTGGATATGGTGAATAATCAATATGGTTTCGACGTCATCATCGTATCGAACAATAACGGAGACCGCGTCAAGAAGTTCGCGGATCCACTCGGATTGCATTATATTGCGCCTGCTCGAAAACCGCTTCCTATCGGGTTTAAACGAGCATTGACGGAATTCGGTTATCATGCGAAGGAAGTTGTCTTCTTAGGAGACCAACTCTTTACGGATGTACTCGGTGCAAACTCCGTTGGAATCGAAGTCATCCACGTTCAACCTGTCGTTAAGACGGACGGTGTCGTCACGAAATTCAATCGCCTGATGGAACGTGTCATTTTCCACCGGATGAAACGCAAAGGAATCTATAAATTGACACAACGCGTCAAGGAAGATCCTTCTGCACTGGAGCATCCGATCGAAACACTTCGTCAGGATAAGCAACAATAACCCTGTCAGATCGGTAGATGAAAGGGAAGGCAGCAGTCGCAACATGTACGGCGAGAGGTCGGAAGTTACGCTCTTGGAGTAGCGAGCAGGGCGCTACGGTGAAAAGAGAAGGGATATCGTTCCCGCATGCGGCTCAACATAATATGATCGAAGAAATCCACTGCGCTGGCTGTGGTGTCGCCATTCAAACGGAAGACACAAAAGCACCAGGATACGCACCTAAATCTGCACTTGATCGTGAAATGGTCATTTGCCAACGTTGCTTTAAATTAAAGCACTACAATCAAATTCAAGATGTATCGTTATCGGACGATGATTTCGTTAAAATCTTAGACGGAATCGGTCAAAAAGATGCACTTGTCGTTAAAATCGTTGATATCTTCGATTTTAATGGAAGCTGGTTACCGGGATTACATCGGTTCGTCGGTAAAAACGACGTCTTACTCGTCGGGAACAAAGCCGATTTATTACCGAAGTCACTCAACCCGAACCGTCTCATGAACTGGATGCGTCAAGCATCGAAAGAACTTGGATTACGTCCAGTCGACGTTCATCTGATCAGTGCGAAAAAAGGGCACGGAGTCGATGAACTCGCTGAAAAAATCGATTATTATCGAAAAGGCCGCGACGTCTATGTCGTTGGTTGTACGAACGTCGGGAAATCGACGCTGATCAACCAAGTCATCAAACGCTTCGGTGAAGAAGATGAAGCCGTCATCACGGTCAGTCACTTCCCAGGAACGACACTAGACTTGATCGACATTCCACTCGACGATAACTGTAACCTGTATGATACACCGGGGATCATCAATCATCATCAGATGGCTCACTATGTTGATGCAAAGGACTTGAAGCTGATCACACCGAAAAAAGAGATCAAGCCACAAGTCTTCCAAATCCATCCGCAACAGACACTCTTCTTCGGAGGTCTTGCACGATTGGACTATATGGAAGGGAACAAGCGTTCATTCGTCATCTATATGTCGAATGAATTGAAAGTTCACCGGACGAAGCTTGAAAAGGCAGACGATTTATACGCGAACCATAACGGTGAGCTGTTGTCTCCGCCAAACGAAAAGACGCGTGAGATGCTACCGCCGCTTGTCCGTCATGAATTCAGCCTCCGCGACAACATGAAGACGGATATCGTCTTCAGTGGACTCGGGTGGGTTGCGGTTCACGGAAAAGGTGGACGTGTCGCTGCTTACGCCCCGAAAGGTGTCGCTGTATCCTTACGTGAGGCGCTCGTCTGATGCGCTTTGCCGTCATCGGTCATCCGATTGCCCATTCACTTTCACCTGAGCTGCATACAGCTTGGCTGGAAGCGGCTGGGCTTTTCGGCTGTTATGACCTCATCGATGTAACGGAGCAGCAATTGCCGCAAATCATTACGAAATTACGCACACATCAGCTAGACGGAATCAATGTGACGATTCCACATAAAACAGCAATCATTCCGTATCTGGATCGGCTAGAGCCGGCAGCTCAAAAAGCAGGCGCCGTGAATACGGTATATCGGCAGGATGGGCAGTTGATTGGTGCGAATACAGATGGAATCGGATTCGTCCGCGCGTTGACAGAACGTCGTCCGTCATTTCAAAAGACGCTCGTTCTTGGTGCGGGCGGTGCGGCGCGAGGCATCATTGCTGCGTTGCCCGGAGATGTGACGATCACGAATCGTACAGAAGAACGCTCTAAGGCAGTTGCCGATGAATTCGGAGCAACCGTTCTACCATGGCAAAAAACATTTGATTTAACGAGTTACGACGTCATCATCAATACGACTTCTGTCGGGATGGCGCCACATATCGAGGCACGTCCGATCGAATTGACGGAGACGCACGCCTTGATTTGTGATATTATTTATCGACCGACGCCGACCCGTCTATTGCGTGAAGCGACCGAAAAAGGTCTCGACACACTTGACGGCGTCCCGATGTTCGTCTTACAAGCGGCTGAAGCATTTGAACGCTTCACCGGACAAGCACCTGACCTTGCACTTGGCGAGCAGGTGATACGAAAGCAATTGGAGGAATTTTAATCATGTTAACAGGTAAACAAAAACGTTTTTTACGCGCGACAGCTCACGACTTAAACCCGATTTTCCAAGTCGGTAAAAATGGAGTCGGAGAAGCGATGTGTGCTGATTTGATGGATGCGCTCGAAAAACGGGAACTCTTGAAAGTACAAGTATTGCAAAATTGTGCGGACGCACCGAAGGATGTCGCACAAGAACTCGTCGCAGGAACGAATGCTGAACTCGTTCAAGTCATCGGAAAAGTCATCGTTCTCTATAAAGAATCAAAAGAGAACAAGACGCTCGAATTGCCACGATGAAAATCGGACTGATGGGCGGAACGTTCGATCCTCCGCATATCGGTCATCTCCTGATTGCCGAACAAGCGCAGGAACAACTCGAACTTGATGCGGTCTGGTTCGTACCAGCGAATGTGCCACCGCATAAACAACGTACAGTCACAGACGCAACCAAGCGTTTACGCCTTGTAGAAGAAGCAATTGCATTGAATCCTGCTTTTTCCGTCTCAGCAATCGAGTTTGAGCGCGAAGAGCCTTCCTATACGTATGATACGATTCGTGCACTCAAGCACCGGTACCCGGAGCATGAGTTTCTATTTCTCATTGGAGCAGATTCACTCGTGAGTCTCGATACGTGGTATCAAGCCGAACAGTTATACGAGGAAGTGGTCTTTGGTGCCGTCGCTCGACCGGGCAGTCGGTATCTGATTCCGCGTGGTGCCCGTGTGAAAGCGGTCGATATGCCATTGCTAGAAATTTCTTCGACGGATATCCGGCAACGGGTCGCGCGTGGACGGAGCATTCGCTACCTTGTACCGGAAGCCGTTCGACAACGGATTGAGGAGTGGAATCTATATGCGCCTTGAAGAAGCACGTCAAATCATTGAGCGTACGTTGCCTGAGCGACGCTATGTGCACACATTAGGTGTCGTTGAGACAGCACGACACTTGGCTCTTAAATATGGTGTTGACGAAGAAGAAGCAACACTTGCTGCTATGCTTCATGATTATGCGAAATACCGCGATACGAATGAGATGCGTTCGATTGCCGTTGAATTGAATCAACGGGTTTTACTCGATTATGATGACGAACTGCTTCATGCGCCAGTAGGTGCGGAGCTTGTCCGTCGAGAACTTGGTCTTGATTCAGACTTGATTTATCAAGCGATCGCAAATCACACGACGGGGGCACCCGGTATGCCGTTGCTCGATCAAATCATCTTCGTCGCGGATGCGATTGAACCAAATCGCAGTTATCCAGGTGTCGAAGCGCTTCGTGAAGTAGCGGAGCAGGATTTGACGGACGCCGTCATCGCAACACTCAGTCAGACGATTCATTTTTTATGTAAAAAACAAGCCATCATCTTTCCGCGAACGATTGAGACCTATAATGCCTTCGTCGCGGCCAAACGAAAGGGGACCGTCCTATGACAGTCGAACAAGAATTACAATTAATCGTAAATGCCATCGACGATAAACGCGCTGAAGATATCGTCGTCCTGAATATGTCGAGCATCTCACCAGTTGCCGACTACTTCGTCATCTGTGAAGGGAATTCAGAAAAACAAGTACAGGCAATCGCACGTGAACTCAAAGAAGTCGCGCACGAACATAACCTGCCGATCAAACGTCTCGAAGGATTCGATGCGGCACGTTGGGTGTTAGCGGATCTTGAAAACGTCGTCGTTCACGTCTTCCACCGTGACGATCGTGATTACTATAATCTCGAAAAACTCTGGGCAGATGCTCCAAAGGTTGAAGTCGAGGTCAACTAATGGCATACGAACAGTTCGCCTACATCTATGATGAATTGATGCAAGACGTCCCGTACGATCAATGGGTCGACTGGGTCAAAGCATACGTTCCGACTGGCAGTACGATTGCTGATATCGGATGTGGAACGGGTACGGCGACGCTTGCATTAGCGGCACACTATGAGATGCTCGGAATCGATTTATCGGAAGAGATGCTCGAAGTCGCGCAGGAAAAAGCGATGGAAGAGGGATTACGCATTCAATTCTGGGCGCAAGACATGCGCGAAATCGAATTGCCGACACCTGTCGATGCCGTGACGATCCTATGCGACTCCTTGAACTATCTCCGGACGGAAGAGGATGTCAAACAGACGTTTACACATGTAGCAGCAATCCTCAAAGAGGGTGGACGTCTCTTATTTGATACACACTCTCCATACAAGATGGAAACGTTGTTCAATGGAAAGACATATGCGACACATGCGGAGCAAAGTTCGTATATCTGGTTCGCGGATCCTGGTGAAGCACCGCTTTCTGTCGTCCATGAACTGACTTTCTTCATCGAGGAAGAGGACGGTCGCTATGAGCGTGTCGATGAAACGCATCATCAGCGGACGTATCCTCCAGCACAGTACGTGACATGGTTACGCGACGCCGGATTCCGGGTCCTCGCGGTCACAGGCGATTTTGGACCGGATGCTCCTTCTGAGACAGCCGAGCGGATTTTCTTCGTTGCTGAAAAAATGTAAAAGTGATCTCATCCGTCTTCTTTAAGTGATACACATTCGTGTTGCTTAAAGGAGACGGATTTTTTGTTCGTCAAACAGATGCTAATTCAAAGTAACGGTATGGATGGTATGACCTTTATCCGACATAACGCACCGTATCATGTTGTAAAAGAGTGGTTAGTGTGTATTCCTTCGTTTCCTGAAGTCCGTAGCGACCTGTTAGAGTCGTGGAAAAAGGAGGGATTCGTCTTGACCGTTCCACGTTTGCAACAAATCGCAGGTCTCGTCGTCGTCCTGCTACTCATCATTTTATTGTTCGTACCATTACCCTCTTGTTCGAATGAAGCGATGGTCGATCAACCGTCCTTAACAGATAAACAACAAGAGGCAAAAGCAGAGCCAGCAGAAAAGGAGACTTCGATTCGTGACAAACTCATCATGGTCGACATAAAAGGGGCGGTAGAAGCACCTGGACCCTATCAATTCCACCTCGGTGATCGAGTGAAGGATGCAATCGAAAAAGCAAAGACGACTGAGAAAGCTGACATTCGACAAATGAATCTCGCGGCACGTCTCATTGATGGACAGGAAGTCATCGTGCCGGTAAAAAAGACGAAAGATCAGCCGAAACCAACGAAACGCTCAAAAGCAGAGATACCAAAAGGACTGATTGACCTCAATGCGGCAACGGCGGAACAGTTGATGGAGGTTCCGGGAATCGGTCCTGCCAAAGCAGAAGCGATCTTGGCCTACCGTGAGGAGAAGGGGGGATTTGCGACGTATGAATCACTCGGAGATGTGAAGGGCTTTGGGGAAAAGACGTTAGAATCGCTTAAATCCTACCTGATCGTCTACTGATGCCACTTCATACGCTGTTCGTTCTCTTACTCATTGTCGCCATTAAAGAATCGATCTGGTGGTTAGTGTTCCTGATGCTCTTTGCAATCATGAAGTCATGGTCTTTTTCAATCGGTCGTCTTTTCTTTTTGTTCATTCTGAGTTTTCTATTCATCGGAATGGGTCATCTGTCACCTGAACCGCACGACGTCTCGTCTGTTGACATCTTATCAGGTAAGCGTAATGGGGATCGAATTCGCTATGATGCGGAGAGCAACGGTCAATCGATTCTATTGACGGCAACGATTGCAGAAGATGAGACAGGATACGAACGAATCGGTTACTCCTGTCACGTCGATACGGAACCGCTCGATGTCCGTCAACAATCGAATGCGGGAGGTTTTGACGAACTGCAATTCATGCATACGAATCGTTACGCTGGAAAGTGGGAAGTACGTTCGTTTGATTCCTGTCATCCGACACTTGGATATGCGGCAGAAGGAAGACGGGTACGTGAAGGATGGTTGAAACGGATAGAAGACTTGTTACCACAAAAGCAAGCATTTTACGTCGAAGCACTTGTATTTGGTGAGGATCGATTAATGGATCAAGTGACGATCGAACGGTTTAAGAAATTCGGCTTATTACATGCGATCGTCATCTCAGGATCACATATCGCTTTTTTAGTGTTTAGTCTGCTGTACGTCTTACGAAAAATCAGGATGACAAAAGAAAAACGACTTGATATCGTTCTGATCTTACTGCCGATTTACGGATGGTTGACGGAGTGGAGTCCTCCAGTCACTCGGGCTGTGCTCGTCGCGATGATTCTGCTGCTCGGTCGTCGTTTCCACAAACCGTTAGATCCGGTGGAGGTCATTGCGGGGGTCGCGGCTTTTCAATTAGCGATTCAACCAACTGTCATTTACGATATCGGATTTCAATTGACGGTCGGACTGACGCTGTTTCTTGTGCTGTCGAGACGACTCATGGGTTCGGTTCGTCGTCCTTGGAACTGGCTGCTTATCAGTGCTTGGGCACAGTTTGGAACCCTCCTCTTTTTACAGGGGATTGAACAGACGACGGTTTCAATTTGGTCGCCATTGTTGAATCTATTGATTGGTAGCTGGATTGAGTGGGTGATTCTGCCGGGATCGTTCATTCTGGCGACACTCCCGTTCTTACCGATTCGTTCAACGTTTCAGATCGCGCATCAGTACGCGATTCAATGGATGGACCAAGCGTTACGACTGGCGGAGAATCTGCCGTTGGCGATGGTTGCCGTTCCAGCATTTTCTCCGATCGTCTTGACAATCGTCGTTGTCGGAACAGGAATCGCTTGGTATATTGCTGAGCGGAGATGGTGGGGGCATGCACTCCCGCTGATTCTTTTACTTACGGCATGGGGGTATACGGAGTGGCGCGTACCTGAACAAATCACGTTTTTAGATGTCGGGCAAGGGGATAGTATCGTACTTGAGAAAGCAGGAGAGACGTTCGTCGTAGACACAGGTGGTGTTTATCAGCAAACAACGCATCCACTGCTCCGTCCGTTCGATCCAGGTAGTCATATCGTCGCGCCCTTTTTATTCACACGAGGAGAAGCAGAAATCGACGGTCTCATCGTGACGCACGCTGATCATGATCACGTCGGTGGACTGCTAGGATTACTGCGTCAAGTTCGCGTGAAAACCATTTATTTAGGGGCGTATGACAACACGGATGAGAAGCGAAACGATTTGATTCGTTCGATCGAAGCAACTGGGACGCGTGTCGAGTTCGTTCAAAAGGGGCAAACGATTCGTCCTTGGTTGCAGGTACTTGCACCGACTGGACGAGAAGAAGAAGAGAACGATCGGTCTATTATATTACTTGCACAGATTGCCAAACAACGTGTTTTACTGACGGGTGACGCTGGCCTAGCAATCGAGGACGAATTAAGCGTTGGACCAATCGATATTCTAAAAGCAGGTCATCATGGTTCGAACACGTCGACCGGTGAAGAACTCTTGCAGAAGACAAATCCGAAGATTGTCATCTTATCAGTCGGACGAAAAAATCGATACGGGCATCCGCATCCGGACGTGCTTGAGCGGATCGGGACAGATCGGATCGTCTTTCGAACGGATGAGGACGGGAGTGTAACTTGTTCTTCAGCGGGCTGTGAACCTATGATAAAATAAAAAAACAGCAACCCCCCAAGGTTGCTGTTTTACTGATTATAGACTTAAGAACTTAATTGCGACACCGATGATGAACAAGACTGCGAAGAAGCCGAATGATGCACCAAAACCAACGGCAGAGTCGAGCGCATCGTTGCGTTTTGATTGAATATCGTTCTCGAACGCGTTTTCACTTGGTGGGCGTACTGAATGTGCCATGCTGCATTCCCCCTTAATAGATTCCGCTTCTAGTATAGCGGAATAAAAGAGGATTATCTATGATGAAGTTAAGAACAAACTGTGAAATGTGGTGGGAATGATGAAAACTCCTTGGCTCGTCAACGGAAAATTAGCGAATTTATACTTATTATATGGAACAGAACGACACTTGTTAGAAGAATGGGAACGTGAAATCGTAAAAGCGGCTCTGCCAGACGGAGAACGCTTTGATTATATGAAAATCGATTTGAACGACCAACCGCTTGATGCGGTACTCGATGAAGCGGAGACGGTACCCTTTTTAAGCGACTACCGTGTCGTCGTTGCAAAACCTGCAACGTTTCTGACAGGAGCGAAAGATAAAAAACAACATAATCTCGAACGGTTAGCAGATTATATCCTACAACCGGCAGACTACGCGGTCGTTGTCTTGATCGTCGAAGCAGAAAAGCTCGATGAACGAAAAACCGTCGTCAAACGATTGAAGGAGCGCGCGACGGTACTAGAGGCAAAAAAACCGACGACCGAAGAGTTGTTCCGCTTCGTTCTGGATGCTGTCAACGACAAAGGATACCGGATGGAACGTCCGGCAATCGAGCGACTCATTTTCTTGACTGCTGAGATGTGGGGGACATTAGCCCATGAACTTGAGAAGTTGATGTTGTTTGCAGGGGACCGACCAACAATCGAAATCGAGGATGTCGATTTGCTTGTTCCGCGGACATTAGAGGACAACGTCTTTCAATTAACGGACTACTTGATGAAGCGTCAACTCGAACCAGCGATCCGCTTGATTCGCGACCTTGAAAAACAAGGACAGGAAGTGTTGGCTCTCCTTGGACTGATGGCACGCCAATACCGGATGATGTTGCTGTCGAAACGATTAGCAGAACAAGGATACGGAGAACGACAAATCGCATCAAAAGTCGGAGCTCATCCGTATGCGATCAAATTGGCACTCCAGTCTGCCAAACGGTTTACGTTTGCGCAGCTCGAGCAAGCACTAATCGCCATCACGACGACAGATGAAGGTATGAAAACAGGACGCGGTGATAAGAAGATTCTATTCGATGCGTTGATCGTTCGCTTAGCGACGCTATAAGAGGAGGCAAACGATGATGGAAGTCCAGATCATTACAGCAGAAGAGGTCATCCCATTACGGCATGATGTGTTACGTCCACATCAACCACGTGAAGCATGTATCTACCCAGACGATGCGCTTGCATCGACGTTTCATCTCGGCGGGATAAAAGCACAACAAATCGTCGCAATCGGTAGTTTCTCGGAACAATCGCATGCACAAGCGCCAGGAGCGACGTATCAGCTTCGTGGTATGGCGTCGAGTGAAGACGTGCGTGGTGAAGGGTATGGTCGGGCGCTGATCGAAGAAGCCCGTCGTCTATTGAAAGAACGACAAGTGACAGCTTGGTGGTGTAACGCCCGCGTCACGGCACTTCCTTTTTATGAACGCCTCGGACTGGAACGTGTTGGAGAACCGTTCCTCATTGAAGGGATCGGTCTTCACTATGTCATGATCGATCGTCTAGACGACAAGTAAGACAAGAAATGGCGGACGAAGGAATCGTTTTACACGAGTCCTTCGTCCGCCATTTCAGATCATATAAAAAATCGCCACTGGAGAACCCTCCTAGTGGCGACCCATCACCGTATTCTTCGGAAAGAATTAAAGTGCGTTTACGAGTTTAGCGAGACGTGATTTGTCACGACCAGCTTTGTTGCTGTGGATGAGACCTTTAGCAGCAGCTTTGTCGATTTTTTTAGAAGCTGTAGCGAAAGCAAGGACCGCTTGGTCTTTGTTACCTTCAGCTGCGAAAGTTTCGACTGCTTTAATCGCTGAACGCATTGCCGATTTACGTTGTACGTTAGCGACGCGGCGTTTTTCAGCTGTTTTAACGCGTTTGATTGCTGATTTAATGTTAGCCATGGATGATTCACCTCCAATAAAACTCATTCGAGATTTATATTCGCATATCTGCAGTTATCGTTCAACAGAACAAACACAATTGTAGCAAACGTTTTTCTTAAAAGCAATACGACGTCTAGGGAATCTTCACATTTTGTTTTTCGGGTAAAACAAAACGAGATAGTACAGTGAAGCGCTTTTTGGTATAATGAACCGTATGTACGTTTGAAAATAAGGTAAGGTGACTCTAAACATGACGAATGAAGACCGTTTAAAGCGGCAGAAGAGTATTCGTAACTTCTCGATCATTGCCCATATCGATCACGGGAAGTCGACACTCGCTGACCGAATTTTAGAAAAAACTGGCGCGTTGACATCGCGCGAAATGAAAGATCAGACACTTGATGCCATGGATCTCGAACGTGAGCGTGGCATCACGATTAAACTCAACGCTGTTCAATTGAAGTATACAGCAAAAGATGGGGAAGATTACATTCTTCACCTCATTGATACACCTGGACACGTCGACTTCACATATGAAGTCTCGCGTTCACTTGCAGCTTGTGAAGGGGCTGTCCTCGTCGTCGATGCGGCGCAAGGAATCGAAGCGCAGACGCTTGCGAACGTTTACTTAGCACTCGACAACGATCTCGAAATCCTTCCGATCATTAATAAAATCGATTTACCTTCTGCGGATGTCGAACGCGTCCGTCAAGAAATCGAAGATGTCATCGGACTTGATGCGTCTGAAGCTGTTCCGACTTCTGCGAAGGCAGGGATCGGCATTGAAGAAATTCTCGAACAAATCGTCGAGAAAGTACCAGCGCCGACGGGTGATCCGTCTGCACCACTCGAAGCATTGATCTTTGACTCCTATTATGACGCTTACCGGGGTGTCGTAGCATCGATTCGAATCGTCAACGGAACAGTTAAAGTCGGCGATAAGATTCGGATGATGTCGACAGGTAAGGACTTTGAGGTTCTGGAACTTGCCGTTGCGACACCAAAACCATTACGTCAGCAAGAATTGACGGTCGGTGATGTTGGGACGTTGTCTGCTTCGATCAAAACGGTCGGCGACGTACGTGTCGGGGATACGATTACGCTTGCGAAACAGCCAGCTACTGAAGCACTGCCAGGATACCGGAAGATGAATCCAATGGTATACTGTGGACTCTATCCAATCGATGCTGCGAAATACAACGATTTACGAGAAGCGCTTGAAAAACTACAACTCAGTGACGCAGCGCTTGAGTTCGAACCAGAGACATCACAAGCACTCGGATTCGGATTCCGTTGTGGATTCCTCGGGATGCTCCACATGGAAATCATCCAGGAGCGGATCGAACGTGAATTCAACATCGATATGATCACGACGGCACCATCGGTTATCTATCACGTGACGACGACAGCGGGTGAAGTCTTGCACGTCGATAACCCATCGAAGATGCCGGATCAGCAAAAAGTTGAATTCATCGAAGAGCCGTTCGTTAAGGCTGCTGTCATGACACCGAATGATTACGTCGGTGCGATCATGGAGTTGTGCCAGAAGAAGCGTGGGACATTCGTTGACATGCAATATATCGATACGACACGTGTCAAAATCACGTATGAGTTACCGTTATCTGAGATCGTCTACGACTTCTTCGATCAGTTGAAATCGAGTACGAAAGGGTATGCGTCACTTGATTATGAATTGATCGGCTACCAACAGTCGCGTCTCGTCAAGATGGACATCCTGCTCAACAACGAGAACGTCGATGCGCTCAGCTTCATCGTTCACCGTGACTTTGCGTACGAACGCGGGAAAGTCATCGTTGATAAGTTGAAAGAATTGATTCCGCGGATGCAGTTCGAAGTGCCGATCCAGGCCGCTGTCGGAACGAAGATCGTTGCTCGTTCGACGATCAAGGCATTACGGAAGAACGTTCTCGCGAAATGTTACGGGGGAGATATCTCTCGGAAACGGAAGTTGCTCGAGAAGCAAAAAGAAGGTAAGAAACGCATGAAGATGGTAGGCTCAGTAGAGGTACCGCAAGAAGCCTTCATGTCCGTTCTATCCATGGACGAAGATTAAAAAGGTGGGGGGCGCTTGCGTCCCCTTTTCGGTTTTTATAGAGAAAGGATGAGGCGAAATGGGAATACGCGCCGCATATGTCCACATCCCTTTTTGTGAACATATTTGTTATTACTGTGATTTCAATAAAGTCTTTTTAAAGAATCAGCCCGTCGATGAATACCTCGATGCCCTCGAACGAGAAATCGAACTGACCTTGAAACAATACCCGACGGATCATCTCGAGACGATCTTCATCGGTGGCGGCACACCGACCGCTTTAAATGAACCACAGATGCAACGGTTGATGGAAATCATCCAGAAACACTTGTTGCCCCTGACAGGCGATGATTTAGAGTATACGGTCGAGTCGAATCCGGACGGTGTATCAGAAGAGAAGCTCGATATCATGAAGGCGGGCGGTGTCAATCGCGTCAGTTTTGGTGTCCAATCGTTTGATGACGGTTTGCTCGAACGCATCGGTCGAACGCACCGGGAAGCGAAAGTCGCGCAGACGCTCGACGCAGCAGCGAAGCGGTTCGATAACATCTCCGTCGACTTGATGTTCGGCTTACCGAATCAGACGCTCGATCAGGTCCGCTACGACGTCTCGCGGGCACTTCAATTACCGATCACGCATATCTCCTCCTATTCGTTGATCTTAGAACCGCACACGGTCTTTGCGATTCAAGAGCGAAAAGGAAAGTTACCGCTACCGACGCAAGATCTCGAGGCAGAGATGTATCAAGTGATGATCGATACAATCGAAGCAGGTGGATATGCGCAGTATGAGATCTCGAACTTCGCGCAAACAGGAAAAGAGAGTCGTCATAATCGCGTCTACTGGGAAAACGATGAGTACTACGGATTCGGTGCAGGATCACACAGCTACATCAATCAGACGCGTCGTGCAAACATCGCACCAATTCCGCACTATATCAAGGCGGAAGGGTTACCGGTTCGAAAAGAGACGCCGTTGACGAACGTAGAGCGGATGGAAGAAGAAATGTTCCTTGGACTTCGAATGAAGGATGGCGTATCACTCGAACGTTTCCAGACGAAATATGGAGTAGCGTTTAAAGATGTGTTTGGTGAAGTCATGAAACGTTTATTGCCAAACGGTCTCGTCGAACAGACGGAGACACATATCCGTTTAACGCCTGCTGGGATTCCGTTAGCGAACGAAGTCTTTGCGGAGTTCATCGGTGAAGCGCAGGTTCAATGAATCTTGAATAAATGAAAAGAAGCGGTGTTCCCTTAAAAAAAGGAATACCGCTTATTTTCATTTTTTGGATTTCCTTAAAAAATAGGCAGTCGTTCCGATGACCGCGATGAACAGCCAGACAAAGACTCCTGCCATTGCCAATAATTCAATCATCCGATTCATCCTTTCCGTTCTTTGTTTCACTGTATCGCAGAATGGGAAACTGTTCAAAGGGTCACGCAATTCGGTTGACATCGGACGGACAATTCCTTATAGTAAAAGATGTAATTAGCACTCGTTAAAAGTGAGTGCTAACAAAATAAGGTGGTGAAGAAGGTGCTGACGGATCGTCAATTGTTGATTTTACGTGCAATCGTCGATGATTACATCAAGACTGCTCAACCCGTCGGCTCACGGACGCTCTCCAAGCGAGACGACGTGACGTTCAGTTCCGCGACCATTCGTAACGAGATGGCGGACCTCGAAGAGATGGGTCTGATTGAAAAGCCACACACTTCCGCAGGACGGATTCCTTCCGAACTCGGATATCGTTTTTATGTCGACCATCTGATTCGTCCGGAAAGCATCACACCAAAAGAAGCGCAGGCATTGAAATCACTCTTTGCCCATTCCGTGAATGAGAATGATCGGTTGATTCGGCACACAGCAGACCTGTTGAGCGATTTAACCCATTACACGACGCTTGTACTTGGACCAAAAGAAGAAGGACAACGCTTGCATCATCTGGAATTGATTCCTCTTGCCGAAGGTCGTGTCGTCATCGTTCTCGTCACGGAGACGGGACATGTCGAACACAAGACCTTGCAATTGAGTCAAGCGTTGTCCCAGGAAGCAGCGAGCCGACTGATGGAACGTCTGAATCAGACGTTACGCGGTACGCCGCTCTCAGCCTTGCGCAGTCGTCTGCTCGAGGAAATCCGTCGCTTCCGTTCAGAGCATTCTGAACAGACGGTGTTGCTTTCGAAGGCACTTGATCTCGTCTTGACGGATCAAGAGGAGCGACCGTTCATCTATCTGGGCGGGAAAGCCAACATGTTCGATCAGCCTGAATTTCAGGACGTCGCAAAACTACGACCTGTTCTCGAGTTGATCGAACAGCAAGAAGCCGTTCTCGACTTCCTACGACCGAATCTCGATAATCAAATCCTGATCACGATCGGGAGTGAGAACAATGTGGATGCATTAAAAGATTGTAGCGTCATCCGGGCCCATTATTCGGTCGACGGTGTCTCGATCGGGACACTCGCCTTGATCGGACCGAAACGGATGGATTACAACCGGGGAATCAACTCGATCATCCATCTACTTCAAGCATTCCAAACCGAATTGCATAAGAACAATTTGGATTGAATATAGAAAGGGGCTCGATTCAGAGTGGAAGAAAAAGAACAGAATCAAAACCTCCAACAAGAAGAAAACGTGACAGAGCCGACTGAAACCGTCGAAGTCACAGAAGAAGAAGTCATTCAAGCGGATCTCGTCGAAGACGAGAAACCAGACTTCGAAGCACAACTCGCAGAAGCAAAAGCTTCAGAATTACGCCTCCGTGCGGATTTTGAGAACTTCAAACGCCGCAACCGTGTCGAAGCAGAGAATCGCGCGAAGTATTCTTCACAAGCGATCGTCGAAAAGCTATTGCCACTCGTCGATAACTTGGATCGTGCGCTCCAAATCGAGACGGAAAACGAAGAGACGAAATCCGTCTTGACGGGTGTTGAGATGGTGAAACGTCAACTCGTCGAAACGCTTCAAAATGAAGGCGTCGTCGAGATTCCAGCTGTCGGTGAAGCATTCGATCCGAACTTACACCAAGCAGTCGTTCAAGAAGCGAGCGAAGAACACGAATCAGGTGTCGTCATCGCTGAATTCCAAAAAGGGTACAAATTGCACGATCGTGTGATTCGTCCGAGTATGGTTAAAGTAGCTGAGTAATCAGCTTGCACTTTATTATTCCAATCATTGAAAGCGAGGAAATAGATCATGGCAAAAATCATCGGTATTGACTTAGGTACAACGAACTCATGTGTTGCAGTAATGGAAGGTGGCGAACCAGTCGTCATCGCTAACGCAGAAGGAAACCGTACGACACCATCTGTCGTCGCATTCAAAAACGGCGAGCGTCAAGTAGGGGAAGTCGCAAAACGTCAAGCGATCACGAACCCGAACACGATCATGTCAATCAAGCGTCATATGGGTACGGACTATAAAGTAGAAGTTGAAGGCAAAGACTACACACCACAAGAAGTCTCTGCGATCATCCTTCAAAAACTAAAAGCGCAAGCAGAAGACTACCTCGGTGAAAAAGTCACAGAAGCTGTCATCACAGTACCTGCTTACTTCAACGATGCAGAACGCCAAGCGACAAAAGACGCTGGTACGATTGCTGGTCTTGATGTAAAACGGATCATCAACGAGCCTACAGCGGCAGCACTCGCATACGGTCTCGAAAAAGGCGAAGATCACACGATCCTCATCTATGACCTTGGTGGCGGTACGTTCGACGTGTCGATCCTTGAACTCGGTGATGGCGTCTTTGAAGTTGTTTCAACTGCTGGTGACAGCCGTCTTGGTGGAGATGATTTCGACCAAAAAATCATCGACCATCTCGTAGCAGAATTCAAAAAAGAAAACGGCATCGATCTTGCTCAAGATAAGATGGCGCTTCAACGTTTGAAAGATGCAGCTGAAAAAGCGAAAAAAGACCTTTCAGGTGTTTCTTCAACACAAATCAGTCTTCCGTTCATCACAGCTGGCGCATCAGGTCCACTTCACTTGGAAATGACACTTTCACGCGCGAAATTCGACGATCTTACAGCAGATCTCGTTGAACGTACGATGGAACCAACACGCCGTGCTATGAACGATGCAGGTCTGACACCAGACAAAATCGACAAAATCATCCTCGTTGGTGGTTCGACTCGTATTCCTGCAGTTCAAAAAGCAATCCAAGACTTCACTGGTAAAGAATCGTTCAAAGGGGTTAACCCGGATGAAGTCGTTGCCCTCGGTGCAGCGGTTCAAGGTGGCGTGTTGACAGGAGACGTTAAAGACGTCGTTCTTCTCGACGTAACTCCACTCTCACTCGGTATCGAGACAATGGGTGGCGTGATGACGAAATTGATCGATCGTAACACAACGATCCCAACTTCGAAATCACAAGTCTTCTCGACTGCAGCAGACAGCCAACCAGCTGTTGACATCCACGTCCTCCAAGGGGAACGTCCAATGGCAGCAGATAACAAAACACTTGGTCGCTTCCAATTGACGGACATTCCACCAGCACCACGTGGTGTGCCACAAATCGAAGTTAAATTCGACATCGACGCGAACGGTATCGTTAACGTTTCTGCGAAAGATCTCGGAACGAACAAAGAACAGTCGATCACGATCCAATCATCAAGCGGTTTGACTGAAGCGGACATCGAGCAAATGGTCAAAGATGCAGAAGCAAACGCGGACGCAGACAACAAGCGTAAAGAAGAAGTCGAATTACGCAACGAAGCAGACCAACTCGTCTTCGCAACAGATAAAGCAATCAAAGACCTCGGTGAGCAAGTCGCTGAAGCTGATAAAGAAAAAGCAGAAGCTGCAAAAGAAAAAGTAACAAAAGCTCTCGAAGGAACAGACATCGAAGCAATCCGTTCTGCAAAAGACGAATTGTCGACAGTCGTCCAAGAGTTGACACAAAAAGTCTACGAGAACATGGCACAGCAACAAGCTGGCGCTGAAGGCGCACAAGCTGGTAGCCAAGACGACAACGTCATGGACGCTGAGTTCGAAGAAGTCGACGAGAAAGACAACAAGTAATTCATCCGACCGATTTTTCGGGCGCTAGAGAGAGCCAAAGCGTATCCGCGCTTTGGCTCTTTCCATGTCGCACGAAGTTCGGTAAAATCAAACAGTATGAAATGAATCGGAATAGAGAGAGGAAGACTGCACGTGGAAAAACGCGATTATTATGAAGTACTAGGCGTCGCGCGCGATGCCTCATCAGCGGAAATCAAACGCGCGTACCGTAAGCTTGCCCGGACGTATCACCCGGACGTCAACAAGGAAGCAGATGCGGATGCGAAATTCAAGGAATTATCGGAAGCGTATGAAGTGTTATCCGATGACAATAAACGAGCACGTTACGACCAATTCGGTCACCAAGATCCATCACAAGGTGGCGGTGGATTCAGTGGAGCTGAAGGATTTGGCGACATCTTCGACATGTTCTTCGGTGGCGGACGTCGTCAAGATCCAAACGCACCACGTAAAGGACAGGATTTACAATACGTCGAGGAAATCGACTTCATGGAATCGGTCACAGGCGTTGAGAAGACGATCACGATCCCAGTCGAAGAAGATTGCGGGACATGTCATGGTTCGGGTGCTAAACCAGGAACACATCCGGAAACATGTAAACGATGCGGTGGTTCGGGTCACATCAACGTCGAACAAAACACGATGTTCGGTCGTGTTGTTAACCAAACGACATGTTCGACATGTCATGGCCGTGGACAAATCGTCAAGGAGCCATGTGAAACATGTCGTGGAGCCGGTCGCGTTCGTAAAAACAAAGATGTCCGTGTCAAAATTCCAGCAGGGATCGACAATGGGCAACAAATCCGCTTAGCAGGAAAAGGGGAAGCTGGTGTCAACGGTGGACCAGCGGGTGACTTGTATGTCGTCGTTCGTGTCGCAGCACATGAACTGTTCGAACGTGTCGACGATCATATCGTCATGGATATGCCACTGACATTCGCGCAAGCAACACTTGGCGATGAGATCGAAGTGCCAACTGTTCACGGTAAGGTCAGTCTGAAGATTCCAGCCGGAACACAGACAGGATCACGATTCCGTCTCCGCGGAAAAGGGATGCCGAACGTTCGGTCCGGTCACCATGGCGACCAGTACGTCAATGTCGTCGTCATTACACCGAAGAATCTGACGGAACGTCAAAAAGAACTCTTACGGGAATTCAATGAAATCAGCGATGAAAAAGGTGTCGAAGAGCAACACGAAGGTGTCTTCAGCCGGATCAAGACATTCTTTACAGGGTGATCACTACAGAGGAGCGTGACAAGAAATGAAATGGTCAGAGATCTGTGTCCATACGACACAAGAAGCCATCGAAGCAGTTTCAAACATCTTACATGAAGCGGGAGCAAGCGGAGTCGTCATCGAGGACGTCGAAGATTTCGAGATGATGTCCCACCGCGAAGATAACTTCGGTGAAATTTGGGATGAGACGAAACGAGACGAGTACCCGACTCAAGGTGTACTCGTGAAGGCGTATCTTGCAGAAAGCAGCGATTTGACGGACACGATCAAAGGCATCGAACATGATATCCAGCAGTTGACGAACTTCGGTCTGTCGATTGGCACGGGTGCTGTCACGCTGACTCAAGTAGATGAAGAAGATTGGGCTCATTCATGGAAACAATTCTATAAGCCGGTCAAGATTAGTCGCCATCTGACGGTCGTCCCGATGTGGGAAGACTACACGCCACAGCCGGATGAAAAAATCATAGAGCTCGATCCAGGTATGGCATTCGGAACGGGAACACACCCGACGACGGTCCTCTGTATTCAAGCGATTGAGAACTACTTGCAAGAGCAAGACCGTGTCGTCGATGTCGGAACGGGATCCGGTGTCCTCGCGATTGCAGCTGCGAAGCTTGGAGCAAAGGATGTCTTTGCACTCGATTTAGACGAAGTCGCTGTCAAATCAGCGACGGAAAACGTCGCTTTGAACGAAGTCAGTGAGCAGATCACAGTTCGCCAAGGCGACTTGATGAAGGAATTGAGTGAGCCGGTCGAGTTGATCGTCGCGAACATCTTAGCGGAAGTCATTCTCCTTTTCGTCAAGGATGCCTATACGTTGACGTTACCAGGCGGTCATTTCATCGCTTCCGGTATCATCAGTCAGAAGAAGGATATGGTCGTCCAAGCGATGCAAGAAGCAGGATTTACGATCGTCGAGACAACGAAGCTTGAGGACTGGGTCGCGATCATCGCGAAACGGGAGGAGTAAACGCATGCAACGGTATTTCGTCGAGCCCTCGATGCGTCAGGGAGATGTCTTTCATCTCCCGAAAGACGACGCACACCATATGAAAAACGTCATGCGGATGGAAGTCGGCGGAGAGATTCTCGTACTCGACGGGACAGGTCTTTACCGGTGCCGTCTGGAAGCACTCGATAAACAAGCGGCTTCTGCCCGGATCGAAGAGACTCTACCAATCGAGACGGAATTACCGATTCGTGTGACGATCGCCCATGGATTGCCAAAAGGCGATAAGATCGAACTCGTTGCCCAAAAAGCAACGGAACTCGGGATCCATCATCTACGAATTTTCGAAGCCGACCGTTCCGTCTCGAAATGGGATCAGAAGAAGGTTCCGAAAAAGATTGAACGCCTCGAAAAAATCGTCAAGGAAGCAGCGGAACAATCGTACCGTGCTCACTTGCCGACAGTCGACTTCGTGGCGTATGATGAAGTCTTACAGGATGCATCGAACTACACGGCTTGTCTGGTTGCCTATGAAGAATCAGCAAAACAAGGGGAGGCCTCCGTCCTCGCTACGACGCTTGCTGGATTGCAAGAGGGTGATTCCCTTCTTGTCGTCATCGGACCTGAAGGTGGGTTCGCTGAAGCAGAAATCGCACGTTTGACGGATGCCGGTTTTAAAAAAGCCGCTCTAGGGCGTCGCATCTTACGGACGGAAACGGCACCATTTTATGTCCTTTCCGCCGTCTCGTATCATTTTGAATTGAAAGGGTGAACGAAATGGCAACTGTTGCCTTTCAAACGCTTGGCTGTAAAGTCAACCATTACGAAACAGAAGCTGTCTGGCAACTGTTCAAGGACGCTGGTTACGCACGCGTTGATTTTGCTGATCATGCGGACGTGTATGTCGTCAATACATGTACGGTCACGAATACCGGAGATAAGAAAAGTCGCCAAGTCATCCGACGGGCGATTCGCCAAAATCCGGATAGTGTCATCTGCGTAACGGGCTGTTATGCCCAAACGTCTCCTGCTGAAATCATGGCGATTCCTGGCGTCGATGTCGTCGTCGGAACGCAAGATCGGCATAAAATGATTGGATACATTGAACAATTCCGTGAAGAACGCATGCCAATCAATGCGGTCGGAAACATCATGAAAGCAAAAGTCTATGAAGAACTAGATGTACCGGCCTTTACGGACCGGACGCGGGCTTCGCTGAAAATTCAGGAAGGCTGTAACAACTTCTGTACGTTCTGTATCATCCCATGGGCGCGTGGTCTCATGCGGTCTCGTCAACCAGAAGATGTCTTGAAGCAAGCACAACAGCTCGTTGATGCGGGTTACAAAGAAATCGTCTTGACGGGAATCCATACAGGTGGATACGGAGAAGACTTGAAAGACTACAACTTAGCGAAATTACTTAAAGCACTCGAATCCGTCAATGGACTTGAACGCTTACGCATTTCGTCGATCGAAGCGAGTCAAATCACGGACGAGGTACTCGATGTCCTGAAGGACTCACCAATCGTCGTTCGTCACTTGCACGTTCCGATCCAGTCTGCATCCGATACGGTCCTTCGCCGGATGCGCCGCAAGTATACGATGGCGGAATTCGGAGAACGGATCACGCGTCTGAAGGAAGTCCTGCCTGACTGTGCAATCACGTCGGATGTCATCGTTGGTTTCCCAGGTGAGACGGAAGAAGAGTTCATGGAAACGTTCAACTTCATCAACGATCATAAGTTCAGTGAGTTGCATGTCTTCCCGTACTCGAAACGGACCGGTACACCAGCTGCGATGATGGACGATCAAGTCGAGGAATCAATCAAAGAAGAACGCGTCGCGCGTTTGATTGCTTTATCAGATCAACTCGCGAAGGAATATGCTTCGAAATACGAAGGAGAACTGCTTGAGATCATTCCGGAAGAATTTTCGGAAGAAGCAGGCGGTCGTCTCGTCGGTTACACGGATAACTATCTGCGTGTTGCAATCGAAGGCGATGAGTCAATGATCGGACAACTCGTTCGTGTCAAAATCACGAAAGCCGGCTATCCGATGAATGATGGTCAATTCGTTCGAATCATGCAGACACTTAAAGACGCTGCAGTCTAATCGAAAGGGCAAAGGAAACCTCTGGTTTTCTTTGCCACTTTTTTTTGTTTTCATTTCAGGAATGCGCTACACTGAATACAGTTCAATTAAGGAAAGAGGATATCATTCATGCGAATCAACAAATTCATTAGCGAAACGGGCTTTTGCTCAAGACGTGCTGCCGATAAACTAATCGATGCAGGTCGTGTGACGATCAACGGTCTGACAGCAGAACTCGGCTCGCAAGCTGAAGAAACGGACGTCGTCGAAATCGACGGTCAGCCGCTCCAGACAAAACCAAAACCTGTCTACATCGTCTTAAATAAACCAGTCGGCATCACGTGTACGACAGAGCTTGATATCGAAGGAAACATCATCGATTTCGTCAATCATCCGAAGCGGATTTTCCCAATCGGTCGCCTCGATAAAGATTCAGACGGCTTGATTCTTTTGACAAATGACGGTGATGTCGTCAACCGGATCTTACGAGCAGAAAACAATCACGATAAAGAATATATCGTAACCGTCGATGCACCAATTACGGATACGTTCATTCAAGGGATGGCGAGTGGTGTTGACATTCTCGGTACGACAACGAAGGAATGCATCGTTGAACCACTTGAGACACGGACATTCCGGATCATTTTGACGCAAGGGTTAAATCGTCAGATTCGCCGTATGTGTAAAGAGTTCGGCTACCGAGTTAAGCGTCTCCAACGCGTCCGGATCATGAACATCGAGCTTGGCGATTTACCGATCGGTTCTTGGCGTGATTTGACAGAAGAGGAATTACGCGAGTTGTTTACGACGCTTGACGGGCAATAAGGTTCAATGAAAGTCGCCACTGGCGGCTTTCTTCATACATAAGGGGGATGACCGTGGATAAACGGGGTATGAGTGCGACATTCGTCGCCTACGTGATTGGTGGACTGTTGCCGATCTACAAAGTATTTGCTGCTGGTATTCCAGCATGGACGGTCGTTTCAATTCGGATATTGAGTGCGTTCATCTTCGTGACGTTGTTACTACGCCTGACGAAGAAATTCCAATTCGTTCGTCAATTATGGCAAAACAAACGCCAGCGCTATACCGTTCTTGCGGCAGGACTCGTATTAGGCGGGAACTGGTCGCTCTATCTGTACGCCATCGGGGAAGGGTATATCGTTGAGTCGTCACTCGGGTATTACATCAATCCGCTCGTCAGCGTCTTGTTCGGTTTGATCTTTTTTAAGGAACGATTGACGCGTCCGCAAGTGATTGCAATTTTATCAGCAATCATCGGTGTGATGATTTTAACGCTCGGTTATGGTCAATTTCCGATTATCGCCTTTTCGCTTGCCGTCTCGTTCGCATTTTACGGTGTGCTGAAGAAAAAGGCAGCAGCCGAACCATTATCCGGATTATTTTTAGAGACACTCGTCACGCTTCCGTTCGCTCTCTTGACGCTTGGTGTGACAGATAGTCAACCGCTTGCGATGCCGACGAGTGCATTGATTGCGATCATCATGCTCGGAATCGCAACAGCAGTCCAATTGATGTTATTCGGATACGGAATGCCGAAAATCCCGTTTGTCTACGTCGGGATTCTCCAATACATTGCCCCGACGCTGACGCTGCTCCTTGGAATTTATCTATTTAATGACGTCTTTACAACGATTCACTTCATCGCTTTCCTGTTCATTTGGATTGCTGTTGCTCTATTTACGATCAGCGGTTTATCGGCAGGAAAGATGCGAATGAAGAAGGTATCATAATGAAAGAAGGGATTACGTGAATCTACCAGGATTCTTTGCGACACTTGTCGCGTATATCATTTGGGGACTCTTACCGCTCTACTGGAAGATGCTCGCCAATGTACCGAGTGAAGAGATACTGGCACACCGCATCATCTGGTCATTCTTATTTCTGCTCATCCTATTATCATTTCAAAAAGCGCTTGGGAAGTGGAAGACGGCGCTGCGCGATCCGTTCACGCGCCGACTCTTTTTCTTAAACGGACTGATCATCAGTCTGAACTGGTTCATCTATATCTGGGCCGTCAATCATCAATTTATTGTCGAGGCATCGCTTGGCTATTATATCAACCCGCTCGTCAGCATCGTCTTCGGTGTCGTATTCTTTCGTGAAAAACTCTCACGGATCGAGTGGGTATCGATTGTCCTTGCGACAATCGGTGTCTTGATTTTAACGATTGGCTACGGCGAGTTTCCATGGATTTCGATCGCACTTGCCTTAAGCTTCGGCTTTTACGGCGTCGTCAAAAAGCGGCGACCGCTCGAATCAACGGTTAGTCTGACGCTTGAGACGATGGCGCCGCTTCCGCTTGCCTTGATTTTTCTCGGGTATTGGCAGGTGCAAGGGACGTCTTCGATGACCGAATCCGTTGGTACGACGACCGGACTCATCTTGACCGGGATTGTCACCGCTGTTCCACTTTTGTTATTCGGATTTGGGGCACAACGGATTCCATTCACGTGGGTCGGATTCCTCCAATTCGTCGCACCGACCTTGTCGCTCGGACTCGGTGTATTGCTTTATCATGAACCATTTACTAAAACACACATGGTGGCGTTTACATGTATTTGGACAGCAGCAATCGTCTTTACGCTCAATGGTGTCTGGATTCGGAAAAAACAGCTCCGAAAAGTCGCGTAAAAAGATAGAAGTCTGACCTCTTGCGTGATAGAATAAAAACAGAGTCTAAGGGATACCCTTAAGGAGGACAACAAACATGAATTTAGCAGGAATGATCGACCATACGGCACTGAAGCCAGAAACATCACGTGCTCAGATCGAAACACTCTGTAAAGAAGCATTAGAATACAAATTCGCAAGCGTCTGTGTTAACCCAACATACGTCGCGTTAGCAGCAGAACTCTTAAAATCAGATGACGACGTCAAAGTATGTACAGTCATCGGCTTCCCACTTGGAGCAAACACACCAGAAGTGAAAGCATTTGAAACAAAAGATGCGATCCAAAACGGTGCAACAGAAATCGATATGGTTCTCAACATCGGCGCATTAAAAGATGGCGATCTTGAGTTAGTTGAACGTGACATTCGTGCGGTTGTCGAAGCGGCAAACGGTACACTTGTTAAAGTCATTTTCGAAAACTGCCTTCTTACAAAAGAAGAAATCAAAACAGCTGCTGAACTTTCAGTTAAAGCAGGTGCTAACTTCGTGAAGACATCGACTGGTTTCTCAACTGGTGGTGCTACAGTTGAAGACATCCGTCTCATGCGTGAGACAGTTGGTCCTGACATCGGTGTTAAAGCATCTGGTGGTGTTCGCGACTTCGAAGGTGCAAAAGCAATGATCGATGCAGGTGCATCGCGTATTGGTGCATCAGCAGGAATTGCAATCGTTACAGGCGGTACGTCTGATAGCGACTACTAAGAATATCTGACATGTCCCTCTTTTTAAGAGGGGCATGTTTTTTTGTTATGAAAGTATTCTGATTTTAAATTTTGTATTAAGAAGTCAGACATCGCTTCCGATAATCAGATGTAGAATGTTGGAAGGGTGTGGAATAGATGAAACGATGGAGTGGAATCATCCTGGCATCGACACTTAGCCTCGCAGGGTGCGGCAGTGTCATCGATGATCCAGAACGAGCAGTCAAGGAAAGAAAGGAAATGGCAGTCGTCTTGTCTGATGTGGGTCTTGGCGATCAGTCGTTCAGCGATGCGGCAATGAGTGGTATGGCGTTGTTACGCGAGAAGGAAGGCTGGTCGATCGATTACCGAGAATTGAATGAAACGAAGACTTATAAAGCAGCATTCGAAGCGTTAGCGAAAAAGAAGTCGACCGTTATCGTCGGACTCGGCTTTATGGGACAGACGGATCTTGAAACGGTTGCTAAAAAATATCCGAAACAACAATTCGCCTTGATTGATGCTGTTTCGACGTTACCGAACGTGCTCTCGGTTACATTCAAGGAAGATGAGGGTAGTTACTTAGCCGGTGCTGCGGCAGGGATCCAAACGAAGACGAATACGATTGGTTTCGTCGGTGGGATGAAGTCACCTCTGATCGAAAAATTCGAAAAAGGATACATAGCTGGCGCAAAAGCCGTCAATCCAAAAACAAAAGTACTCGTCGAATATGCTGAAGACTTTGCAGCGCCCGAAAAGGGACGGACGCTCGCAAACGAAATGATGCAGAAAAAGGCAGACGTATTATACGCAGCTGCTGGATTGACGGGAAGTGGTGTCCTTGAGGCAGCACAAACGAAGGGGAAAAAAGCCATCGGTGTCGATAGCGATCAGACCGCGATTGCACCTGACGCCGTCATGACGTCAATGCTAAAACAAGTTGATCTTGCGATTACGAAAATCGGACAAGATGTAGCTGCGAAAGGTCTACAGTCCGGACAAGTCGTCCTTGGCGTCAAAGAAGGAGCGATCCAGTTGGCTCCAATCCGAAATACGAACTTTACGGACGGAGAACGAAAAAAATTAGAGCAGCTGCAGCAAGATGTGCTCGAAGGTAAGGTGACGATCCAATGACGTTACGGAAACGATTTTTACTCTCCACGTTAGTGACGATTTTGAGTGTCGTCATCTTGATGGGATGGACCTTGTTCCAGCTCCGTCAAATTCAGTCCTACAACGAAGATTATGGGAAACAGCTCGTTGAGATCTCAGAACTTGAAACGAAGCTCTTATACGAACAAGCAGCCTGGAACCGACTGGCAAGCCAACCGTCTGAGAGTCAGGCGGAGCAAGTACAAGCACTTAGTAAAAAGAACGAACAAGCATTAAACGAATTACAGAAGACGTATTTGATTCCTGCATTTCAAGAAGAGTTGAACCGGGCGGATATGAAGTATAAGACGCTTGCAACGAAGCGGACAGAACTGACGGACGCGATGAATCCGATTGAGATTCGCTCGCACGCTGCACAGATTGAGGGTGTCCTCAGTGATCTCTACACGTTACATACGAAAAACGGAGAATTTTATGATGTCTTACAACGTGAAGCAAAAGACGAGACATTAAATCTGACACGGACTGTCTTGATCGCGACATTCATTCTCCTGATTGGTCTTGCGTTATACAACTGGTACTTCGCACGTAGCATCACGCGACCGATCAGCCGTGTCGTCCGGACGGCAGAACAGATTTCGGACGGAGACTTATCGCAGGAATTAGTCGTATCCGGTCGAAAAGATGAGATTGGTCGACTCGAGACAGCGGTTGCGCAGATGCAAGGAACATTGCATGAGGTCATCGGAACGATTAGTCGTTCGTCGAACACGATTCGTCAGATGAGTACGGAAGCGACGACAGAGAACGCGAACATCGTTGAAGTATCGGGAAACATGACCCATGCGATCAATGAGATGGCAAGTGGGACACAAACAGTGTCGGACGATATCCAGACGACAGTCAGTACGATGTCCGATATGCAACAGCTCTTTGAAGAGAGTGAACAACGTGCACAAACGGCTTATGCAGAAGGACAGGCGGCCGATCACGTGATGGTTCAAAGTAGTTCCGTCATGGAACAGCAAGCACGGTCACTTCGCGCGTCAACAGAACAAAATCGCGAACTCGGTCAGAAACTGGAAGGTTTCTTAGAACAGACGCAACAAATTGAACAGATGGCACAACTTGTCGCGGGAGTCTCCGCGCAGACGAACTTATTGTCACTCAATGCGGCAATCGAAGCGGCACGGGCTGGAGAAGCTGGTCGAGGATTTGCCGTCGTGGCAAGTGAAGTTAAAAAGTTAGCAGATGAGACACACGAAGCGACGCGCTCGATCTTCTCGCTTGTCCGTTCGATTCGTCAGGACGGTGCTGTTTTACAAGAAGCACTCGTGCAAGCGGAGCGGGAGCAGACGAATCAGGTCGAGAACTTTACGCATGTTCAACAAGCTTTCGGTGAAACACGTCAAAAGGTAGCGAGTGTGACGGAAACCCTCGATTACGTGACGAAACAACTCGTTCATTCGAAGCAACAAGCCCGCCATGTCGTTGGTCAAGTCAGTACAGTCAGTGGTGTCATGGAAGAACTTGCAGCTGGAAATGAAGAGATCGCTGCTTCGATGCGTGATCAACAGGCCTCGTTTGAACAGATTCATCAATTGATGCAAGAACTCGAGTCGACGACGACGTCGCTTGACAGTCAGACACATCAATTCAAAATTTAATGAACACAGCAAAAAGTGCACTCCTTCTCGGGAAGAGAAGAAGTGCACTTTTTCTTGAATCGACTTAGAAGAAGCTTTCTGGGTCGAGCTCATTCGTCCGTCCATTCGCATCATACTGGTACCCACCATCGTGGATTTCAAAATGCAAGTGTGGACCAGTTGAGTTACCGGTGCTTCCGAGAACACCGATTTGCTGTCCTTGTTTGACTTGTTGTCCCTGTTTAACGTTCAAGGCATTCATATGGGCATACACGGTCGTATACGTTTTCCCGTCGATATTATGAGAGATATAGACGTGGTTGCCGTAAGGACCACCTGAACTTGCTAAGATGACTGTCCCGCTTGCAGATGCAACGATTGGCGAGTTGAGTGGACCAGCGAAGTCGGTTCCATTGTGGTACGCATAACCATTGCTTCCGCTTGCTGCACCCATTCCTTGCGAAACAGAGCCTTGAGCAGGTTTGATGAATTTACCTTTTGCTTTTGAGATAACTTTCGTGCTGGCCTTGCTAACAGATGCTGGTGCTGCCGATTGTTTCGCAGCTTTTGCGGCAGCTGCCTTTGCTGCTCGTGCTGCTGCTTTTTCAGCTGCTTCCTGTGCCTTCAGTTGGGCCGATGCCTCTTTCAGGCTTAGGATATTGGATTCAATTTTTTTCTTTTGCGACGTCAGACGCTTCAAAAGTGCTGTGCGCTTTTGTTTTTCTTGTTTCAGTTCACGTTGTTTCTTTTTTAAAACATTACGATCTTCAATCAAGTCTTGGCGTGTCTGCTTTAGTTCTTCTTTCGCAGCTGCCAGTTCTTTTTTGTTTGATTCGTAATCTTTTAACAAAGAAGCATCGCTTTCCGCGATTGTATTGAAGGCATTGAAGCGGCTAATCATATCACCGACATCTTTTGCGCCGAATACGGCCTCAAGCAGCGGAGCGTTATCGGCTTTCGACTGACGGACCGCCAGACGATCACCGAGCATTTTTTCTTGTTTCTTGATTTTCTTTTGTAGCTTCTCGATTTTATCTTCTAATCGAGCAATCTGTTTCGTGTTTTCGTCGATTTTCTTTTGATTCTCGACGACTTGTAATGTCAGCCCATTAATCTGTTGATCCAGTGCGTAGACTTGTTGTTGTGCTTTAGATAACTGGTTATTCTTTTGAGACAACGCCTCACGTTGCTTCGATTGTTGTTGCTGGTTTTGTTGTTGCTTTTCTTTATATGAACTTGCCGCGTCGACGGGAGTTGTCGTCATGAGCGGACTTGCGAGTAAAGTGAGTGTCATGAGCGATAGCCCAATTGACTTTCCGAAAGGTCGTTTCATAAACTAAGCGTCATTCCTTTCCCTTGTATGAAGTGTTACCTTTCCCACTCTAACAAGAAAATCGGAAAATCAACTTTACAATTCTTTTAAAAAAATGCAAGAGAAGCTAGCGAAAAGTATGAAGAATTTATGAAAATAATAATGCATGAATAGAAGGATAAATAGAAAATGTTGATATGAAAGGAAAAATCATTGTGCAATTGATTGATTTCCGAATGATGTCAGAAGATATATTTTTGTAACATCGTATAAATAGAAGGTTTATTAATGTTTGAAAAAGGTATAAATATAGTTTTTGTAAAATGAAAAAGTGCCCCGAAAGGCACCCTATACGCATCATTCCTCATAAATCATCTTTCGTGTCATCCCACCGTCTAGGACCAATGCTTCGCCCGTCAAGAAATCGTTATCTGGGTGTGTCAGATAGAGAGCCGCACGAGCGACATCACTTGGTTTTCCAACGCGACCAGCTGGATGCTGACTGTGGTCTTCGGGTGATAATTCTTGGTAGTCACCGGTTTCGATCCAACCCGGAGCAATCGCGTTGACGAGAATTCCGTCTTCTCCGAGTGAGACAGCAAGTGCATGGGTCAGGGCAAAAATGCCACCTTTCGTCGACGCATAAGATTCTGTATGCGGTTCCGACATGAAGGCGCGGGTCGAAGCGAGGTTGACGATCCGACCACCACTTTTACTTTGTTTCAAATAGGGTGTAGCGGCCTTAGTTGTTAGAAAGATGCTACGCAGGTTCGTATGATGAACCCGATCCCATTCCTCAAGCGACAATTCGAGTAAGGGTTTTCGGATCATGATACCGGCGTTGTTGATGACGATGTCGATGCGACCCGTATGTTCAATCGCTTTTTCGATCAACAGTTGAACGTCTTTTTCATGTTGGATATCGAGGTGATAGAAGTAAGCCGTCCCACCATCTTCTTCAATTCGTTGAACTAGTTCGTCTCCTGTCATTTGATCGATGTCAGCAAGAACGACATTTGCGCCATGCGTAGCGTAGGTGCGGGCGAGTTCTGCACCAATTCCATTCGCCGCTCCCGTAATGATGACGGTTTGATTAACATGATTCATAAAAATCATCCTTTCTGTAACGCTTCTCTCCCTTTTTTACCGTTCCATCATATCCTGAAACCTGACAGGATTATCATACGTAGGAACAGGGAAATAGAAAAGCGTTGAAGTTACTTTAGAATGGGGGAAAACAGGAATGAAATTCTCAAATCAACAATTAGAAAAACAACAAAATCAATATGCCGAAGATGCAAAAGATTATATCGATCGTCCGAAAAAGACGAACTCGCTGTTACAACGAGCAACTGCTAAAGTGAACGGGAACTCTCGTTTGTCCGTCGTCTTCTCGCCGTTGACGTTGTTCGTCGATATGATTCGCGCGTACCAGTCAGGTGAATATCGCAACATTCGTCGTACGACGATTTTAAAAGTAATCGGAGCGTTGATTTACCTCGTGTCACCGATTGATCTCGTACCTGATTTCGTACTCGGATTTGGTTTCGCAGACGATATCGCCGTCATCCTTTTCGTCACGAAAACAGTCTTTGAAGAGTTGACACGTTTCAGTGACTGGCAAGATGAACAACAAAAGCGTCGTACGCAACCAGTACAAAGTGAGGATGCGTATTAATCAAATAATGATCCGAGCGACTTCACTATGAGAAGTCGCTCTTCTTTGTCTACGGAGAGCCGTTTCCTGTACGCCTTCTTGAAAGTTCGATACACTAGAAATAGTTGGTAAAGAGAGAGGGGGGCGAAGATGGGACACCAGTGGATGGAATCATACGGTTATATCGGGATCATGATGACGCTCATGTTTCCATTCATACCGAGCGAAGTACCGCTCGCGTATGCCGGATATCTCGTGCATACCGCACAGGCGAATCTTTTATTCATGTTGTTCCTCGCTGTAGTGAGCTTCGTCATTAGTCAGAACCTCTTCTTTACGATTGGTCAGTTCGGGAGTGAACGGTTATTGAATCGTTTATTCAAATGGTTTCGGATTTCGGAAACAAAAATGCTTCAGTTTCAGACACAAATGGAGACAAAGGGACGCTATATCCTTCTTCTGTCTCCGATGTGGCGCATCGGATTTGCGATTGGTGCCGGTCTGACTGGTGTTTCACGCTGGACGTTTACCGTCGTGACGACGATTTCCTTTTTCCTTTGGTCGGCGATTTTCATTTGGGGCGGGAAAGCCGTCGGACATGAATGGCGAAAATTGCACCACCTCAATCATCCAATAGTTTGGATTGGTTTAGGCGTGTTGATTACGGTTGGCTACTTGATTCAAAAAAAGAGAAAAGCAAAAAAAGAGATCTAAAAGGAGTGGGAACATGGCAATTATCTTATTCGATATTGACGGTACATTGATTGATTCAACGGAACAGATGACAGAAGCAATCCATCGAGCGATGGAGGACATGCCGCATCTTCCAAAACCTTCTCAATCGAGTGTACAAGCGAGCTATGGTTTGGCGGGAAGTGCCTTTTGGCGTAAGGCGATTCCGGAAGCCTCAGAAGAGGATATTCGGTTGATTCGTAAAAAAAGACATGGTCATCTAGAAGCGACGATGGCAGAACAGAACGTCTTGTTCGACGGAATTCGATCTTTATTAGAAGCGCTAGTTTCCGCTGGACATACCATTTCAACAGCGAGTAATTGTGGCAACCACTATCTAAACCTTGTGCTGGATAGCCAGAGAATTCGTTCATTCTTCACGAGTCCGAAATGCTTAGAATCCGTCAACGGGAAAGAAAAAGCGGATATCTTACGAGCTCACCGTGAGGAGTTTGGGGAAGCAATATACTGGATGATTGGGGATCGGTCTTCCGATGTCGAAGCGGCCCGTAAGGAAAACATGCCGGTCGTCTTATGCCAGTATGGTTTTGGGACACAATCCGAGTGGGATTCGGCGGACCATGTCATCGAGACACCGCTTGACTTACTGACAGTGATCAAATAAATGCACAAAAAAGCCAAGTTCGATCCGTCGATTTTTTAGACGGTCGGCTTGGCTTTTTTTGTGATGAAAGAACGCTAACGATGAACTTACTCAAAATCCAGTCGGTATGGCTCTGCACTCATCCATGGACGGAATCTCCGGAAGAGCAGATGGAACAACAGACAAAGAATGACGGGCAAGACGATGAATAATCCGAGAACGAATGTCATGTTGAACAATGTCCAGCCCCCTGACATCAGATGTAACGCATTGATCGGACCGATTAGACCAGACATCCCGAAGCCGGCACTAAACGGCGTACCTTGGACGCCGAGCATTCCTGCTAGTGCGCCAAGGATAGCAGCACTACACATGACAGGTAGGATCATCAATGGATTACGTATGAAGTTCGCCATCTGGATTTTAGGAGAACCAAGAAAATGAGCAATCGACGTTCCGCGTGAATTCGCTTGCCACCCGGCAATCGCAAGACCGAATCCAGCGGCACAGACGCCTAGATTCGCAGCTCCGGCGGCAACACCGGATAAACTGATGGCTGTCGCAATGCCGACCGTTGAAAGCGGAGAAACGATAAGTACGGAAAAAGTAATCGCAATTAGAATACCCATCAAGACAGGTTGAAGTGCCGTAAAGTCTGAAATGACATGTCCGATCGCTGTCGTGATCCGTGTCACGAACGGGTACGTTAACACACCGATCCCACCGGCACCGACAATCAAAATCGTTGGCATGACAAGTACCGTATACGTCTTGAAACGCTCACCGATCAATAAGACGATTGCTGTCGCAACAGCTGCCGTCAGACCAGCATTGATGACGTCGCCCGTACCGACGAAGACGAAGGTCGCATCTGCACGGGTCGCAACACCTGAGCCAACGACCGTCGCGAGTCCAATCGACGTGGTCGCAATCGGTGTCACTTTAAATTGCATGGCTACGGCAACACCAATCACCATCGGCAAAAGGCGCATCGCGAGTGTGGTGGCATCTAAAACATGTTGGGCTCCGGATACGTATGGCAACAATGCCTTAGCGAGTTCACCGAGTAGTGCTCCTGGGATAAGGGCAACGAGAATTCCGATACTAAGTCCGTTTAAAATATGAACGGCAAATTGACGCGGCTGGCACAAAATAGATGAATCCATACAAGTCCTCTCCTTATGTAACGCTTTTGTGCATAACAGTATAAAAGTTATGAATTGTTTTTTATCTTACGGCAAGAACAGAAGGACGTCAAGAAAAAGTTAGAAAATTCCAAACGAGCAAAGGATTCGTCTTTCAGAAACGGAATTGTTACAGTGAAGAAGTACATTGAATGAGGAGGTCATGAATCATGTCAGAACAACGTATCGTATTAGCAGCACGACCAAACGGAAAGCCAACAGGGGAAACATTCCGCTATGAATCATTTGAGTTAGCAGAGCTGAAGGAAGGACAAGTCGCACTAGAGTCACTCTATATCTCGGTCGATCCATATATGCGGGGGCGTATGAACGATGCGCGTTCTTATTCGCAACCATTTGAGATTGATGAACCGATTCACGGAGGTGTCGTAGCGCGTGTCATCGAGTCTAAAAGTGAAGGGCTCAAGTCTGGTGATGTCGTCGTCGGGATGCTCGATTGGGCAACAAAAGCAGTCGTCGATGCGAAAACCGTTCGTAAAATCGATGAGCAGATCGCACCTATTTCAACAGCACTCGGTGTTCTCGGAATGACAGGGATGACAGCGTATTTCGGATTGCTTGATATCGGGAATCCACAACCAGGGGAAACGGTCGTCGTATCGGCAGCAGCAGGGGCTGTTGGATCGATCGTTGGTCAAATCGCTAAAATCAAAGGAGCACGTGCCGTCGGAATCGCAGGAAGTGACGAAAAGCTACAACACTTAAAAGCAGATCTTGGTTTTGACGAAGTCATCAACTATAAAACGGAAGACATCCGGGAAGCATTGGACCGGACATGTCCAGACGGGATCGATGTCTATTTTGAAAACGTCGGCGGAGAGATTGGTGATGCAGTCCTTGATCGACTCAATCCATTCGCGCGGGTACCAGTCTGCGGTGCCATTTCTGGATATAACGCACAACAGGACATTGGTCCACGTGTTCAATCGAAATTAATCATCGCGCGCGCGCGCATGCAAGGTTTCTTAGTGGGCGACTATGGAAAACGTTTTAAAGAGGCAGCTGAGCAACTTGGTCAATGGGTTAGTGAAGGGAAGTTGCAATACGAAGAGACGATCTTTGAAGGATTCGATCGTGTACCAGATGCGTTCCTTGGCTTGTTCGATGGTTCGAACACAGGGAAACTACTAGTAAAAGTTAAGTGAACATGCCAAAAGAGGTTGCGGAATCATTTCCGCAACCTCTTTTTCTATGGCATGAGATTCACGAATTTTTTCGATCGCGCTCGAGCTCTTCTGGATCAGGATCCGGATGCTGTGTTTCCGCAGGCTTGATGCCGGGATCTGATGTCTCAGCTGGATCAGGATCCGGGTGAAGACCAACGTCTGCCTTTTCATCTGGTAAATCATGATTTTTTTCGTTTAACATGTCCAGTCATCTCCTTTTATCAGTACGTAGTAATGTTTCCCCGTTTTTTAAATCCAAAACAATGAGAGTGCATAGGATTCGTTTTTGAAAACATGTGAATGACTTCCACGGACAAGAAAGCGAAACTGGTCGATTTCCTAGGAAATACAGGTTGACTGAACTGGAATGTAAGGAAAATCCAAAAAAGCTTCACTAAGTCTTTACAAAAACCTTGCAAGTCCTTCAAGTAGCCTTTGAACTGCTTCCGTAGACTAAGAAAGAGTTGAAAAGAGGAAGGGTGTTTACGTGTGAGTGATCAAAAATGGAAACGACAAATCATGAAACAACTGAACTGGGTCCGCGAAGAGAAAAAACGGCTTACGAGCGCGACGACCGCAAGTAAAGATGCACTCGAAAAACTCCGTCAGTTAGACGTCTTGCGACTGCCGACGGTTCGAACTTCTAATAATACGACGACACGTTATCGACAAAATAGCCAAGCATCACTGCTGAATCAATTGGATGTCTCGGAGATTCCGGTCCGGACGACGACGCGTTACTATGAAAAGCGACCAATCGAGATGGCAATCGTCTGCTCGGAATTCATGTATGCCTATTATGAAGATGCCGTTCATCTCCACTACGTCAATGCGCATACATTCGAAGAAGTCTTCGAGCGTGAGATTGATCTCTTTTTAGTCGTTTCCTCATGGAAGGGGTTACGAGGAGACGATTGGAAAGGTGTCGCCACACCGAATTCAAAGAAACGCCAACGACTGCTTTCGATGATGCAGGAAGTCAAAGCCAAAGGAATTCCAGTCGTCTTTCAATCGACGGAAGATCCGAGCAATCATGAACGGTTTCAAGACGTGGCGCAAGCTGCCGATTATGTCCTGACTTCAGATGAGGCGATGATTCCTGAATACCGCGTCTTATGTGGTCATGATCGGATCATGGCGATGCCGTTTGGTGTCAATCCATTGATTCACAATCCGATCGGAGCGACACGTAGCCGAAAGAAAGGCGTTTTATTTGCCGGTAGCTGGATGGCGAAATATCCGGAGCGCGTGAAAGATACGGAGATGTTGTTTGATGGGGTGATGCAATCCTCGCACGAACTCGATATCGTGGACCGGAATTATCATCTCGACTTACCAGCCTATCAGTTTCCGGAGCGCTATCAATCACGGGTCGCACCAGCGATTCCTTATGATGCTTTACAACAAGTCAGTAAATGTTACGACTGGGTCTTGAACCTGAATAGCATCAAATACAGTAAAACGATGTGTGCTCGTCGCGTCTATGAATCGCAAGCACTCGGGAATTTGATCCTGTCGAATTACAGTATCGCCGTCAACAACGAGTTTCCGAATATCTTCACCGTGCATGACGCACAGGAGGCGACGGCGATCGTAGAACGTACGTCGCAAGAAGAAATCGAACGATTGCGAGCAGAAGGACTTCGTGCCGTCATGACGGAACATACAGTCTTCGAACGGATGGATCAGATCCTAGCGTTCATTGGACGAGTACCTGAGACACGGGAACATCGCTTATTAGTCGTTGTCGCTCAAGACGGGGAAGCCATTCGTAACGCAATCGATCGCCAAAGTCTCACACCAGACGAAATCGTCTCAGCGGATACGTTGACGGAGCAAACCTATGATCAAGCGGATCTCGTAGCTTGGATGGATGGACAGGAATCTTACGGCGAATATTATTTAGAGGACCTCGTGAATGGCTTTAAATATAGCGATGCCAGCATCGTCCGAAAGGGAAGCGAGCATCCGTATCATGTACAAGAGATGAGCGGTAGCCGAAACGGTGCGATCGTTTGGCGGTCAGCTATCGGATATGACATGTTCCAGGCAGATGAACTGAACGGAAAAACACTGTTGCTCGATCAATTTGAGTGGAACGAGCAGACGGTAGTTCCGACGAATCAGACCCCGCAACTGTCGGTCGTCGTTCCGATCTATAACAATGGGAAACACCTCACGTATAAATGTTTCGCCAGTCTAACGCGGATGGATCGATTCATGGATTCGGAGATTTTACTCGTAGATGATGGATCGACGGACATAGCGACACGTCAAGCCGTAGAGCGTCTCGCGCGACGCTATGGAAATGTCAGAACTTATTTCTTCGAGACAGGCGGAAGCGGTAGTGCTTCACGTCCGCGTAACAAGGGAGTCGAGATGGCACGAGCTGACTATGTGACGTTCCTTGATCCGGATAACGAGGTACTCAGTGATCGATATGCCTTTTTGCTTCAAGAACTAGAAAAAGATCCATCACTTGATTTTGTAGCAGGGCATATGAAAAAGCTTGCCGAGAAGACGAGCATCATCGCCTTGCCAACGATTCGTAAACAAGGACGAACGGTTTGTGAGGATCCGAAAGCTTTTCTATTGAAACATCGGTTTGCGGTACAAAGCATTCAAGCACTCGTCGTCCGTCGTACCTTCCTGCTCGAGCATCAATTGGAACAAGTCGTCGGTGCGGTCGGTCAGGACTCCTTGTTCTTCCAAGAATTGATGCTTCGCGCGAACCGTGTCTTACTCGTCAATCGAGTCATCCATTATTATTACGCAGCAGTTGCAGGGTCAACCGTGAATGCATTGACGGTGAAGTTCTTTGAACGAAGTGTCGTCCGAGAACGGGCACGAGCTGAGAAATTCGCTCGCTATGGAGTGCTAGAGGAATACAAGGAAACTCGATTCGAGCATTTCTTTGAGCATTGGTATCTTGTCAAGTTACGCTACTGCAGTGATAAGGACTTTGCACCGAGTGTCGCATTACTACGCACGATCATCGGATTCTATGAACCAATCACGTTGACGAACCCGTTGATTCGTCGATTCATGGAGCTTGCAGATCGACAGGAGACGGATCGACTTCAACACTTACTACTCGAGGAGGTGCAAAAATGACGGCATCGATGAAAACAGCACGCCCCAAGGATCAAATCCGAGCTGCCTACTACGATCAGTTAGGCGGTGGATTCGGTAAAAAAGTCCGCGCGCGTGTTCACTGGATCGTTCGACAAGCAAAAGGAGAGCACATTTTAGATATTGGTTGTTCGGGTGGAGTCGTCCCGATTTTGCTCGGACGCGAAGGGAAACATGTCATCGGGATCGATGTGTTATCAGAAGCGATCATCGAGGCCAAACAAGCGTTACTTGAAGAACCGGCATCCGTAAAAGAAAAAGTGGAATTACATGAAGCAAATGTCATGACGTACACACCTGACATTCAATTCGATACAGTCTTGATGACGGAAGTACTGGAACATATCGGGGAGCCAGAGCGCTTTATCGCCCGTGCCGTCTCGTTCATCGCACCAGAAGGACGACTCGTCATCACAGTCCCATTTGGAGTGAACGATTATGCGGATCACAAACGGACGTATTATTTAAATCGACTGCTTGAACAGTTGACACCCTTCGGTAAGATCGAGACGATCGAGCGGATTGACAAGTGGCTTGGGATCACGATTCAAGTCTATCCGGAACCTCGATCCGGTCGATCGATTCTACCGGCGGAAGTCGAATGGCTTGAAGACGCCTTTGAAGAGGTGGAACGATTGCATCTCGCGACGATCATTGATTTAAAACGCAAGCAACAGAATCTAGAACGAAAAGTACAACGGTTAGGGGAACAAACGGACCAATTGGAACACGCTCAAGTCGAATTGCTACGTCATGAACAGCAACTACAGGAACAGCGTGAACAGTACAAGATGCTCGAAGAACAATATGCCGTACTGCTTGATCGATTCGAAGGATCATTGGTGACAAATCTGGAATTGCTGGAGGCGAATGCATCATGGAAATCAAAATACCGCTCACTCGCGCGATCAAAGCTCGGAAAAATCGTCGTCCGCTACTGGAAGTTCCGACGTCAACTCAAGCAGCGCCGGAGTCGTCGATGAACGTCTTGATGATTTGTCAAAATTTCTATCCGGAAATCGGGAGTGCGGCAAACCGAATGAAGAATATCTTCAAGCGGATGGAACAAGCGGGAAGTGACGTCCATGTGTTGACGTCAGAACCGCTCTATCCGACGGCAGAACTTTATACGGACTCGATGTTCTGGGATGAACCGAGCCTCGATACGGCACATGTAACCCGTATCCAACCGCGTGACGTCCGGGCGACGAATAATTTATGGCGGCGTCTTCGCTTGTTCGTGGAACAATTCGTGCTCGCGGTAAAAGAGGTGCGATATGACCCGAAATCCTATGCCTACATCTATGCGACGACGCCATCCATCTTCATGGGGCTCGTCGGGGTCGTCGCGAAACATGTCAAAAAGGCTCCTTTGATTCTCGATGTACGTGATTTATGGCCGGAATCGTTGATTGGCGTCGGAATCACGAAATCGCGTCTCTTATTGACTCCGCTCTACTGGCTTGAAAAGTGGATGTATCGTCAGGCAGATCAATTGGTCATCAACAGTGAGGGGTTTCGATCGTATATTGAAGGGCGGGGCATTGCACCGGAAAAAATTCATTACATCCCAAACTCCATCGAGGAAAATGAGTGGTTGATCAAACGCCGAAAAGTATCGGAACAAGTGCGCGTCGTGTATACAGGGAATATCGGACTCGCACAAGATGTGTTCTTGTTGCTTGACGTCGCACAGGAACTTCAACAAGAACGGGATATCTGCTTTCAAGTCGTTGGTTACGGCTATCACAAGCAAACGTTCGAACGACTCGTCAAGGAACGTGGATTGACGAATATCGAGTTTCTTGACGCAATGCCACGCTGGGATGCGTTGAAACAACTCGCGAAGAGTGACATCGCCTTTGCGACACTCGTCGAGAGTACAGCGTTCGATACAGTGACACCAGGCAAAATCATCGACTACATGGCGATGGGCTGTGCCATCGTCGGTGCGGTATCCGGTCATGCGGCGCATGTCATCGAAGAAGCAGGAGCCGGTTATGTGTCTGTCCAGCGGAAAAAAGAGGAGATCGTTGATCATATTCTCGAGTTATCACGAAATCCAGAGAAACGTGCAGCGATGGGACGGGCGGGTGTGGATTACGTCCAACGCCATTTCGATTGGGAACAAAATGAACAGCGCTTGTTTGAAGCCATCGAACAAACGCAGTCACGAAAGGCGGTCGCAGAATGAAGCGCATTGGAATGTTTGTTTGGAATCCGTTTACGAATGATGCCCGTGTCTTACGTGAATGTACGGCACTTGTCGAAGCAGGACACCGCGTGGACCTATACTGCTTAAATGACGGAACATTTCCAGAAGTCGAATACCCGATGTCTGGGTTTCGCGTCATTCGAATCGACCGGACGCCACCTTTTGCGAGGTGGCTCCCGTTCTTTCGCAAACGGAAAAAACGGACCCTTGTTATCGGATTGATGGGTGCGCTTCTTGCGCCATGGCTTATTCCCGTGATGCTCGTGCTCTTTTTACTCATGCGAAGTCGATTCATCCGTTACGCCCTATATAACAGTTTCGGCATTCTTCGTATGACACGTACTGCCCGGAAGCATGATTATGACGTCATGCATGCGAACGATGTCAATACGTTACCACAAGCGATTGGGGCGGCGCGTGGTGCACAAATCGTCTATGACTCGCATGAAGTCCAGACCGATCGGACAGGATACGGAAGCATGCAAGGGAAATTAGAACGCTGGTTGCTTCGATTCGTCGACCAGACAATCGTTGAAAATGACACGCGTGCAGATTATCATCAAAAATTATATGGAACCCGACCATCCGTCTTGCACAATTATCCGTTTTACGAACCGATTATTCCGCAACCGCGACCGTTACGCGAAGAGTTAGCACTCGCACCAGACGAGCCGATTTTGTTGTATCAAGGCGGGATCCAGGAAGGACGTGGACTGGAGCGACTCATTGAAGCGATGCCGTTCATCGATCGAGGAACACTTATTTTCGTTGGAGATGGAAAGTTAAAAGGGAAACTGATGCAACTGGCCACGCAATCATCGGAAAAGTCTCGTATCCGCTTCATTGATAAGGTTCCGCTTGCTGAACTACCCAGTTACACGGCAGCGGCGACGGTCGGCTTTCAAGTCCTCCAGAACGTTTGCTTCAATCATTATTCCGCTTCTTCGAATAAACTATTCGAATACATGGCGGCGTTGATTCCTGTCATCGCGGCCGACTTACCAGAAATCCGTCGTGTCGTCGAAACAGAAGGAGTTGGATTAATCGTCGATGTCGAATCACCGCAGAGTATCGCCGAGGCGGTCAATCGTCTAGTGAAGGATGAGAACTTGCGACGGGCGATGCAGGAACGAGCAAGCGTAGCAAGGAGACAATACAACTGGGAGCAAGAAAAAGGTCGACTTCTTGCTGTCTATGACTCGATTTTCATGGAATCTGGCGCAAAATAAGAAAAATAGTCAACGACTCGAAGGGAAATCCACGTGCAATGAAGGCGGATTCCTGACGAGTCGTTTTGTTTCATTCGAATAGACACGAAGGATTCGCGAAAGCTTCATAAGATTTACAAAAACGATAGAAAACACTGGAAATGTAAGGTCTGTGAAGAATGGTTTAAGAGATGGTTAGAAGCATTGGAAAGCAAAGGAAATGTCGTTATGGTCTAGTTACAGCCAAGCCACAGATCGTTCGTTGGCTAGTATGACTAACTCGATGGAGGAATGACAAAATGAAACTTTGCACAATAGGACTAGGATATATTGGATTACCTTCTTCTGCGATGTTCGCGGATCATGGCACGGAAGTCGTAGGTGTCGACATCGATCCACAAATCGTCAATCTTCTGAACACGGGAACGATTCATATTGAAGAACCAGGACTCGAGGATGTCATCAAACGGGTCGTCGCGAACGGAAAATTCCGAGCGACACTTACGCCAGAACGAGCCGATGTCTTCTTAATCGCCGTTCCAACTCCTAACTTAAACGATACGTATAAATCATGTGATTTGAAATATGTTATTTCAGCGGTTAACAATATGCTGCCATTCCTTGAAAAAGGGAATGTCGTTATCGTCGAATCGACGATTGCACCACGTACGATGGATGACCATGTTCGTCCATTGATTGAAGAAGCCGGCTTTACGATTGGTGAAGACGTCTATGTCGTCCATTGCCCAGAGCGTGTCTTACCAGGACAAATCTTACATGAACTTATCCATAATAACCGCATCGTCGGTGGGTTGACGCCAGCGTGTGCGGAAGCAGGAGCTGCCGTCTACGAAACATTCGTTCAAGGTGAGATTGTCCGGACCGATGCCAAAACAGCCGAAATGTCGAAGTTGATGGAGAATACGTTCCGCGATGTCAACATTGCTCTTGCAAATGAATTAACGCAAGTATGTCATCAGCTAGAGATCAACGTCTTAGATGTAATCGAGATGGCGAACATGCATCCACGTGTGAACTTGCATCATCCGGGACCGGGAGTCGGTGGTCACTGTCTCGCAGTGGATCCGTACTTCATCGTCGCAAAAGCCCCATCGCTTGCTCGCATCATTCATACGGCACGACAAACGAACGTTCAGATGCCACAATTCGTTGCCGAACAAGCAGCGCGTCTCGTCGGTTCGCGTGTCCGTCCAAAAATCGCCGTCTTTGGTGTCACGTATAAAGGAAACGTCGACGACATGCGCGAGAGTCCAGCTGTCGAAGTCATTGAACAATTACTCGACCGTGGACTTGACGTCGCTGTCTGTGATCCGCACGTCGAACGCTCGATCTCGACACGTTTCGAACTCGTTGATGAGTTGGAAGCGATTCAAGGCGCTGATCTAGCGCTTGTCTTGGTCGATCATGATGAATTCAAACAATTCGATTCACGTCGTCTCGCAAACTACATGCGGACACCATTGCTCTTCGATACGAAAGGGATCGTCAAAGCGCTCGACGCTGTCAAAGTCCTGAACTTCGGTAATTTGCATACGCACCGCGTGACGGAAGTGGATGCGAAAGCGATATGAACGCGTTACGAACGATTGGGGGAGAGTTGAAGGATCATCTATACCTGATCTTTCGACTCTCGCTTTATGAAACAAAGAGTCAATATAGCATGCAATACCTGGGTTGGTTTTGGGAGATCATGACGCCACTACTCCAAATCGGTGTCTACTGGGTCGTATTCGGCTTCGGGATTCGTGGTGGGCATCCAGTCGATGGAATTCCGTTCGTTTTTTGGCTCGTCAGTGGATTGATTGCTTGGTTCTTCATCGGCAGTACGATTCCAAGTGGTTCCCGGTCGATTTATGGTCGGGTCGCCCTCGTCTCGAAGATGCATTTTCCATTGAGTACGATTCCGGCGTATGTCATTTTGGCACAATTCTACCGTCATCTCGCGATGATTGCTTTGACGATCATTTTAGGGTGTGCCTTCGGTTACTTCCCGGGATGGCATACGTTTGAACTCCTATATATCGTACCGGCGGGCGTCGTATTCCTCTATGCGGTTTCCTTATTGTTATCCGCACTTGCGACGATGATTCGAGATGTGCAAAACATGGTGACATCTGCGATTCGCATGCTGATGTATTTAACACCAATCATGTGGATTCCGCCAGATCACTCGTTATTCAAGATGTTGTTGATGTTAAACCCACTCGTTTATTTGATTGAGGGATATCGGTCCGCACTCATCGGAACGGGTTATCTGCTCGATCATATGTGGTACGGCGTGTATTTCTGGTGTATGACGCTCGCAATCTTACTTGTTGGAGCATCGATTCACATTCGATTCCGACGCTATTTCATCGATTACGTATAGGAGGGAGAACGATGGGTCATGTCGTGTTTGAGAATGTATCGAAACGGTACATGCTCTATGCCCGACCGATCGACAAGCTAAAAGAAGTGTTGTTCGGTAAGGTGAATGGAAAATCGTTCTATGCTCTGAAGAACGTCTCCTTTTCTGTGGAAGAGGGAGAAATCGTCGGTGTCGTTGGCATCAACGGAAGTGGGAAATCGACACTATCGCATCTGCTTGCTAACGTGACACCACCGACGTACGGTCGGGTTACATTGGGTGGAAAGTCAGCATTGATTGCTATCTCTAGTGGATTGAATAGTCAACTGACGGGGCGAGATAACATTGAATTAAAAGGGCTGATGATGGGCTTGACGAAACGACAAATCGAGACGATTACTCCAGAAATTTTAGAGTTCGCTGATATTGGGGAGTTCATCGATCAGCCGGTCAAGACATATTCGAGCGGCATGCGAGCTCGAATTGGTTTTGCGATCTCGATTCATATTAATCCAGATATCTTGATCATCGACGAAGCACTCTCAGTCGGAGACCAAACGTTTACCGAAAAGTGCCTCGATAAGATGCGTGAATTCCGCGATCAAGGGAAAACGATTTTTTTCGTCAGTCATTCGCTCAGCCAGGTAAAGAGTTTCTGTACAAAAATCCTTTGGTTGGAATACGGGGAAGTACGTCTATTTGGTCCGACGAACGAAACGTTGGCTGAATACAATAAATATCTATATTGGTACAAACAGTTATCAAAAAAGCAAGCCTCCCATTACGTAGCTAAGAAACGAACGGAACGGATCGGTTCCGTGGATCAGCAAATGATGGGCGAGACGATTGAACAATCGTCATGAAATGAGATAGGGGATGAAGTAAATGAAACGTGTCATGCTTGTATTCGGAACACGACCAGAGGCGATCAAAATGGCGCCGGTCGTCAAAGCACTTGAAAATCGTCAGGACGTCGAACCAATCGTCGTCGTTACAGCACAACACCGAGAGATGCTCGATCAGGTCCTTGAACTGTTCGAGATCACTCCGGACCATGACTTGGATTTGATGCGTCCGCGTCAGACGTTAGAGGAAATGACGGCGCGTATTTTAAACGCGATGCGTCGCGTCCTCGAAAAGGAACAGCCGGATCTCGTCCTTGTCCATGGGGATACGACGACGACGTTCGCTGCTTCTTTAGCGGCGTTCTATCAACAGATTCCAGTCGGTCATGTGGAAGCAGGATTACGGACATATGAAAAGTATGCGCCGTTCCCAGAAGAGATGAATCGTCAATTGACAGGTGTGTTGGCGGATTATCATTTTGCACCGACTGAACAGGCCGCAATGAACTTACGTGCTGAGAACAAGCAGACGCCAATCATCGTAACCGGTAATACGGTCATCGATGCGTTGAAGACGACTGTATCACCGACATATACACATCCTGTCCTATCGCGCCTAGAGAAGTCGGGACGAAAACTCGTTCTTTTGACGGTTCATCGCCGTGAGAATCATTTACAACTGGCAACGATTTTTGATGCAATCGAGCGACTAGCGAACGAACATCCAGAAGTCGAAATCGTCTATCCGGTTCATCCGAATCCGGTCGTACTAGAGGCGGCAGCTCGCTTGGAGCATCATCCGCGGATTCAATTGATCGAACCACTTGATGTATTTGACTTCCATAATCTTGCGGCTCGGGCATCCTTCATTCTGACTGACTCAGGTGGGATTCAAGAGGAAGCACCTTCGCTCGGCGTGCCTGTTCTTGTCTTACGAGAGACGACAGAACGTCCAGAGGGGGTCGAAGCTGGAACGTTGAAGCTCGTCGGAACGAACCCAGAGATGATTTATACGATGAGTCATCAATTGTTGACGGATCAGGTGTTCTATCAATCGATGGCACAAGCGGCGAATCCTTATGGCGATGGACAGGCAGCAGAGCGAATCGTCGATGCCATCATGAGTGAGGTACCTGTATGAGTCAACGTATTCCTCCAGCGATTTATCAGTTCTTTCCATTCGGAACGCAGGAAAAAATCTTGCTTGAGGATGCTGCAGATGGTGTCTATTTTGATTTTCAAGAAGCGACGGCAGACGACAAATTGTACATTCAGTTGTTTGATCAAGGATTTCAACATCCTCCTTCAAAGTTGTACCGGTCAGACGCCACGATTACAGGAGACATCATCGAGATGACCTGTCATTTCGAAGTCGATGCACCATGTGTCGTTCAGTTATTCAAGATGCAGTATGGACAGAAAAAACGGATGGGATCGGAAACGGAAACCGTCACATTGACGAATGAGACAGTCGTTCATGTACAGATGAAACGAGTACCAGGAGCGAAGTATTTCAAGGTGGCATGGAAGTTCTTGCAAGAGGGGAGCTTCCGGGTCCATCTCCGGGACATTCAGATTGTGCAACATGTCACGGCAGGGGAGGAAGCGACGTATGCTATTTAGTTCGACGATATTCTTATTTCTGTTCTTACCGACTGTGTTGATCGTCTATTACCTACTCCCCCGCAGCTTCCGAAATGGCTGGTTATTAGTGACGAGTCTATTCTTTTATGCATTCGGAGAACCGCGTTTTGCATTGCTGATGCTACTGAGCGTCACAATCAACTACTTCTTCGCCTTGTTCGTCGATCTGTATCGACACCGAATCGGCGTCAAGTGGATCATGTTCAGTATGATCGCAGTCAATCTGGGGTTACTCGGCTGGTTCAAGTACAGCGGATTTTTTGTTCGTTCAGTCAACGAGACATTCGGATTAGGATGGTTCGTACCAGAGGTCGTCTTGCCACTCGGAATCTCGTTCTATACGTTTCATGCGATGAGTTATGTCATCGACATCTACAAAGGGAAGGAAGCGGTGCAAAAGAATCCGCTTGACCTCGCCCTTTATATCGCGTTCTTTCCCCAACTCGTCGCGGGTCCGATCGTTCGCTATAACACGATTGCGAGCCAAATCGAGTCACGAGAAGAGACGGTTTCCGATTTTGCCCGAGGGGTTCGTCGGTTTACGATCGGCTTAGCTAAAAAACTGATTCTTGCCAATGGATGTGGTCAGGTCGCGAATGCCATCTTCAATATGAAAGATCTTTCGATGGGGCTTGCTTGGATCGGGATCATCGCCTACGCCTTACAAATCTATTTCGATTTTTCGGGATACAGTGATATGGCGATTGGACTAGCTTTGATGTTCGGATTTCATTTTCTTGAGAATTTTAACTATCCCTACATTTCAAAGTCTGTTTCTGAATTTTGGCGTCGTTGGCATATTTCGCTCGGATCGTGGTTCCGGGATTATGTCTACATCCCGCTTGGTGGAAATCGTGTCTCACCGTGGTTACAGTATCGCAACTTAGCAATTGTCTGGATGCTGACAGGTCTTTGGCATGGTGCGAGTTGGACGTTCGTCGCGTGGGGAGCGTATTACGGAATCTGGATCATGCTCGAGAAAGCATTTCTCGGGAAATGGTTGGAGAAAATGCCAGTCTTCTCGACCGTTTGGACACTCGTACTTGTGTTGGTCGGTTGGGTATTCTTCCGTTCCGAGACGTTCCCGGAAGCCGTTACGTACATTCAAGCGATGTTCGTACCAGATGTGATCTGGGATGAACGCGCGAGCTACCAGCTTGTCCAAAATGGTGTTCTACTGCTTGTCGCGTGCATCGCAGCGACACCGATTCCGAAAATCATCGGAGAGCGATTAGTTGTGTCACTCGGAAGAATTGGTACGACGATGCAGTATGGATATGCGATGTTGCTACTATTTTTGGCGACATCAGCACTTGTTGCAAGTACGTTTAACCCATTCATCTATTTCCGCTTCTAAAAAGGAGGTCTACTGATGGCACAGCCACTTGAAACAGAAAATAAGCAGGGACAAAAACGGACGACTTCTTTTGAACGGATCATGATGTGGGTGACGACGATTAGTTTTTTACTCATCTTGTTAACGATTGGTGTCGGAACGATCGTCCGAGAGGATCGTGTGCGTTCCCAGTTAGAAAATCGTACACTCGCACAATCGGTCGATCCGACGATCGAAGGAATCGCGACTGGAAAAGACATGCTGAAGATGGAGACGTATTTCACGGACCAACTACTTTTGCGAGGGACGTTCGTTGAGATGCAGGCGCTACTATCGAAGGATGTCTTCAGACAGCCTTTTCGTAATGGAATCTATACAGCTAAAAATGGCTATATGATCGAACCGAGTGCCTCGACTCAAGTCCAGATTCCAAACGCGTTTCAGCAATTCGTGCAAGAAGTCGATCGACCCGTCTATATGGCGCTAGCTCCATCGAAGACGGTCATTGCTGAACGCGATCAGTTGATCCCATCGTATGTTGCTTCGAATGCACGGACACGTTACGCAGGAATGATTCGTGACTTCAAGGCTGCGGGGATGACGAATTTGTCACTTGATCAATTAAAACTAACGGACTACTTCAAGACGGACCATCACTGGAATATCGACGGAGCAGCGTCAGCATACCAGACGATTACGAAGGGGATGGGATTGCAACCGGTCACACCATCAAAAGCAGATCGTAAAGAGGATGAGCATGCCTATTATGGTTCATTAGCGCGAAAGACGACGCTTGCGTACGCGACGTCCGGTGATCAGTTAGCTTATTATGGACCAGCATTCTTTAAAGGGATCGATGTCTGTTACGACGGGGCATGCGATCGTCCAATCATTGATGAATCCTTCGTTCAGCAGGAGGGAGATTACGTCGATCGGTATGAAGTATTCTTGCGCGGGAATCACGGCATCATGTCGATGAAAGAGCAAACGAAGAATGATCGACCAACGATTCTCGTCTTAAAGGATTCATTCGCGAATCCTGTCTTACCGTTCCTTGCTAAAAGTGCCAATCTGGAAGTCGTCGACGTTCGTTATGTGCCAAAATCATTCGACGTCTCGCAGTTCGCTAAACAAAAACAAGTCGACTCCGTGTTGTTCTTGCATAACTCGAACATTGCTGGATTGATGAAGACGTATGAAAACACACTATGAAGGAGTTCATGATATGAGATCCCGAATGGCGAAAAGAAAACCGCGTCTTGTTTGGCGCGTATTGAGTGCGCTCCTACTAGGGTTCGTTCTGATTGCTAATACATCAGCTGGTTTAGCTTTTTTAAAAGTGAAGCAAACGGCAGATGCATTCTTAACACCGTTAGATGGAGAGCAGCCGAAGCCACTCGAATCGATGAAGCCGGTCAATGTCTTGTTACTTGGTGTGGATGAACGGAAAAATGATAAGGGACGTGCCGATGCCATCATGCTTCTTTCATTCAATCCAAAAACAAGACAAGCGACTTCCCTGTCTATTCCAAGAGATATGCAGGTAACCGTGCCGTCTGGCGAAAAGACTAAGATCAATCATACCTATGCCTATGGGGGTGTGAAAGAGACAGTCGAAACGGTGGAGCAGACGTTTGAGACCGATATTCCTTATTATGCGAAGATCAACATGGATGGATTGATTGAGTTGGTCGATGCTGTTGGGGGTGTCACGGTCGACAATCCATCTGCCTTCAGTTGGAACGACCGCCGTCTTCAAAAGGAGTATGAGAAAGGGAAAATTCATCTGACGGGTCTTGAAGCGAGTGGTTACGCACGTATGCGAAAGCAAGATCCACTCGGCGATATGGGTCGACAAATTCGTCAGCGTCAAGTGCTAGAAGCCGTCGGAATGAAGCTTGCTGGACCACAGTTGTTGACGCAACTCGAAAAGATTACGGACGTTATGAAAAACAACTTTACGACGAATATCGGACTTGATGTCGCAGCGCAGCTAGCGCAGGAGAATCAGCGTGGGTTCGAACAATTGAAGCCGCTGAAAATTGATGGAGAAGGATATATCGCAAGTGATGGTGTCTGGTATTTCTTTGCATCGGACGAATCAATGGAACAGACGAAGCAGACGATCGCTACACTTCTCGCACGATCGTAAGCCATAAATAGTATTACCATCAAACAAACCAGGATGAGCGTCTCTAGCACATGATTGTGGAGACGCTTTTTCCTGTTTTTCTCTAAAGTAACATCGCTCTTTTTGAAAAAAAGTGCTTGGTTCAAAAGTCTTATTTTCGATCAAACCGATGAAATAGGCTTTGACAGGACTTGTAAACGGATGCAAAATGAAAACGATTACATACCAAAAGGAGATGGCTACCGTATGAAACGCATGAGATTCGTTTGTATCGTTGCGCTAACGTTTGCACTGATATTTAGTGGACTCTCTTTATCCGGTCAAGCACTGGAAAAAGGGAAGTCGACATTGGTCATCATTCACTACAAGGAAGACCCAAATGCCACAAAGGATTGGAATCTGTGGTTATGGGCAAATGGTCCGGATTATTTTCCGAATAAAGCTCACGCTTTTAACGGCGAGGATGCTTACGGGAAAATCGCAGCTTATGAATTTCCAGTTGATCAGCCGGAAAAAATCGGCTTCATCGTTCGAGATGATAACTGGAACAAGGATGGGGGATCTGAAAATGATCGCTTCATCACGAAAGATATGATTAAAAATGGTGTTGCTGAAATCTGGATCGAGTCGGGAAGTAAGAACATCTCGACAGTCAATCCAAGCAATGGAGCAGATGTCGAAAATATCGATACGAACATCCACTATTACCGGTATGACAATGATTATGACAAGTATGGTGTCTGGTCTTGGCCGGAAGAGCAAGATGGCAAGCGATTCGAGTTCGACAAGCAAGATGAGTTTGGTGCCGTTGCCAAAGTAACACTCGATAATCCGACGAAAGCACGTCTTGCAGGCGTCATTCCGCATCTTGAAGGATGGTCGGAAAAAGACGGAGCTGATCGTTTCTTTTATGCAGGGGCGAAAGACATCTGGTTGATTGAAGGAGATCAGACGGTATACTACAGCAAACCGGAAATTGATCGCACACCGAAAATCACAAGCTTTTTAGCAGATGACTTCCGGACGATGACATTAAAAACGAATGCACCGCTGACGGAAGAAGACTTAAAGGCATTTACGTTTGAAGGCGTGACGAATCCAGTCGTGTCAGCAATCGATGCCAAAACGGTAAAAGTCGAAGTCACTTCAGATATCGATTTAGCAAAAGTCGTCCGAGCATCTCATCCTGTTTTTGGAGAAGCAATTCTTGAAGCAGGTAAAGTGCTCCGTTCGAAAGCATTCGACCAAAAGTATGCCTACGATGGAAAACTCGGTGTCGACTATCAAAAATCGAAGACGACGTTTAAAGTCTGGGCACCGACAGCACAAGCGGTCGAGCTCGAATTGTATCGCTTACCAAAACAAGAAGCTGCTACGACAAAAGATATCACGCGTGAAATCAAGATGGAACGAACGGATCGTGGTGTGTATCAAGTGACGGTCAAGGGTGATCTTGACGGTGTCGGATACACATACGAAGTCAAACACGCCAAAGAATCGACGCGTGCTGTTGATCCGTATGCGACAGCAGTCGCCGTCAATGGCGACCAAGGTGTCGTCGTCGACTTACGCGAGACGGATCCAAAACGCTGGACGAATGGGAAAATGCCACTTCGCCATGCGACAGACGCGATCATCTATGAATCACACGTCCGTGATTTATCGATGTTTGATGTGACGAATTCAGGTTACGATTCAGGCATCAAACAAAAAGGGAAGTACCTTGGCGTCATCGAGCCAGGTACGCGTTTGACGAAGGATGGTAAGAAAACGAAGACGAAGACAGGGCTTGATCATCTGAAGGAACTTGGCATCACGCACGTTCAGTTCATTCCAGTCTATGATTTCAACACAGCATCCGTCGATGAGACGAACCCGCTTAAATCGTACAACTGGGGTTATGATCCGAAGAACTATAACGCACCAGAAGGATCGTATGCGACAAACGCCTATGATCCAAAAGTCCGAATCACAGAAATGAAACAGATGATTCAAGGGCTACATGACAATGGACTTCGTGCTGTCATGGATGTCGTTTACAACCACATGTTTGACGCAAAAGCATCAAACCTTGATAAAATCGTTCCTGGTTATTACTACCGTTATACAGAAGGCGGCGATTTAGCAAACGGAACGGGTGTCGGAAACGATACAGCATCTGAGCGTCAAATGATGCACAAATTGATCGTTGACTCTGTCTCATATTGGGCGAAAGAATACCACTGGGACGGATTCCGCTTTGACTTAATGGGCATTCACGACGTCAAGACGATGAATGCTGTTAAACAGGCGACAAAACGAATTGACCCGTCGATTCTCGTATTCGGAGAAGGGTGGAGCCTTGGAACACCGCTTCCGGATGCAGATAAGGCCAACCAAACGAATACAAAACAAATGCCAGGAATCGGACATTTCAATGACAATCTACGCGATGCGCTCAAAGGTAGCGTCTTCATCGATTCAGATGCTGGTTTCATTAACGGAACAACCGGTCTTGAAACGCGCATCAAACGCGGAATCGTCGGAGAGATTGCTTATGACAAAGAGATTCAAGGATTTACGCAAGAACCAGATCAAGCCATCACTTACGTTGAAGCCCATGATAACCATACGCTTTGGGATAAGTTAAACCTGACGAATCCACAAGACAATGACGCAACGAAGACAAAGATGCATCGTTTGGCTTCAAGTATCTTGTTGACGTCACAAGGAACGACGTTCATCCATGCGGGGCAGGACTTCATGCGGACGAAGGGCGGAGACCATAACTCGTATAAATCACCGGATTCTGTCAACCAGCTCGACTGGAAACGGAAGATGGACCGTCAACAAGACGTTGATTATATGACAGGATTGATCGAGTTACGTAAAAAGAATCCAGTACTTCATTTAGCAACAGCAAAAGACATTCGTCGTTACCTGACGTTTGAAACAGCACCGGCACAAGTCATCGCTTATCGATTAGATGATGCTGCGCCACAACAAAAGGATGATCTCTACGTCATTCATAATGCGAATCGGACAGCAGTCGATATGAAGTTACCGACAGGGAAATGGAAGTTGCTTGTAGACGGTAAACAAGCAGGAACCAAAGCAATCCGTAAAGTATCAGGTACGGTTCGTGTCGAAGGACTTAGCTCATTCGTCTTATCGAAATAAGTGAACAGATAAAAAAGGACGTTCCGCAGTTGGCGGAACGTCCTTTTCGTCAGTCGAGAAACGTGCAATCAAGCGTAACGCTCATCCGTTTCTTCGTTCTCTTCTTCTTTCAGATTACCTTCTTCCGATTTCGAGACGATGACGGCACATGCTGCGTCACCAGTGATGTTGACGGCTGTCCGCATCATATCAAGAAGACGATCGACACCGATGATTAAAGCGATCCCTTCGACCGGTAGATTGACCGATTGAAGAACCATCGTCAACATGACGAGACCGACACCCGGTACACCGGCTGTACCGACTGAGGCAAGAACAGCTGTCAGGACGACAGTCGCAAGTTGACCTGGCGTCAAATCTACAGCGTAGACTTGCGCGATGAAGACAGTCGCGACACCTTGCATGATTGCTGTTCCATCCATATTGATCGTCGCACCAAGAGGTTGGACGAAACTTGAGACGGAACGCGGAACCTTCAACTCTTTTTGAGCCGTTTGCATCGCGACAGGAAGTGTTGCGTTCGATGAAGACGTCGAGAAAGCAAACAACATGACAGGTGCGAACTTCTTAAAGAAGAAGAACGGGTTCATCTTCCCGAGTAACGAAACAGTCGAACCGTATGTGAATAAAGAATGAACGACTAACGCTAGAACAACGACGAGCATATAGAAGAACATTGCTTTTAACGATTCCCAACCTTGTGAACCGACTGCTGATGCGATCAAAGCAAACGCTCCAAGCGGAGCCATCTTCATGACGAGTGTGATGAGGTACGTCATCAATTCGTTTCCTTGTTCGACGAATGTCCGTAACGTCGAGACTTTTTTACCGAGGAATGTGATTCCAAAACCGACGAACACACTGAAGACGATGATTTGCAACATGTTGCCTTCTGCCATCGAGGTGATCGGGTTCGTCGGGAACATACCGACGATTGTGTTGATCAAACTCGTATCGGGAAGACTTCCACTATCGTATTCAAGGTTATTTGTAGAGAAGCTTCCGAGAGTACCCGGTTTAATCAGTAATGACAAACCGAGAGCAATGACAATCGCGACAGCCGTCGTCGTCATGAAGTAGCCGATTGCCTTTCCGCCGACACGACCAAGCTCTTTTGGATTCCCGAGCCCCATGACACCGAGAGTGATCGAGAAGAAAACGATCGGTACGACGAGCATCTTAATCAGGTTCAGGAAGATTGTCCCGATGGGCTGTAAAGCATATTTATTCAATCCCTCATAAATCGACTTATCCGGTAAGGTTGCAAGAATGATTCCGAGGATCACCCCGAGAATCAATCCCCAGATGATGCGCTTTGCTTCTTTCATAAGTGATGTCACACTCCTTTATTTGATAATTGTCTATATTTTGACACATCATCACCCATTTTGACAAAACATTTTAAAAAATACATGATAACGCTTACAAAAAAGTTTCTGGATTTTGATACAGGAATGACTAGATTTTGTTGTCAAACGGATGCAACCATGAGAGGATAGAAAAGAACAAAAAGGAACAGCGTAGGGTATAGAAAAGTCGCTAGAATCAACTGTTGACCAAATTGTATATTCCTACTATAATGTTGTATGACGTGTCTGACACGTTTCCTTTAGTCGGTAATATCGGAGGGAGGGAAAACTAGTGGAAACTCGTGTACGTAAAAATGAATCACTTGAAGACGCACTTCGTCGCTTCAAACGTGGTGTTTCAAAAGATGGTACGCTTGCAGAAGTTCGTAAACGTAAACACTACGAAAAGCCAAGTGTAAAACGTAAGCTTAAATCGGAGGCTGCGCGTAAGCGTAAGAAGTTCTAACGTTAGAGAGGGTGTATCCTCATGAGTCTTCAGGAGCGTTTGACAGCGGATATGAAAGAAGCCATGCGTCTACGTGAAAAAGATCGTCTTACGACGATTCGGATGGTGAAATCATCGCTGCAAAATGAAACGATCAAACTCGGTAAGCAAGAATTGACGGACGAGGAAGAATTAACGATTCTTTCACGTGAAATGAAGCAGCGCAACGACTCCCTCCGAGAATTCGAAAGCGCTGGTCGTCACGATCTCGTCGAGAAAATTCAAGCAGAGATTGTCGTGCTCGAAGCTTATATGCCAAAACAGCTTTCCGAGGAAGAAGTACAGGAAATCGTCGACGCAGCTATTGCGCAGACGGGCGCCTCTGCTCCTTCAGATATGGGGAAAGTAATGGGTATCGTCATGCCACAGCTTAAAGGCAAGGCAGACGGTGCATTAATTAATCGACTCGTCAAACAACGGCTCGCTTAATACATCGAAAAGGTGTCCTTCGGGGCACCTTTTTTGTCGTTCCTGTCACAATTAAAAGTTTCTTGATGAATTCAGAATAGTCATGAAACCTTTTTGTTTTGAAAGCGTATATAATTATAGTAACGAATCAAAGTGCAAAAGAAGCAGCTTCTGACACGAATGAAAAGGGGTGAACGTACGCATGACGTTTAGCTTAGGGATGATTTTGGCGGTCTTCATGATCGGGGTCCTCATGTTACTGGTCGAAATATTCGTCACAGGGTTCGGAATCTTTGGAGTCCTCGGAATCGGCGCTGTCCTTGCTAGTCTGATCATGGCAGGTGCTACAGTTGGTCAAGTAGGCATAGCGGTTGGACTTGCTGTATTTCTATCACTTGCGGCCGGATACTGGGCATATCGCAGAATTAAATCGAATCAATCCTTATTATGGAGAGGTTTGATTTTGACAGATTCCACATCGTCTGAAAAAGGCTATCTTTCTCATCAAGACAAAGTGCAATTGTTAGGACAAGAAGGAGTTAGTCTGACACCTCTCCGTCCGTCAGGAACAATTGAAATCGACGGAAATCGAATCGATGCGGTTACGGAAGGGACCTTCATTCAAGCGGGGGAAACGATCGTCGTAAAAGAAGTGACGCATGGACGCGTCATTGTTAGAGTCCAACATACGAAGGAGGAGTCCCACACATGACACCTGAATTATTGACTGTATTACTCATATCCGGAGGAATTTTAATTTTCCTCGCCATCTTCTTCACGCTCGTTCCGATTCCACTTTGGATTAGCTCGCTCGCAGCGGGAGTACGCGTATCGATCTTTACATTAGTCGGGATGCGTCTTCGTCGAGTAACACCGTCTAAGATCGTCAATCCGTTGATCAAGGCGGTTAAAGCGGGATTGAACTTGAATACGAACCAACTGGAAAGTCACTTCCTTGCTGGTGGTAACGTTGACCGCGTCGTCAATGCCTTGATTGCAGCACACCGTGCGAATATCGAGTTGAGCTTCGAACGCGCAGCGGCGATTGATCTTGCTGGTCGTAACGTTTTGGAAGCTGTTCAAATGTCGGTTAACCCGAAAGTCATCGAAACACCATTCATTGCCGGTGTGGCGATGAACGGGATTGAAGTGAAAGCGAAAGCCCGGATCACGGTACGTGCGAACATCGATCGTCTCGTCGGTGGTGCTGGGGAAGAAACGGTCATCGCACGTGTTGGTGAGGGTGTCATCTCAACCATTGGTTCGTGTAATGACCAAAAAGAAGTACTTGAGAATCCAGAGATGATCTCACGGACGGTTCTTGCAAAAGGACTCGATTCGGGTACGGCGTTCGAGATTCTCTCGATTGATATTGCAGATATTGATATCGGTAAGAATATCGGTGCGGTTCTGCAGACGGATCAAGCAGAAGCAGATAAGAACATTGCGCAAGCGAAAGCCGAAGAACGTCGCGCAATGGCGATCGCAAGTGAACAAGAGATGAAATCACGTGTTGAAGAGATGCGTGCGAAGGTTGTCGCTGCTGAAGCGGAAGTGCCGCTTGCTATCGCTGAAGCGATGCGTGACGGTAACTTTGGCGTCATGGATTATGCGAACTACTTGAACGTGACAGCAGATACGAAAATGCGCCAAGCAATCGGTGGGCAATCATCACCAAATGACTCACAATAAAGGGTGAGACGGTATGGATATCATATGGGTCGGATTGATGATCGCATTCGGTGTCATCTCCGTCATCTCAAAAGCAGCAGATAAAAAACCGAAGCAGACGAACCGAACTCCTTCAAAGGAGTTCGGTGAATATGTGAAGCAAATGACCGAACAGGTCGATACGATGCGACAAGAGACGGTACCTCCACCTGTCGTTCGTAAAAAAGCACCCACGAAGAAACAACCGGGGGTAACGCAAACGAAAGCGCGACCCGTTCATGAACGAACGGAATTGCAACAACGTTTGGACCAACGTCAAAAGCAACATTCGAAAAAAGGGATGTCCTCATCGACGATTGGCGAAATCAAAGATAGCGTAGCAGATGGTGCCATTGGATCGTCTAGTCGTTCAGCATCAGCAACGACGATTTCACAAGATGAAATGCGACGTGCCATCGTTTGGAGTGAAGTTCTTGGTGCACCTGTTTCCAAGCGCAAACGCTAATATTTGTCTAGTGAGTCGATCCTACGAAACGCGTAGGATCGACTCTTTTTATTTCCTAAAAGGTGGGAACGGGTTTTTCTTTCCATCTTTTCGGCGGAAGTGCTAAAGTGGAAGAGATTAGATATGAAGCGATGACAACTTGTTATCCATGACTAGGAGGCCATTCACAACGTGATATTCAACGAAAGAATCCCATTTGCATTTTCGAATTCAGAACAGATTCAAGCATTCGTCGGTCCGAATGATGCAGTCTTACGTACGATGGAAGCAGAACTTGACGTTCAGCTGACCCATCGAGGAGATGAGCTGTTGGCACAATCCGAACAGGAGCAGTCTGTGATCTTAGCAGGACAGGTCGTAGGCGTCTTGAAACAACTTGTAAATCGCGGAGCTGTTTTAACGGAACGTGACGCGACGAGCGCCATTCAACTTGCACGTCAAGATCGTGTGGATGAACTGCTAGAACTTTACGATACGGTCATTCATACGAATCATAAAGGAAAACCACTTCGTGCAAAGACACTCGGTCAAGCACGTTACGTTCGGGGAATCGACCGCTGTGATTTGACATTCGGTATTGGGCCAGCGGGAACCGGAAAAACATATCTTGCTGTCGTGATGGCGGCAAAAGCGTTAAAAGAAGGTCACGTCAAACGACTCGTCCTGACGCGTCCGGCAGTAGAAGCAGGAGAAAATCTAGGATTTCTTCCAGGGGATCTTAAAGAAAAGGTCGATCCCTATCTACGTCCTCTTTACGATGCGCTACATGACGTGCTTGGTGTCGAGCATACGGCTCGTCTGCTTGAACGTGGTGTCATCGAAATCGCACCGCTTGCTTACATGCGAGGACGGACGCTTGAACATGCTTTTGTCATTCTCGATGAAGCGCAAAATACGACACGGGAACAAATGAAGATGTTCCTGACGCGTCTCGGATTCCATTCGAAGATGATTGTTACGGGCGATTTAACACAAGTCGATCTTCCGCGTGGAAAAACGTCTGGTCTACAAGAAGCGTTACATTTGCTCGGTAATGTCAAAGGGATTCATTTTGAGCACTTTGGCTCAGCTGATGTCGTACGTCACCCACTTGTCCGGAAAATCGTTGATGCTTATAGTCAGGATTTGACCTAAGCCGTTACGGAAAAAGAGGGAAAAGGGGGAGATGATATGCGCAAGGTTGGGGTCTGGGTTGGTCTTTTGACAGTAGTATTCTATCTCATCGTATCGACGATGATGTATGTCAGCGTTCGACCAGAAGCCTTGTCCGCAGAACCATTCTCAATTGCAGAAGAAGATATCCGGTCACCCTTGACGATGGAGGACCGGGTCGCAACAAATCAAATCAAGGAAAATTCGGTTGCTGCAATCGAGAGTCAGTATACGATCAAACAAGAGTATGCAGCACAGCAAATTGATAAAGTGGAACAACTTTTTGCTAGTTTATCCGGTATTAAAAAAGCAAATGAGATCGGTAAAATCAAACAGCGTCTGCGTGGAACGGAGGCGGCGACACTGTTGAAGGATGATGAGTTACGCTTGCTTGTGACGTCGACGACAGCACTGCGGAATACGACACGTGACGTCGTCATTACAGCGATTGAAGAAGCGATGCGTCAACGTATCTCGTCCGATGGTGGTGAAGTAGCAGAAGCACGTGAGAATGCGCGGACGGATATCGAACGTTCGCCGCTCTCTTTCTCATTAAAAGCAGTCGCTAAAGCGCTGACCGATCAACTGATCGTAACGAATTACGTCTATGATCCGGAAAAGACGGAACAGCTTCGTAAGCAGACGAGTGATAAAGTCGAACCGGTTATCATTTCAGAAGGTGAAGTGATCGTCAAACGAGGCGAAGTGATTTCACAAGATGCCTATCGTCAGCTACAACTGGTCGGTTTGATTTCTGATCGACAGTCGTTGAAACCGTTACTCGGTGCGATGCTTGTCAGTGCGTTGATGACTGCCTTTTTATTTGGATTCATTCATCGTTCGAAACTACGATACGCTCAAATGGGGCGGATTCGTTTATTCGGTCTTGTCTATCTCGTCGTCAGTCTACAATTACTCGTCATGTATGGTATGGCGTTCTTAGCAGACGACATCAATCCTGCACTTTACTTACTCACACCGACCGCTTTTGCTGCGCTTGTCCTGCGCAATTTATTGAACGAACGGATTGCATTATCGAGTTCTCTGTTTACGGCTCTTGCCGGAACGTTCTTCTATAGTGCCAATCAAAACTTCAGCTTCAATATCGCGATCTATTTATTGGTCGGTGGGTTAGTCGCAACATTTTTCCTACAATCTAGTTTGTCGCGTCGTCGTATTTTCATGAGCAGTATTTCGATTGCCGGAGCAAACATCGCGATTTTCTTAGCATTCGTTCTGTTACGAAGTGGTACGTTCGAACTGCGCGAAACGCTGATTTTAATCGGTTTTGCGATTGCGAGTGGTATCTTGAGTGCCGTCCTAGCAATTGGACTATTGCCGTTTCTTGAGATGACATTCGGTATTTTAGCACCGACCCGCCTACTCGAACTGTTGAACCCGACGCATCCGTTACTCAAAAAACTATTAGTTGAAGCACCGGGAACGTACCATCATAGTATGATGGTCGCGAACCTAGCAGAAACAGCCTGTGAAGCAATCGGAGCAGATGGATTGCTTGCACGAGTCGGAGCCTACTATCATGATTTAGGGAAAACGCGACGGCCACTTTATTTCATTGAAAACCAGCATGGACGTAATCCCCATGATCGATTGACACCGGAAGAGTCGGCACGTGTCATCTTGGCACATACCGAGGATGGCGTTGAATTACTCGAAGACGCAAAACTTCCTGCGGCGATCATCGATATTTGCCGTCAGCATCATGGAACCTCTCTGCTTCGCTATTTTTATGTCAAAGCAGCAGAACAAGGTGAGGTCGACGAAGAGACGTTCCGTTACACAGGTCCGAAACCACAAACTCGTGAAGCGGCGGTCATCATGATCGTTGACTCGATTGAAGCGGCCGTTCGTTCGATGAAAGCTCCTTCAGAAGAAGGAATTCGGGACTTAGTCGCGAAAATCATTCGTGAAAAGATGATGGATGACCAATTTGCGGAATGTGACATTACGACACGTGAGATTTATCGCGTCGGTGAAAGTGCGTGTCATACTTTATCCGGTTTGTTCCATGAACGAATCGAGTATCCAGAATTAAAGAAAGAGGCAACGACATGAATATTTATATGACAGACGAAAACAATCGTCTAACGGAAGAACAACGACAGCTTGTCGAATCGATTTTGATTTACACGGCAGAACAAGAAGAAGTCGATTCAAATAGTGAGTTGTCCGTGACTTTCGTCTCAAACGATGAGATTCAAGAAATCAATCGTGAATGGCGTGGAAAGGATCAGGCGACAGACGTCATTTCCTTTGCGATGGAAGAACTCGGAGAAGATGAAATCGATTTCGGATTGCTCGAAGATGAACCAATCGTCCTTGGCGATTTGATCATTTCCGTGGAACGATGCCGTGAACAAGCGGCAGAGTATGGCAATCATTTTGAGCGAGAGCTCGGTTTCCTCGCTGTCCATGGTTTTCTCCATTTACTCGGATACGATCACATTGAAAAAGCAGATGAGGAAGTCATGACGAAGCGACAGGAGGAAATCCTGCATCACTTCGAGTTATATCGGGGCACATTGTGAAAAGCTGGTGGCAACCCTTTCGACATGCCATGAACGGATTGCGCCAATCGATTCGAGAAGAACGGCATATGAAAGTTCACGTGACAGTTGGTGCCATCGTGTTGCTTGTCGCCTTTCTATTACCCTTGACGTCTGTCGAGCGAGCAATCCTCTTCTTGACGGTCGGGATCGTTATCAGTGCCGAGATGTTCAATACAGCGTTTGAGCGCGTCGTTGATCTCGTGACGCAGGAATGGCATCCACTGGCAAAAGCAGTCAAGGATATTGCAAGTGGAGCTGTTCTTGTGTTGGCGCTTACATCTATTGCAATTGCACTATGCATCTTCATCCCATATTTGGTACAATAAGAATCCGGCCTTTTTGGCCAATACCGTTCCTAAGAAGGGGATACTCACATGAAAACAGAACAATTACTCGAACAAGCTAAACGTGCACGCGAAAAAGCGTATGTTCCATATTCGAAATTCCAAGTCGGTGCTGCTCTACTAACAAAAGACGGACAAGTCTTCCATGGTTGCAATATTGAAAACGCTGCATATGGTCTTTGTAATTGTGCAGAACGGACAGCAATCTTCTCTGCGTGGGCACAGGATGCGCGCGAGTATGCAGCGATGGCTGTCGTTGCGGACACAGAAGGACCGGTCGCACCATGTGGACAATGCCGCCAAGTGCTATCAGAGATGTGTGACGCAGATATGCCAATCTATTTGACGAACCTTAAAGGGGATGTCACAGAAACAACAGTGGGCGCCCTCTTACCAGGAGCATTCACGAAAGGGGATTTACATGTTTAAAGAAGGATTCAAATCGGGCTTTGTCTCGATCATCGGACGCCCGAACGTCGGAAAATCGACATTCCTCAACCGTGTCATCGGACAAAAGATTGCCATCATGTCTGATAAGCCACAAACGACGCGAAATAAGATCCAAGGTGTCTATACGACAGAAGACGTTCAGACGATTTTCATCGATACACCAGGGATTCATAAACCAAAACATAAACTCGGTGACTTCATGATGAAGGTCGCAACGAACGCATTGCGTGAAGTTGATGCGATTTTGTTCATGGTCAACGTGACAGAACCAAAAGGAAAAGGTGACGATTTCATCATTGAAAAATTGAAGGAACTCGATACACCGATCATTCTCGTCATGAATAAGGTCGATTTGATTCATCCGAATGATATTCCGCCAATCATCGAGTCATATAAAAATGAGCTCGAGTTTGCGGCAGTCGTTCCGATCTCTGCGCTTCAAGGTAACAACGTCGGACCGTTACTTGAAGAAATCGCGAAGATCTTACCGGAAGGACCAATGTATTACCCGGCGGATCAAGTCACTGACCACCCGGAGCGTTTCATCATCTCAGAGATGATCCGTGAGAAAGTCTTGCAGAAGACACGCGATGAAGTACCACACTCGATCGCAGTCGCGATTGATCAAATCAAGACGCGTGAGAATGGAAACATGGTCGATGTCCATGCGACGATCTTGATCGAGCGCGATTCCCAAAAAGGAATCATCATCGGTAAACGCGGAGCACTTCTAAAAGAAATCGGCTCTGAAGCACGAACGGACATCGAGATGTTACTCGGAACGAAAGTTTACCTGAACTTGTGGGTCAAAGTCCAAAAGGATTGGCGTAACAAGGCCGGTCAATTGCGTGAACTTGGCTTCCGCGATGACGAGTATTAAGCGATGATCGATAAGGCGGAAGGGCTTGTACTACGAACGGTCGTATACGGTGAATCGAATAAGATCGTCACGCTACTGACACGTGAATACGGCAAGCTCGCCGTCATGGCGCGAGGAGCGAAGAAGCCGGGTAGTCGTTTCAACGCGGCAAGCCAGCCTTTCGTTCGAGCCGTCTATATCTATCCACGGTCACGTGGTCTCGGTCAGTTGAAATCAGCAGACGTCATCACGAGCCACGCGCATATCCGGCAAGATGTCGTCTTGATGGCGTATGCGATGTATCTACTGGAGCTGGCAGATAAAGCGCTTGATGAACGAGTGCCGCAACCGGCACTCTATGATTTGTTCGTCGAAGGACTGGAGGCGATGGATGAAGGACTGGATCCCGACGTCGTCTCTTTCATCATCGAGTTGCGCCTGTTGCGTCATCTAGGGATTGCGCCGCACTTGAATGGCTGTACGATTTGCGGGAGTGCTGAAGCACCGTTTGCTTTTTCGTTACACCACGGTGGTCTACTCTGTCGCCGGCATCGCCATGAGGATGAACATGCTGTCTTTATGTCAGAGGCAGTCGCGAAGATGCTCTATGTGTTTTCTGTCTATGATTTCTCGCGGATCGGGACCGTGACGGTGAAGCCGGAAACGAAGCGTCTACTACGTCAAATCATGGATGCTTATATGGAACGCTACAGCGGGTTACGTCTACGTTCAAAACGTGTCCTCGACCAGTTGATTGATTTCGGCAACGATTGACAGCAACAAGCGGGTTCGGTAGAATAAATGCGGTAGAAGCAACTAAATGAACACGATGACGAAAAGGAGTACCGTCTTTTTCTCAATCAAGCGATTCCAGGGTGGTGTGAGCTGGGAGTGAGAGTGGCGCGAATGGCGTTTCGGAGTGTTCTTTGTCAAAAAGAGTGGCATGCGATGCATGCAAGTAGGGTGGAACCGCGGGCTCGTCTCGTCCCTATGTGCAACGATTGTTGTACATAGGGGCGTTTTTTGCGTTCCTTAATCATTTCGGAGGTGAAAGTCGTGAAGATGACAGTACAAGACATGATCTTGACATTACAAAAATTTTGGGCAGAACAAGGCTGCTTGACGATGCAAGCATACGACGTAGAAAAAGGAGCCGGTACGATGAATCCGATGACGTTCTTACGGAGTCTCGGACCAGAACCATGGAACGTTTGTTATACAGAACCATCACGCCGTCCGGCTGACGGTCGTTACGGGGAAAACCCGAACCGTCTGTATCAACACCATCAATTCCAAGTCATCATGAAACCATCACCTGACAACATTCAGGAATTGTACTTACAAAGTCTCGAGTTGCTTGGTATCAACCCACTCGAACATGATATTCGTTTCGTAGAGGATAACTGGGAGAACCCGACGTTCGGTGCTGCAGGTCTCGGCTGGGAAGTATGGCTGAACGGGATGGAAATCACACAATTCACGTACTTCCAACAAGTCGGTGGAATCGAGTGTAATCCGATCGCAGTAGAGATCACGTACGGAATCGAGCGTCTCGCGTCGTACATCCAAGACGTCGAGAGTGTCTTTGATCTCGTTTGGACAGATGGCTTCAAATACGGTGATATCTTCTATCAACCGGAGTTCGAACATTCGAAGTATACGTTTGAAACGTCAGATGTCGCATTACTTTTCACGTTGTTCGATCAATATGAAAAAGAAGCGAATCGTGCCTTGGACGAGAACCTCGTCTTCCCAGCGTATGATTACATCTTGAAATGTTCACATACCTTTAACCTTCTCGACGCGAAAGGGGCGATTTCCGTCACGGAACGCACAGGATTCATCCATCGTGTCCGGAACATGTCGCGTCGTTGTGCGCAAAGTTTCATCGAAGAACGGGAACGTCTTGGCTTCCCATTGATCAAGTCGAAAGCAGGTGAGTCACATGCATGAATTATTACTTGAAATCGGTTTAGAAGAGATGCCGGCTCGATTCGTTCTTCAATCCGAAACACAACTCAAGGAGCGCGTGACGCGTTTTCTTGAAGAAGCACGGATCGAGTTCGCGAGCGTCGAATCCTTCTCGACACCACGCCGTCTTGCAGTTTACGTCAAAGGTCTCGCAGCACGTCAAAGCGACCTCGAAGAGACATTAAAAGGACCAGCAAAACGAATCGCGATGGATGAAGACGGTAACTGGACGAAAGCAGCCGAAGGATTCGCGCGTGGTAAAGGGTTAACGACGGACGATCTCTTCCTTGGAGAAGAAAAAGGAGTCGAATACCTTTATGCGACACGTAAGGAAGTCGGACAAGCGACAGCTGATCTACTTCCTGGACTAAAACAAGTCGTCGAAGCGATGACATTCCCGAAAAACATGCGTTGGAGCACACAATCATTGCGTTACATGCGCCCGATTCGTTGGTTGATTGCCCTGCTTGACGATCAAGTCATCCCGTTTGAAGTCGCATCCGTCGAAACAGGTCGGACATCACGTGGACATCGTTTCCTCGGGCAGGACATCACGATCCTGCGTCCGAACGCTTATGTTGAAGCGCTCGCAGGAGAAAACGTCATCGTCAGTTATGAAGCACGTCGTCAATTGATCGAAGAACAAATCGCAGCGCTTGCGGCACGCGAACAATTCGAAGTGCCGATTGATGCGTCTTTACTTGAAGAAGTCACGAACCTCGTCGAGTATCCGACAGCCTTGTTCGGTGCATTTGATGAAGCGTATCTTGAGTTACCAGAAGAAGTCTTGATCACGACGATGAAGGAACACCAACGTTACTTCCCGGTCAAACGTGACGGGGCGTTGCTCCACTATTTCGTGACGGTACGAAACGGAAACGCAACACATCTTGAAAACGTCGCACGCGGAAACGAAAAAGTCATCCGTGCCCGTTTAGCAGATGCGCAGTTCTTCTATGAAGAAGATAAAAAAGCAGATATCGATGAACAGGCGAAACGTCTTGATAAAATCGTCTTCCATGAAAAATTAGGAACGACAGGCGAAAAAGTCCGTCGCGTTCGTCAGATGGCACTCGCACTTGCCGATCGTGTCGGTGCAGACAAAACACGTGTCGAACGTGCAGGACAGATCTATAAATTCGACCTCGTCAGTCAAATGGTCTATGAATTCACAGAATTACAAGGTCTGATGGGTGAGCGTTATGCGAACATGAAGAATGAGGATCCGGAAGTCGCGGCTGCGATTCGTGAACATTACATGCCACGCTTCGCGGGTGATGCAAGTCCGGAGACACCGACAGGAACACTCTATGCGATTCTCGATAAGATGGATAGCGTCGCTGGATTCTTTGGTGTCGGTATGATTCCGAGTGGATCAGCGGATCCGTATGCATTGCGTCGTCAAGCACAAGGGATTGTTCAGATTTTATCAGATCGCAAGTTGAATCTGACATTGACTGAATTGATTGCCTTCGTCGTTTCAGAACAGGTGGCAGCAGGTCTTTATGCGAAGGATGCCGAAGAAGTTCAAGCTGCATTACAAGACTTCTTTGCACAACGCTTGAAATACCGTCTATCGGAAATGAACTTCCGTCATGATGTCGTCGAAGCCGCTCTTGATCATACGTTGACAGTCGAAGCGAATGAGCAGCGTGCTGCGATGCTTGAAAGTGCGACGAAAAAAGAATCGTTCAAGAAAACAGTCGAACAACTCAGTCGTGTCTTAAACATCTCGAAAAAAGCAGAAGACGTCACAACTGTTAATCCAGCGCTCTTTGAAAATGATGCGGAACGCGCGTTACATGAGGCGATTGAGAAGACCTTACCAGAGGTCGATCAAGCGATCGCGTCACTTGATTATGAACGAGCGCTTGAGGCACTTGAGGCAACCGTTCCGTCGATCACAGCATACTTTGACGGTACGATGATCATGACGGACGACGAAACAGTCCGCACGAACCGTCTTAGCGAAATGAAACGATTTGCGCAAGCCATCGAATCAGTCGCCCGGTTCAATGCACTTACTTTAGCGTAAAGAAAAAGGACGGATGAGCCGATGAAGTTAAATGAACGGCAAAAAAAGATACTCCAAATCGTCAAAGAGAACGGTCCGATCACGGGAGAGCAGATTGCTTCTGCACTCTCCTTGACACGGGCGACGTTACGGCCCGATTTGTCGATTTTAACGATGACCGGCATGCTAGAAGCGCGTCCACGTGTCGGCTATATGTACGTTGGAAAGAAAAATGCGTCCATGCTTCATGAGAAACTCGACACCTTGACCGTCGGCGAATTCATGTCGTCGGCAAAGGTCATTCATGAAGGGATGACCGTATACGATGCGATCGTTCACTTATTCCTGGAAGATGTAGGTTCGCTGTTCGTCGTCAGTAAGGACCATGCGTTGGTCGGTGTGTTGTCACGTAAGGATTTTCTACGTGCGGCAATCGGTAATCAAGAATTAGACTCGTTACCGGTCAATATCATCATGACACGGATGCCGAATTTGACGGTCTGTGAAAAATCGGAGACGTTGATTGGTGCCGGTATGAAACTGATCGAAAAGCAGATTGATTCAATGCCAGTCGTCGAAGAGGAGAACGGCGTCTTGAAAGTCGTGGGTCGAATGACAAAGACGAACATGACGAAAGTGTTGGTCGCTTTAGCACGTGATGAAGAAATTTAAGGAGGGTTCCTGATGCGTCAACGGATTTATGTCGTGAGTGACTCTGTCGGAGAGACGTGTGAACTCGTCGTCCGCGCAGCTGCAATCCAATTCCCGGAACAAGCCATCGAAACGGTCCGCATTCCGTTCGTCGATGATGACCAAGTCATTTATGACTTGGTTCTTCATGCGAAAGAAGAACAAGCGACGATTGCTTTTACGATCGTTCATGCGACCCATCGTCGTTTGCTTGCAGACACAGCTCGCGCCCACGGTGTAAAAGCGATTGATCTACTTGGTCCATTGCTTGACACGATGGAAGATCGCTTACAGATGCAACCGAAGGAAGAGCCAGGATTAATCTATCGCTTAGATGAGGAGTATTTCCGAAAAATCGAAGCGGTTGAATTTGCTGTCAAGTATGACGATGGACGTGATCCAAAAGGAATTAAACGTGCGGATATCGTCTTGATCGGGGTGTCGCGTACATCAAAGACACCACTTTCGCAGTATCTGGCTTTGAAGCGATATAAAGTAGCGAACGTACCACTCGTACCTGAATCGATCCCGCCGACAGAGCTATTCGATATTCCAAAAGAAAAATGTTTTGGATTGCTCATCTCACCGGAAAAGTTGATCGACATCCGAATGGAACGCCTGCGTTCATTAGGACTCAAACCAGAAGCAGCATACGCGCAGATGGACCGAATCAACCGGGAACTCGAATACGCACGGAATTTATACGAACGAATCGGTTGCCAAGTCATCGACGTGACGAATAAAGCAGTCGAGGAAACGGCGAACCTGATTTTGACCGGAATTTCTGGGAAAGCGCATGACTAGTCAAGCAGTCAGGAACATAGTATACTTGTTTAGCTGATAAATGAGATAATGCCCTTTTTCTAATGAAACGGAACGAGTCATCGTTCCGTTTCATTGCGGGTATGGTCATGTAAGGATAAGTTCTCAAGGAAAGGGGAGAGGACGGAATGAAGCGAATTCCTGATGAAATCGTCGATCAGGTCCGCCAAGCAACGGACATCGTCGAATTGATTTCAGAACGTGTAGAATTAAAAAAACAAGGGAATCGATATTCAGGGCTTTGCCCGTTTCATTCTGAGAAATCACCTTCCTTTTCTGTTTCTCCTGATAAAGGGATGTACTACTGTTTTGGATGTGGTGCAGGTGGAAACGCGATCACTTTCGTCATGGAAACAGAAGGAATGAGTTTCAAGGAAGCCGTCTCTAAATTAGCTGATCGCAGCGATGTCACACTTCCAGAACTGGAGCCGGATCGATTCGAACAATCGGAATCGACACCTGAACAGGAAAAGAAGTTCCGGATGCGCGAGGCACATCGGATCGTCACCGAGTTGTATCATGAGGTGTTGATTCAAACGGAAGCAGGCGACGCGGGACGGATCTATTTAGAGAATCGTGGTATCCGTGAGGGTGCGATGCGTGAGTTCCGACTCGGGTATGCACCGGATCAAGATCGTTTTACAGTGGATTCCTTGGCACGGCGTGGGTTTGATTTAGATGAGATGGTCGAAGCGGGATTGATTTCAATCGGACGCGATGGCGATTATCGAGATCGATTCAACGGTCGAGTCGTATTTCCTATCTCCGATCGTGATGGCACGATCGTCGGATTTAGTGGACGTTCGATTGATGGTCGTGATCCGAAGTATGTCAATACAGCGGAAACACCTTTGTTCAATAAAAGTGAACTGTTATTCGGATTCGCTCAAGCACGAGGGGCGATGCGCAAAATCAAACAAGTCGTCCTCGTTGAGGGGAATCTTGATGTTGTGCGTGTCGCTCAAGCGGGTATACCTTATACGGTAGCCTCTTTAGGAACAGCCTTAACACCGGTTCATGCCCAAAACCTAGCACGTATCGTCGATGAAGTCATTATTTGTTATGACGGAGACAAGGCAGGACGCGCTGCGACGTTAAAAGCCCTACAATTGCTTGAAGCCGTTGCCGTCGACTGTTCCGTCATCCGTTTACCGGATGGCGAAGACCCGGATTCCTTCATTGGGAATCAGGGCGAAGAGACGTTTTTACACTGGATTGAACAAGAACGGGTTTCAAGTCTTGAATTCAAATCTTTTTATTTTCGACAAGGAAAAAACTTGCGATTAGAAGGAGAACGCGTTCGATATATTGAAACTATGCTTGAAGAGATTGGTCGAACATCCAATCCGTTGTTACGGGACATTTATTTAGGAAAACTTTCTGAGGAATTTAAACTCTCGAAAGACTCCTTGATCGCACAAGTGCGTCCAACCGTCCAACAACCGAAGAGAGAACAAATCGTTTCCGATCGCCCAGCTGCTCTACCGACAGCACCTCCTGACCGAACGTTCGCGAACTGGAAAAAGGCAGAACGCTTCTTGCTTGCCTACATGATCCGTTCAGAAGAAGTATGTCTTGAAGTGCGAGAGCAACTAGGTGTCCAATTCAATGATCCGGCACACCAATTGATTGCCGGCAAGCTATATGAATTTTACGGAGCAGGTACGCAAGGAAGTCCTGATCGTTTTTTGACGATGTTGCACGACGCTTCTTTGCAACGAATCGTAGCGGATTTAGAGTTCATGCTGATGCCTGAGTATGATCCTGATTTACTCAGTCACTATATTCGTGCCGTCCAAAATGAACAGCAACGTCGGTTGTTAGAAGAAGAAAAGTCACGATTGAATCAACAAACAGATATCCGTGCTCAAGCGGAGCTGATGCAGGCGATCATAGAACGGAAGCGTCGTTTAAAAGATCGATGACCTGCTGCATGATGTGGAAGGAGTGTATGGTTCGATGGCAGAAAAAGCAAGATCAGAAGCTGAATTACTCCGTCTCGCGAAAGAGGAACTCATCGCGCTCGGACATAAAAATGGTGAATTGTCACACCAAAAGATCGAAGACAAACTAAGTTCGTTCGAATCAATGGATGCTCAGCAATTCGAGGAATTCCTTCAATTGCTTGAAACAGAAGGTATCAAGGTCAACAATGACGGCACAGGGGACGAAAAAGAAGAGGCGGATCTAAACGATTTGTCTGTTCCTCCTGGTGTCAAGATCAATGACCCTGTCCGGATGTATCTAAAAGAAATCGGCCGCGTTGATCTGTTGAATGCAGAAGACGAAGTCGAACTCGCTAAACGAATCGAGCAAAACGATGAAGAAGCAAAAAAACGATTGGCGGAAGCAAACTTACGTCTCGTCGTTTCGATTGCGAAGCGTTATGTCGGACGCGGTATGTTGTTCCTTGATTTGATTCAAGAAGGCAACATGGGTCTGATCAAAGCGGTCGAAAAATTCGACTATACGAAGGGATATAAATTCTCGACGTATGCAACATGGTGGATTCGTCAGGCAATCACACGTGCGATTGCTGACCAAGCGCGGACAATCCGAATTCCGGTTCACATGGTTGAGACGATCAATAAATTGATTCGTGTCCAGCGTCAACTCTTGCAAGATCTCGGACGTGAACCATCACCGGAAGAAATTTCGAAAGAGATGGAAATCACGCCGGAAAAAGTCCGTGAAATCCTGAAAATTGCGCAAGAGCCGGTTTCTCTTGAAACTCCAATCGGGGAAGAGGACGATTCACATCTCGGAGATTTCATCGAGGACCAAGATGCGACAGCACCACAAGATGCTGCGGCATATGAACTCTTGAAAGAACAACTCGAAGATGTGTTAGATACACTGACGGATCGTGAAGAAAACGTCCTCCGTCTTCGTTTTGGTCTTGACGATGGTCGAACACGGACACTTGAAGAAGTCGGAAAAGTATTTGGTGTTACACGTGAGCGGATTCGTCAAATCGAAGCAAAAGCACTTCGGAAGTTACGTCATCCGAGTCGTTCAAAACGCTTGAAAGATTTCCTCGATTAATTCAAAGTGTGAAGAATATATGAAATTTTAGTGGGAAGGAAGAAAAAAGTTTCGTTTTTTTCTTCCTTCCCTGTTTTTTTTACAGTAGAATAGTAATGGGGAATACCATTCAGTCACCAACTTGGTTGGGTATAGAATATGGGGGGAATCCAAATGCGTAATCCATTAGTACCGTTCGCGGCGATCGCAGTCATCGCCATCATCGCTATGATTTCATTGTCTTACTTTGGGGTCGATCAGGTGAAGGAAGCTCGTAAAGGGCCGTCAACTGCAGAAATGAAGCCGGAAGACTTGTTTGCATCTAAAGGATGTACAGGATGTCACGGTGGAAACTTAGAAGGCGGAGCAGGTCCGAACTTAACAAAGATCGGCGCGAAGCTGAAAGAAGACGAAATTAAGAACATCGCAATGAACGGTAAAGGGCAAATGCCTGGCGGTCTTGCGAATGACGAAGAAGCAGCTGTTCTAGCCAAATGGTTAGCTGCTAAGAAATAAGAACAAGGGCATCTATCTCGTTACGAGATGGATGTTTTTTTGTGGTGTATGGTATCTTTTTTAGCGTAAATCCGCTATTTTTAAAAGAGAGTTTTTCGGAAAATAGGAAGGATGAAGATGATGCAAATGAACGTCGTATTGGATCAACGACTCCAAAAAGTCGTGTCGTATATTCCACAAGGAGCGATCCTCGCAGATATTGGATCAGATCATGCATTCGTACCTTGTTTTTGTGTACAACAAAAGAAAATCGAGCGTGCGATTGCAGGAGAGGTGAATGAAGGACCGATGGAAGCGGCAAAAGGACAAGTGGCGCTTGTCGGTCTTGAATCACAGATTGATGTCCGTTTAGGAAGTGGCTTATCGGTTTTGAAGCCGGGCGAAGCAACAGCGATTACGATTGCGGGAATGGGCGGAACGCTGATTGCCTCTATCCTTGAAGAAGGAAAAGATCGGTTGTCAGGTGAGGAACGCTTGATTCTTCAACCGAATGTCGATGCAGTCGATGTTCGGAAGTGGTTGCTGACGAATTCTTATGCGTTATTGTCTGAAGCGATTGTCGAGGAGAACGGGAAGATCTATGAAATTCTCGTTGCAGAACGTGGAGATGAAACACTTTACTCAGAGGACGAAACAACACGTCAGTGGGAATTGTTCTTTGGACCACAGTTAATGCGGGAACGTGCACCAGAATTCATCGAAAAATGGCAGATCGAAAAACAAAAGCGAGAGTATATCCTAGCTCAGATGAAACAAGGACAAGCAACGGAGGTTTTATCAGAAAAAATCGAAGCCATCGAACAATTGATTCAAAAGATGGAAGAGGTGACGAACTAATGGCGAATGGGAACCATGTCATTGAGCAATTTGAAGCATTTGCTCCGAAAAAATTCGCACTCGAAGGTGATCCGATTGGTCTACAAATCGGAACATTGAACAAGGACGTCAAACGTGTGCTCGTGACACTTGATGTCTTGGAGTCTGTCGTGGATGAAGCGATTGAAAAGAAGGTCGATCTCATCATTGCGCATCATCCACCGATTTTTAGTAAGTTAGCAAATGTGACGGATCGTTCTGCAACAGGACGCATCGTCACAAAATGTATCAAACACGATATTGCGGTGTATGCTGCGCATACGAACCTTGACGTGACACCAGGCGGGGTCAATGACTGGATGGCAGATGCGCTTGGTCTTGAGTCTTGTGAAGTACTAGCACCGACGTTTGAAAACACACAATATAAACTAAGTGTCTTCGTACCGAACGAGGCTGTAGAGCGCGTTTCAACAGCCCTTGCACAAGCGGGAGCAGGAAAAGAAGGGGACTACAGTGATTGTCAATTCCACGTCAATGGAACGGGTCAATTCCGACCGTTGACGGAAGCTACCCCGTATATCGGTGAAGCAGGGCGACTCGAACGCGTTTCAGAAGTCCGAATCGAGACGATCGTCACGGAACTGAATCAGAAACAAGTCATTCGAGCGATGAAACAGGCTCATCCATATGAGGAAGTCGCCTATGATCTCATTCGTCAAGAACGCCCGGCAACATCACTTGGTCTTGGACGGATTGGTCGGTTACCGGAAGCAATGACGTTGCGGGAATTTGCAGAGCATGTTCGCAATGCGTTTGGTGTACAAAACTTACGCTTCGTAGGAGACGAATCACGCCACATCCAAAAAGTTGCGGTCCTTGGTGGTGACGGCAATAAGTACGTCTCGACTGCAGCATTTGCGGGAGCGGATGTCCTTGTGACAGGCGATCTCTATTTCCATGTGGCGCATGATGCGATGGCACTTGGACTAGCAGTCGTCGATCCGGGACATCATGTAGAGTCGGTCATGAAGGAAGGCGTCTTCAACGAATTGAAGCGTCGATTCGAACAGAAAAAAATCGACGTCGAACTGCTGATTTCAACAGCGAATACGAATCCGTTTCAGTTTTTATGATGAATCGAATGGAATACGTCGATGCTACCGTCGTATTTAGTAATAAAAAAACCGAGTCGCGAATGACGATCGCGACTCGGTTTTGCTGTATCGATTGTAATGATTAAAGTACTTTGACTTTAGGCAAGATGCGTCGTAATTCAAGGAACGGTGTCTTGTCATGCGTACTGATATCAGCAGGATCATATTGTTGTAGGAAATCGATGACCTTTTTCGTGATCGGTGTTGGCGTTGATGCACCTGATGTGACACCAACTTGCGTGACACCTTCGAGCCAAGTCAAATCAAGTTCTGTCAGATCACCAATCCGATGCGCTGGAGTGCCAGCGATATCGAAGGATACTTGTGCCAAACGGTTCGAGTTGTTCGAACGCGGGTCCCCGACGACGATGACGAGATCGCAGTCTCCTGCTTGATCAGCCACCGCTTCTTGCCGGACTTGTGTTGCGTTACAGATTTCATTGTGTACTTCTACATGCGGATACTTTTTACGAACGTGTTCCATCAAAGCTTGGACATCCCATTGGCTCATCGTCGTCTGATTCGTGACGATGATTTTTTTGTGGGCAAGCTGAGGCGGAAGTTCATCAATATCTTCGACTTTTTCGATGAGGTGCACATGCTCTGGTGCTACACCGACTGCACCTTCAGGTTCCGGATGTCCGTGTTTGCCGACGTAGATGACTTCATAATCATCCGCGACGACTTGTCGAATCAAATCGTGCGTACGCGTCACGTCAGGACATGTTGCATCGACGACGTGTAAGTTCTTCTCAGCAGCACGCGCATAAACTGCAGGTGAAATGCCGTGTGCAGTAAAGATGACAGTGCCCTCTTGAATCGTCTCTAACGCTTCAAGGCGATCGGGACCATCGACAGTGATGACCCCCATATTTTCGAACTCACGTGTCACGTGAGCATTGTGGACGATCATTCCTAAAATATGGATCGGACGTGGCAAGTCTTTATTCAATGCCGCTTGTTGTGCAAGTTTCATTGCATCGACGACACCGTAACAATAGCCGCGGGGGCTGATTTTTTTTACTAGCATAGTTATGGATTCTCCCTTTGTGAAAAAGAATGATTAGTTAGAGTGTACCATTGATTGAAGCTGAATGAAAATAGAGGAGTCTGTTTCATCTACAGAACATGCTATACTAATGAAGTTGTCAATTATTCAAAAGGGAGGCGAAGGGATGGAGTCTAAGAAAATGATGCGGTCGTATTTTTTTCAAATCACCGCTGTCTTATTCATCCTGATTTGTCTTGTCATTTCAGCGCTTGCCTTCACTGCGGACCGGGTCACGATTTCCCGGGTCGAGCAACAAACAGAGAAACAAAGCGAGAAGAGTGTCGAGGTCTCAGGAAATGCGATTCGCGACAATATTGGGAATCTGCATGAAGAGATCATGAGCTTGCAGTTGAATGTCAAAAACCCCGAAAAGCTGAAACAAAAAATTGAAGAATCGAATCTAATAGACATTGATACAGGATTTAAGAGTTTCTTCTACTTTGATCGACAGACGAAGCAAGTCACTTGGTTCTCAAGTGAGGATCGACGTATAGAAAACAGTACGATCCTGAAAGATGATGAATTCTTGCAAACGTTGACGAGTACGGACTTTCATATGAGTAAGCTGTATACGATGGAGTCAGATGCTGTCACCTATATGTTCGTTCCGGTTCGAGACGGCAATGAACGCGTCGGTGTCTTTGGTGGTGGGTTAAGTGTCATGAACTCGATCGTCTTTCGGAATTCGCTTGAATCATTTGACGATCAGACGATCGCCTACCTGTTCAATAGCAAAAAAGAATTATTAGCCACATCCAGTAATCTGGTACCGGATGAAGAGCGCTTATTATCAAAAAATGTCATCGATCGCGCTTTTCAGTCGGTAGAACCTTCTGAGATTTTTAGTACGAACCAAGACATGTATTACTTCGCGAAAGATTTGAAGGTGACGGATTGGAAGATTCTCGTTCGAACGCCACGAAGCGTCTTTTATGAACCAGTTTACACGACACGGCAACAGTATTTGATCATCGCTGCCTTGACGCTCGTCCTCAGTCTGATCGTCGGCTATTTGATGTCAAAACAATTGACAGCACCGATGCTTGAACTTGTGAAGAAGATCGAGAAAAGCAGCTCACCCAAACCGATTGTTCTCGAGCGTGCCGGATCAAACGAAGTCAAGACACTCGTTGCTGCCTATAACGAGTACGCTCAACGGATGGAAAATGCGCGCCTTGAGCAGTTGAGTCAACAACAAACGATGTTACATCAAGAAAAATTAGCATCACTCGGTCAACTAGCAGCAGGAATTGCCCACGAAATCCGCAATCCACTAACACCAGTCAAGATGACGTTACAGTTGTTAGCAGCAGAAAAGGATCGTGATCCAGAAATGTTGATTCTCGCCTTATCGGAACTGGATCGAGCAAATGGCATGATTCAAACGATGCTTGATTTATCGAAAGGCGAAAACAACGCACTTCAAAAAACGACGATTGACATGAATGATTTAATGAAGAAGCTGACATATATCTTAGAAGCGGAAGCTCATCATTACGAAGCGGACTGCAAGATTTATACACCTTCCTTCATGCCAAAGATTTATGCATCAGAAGAGGGGATTTTGCAGATTTTAGCAAACTGTGTTCGAAATGCCCTTCAAGCTGTCGCGTTTAAAGGACCGGATGGAATCTGTCATCTGCATGTCCACGTTTATCCAGAAGAAGTCGTCTTCATTGTTCAGGATAATGGGGTAGGGATGGATGGAAATCAGATTGATCATGTCGGTCAAGCGTTCAAGACATCAAAAGTCGATGGCAATGGACTTGGACTCTTCATGTCGAAGCAAATCGTTCGTGATCATAAAGGCAAGATGATCTTTGATAGTAAGCCGGGTGTCGGTACGACGATTCAAGTCCACTTACCTCGAAAGGAGCAAACGGAATGAAATTCAATAAGGCCTGGTTATTCGTCCTGATTGTTTGGATTTCATCCGTTTTGTTCATTTCCAATTTATTCGTCAATCCGGATCCGAGTCCACGCCGTCATCTCGTCGGCTTCACGATCGTCAATGATAAACATGAATTTGCGCAACGGCTCGTCGATGCGTTTAAGACACAAGCCAAACTGAATAAATACGAAGCAGTTGTCGCGACGTCTCATAATTCACGCATCAATGAACGCGAGCAAATTCAAGAGTTCATTCGAATGAAGGTAGATGCAATCTTCGTGACGACGCTTGATGATGTCTATATTGCTAGTACGTTAGAAGAGGCAGCTCGTGCTGGGATTCCGGTCTTCGCGATCGATCGATTGATTCGCTCCGATGCAGTCGTCAGTTCGATTACCTCGAATAACCAATTGATCGGGGAACAGCTTGCCTCATTCATCAAACACGAACGCATCAAGCAGACGGGACGAGCTACGGCCGACATCATTGAAGTCGCAGGTACGGCAAACGTCAATACGACGAATGAACGACACCGGGGATTTTTGACTGGTCTTGAGCGTGAGCCGGAACTTGAAATCGTCGAATCCGTGAATGGGGATTACGACCCAGTCACTTCAGAAAAGGTCATGACACAGGTCATTGAGTCAGGAATTCCGTTTGATGCCGTCTATTGTCACAATGACGATATTGCGCTAGGTGTCCTCGAAGCATTGAAAAAAGCAGGGATCAAAGGAAAAATAATTGTCGGCATAGACGGGAATCGTGCTATATTAGAAGCTGTTGACATGAAATCGATGGATGCGACGGTCGTCCAGAGTGCTGATGAGATGATGAAAGTCGCCTTCAGTGCATTGAAGCTTCATACGAAAAACAAAAAGATTCCAACTCGTTTTTATACGTACTCCTATCTGTATGACGGTAGTAGACCCATAACCATGTTGAACTAATCGAGAGGCAGAAGCCTCAGCAAATAAGGAAAGGACGGTGTCAATTCATGAATGGATTCAGCCATTATCAATTACACCCGTTCGTCATCGAAGCACTCGATGACGCCCGCATCACAAAACCGACCGACATTCAGTCGCGGATCATCCCAGCTGCAGTAAAGGGACGCGATATCATCGGTCAATCACAAACAGGAACAGGAAAAACGTTATCGTTCCTTCTTCCAATCGTTCAAAACGTCGATCCAAAGCTTCAAGAATTACAAGCAATCATCGTTGCTCCAACGCGCGAACTTGCTTGGCAAATTCATGAAGAACTGAAATCGTTACTCGTGAAGGAACCAGACTTCATCAAGACGAGTCTTATTACAGGTGGAATGGATCGCGAACGTCAAATCGGTCGTGTGAAAGTCTCACCTCAAATCGTTATCGGAACACCGGGACGTATTTTAGACCTATTCAAAGAACAGGCTTTAAAACCGCATTTCGTGAAGCACTACGTTATCGATGAAGCGGATCAAATGCTCGACATGGGCTTCTTGCCAGAAGTTGACCGGATTGCGCAAGCTCTTCCAGAACAGCTTCAGATGATGGTCTTCTCAGCAACGATTCCTGAGAAATTGCAACCGTTCTTGAAAAAATACATGAACAACCCGCGTTATGCGCATGTGGATCCAAAACAACAGACAGCGAAGAAAATCGTTCACCATACGATTCCGGTCAAGCATCGTGAGCGCTCACAATTGACGTTGAAAGTCGCGAAAGCGCTGAATCCGTATATTTGTCTAATCTTTACGAATACAAAAGCAGAAGCAATCGAAGTCGAAGCTTTGTTCCTAGAAGCAGGACTGAACGTTGGTTCCCTTCACGGAGATCTTCCGGCACGTCGTCGTAAACAAGCCATCAAAGAAATCAACGATGCGAAGTATCAATACGTCATCGTGACGGATCTTGCAGCACGCGGAATTGATATTTCAGGTGTCTCGCACGTCATCAACCACGGTATTCCAAAAGATTTAGACTTCTACGTCCACCGTGTCGGTCGGACAGGTCGCGTCGATCAAGATGGATTGGCATATACACTGTTTGAAGATCACGAGAACGGTATGATCAATCGCTTAGAGGATCGTGGCATTCAATTCACGAACGTTGATGTCAAAGGCAGTCAAATCGTCGAGGTTAAAGAACGTCGTCGTGCGAAGCCGCATATGAAAACTGCTGTCTCGAAGACAGCGCATAGCCGTCTGTCAGGTGAAGCAGCAAAAGCGAAAAAACGCGTTAAACCAGGTTATAAGAAGAAGCATCAATATAAGCTGAAAGAAACAGCAAAACGTGAACGCATCAAAGAACAACGTGGTGTCGGTCGCGCGCAACGTAAAGAAAACGCACGCAAATCAAAATAATTCCATTGATGACACCCGTGAAATGAAAAAACATTTTTCGGGTGTCTTGTTGTTTTTAAGATTTGGTACACTGTAAAAAGAGAAAGGTGGAAAAGAACATGAAAATAGGTTCACACGTCTCCGTTTCGGGGAAAAAAATGCTGTTAGGTGCAAGTGAGGAAGCGGCATCTTACGGTGCAACGACGATGATGGTCTATACAGGAGCACCTCAAAATACACGCCGTAAGCCGATGGAAGAGTTACGGATTCAAGAAGCATTGCAACATATGAGTGCTAATGGAATAGAGGAAATCGTCGTGCATGCGCCGTATATCATTAACTTAGGGAATACGACGAAACCCGAGACATTCGAACTCGCCGTTTCGTTTTTAGCAGCAGAAATTAAACGAGCAGAAGCGCTTGAAAAGGCGCAACACATCGTATTACATCCTGGTGCGCATGTCGGTGCTGGGGAAGAAATCGGAATCAAACGGATTGTCGAAGGACTCAATGAAGTACTGACAGGTGACGAACAGGTCAAGATCGCGCTTGAGACGATGGCTGGAAAAGGATCGGAAATCGGAAAAACCTTCGAGGAACTTGCTCAAATCATCGAAGGCGTCACACATCATGATCGTCTGTCCGTCTGTCTCGATACATGTCACGTGCATGATGCAGGATACGATATCGTGCACGACTTAGATGGTGTTCTTGAGCAATTCGACCGGATCGTTGGACTGGATCGTCTTGGTGTCATCCATGTGAATGACTCAAAGAATATCCGTGGTGCGCGAAAGGACCGTCATGAAAATATTGGTTTTGGTGAGATTGGATTTGATGCCTTACATCGCGTCGTGCATCATCCTGCTCTGGCACATTTACCGAAAATCTTAGAGACGCCATACATCGGTCTCGATCCAAAGAAAAAAGTGGCACCGTATAAACAAGAAATCGATATGTTACGTTCGGGTGCGTTTGATGCAGACTGGCGTCTACCGATTCTAGGAGCACCGGTCGAATAACTCATAAAGGGGTGTCTGTGATGTGTCATATACTCGTCGTTGATGATACTAGTTTTGCGATACGAAAAGCTGTTGTCCACTACTATGAAACAAAGGAACCGTTTTATTTGCCGGCAGAACTGGTAGAGGGAGAAGAGGTGTTTCTTGCGACGACTGACGGTATCATGGCGTATGCTGAAGCCTTGTTCACCGAGTATACGACACGTCCAGAAGATCCATTTTGGTTGACGAATGCTGACGACTCGGAAGGGTCATATGTGTGCCTTGATCTCATCAGTGTGGATTTACGTCATCCCTTACTTGGACGACCACTCGATCAACTTGGTCTTAAAACTGGACCGGTCGAAGGCGTGTTTCGCACGCGTCTGCTTGATTCATGGCAGTATGGGTATTTCGAAACGGATGTACTGACACTCGAACAATCTAAACAACGTCGAATCGAGCGCTTCAAGGAGCGAAATCATCTGGAACAAGTCGCGCGTCAATGTATGCATTGTGAGGAGTCTAGGCAGTCGTTACTGGAATGGCATTTGACACCAGAAGGATATCAGACGGTTTGCCCGACCTGTCACCGATGGTTACATCAACAGATGCTGCATGCGGTGGATACGGCAGCAGCAACGGAAGAAAGTGAATAAAAGCTCTGCTTTTTCCTGATCTCGGTCAGGAAAGCAGAGCTTTTATTATTGAGGCAAACATATCCAGTTGATTCATTTATTGAATTCCTATGTAACTAAGGAATCGATGGTGTTATAATCAGGAATGATAATTGTTATCAATGAATGTAAAGATAAATGGGGGAGCAGCTATGATGGATTTAGCTACGGTTCCAATGAACCAGCCTGTCGTGATGACGAACATGAATCATATCGATGATCGATTACGTCGGCGATTACTCGCGCTTGGTTTTTATGAAGGATGTCCGATCATCGTGCGACGAAAAGCGATATTTCAAGGTCCTATGACGATTGAGCAACAGGATCATCACCAAATGGTTGCTATCCGTCGCAGTGATGCAAAACGAATCGAGGTGTATGTCCCATGACGACGCAACGCATTGCCTTGCTCGGAAATCCGAATACCGGAAAAACGTCTTTATTCAATCGATTGACGAATTCCTATGCTCACGTCGGGAACTGGTCAGGGGTCACGGTGGACAAAAAAATCGGACAGTTGCGTGGAAATCGTGGGCAATTGATTGATTTACCTGGCGTATATGACTTAGATCCATTGTCTGCAGATGAAGCAGTCGTTGCTCGATTTTTAATGGAGGAGTCGTTTGACTCGATGATCAACATCATCGATGCGTCCCAGCTTGAGCGAAATCTACAATTAACTGCTCAGTTACTGGAAATCGGAAAACCTCTTCAAATTGGGCTGAACATGATGGATGTAGCCGATCATCGTGGGATGAAAGTCGATCCAATACGTTTAGCAAACGTCTTACACGTTGACGTTTTCCCGATCGTTGCCCGCACGGGTGACGGGTGTGATGTATTATTATCTTCCTTACAACAAAAACCACAGCCTGTCCTTCGAATCGATTATGGTTCAGAGACCGAACAGGCGATTGAGGATATCCTCGAAATCGTCGATATGCCGGAAATGGAACGGTGGATGGCTGTTCAATATTTAGCGGGGAATCGTGTTTTTGTTGACGTGTTAGAGCAACGGACACCACAGATCGCAACGATTCGTAAACAGCTAGAACAACAGCTAGGACGATTCGTTCATGCGCATATCACGGAATGTCGCCGGCACTGGGCAGTGGCGACGAGGGCTGCTGTCGTAACGGAAGAACAGACGATAAGAACGAACTGGACAGAACGGATTGATGCCATCGTCACACATCCGATTTTAGGATTACCGATCTTCTTTGCGATTCTTTATCTTTTGTTCCATGTGACGTTCAACTGGATTGGATCGCCGATGTCAGATTTGCTGGATGGATTCATCGCTGGACCACTCTCAAAAGGGCTCGTCAGTCTGTTAAGTACGCTTGGTGCATCACCGTTCATTCAAGATTTACTTGTTGAAGGTGTCGTGGCTGGGGTTGGGGGTGTCCTGGTATTCGTCCCGCAAATCTTCGTCCTCTTCTTCTTCATCTCATTTTTGGAAGATTCGGGTTACATGGCACGTGTCGCGATCGTCATGGATCGATTCATGCAGATGGTTGGCTTAAACGGGAAAAGCTTCATTCCGATGATCATTGGCTTCGGTTGTAATGTACCAGGGATCATGGCTGCTCGTTCTGTAGAAGAAGAGCGAGAGCGCTTAGTGACAATCTTTATCTCGCCATTCATGTCTTGTTCTGCTCGTTTACCGATTTACGCTGTTTTTGCGGGAAGCTTCTTTGCGACGAATCAGGCACTCGTCGTTTTATCGCTCTATATCCTTGGAATCGTACTGGCGCTCATTGCAGCAAAAGTCTTTTCGAAAGTGTTAGCTGCAGAAGATGCGACGAGCTTATTTTTGGTCGAACAACCACCATACCGGATTCCACAAGGGTTAACGCTATGGCGGAGCACATGGCAAAAAGGAAAAGGATTTGTTCGAAAAGCGGGAACGTTCATCTTTGGGGGATCAGTCGTTATTTGGTTGCTCGCCTATACAGGACCCGGTGGACTGGACGTCAATATGAATGATAGTTTTCTTGCGATGATCGGTGGCATCATTGCCACGGTGCTCGTACCGCTTGGATTCGGAACATGGCAGGCGGGTGCCGCCCTTATTACCGGATTTCTTGCGAAGGAAGTGGTTGTCTCAACGATGGCAATCATTTATGCTGTCAATGAATCGGAACTGGGACGTCATATTGCGCAACAGTTCACACCGCTCAGCGCGTATAGTTTCATGGTCTTCGTCTTACTTTACGTCCCGTGCTTAGCAACGGTCGCTGTCATTCGTCGTGAAGTTGGAAGTGCGAAGTGGACGTGGATTGCTAGTTTATATGGCTTATTCGTTGCTTACGGGGTGGCGTTCATCATTTATCAAACAGGACAATGGTTAGGGTTCGCTTAAGGGGGAGAACAAATGCATTTCATCGATATACTTATCGGACTCATCGTCTTTGGTTATGCAGGGTTTTCACTTGTTCGCTTTACGAAAAAGGCGAAAAAAGGGAAATGTGCGACATGCGAAGTAGAACCGACGTGTGAGACGGCATGTGATGAGGTCAACTGGGATCGTGTGATCGCAGAAGCCTTAAAAAAATAATTAAAAAACCGTTCTCTTTCTGCACGAGGCAGTCAGAGAACGGTTTTTGTTTGGATTAGAAAAAGCGTTCTACTAAAAATAGATAGATTTTCATCCCAAGGAAGACACCGAAGATTCCGACGACGGCTGGAAAAACGGGTGGGGCAGGAATCGGCAGTTTCAGTGCGGTAAACACGACGCCGCAGATGACGCCGGCGAGAAGGGATAATAAGATTTGCTGAAGCATACATTTCGTCCTTTCTGCTGTAAATCAGCATGTGAAGTAGAGTACGTGGTAAAACATGACCAGAATCATGTAGCATTTTGATCAAGAATGACTTTGTCCTCCTTCTTTTCGATCGTGATCCACTTTTGTGTTAATGGTGTTGTAAAACTAGGTTTTTGTTTGAGTTTGCCGCTCGTATAGTCTTGAATCAGCAGCTGAGATTCACAGCTCTGTTTTCCTTCCTTCACGTAATGATAGGATCCATCGGCTGCCTGCTCACGCGACTTTACATTATCAGCCAGGGCGAGGGCGAGGCAATCCTTTAAATACTCCTTATGTTCTTCGTCCATGATCGGGAACAAGATTTCAATTCGTTTTCGCATGTTGCGTGTCATCCAGTCTGCGCTTGATCCATACATCAAATCCTGACCGTTGTGATGGAAGTAGAAGATGCGTGAATGCTCCAAGTAACGATCGACGATCGAGATGACGCGAATGTTCTCCGAAACATCTGGAATACCAGGACGCAGACAACAGACGCCCCGAACGATGAGTTCGACTTGGACACCAGCGCGCGATGCCTTGTAAAGCCGTAAAATGATGTCTTTTTCCGTTAGACTATTCATCTTGGCGACGATTCGACCGTTTCCGTGTTTTTTATGATGATGAATCTCTTCATCAATCAATGACAGGAACTTCTCAAGCATCGCGTTCGGTGAAGTTTGGATGACGTTCCATTCCGGCTGTTCCCCGTATCCGGATAACCAATTGAAGAAGTTCGTCGCATCTTCGGCGATCTCTTCCCGAGCGGTTAATAATCCGACGTCCGTGTATAGTTTCGCCGTCGAATCATTATAGTTGCCGGTACCAAGATGGACGAAACGCTGAATCTTGCCTTCATGGAGTCGAACGACGAGCGTGATCTTTGAGTGGGTCTTTAAATCACTATATCCGTAAATGACATGAGCGCCGGCTTTCTCCAGTTGCTTTGCCCACTCGATGTTCTTCGCCTCGTCGAATCGAGCCTTCAGTTCAACGAGGACGGTGACCTGTTTCCCGTTCTCCGCTGCCGTTTTTAAGGCCTTGATGATCGGTGAGTCACCAGATACGCGATAAAGCGTTTGTTTGATGGCAAGGACGTTCGGATCATTCGCCGCTTGGACGATGAACCGGACGATAGGATCAAACGTATGATACGGATGATGCAAGAGGTAATCGCGTTCCAGTAATTGATTAAACAGATTTTTTGAACTATCGAGTGCCGGTGGGTCGACCGGCATGATCGTCTGATAGATCAAATGATCATATTCAATACCGATTTGACTGTAGAAGGCAAAGGAGAACGTTAAATCAATCGGACCGTCCACGGCAAAGATGTCGCGTTCCTGCAAATCAAGCACATCGCGTAACATGTTGAGCAGTTCGGTATTGATGGCAGCTTTTTGGACTTCGAGTCGAATTGCGACTCCCCAACGCCGTTTTTTTAATTCTTTCTCAATCAGCTTTAATAAGTCATGCGTACCTTCCTCATGAAACGGAAGGTCGGCATTACGCGTAATCCGAAACGGCATGGCAGACAACACACGATAGCCTTTGAATAGACTATCGATGAAGGCGATGATGACGTCTTCGAGTAAGATGACAGCCGTCGTCTCGTCATCTTCTACTGGTAAATCGACGAATCTCGGTAAAACAGCAGGTACTTGTACGAGCGCCAAATTTCGTTTCGTCCCGTCTTCTGCCTCGAGTACCGTTGCGATGTTAAGTGATTTTGACGAGAGCATCGGGAACGGACGATAGGCATCGACGGCAACGGGCGTGAGTACCGGAAAGACTTGTTCACGGAAAAAGGATTTTACATAGGTCGTTTGTTCCGAAGTCAGGGCGTCATATTTCAAGAATGTAATGCCTTCATCGGATAACGTCTGATTGATTGCTTGAAATGCTTCGTATTGCCGATCGACTAACTCTTTTGTTTTCGCTGCGATCGCACGTAACTGTTGTTTGGGTGTCATCTGTTGTTTATTTTCTGGTTTATTGAATCCGGCGAGTACTTCATCCTTTAAACCACCGACCCGTACCATATAGAATTCGTCTAGATTGGAACTAAAGATACCGAGAAACTTAAAACGTTCCATTAACGGATTGCGTGTGTCAAACGCTTCATCCAGTACACGTTTATTGAACTGGAGCCAGCTGAGTTCACGATTATTGAAATGTTCCGGTATGTCGAGCTTCATGAAGGAAGATCTCCTTTCGTTTCGAAGGTAATCGTACAATCAATGATTCGTTCCAGGTGTTTCTTTTGTTTTTCCGCCTTTTCGACTTCGAATCCATAATCATGATCGCCTGTATCGAGGACAAACTGGAGTTGATCCTTTTGAAGGAATAGCTCCAAGTGATCGACGGCTTTTCGCTCCGTCACGTCGAGCGCATGACTTAATTTGAGGAGAGATCCAAGTAGGTCGAAGCGATCCAGCGATTTTTCCGTAAACCAGTCCTTAAAAGGTTTTGCAAGCTGGTTCATCCGCTTGGCAGAAGAATAGGAACTGACGAGCGAGAGAGCAACGCGATCCTTGTGCGTCATGCCATTCAATTCGGTATTCGTCAACAGGTAGAACGTCTGGTCCGATCGTGTATCTGGATTAATGTATTGTCCACAATAAAATAAGCGACTTGCTGAATCGAGCAGTCGTAGATCAGACGCGCGTTCTGAAATCAAGTCGAGCGTGACGAGCTGTCGGTACATCGATTTGGCGAGTGTTCCAATATATGACGCACGATCTCGATTGACCTTATAGTCGCTCTCGAGCTGATAGAGACTTTGCTCACGTACGTTTTCAATCCGACGGTATGCTTCGTCTTGCACATCGAACTCGTAAACAAGACCTTCGCGAAGACCGAGATTACTCATGACGAATTCTTCCGCTTCGATGTGATGGGCTAACTCTTGAATCGCAATCAATGCCGGCAGAAAGATATCAATTCGATCTTTTGATAGTCCTTCGATTTTCGATAGTTGTTTCGCCGACTTTCCTTCGAGATCGTCGACCATCTTCGCAAGTTCTTTCGCTTTGATTTGATATTGATGAACACTTCGAAGGGGATAGTCCTGATTCGACTGATGGATCCGAACGAAATTTCGGGCAGAACCACCGACACCGATTAAAGGAAGCTTTTTGTCACTCAGCCATGGAATCGATTCGAATTGTTCCCGTAGGAATTTCACCAATTTTTTCTTATCGCTGGTATTTAGTGTCTCGTCCGAAACGAATTGCCGTGTCAAAGTGACGGCACCAAATGGAAAGCTGTGATACGCCACCATTTCGCGATTTTCAATCAAGGTGACTTCCATGGAACCACCACCGATATCGACAGAAAAGCCATCAGTCAGGAAGGTCGAATTGATGATGGCAAAATAGCCATAGTATGCTTCTTGTTCATCTGTCAGAACCTGAATGGAAAAAGGCGTGTTTTCTGTAACGGATTCAACGATGGCATCTCGGTTCGTTGCATTACGGATGGCTGCTGTCGCGACACAGATCGTTTCTTCGACTTCATGGGTGACACCAACTTCATAAAAACGATGTAATGTTTCTTCGAGTAAGGCGATGCCTTCATCATCGAGTGCTCCATCCTCGTTGATGTGAGCAGATAACCGGGCGACGACTTTAATATTAATCTTCTCGATATAGCGACCAGAAGCGATCGGATGGAAGATGACATAACGAATCGAGTTGGAACCGATATCGATGACTGCAAGTTCTTGTTTCAAATGACTCCGACTCCTCTCTGCGATGCGTGCACTAAAAGAATTCCCTCTCTGAACAAGCCGGAAACAGCTAGCTTCTTTCTTTATTGTACCTTGAATGTTTTCTAAGGAGGATAGGAAGTTGCTAGAGTTGCACCAATAATTGGCGAGCGCTATAATAAGACAGTTGATTAAGGCGTAATTATTCCGTTTTACGAGAACGGAAGGAGTGAAAATACATGGAAACACCAATCATCGAGATTGATCAAGTCAGCTATGATTACCCGGATCGTCGGGTGTTGAATCAAGTCTCGTTTCAGGTCGAGCAAGGGCAATTTTTAGCCATCGTCGGTGAAAATGGATCCGGAAAATCGACGCTGATCAAATGTATATTAGGGTTATTGCAACCGAAAGGAACGATTCGTTTATTTGGACAATCCCAATCACAATTCAATGAATGGTGGCGGATCAGCTATGTTTCGCAAAAAGCGGCAGCGTTCAACTCCGGTTTTCCGGTGACTGTCGCAGAAGTCGTTGAGATGGGACTGTACGCTAAAAAAGGACTCTTTCGTCGCTTGTCTCGCGACGATCGAGACAAAGTACGAACGGCCCTCGAAACGGTCGGCATGTGGGAGCGACGCGATTCAAAAGTCGGCGACCTATCCGGTGGTCAACAACAACGTGTTTTCATCGCACGTGCGCTCGTCAACGATCCTGATTTAATGATCTTGGATGAACCAACCGTTGGTGTCGATCAGCGATACGTGAAAGAATTTTATGAGATCTTAGAAGAACTTCGTCGAGATAAGCGCCGGACATTCGTTCTTGTCACACATGATATTCATTTCGTCAGTAAACTTGTCACGGATGTGATTCATCTGGTCGATGGACGTTTAGGATGTAACTGTGGCATCAAGGAATACTGGGAACTAGATGAACAGACGATCCGCTCCCTCTATCCGGTTCCGGGACGTGTCCTCGTTCATGAAGGGAAGAGTGTCCAATGATTGAAGCGTTCATGACGTTAAAGTTTTTACAGTACGCTTTGGTGGCTGCCATTCTGATCGGATTCACGGCACCATTGATCGGTTCGTTCGTCGTCGTCCGGCGGATGAGCCTGATCGCAGATGCACTATCACACGTCACGCTAGCTGGGATTGCGCTCAGTCTCTTGATTTCTGGAATGGTCGCACAATTAGCGGACTTGAATCCACTGTATTTAGGAATCGTGACGTCGGTCATCGCGGCACTTACGATCGATTGGTTGCGTGCGAAGTACAAGCACTTCCAAGAACTCGCAATCCCGATCATCATGGCGACGGGAATGGGGCTTGGGGCAACATTCATCAGTCTCGCGAACGGCTTTTCAATGGATCTCGTCTCCTTCTTGTTTGGAACGGTCTCGGCTGTCGCCTTGACGGATGTGTACACGATTCTTATCGTGACGATCGTCGTCGTCATCTTCGTCTTTGCTTTTTACAAGGAATTGTTGTTCCTCTCCTTTGACGAGGAGCAGGCGCGCGTTTCCGGGATTCGCCTTCGCTTAGTGCATATTCTCTTTATGATCGTCGTTGCGCTTGTCATTGCGATCAGTATGCGAATCGTTGGGATTTTGCTTGTCTCAAGCTTAATCACGTTACCGGTTGCGGCAGCACTTCGAATTGCGAAGAGTTTTAAGATGACAATCTTTTTAGCAATCATCTTCGGCGAAATCGCTACAGTACTTGGACTCATCCTGGCTTATCAGTTCGATTTGGCACCCGGCGGAATGATCGTCTTGATTGCGGTACTTGAGCTGATCATCGTGATGCTGTTGGAACGTTTTTGGATAGGAGGGAAAACACATGAAGACGAACATCGAACAAGCGCGTGAACGCATGAAGGCTTCTGGGTTTAAAATGACACCGAAGCGTCTCGATTTGCTATCGTATCTGTTTGAAGTGAATCGTTATGTCAGTGCGCGGGAAGTAGCAGAAGCTCTTCGAACGTCTCATCCTTCGTTAAGTTATGATACAATCTATCGAAACTTGAATGACTTTTCGGAAATCGACTTATTAGAAGTGACGGAATTAGACGGTGAGATGAAATACCGAGCAGCTTGTGCTTCAGGACACCATCATCATCATTTGATATGCCGAATCTGCGGCAAGACGGAAACATTGAATGTCTGTCCGATGGAATGGGTTTCTCCGGTCCAAGAGACTGGCTTTGAAGTCGAGGATCATAAGTTCGAAATTTATGGACGCTGTGCGAATTGTCAACGCATGACATCTTAAATGAAAGAGGATGCCCGGTCGGGCGTCCTCTTTTTGCGTTTTAAAAGACTAGTCCTGTTCAAAACGGGAATAGTCGAACAGAGGTGATGAGAAGATGATTTATGATACACAAGAAGCGCGACAAATCGATGAGTGGGCACGGACATCCGGACTGCCACTTGAAGTGCTGATGGAACGAGCTGGAAGTCACATCGCAACACGTATCAAGGAGCGTCATAGAAAGACGGAGCGAATCTTGATTTTATGTGGGACAGGCAATAACGGTGGGGATGGGTATGTCATTGGACGCGAATTGATACGCGACGGATTTGATGTCACACTACATGCACCATTTGGAGAAAATCGTTCGGATACATCCATCGTTCATGTTCATTATGCAGAAGCGTTTGGACTCGTGACCGAACAACCGTGTGGTCAATATGATGTCATTCTAGATGCCTTATATGGAACGGGATTTGATCCAAAGCGGATGAATCAGGTGTTCGAAGCGCAATGTGAATTCGTATCGGAACAAAAGCGACAAGGGGCACGTATCTATGCAGTGGATGTACCGAGCGGAGTACCGACGGATCATGCAACGGAATTTAAGGAGACAGCGATTCGCGCAGACGTGACATTCCAATTACATGCAATGAAACGATCTGCCTTTTTAATACGAACAGCACCGTTTTATGGCGAATTAGAAACGATTGATATCGGATTACCGACATTCGGTGAATGGCGCGTATCACCTAAGGGTGTGACCGCCTTGTTCAAGCGGGAACCATACGGTCATAAAGGAACGTACGGGACGGCGCTATTGATTGGTGGAAGTGAGACGATGCCGGGTTCCATCCAACTCGCGACACGGGCAGCCTTACGAACAGGAGTCGGTAAACTACAAGTGGCAACGACGGCACTTGCGAAACATGGAATCATCGCCCAAGCGCCGGAAGCGATGGTCATTGATCAGACGTTACTAGCAATTCAGGAGATGATTCCCTCCGTCTCAGCAGTTGGAATCGGTCCCGGATTATCGCAAAAGGCAGTCGAAACATGGGTGGACTATCTGCTTGAGAGTGATTTGCCGGTTGTACTAGATGCTGCAGCTCTAGTAAAAGAAAGTTATCCCGAACGAACCGCGCCAATCATCGTCACACCGCATATCGGTGAATTCGCCCGAATGACGAATCAGAGTGTCGAAAGTATTCAAGATGATCTTTTTGGTCAGGCAACCGACTATGCCATCTTGCATCAAGTAACTGTCGTTTTGAAGTCTCATGTCATCTTAATCGCGAAACCGGATGGAGGCGGATTCGTCGTCTCTGGTGCATCAAGTGGTCTCGCCAAAGGAGGAAGTGGGGATACGCTGTTTGGTATATTAACCAGCCTTCTTGCACAACATCCAACAGGAGATATCGAAAGAACACTGGCGTTAGGAGCGGAGTGGTATGCACGTGCTTCTCGACAAGTCGAACGACACATGCATCCGAGCAGCTTGCTAGCAACGGATGTCATCGAGGAGTTAGGAAGAGTCAAGCTATAAAAACATCAATTTGAAAGAAAAGTCTTCCACGATACGTATGAGGGAAGACTTTTCTTTTTAGGAAAGAATTGACACATTCCATTTGACAGGAGTATCATCAAGCGATGTCGAAACCTTTATACGGAAAATCAGACGGAAAGGAGGGGGAAAGCATCGAGGATATCGTTCGGAAACAACAATGGTGGATTGGAAATTTTGCCTTATTCATGATGTTCGTTGGTGCTTTGATCATTTATACGACGACAGAAGAGACAATTAAGAATGCGTATTTGAGTCGTTCTGTCATCATTTCATTTTTAATCGTCATGGGTCTATTTATTTTTTATATTAGTCGTCGCAAAATGGAAACCGTTTTGCAAACGCACTTATTGTCTTTGATGTTGCTCGTCGTTCCGATTACATCGATTAGCTTTTTACCTTATGCGGCAGTTACCGTTTGGGCAAGTAGCTTTTTGTTTTTGATGATCGCTTTAATCTCGTATCAACGAATCATGATGTGGTACGCCATCGTGATTGCCATCGCAACTAGTTTGTATGTCATGTGGAATGCCGATACCGTGACGGTAGAAATTGATCCGACGGACCATTATGGACGGATTGGCATGATTGTGATTGGCGTATCGATTGCGCTTGTCATCAATCACTTGCATATTCGCAATTTAAATCGGTTAAATGACCTTGCGATACAATTACACGATACGGCGCGACGTGATGAAGAAACAGGTGTCTTGAATCGCCAAGGATTAAACGAAATTGATTTTCCAAGACCCGAACAACAGCTCATTTTTGTCGGGATTCATTTAGAAAACTACTATGAGCTGGCACGTTATTTTGGAGAAGATATTCAGTTACAAGTACTACGCGCCTGTATCGAGCGACTCAAGAGACAACTACCTCCTTATCAAGCTTTTGCTCGGATTGAAGCAGGGACGTTATTGATCGTCATGGAAAAGCCGGACGAGGTGGCGTGTAAGGAAGCGATGGAAGAATTGAGCCAAGAAATCTCTGTACCATACGAAATCGAGGGGCATCATGTCTATGTCAACATATCCATCGTCATTGATAATGGCGAAGGGGCGACCAACAATCGAAAGCGTCGGGTGCAGCAATTATTGACTGCCTTACAAGAAGCAGCGCAACAAAACGAACGTGTGATGTGTATTGACCAAGAATGGCGTAAGGATCAAGAATTACGAGTCAAAGCAGCACAATCCCTAGCCCAAGCTAACATCGAAACGGATTTTCATCTGGTCTATCAATTACAATACGATGTTCAATCAGAGCAATTCATTGGTCTTGAGGCCTTAGTTCGCTGGAAGACCCCGTTACAAGGAGCTGATCGACCATCCGTATTCATTCCGATTGCTGAAAAAAGTGATTTAATCATTCGTCTAGGAGAATGGATTTTTGAGGAAAGCTGTAAGACGCGCAAAGCATTGGTCGATCTGGTTCCAGACGAGTTTACGTTATCTGTCAACGTATCACCACGCCAGTTGACAAGTGATTCGTTCATGCCGTTCATCGAACGAACGCTACTGAAGTATGCCCTAAAACCGCAACAGATAAAAATTGAAATCACAGAGAGTCAGTCACTTGATTTCGAGAGCCAATCGATTCATCGAGCGCTCAAACGAATCAAAACGCTCGATTTCCCGTTGTCACTCGATGATTTCGGAACCGGTCATGCGTCCTATCATGTTCTCGAGCGTTTGTTACCGTTACGTCAATTAAAGATTCCAAAGCAATTCATCGAACAAATCGGTGAATCGGAGAAACGACAATCCATCCTCGAGTCGATTTTTCAACTGAGCCAGTCGATGCATGTCGAATGTATCGTCGAAGGAGTTGAGACAGGAGAAGAAGTACGCATTGCCAAGGGAATCGGCATTCATCTATTCCAAGGTTATTTCTTTGCTAAGCCGGTATCACTTGAAGAAATCATCTGTCTACTGCAAAAAACGAATGAAGGAACGGTCCGTTGACCAACAAAAGCCACTTCAGTCCGAATCGCTCGGAGGAAAAGTGGCTTTTTAGTATTCATTCTGATCGATACAGGCGATACTGATTTCGTCCTTGTGCTTTTGCTTCGTACAAAGCGCTATCCGCTTGCTTAAATACTGTTTCAGCTGGTTGTTGATGAGCATAAGCAATTCCTGCGGATACCGTAATGGATACGGCATGATCTTGCATGACGAACGGTGTTTGCTGAACGGCTGTTACGATTGTTTCAGCTAGGACGACAGGAGGATGCCGTTCAATGTCTGGAACGATGACGATGAATTCTTCACCACCATATCGACCGACCGTAACGGGTGCCGGACAATACTCGTTCAATAAGATTGAAAAGTGGCGCAAGACAGCGTCTCCGATCGCGTGACCATGTGTATCATTTACATTCTTAAAGTGATCCAAATCAAACAAGATGACTCCCCAAGAATCTGTACTCTTTTCGAGCGTCGTGACTTTTTCTAAAATGACATGGCGATTCGCGAGCCGCGTCAATTGATCGGTCGAAGCAAGGTAGGATTGATAAGAATAAAGAACAAAATGTTGCTGAAGGAGTGAAGACAAACGATAAAACAAAAGAGCTCCACCAATCGTTAAAATGAAATATGGAATATAAATCGTTCCCCAGGCATCCGCTGGGGAGTTACTCATAATCAATCGCGAGAGTACGAGTAGGGAACCGACTGTGACGATGGCAGAAAAGAAGTACCCTTGCCGTTTGATGAATCGACGACAAATAAAAGAAAGTACTAGAAATCCAAGTAGTGTGATGACGGAACTAAACAGAGCGTCTAGTGAATCTCCGCTATCAATCACGAATCGGTAGATCAAGAGCATCAATCCTGTCACGGCAATACTGATATTACCACCGAACAAAGCGGACAAAGCGAGAGGTAATAACCGTAAATCAATCAATGCTCCATTTAAGTCGATTGCATTATGCATAAGTAGAATGCCAGTCAGACCATTGGAAAGTCCGAAATAGAGACGAGTAGATATTTTTGAGTCAGGTTGAATTGGCAAACGATCACGAAGTAGGTAAAAGGTGAACGTAGAAACGAGAAAAATAATACAGATATTAATAAAAAAGATATTCACTGTCGCAAGCATCATGAAGCCCTTTCTATATCAAAGTTTCAATCTATCGTCATTGTACGATATCAAGTCGTGCAATGACATAAAAATGGAAAAAACAGCCTAATCGGCTGTTTTAACGAATCGGTGCAAATTTTTGAATCTCTTGAACGGCCTCATTCCATGAAGCGACACGAATGACATTATTCGGTACGGCTTTACGGTTATAAGGTGCGTCGAACAAGATTACAGGAATCGATGTGTCTTCTGCGATCTGCACAGCATTCTCTAATCGATCTTCCATGAATAAATCGAGTGATAAATCACGAACGACTTGTACTTTGTCGTGTGATCCTGTCATGATCAAGGAATCAAGAGGAAGTTCGTGTTGTTTGATCCACTCTTCTGTTACAGGACGAACGAGCTCCGATCGTGCTGTTACGTAATGGAGGTCATATTGCTTCCGCAAATTCCATAAGTGGTGGCGAACATGTTCTTGAGGGATGGATTCACGATAAATGCCGGTCTCGTGACCGGAGTTCACCATGTAGTCCCAAAATTCGATTTGATTCATATCGGTGTACGTATGCAATTCATACTCGGACGCCTGATTGAAGTCAATCGACGTTCCGAGATATTTATTCATGTAAGTGAAGCAAGAGGATGGATGTGTGATCGTTCCATCAATGTCAATTCCAATTTTCATTTACAGTCACCCACGTTCTAAAAATTTTTCTTCACTTAGTATAACATAGTCGAAATCGAGATACGAAAAAAGACTCCTCGCGAGGGAGGAGTCTTCAACTTATGCATGGTTCGCTTTTTCGGCTTCTTTTTCAGCCTGTTTTTCGAGAACGATCGCATCGATCTCTTTCTTCAATTCTTCGACCATCGTTGCTTCCGGTACTTTACGGATGATTTCTCCGTGACGGAATAACAATCCTTCGTTTCGTGCACCAGCGATACCGATATCAGCTTCACGTGCTTCACCAGGACCGTTGACCGCACATCCGAGAACCGCAACTTTGATGTTCGCTTGGATGTTTTCGATATAGTCTTCGATTTCTGCAGCGATTGACATTAAATCGATTTCGATCCGACCACATGTTGGACATGAGATCAATGTCGCTGCGTTCGCTGCGAGACCAAATGATTTCAAGACTTCTTTTGCGACTTTTACTTCTTCGACAGGGTCCGCTGAAAGAGATACACGAACTGTATTTCCGATTCCGCGTGACAAGATCGCGCCAAGTCCCGCTGCTGATTTTAATGAACCAGAGCGAAGTGGACCAGATTCCGTAATCCCGACGTGAAGTGGATAGTCGAATGATTCAGAAGCGAGCTGATACGCTTCAAGCGCCAACTGTACGTCTGATGCCTTAAGCGAGACGATGATATCATGGAAGTCGAGATCTTCGAGAATCTTAATGTGGTGCAAGGCACTCTCGACCATACCACGAGCAGTTGGGTAGCCATATTTTTCAAGAATATGCTTTTCAAGTGAACCGGCGTTTACCCCGATCCGGATTGGGATGTTTTTCGCTTTTGCTGCTGTAACGACGGCTTCGACCTTTTCGCGGCGACCGATGTTACCCGGGTTGATCCGGATTTTATCGACGCCAGCTTCGATTGCCATAAGCGCAAGTTTATAGTTGAAGTGGATGTCTACGACAAGCGGAATGTTAATTCGGCTTTTGATTTCTGCAAGTGCGAGCGCATCACGTTCTTCTGGACAAGCGACGCGGACGATTTGGCAACCAGCTTCTTCAAGGCGTAGGATTTCAGCGACTGTCGCTTCGACGTCGTGTGTTTTAGTTGTCGTCATACTTTGGATGATGACTTCATTATTTCCACCAATGACAAGGTCCCCTACACGAACGGGACGAGTCTTAGAGCGATGGACCATTTTCGGCATATCGAAAATCTCCTTTTGTGGCATACCGCCATATTGTTTATGTTTACCTTTTCTATCATATCGAACTATTCCCTAAAAATCGAGAAACAAGAACGAAAATTGAACATTTACAATTGTTTAATGAAAGAAGGGCGTCCGTCAATCCGTCGGACGCCTGATTTTAATACTCATTGAGGTTTACGTGAAGAACGCGGCTTCGAGGAACGGGCAATCCATAATGGCACTAATGTGTAGACGAAGTGTCCGATTACGAGTATCCCGATTCCGAAGCGAAGATAATCGAGTTGATATAGAAGCATACCGATTGGGAAAGACCAGAGATTCGTTGCGACCGTGTAAGGAAATGTGTGGCGATACGCCCACGGACGTGGAAGTAACAATCGGACGAACCCCTTCGTTAGATACGCCATAAACAATACGTAAAGTAATACAGCGATTGCGATAAAGATGAAATGAAGGATGAACCAAACGATGATCGGGATGTTTTTTTGTAAAAAGAAGGAATCAATGACCGTCGTCCAAAATGAAATCCAAGCTAATCCACAAAAATAAAGGGAAACATCTGCCAAACGAAGACGCAAAAACGGACGATTTGGAATTAAAGAAGTTTGTAAGTAATTAATCAGTTGACGTAAAAATGACAAGTGAATCACTCTTTCTACTGTTTTATAACAGATTTTAATTGTTTAATTTTGATTGGTGATAAAGGGTTTTTGTGTGATGGTACAGATTAATAAAACCTTAACAAACGGATGTCTCAAAAACTATTTACAAGTTCAACAGACCTTTACATAATGGGGGAGTTGAGAAAATAAACTTTACAAACACATCAATCCACATGAAATAAAGGAGCTGGCAAGATGAACTATGATTTGCAGGAAATGATTTTCACCTTCATCGGTGGACTCGGAATTTTCCTATTCGGTATTAAGTATATGGGAGATGGGCTCCAAAAAACAGCCGGAGACCGATTACGTTATATCCTCGATAAATATACGACAAATCCACTACTAGGTATCCTAGCGGGTATCGTCGTAACCGTCCTGATTCAGTCTTCGTCAGGAACGACCGTCATCGTCGTCGGACTCGTTAGTGCGGGTCTGATGAATTTACGACAAGCGATCGGAGTCGTCATGGGGGCAAACATCGGAACAACGATTACCGCCTTCATCATTGGCTTTAACGTCAAGGAAGCTGCGCTTCCGGCAATTGCGCTCGGAGCCTTCTTGATTTTCTTCTTTAAAAAAGAACGGATTCAATACATCGGACAGATTTTCTTCGGCTTCGGTGCATTGTTCTATGGTTTGACATTGATGGGCGACGGAATGGCTCCACTCGAGTCAAGCGTCTGGTTCCGTGAGTTGACGGTATCGATGTCGGATAACCCATTGCTTGGTGTATTCGTCGGAACGATCTTTACTGTTCTTGTCCAGTCGTCGTCAGCAACGATCGGCATCTTACAAGAGTTGTACGCTGGCGGCATGATCGATATCAAAGCGGCACTTCCGGTCTTGTTCGGTGATAACATCGGAACGACGATCACAGCAGTACTTGCAGCACTTGGTGCGTCGATTGCAGCAAGACGTACAGCAGCAGCACACGTCATTTTCAACATCATCGGAACAGTATTGTTCCTGATTGCATTACCAATTTTCTCAAGCTTCATTACGTGGATCACAGGAACGCTTGATTTAGGTCCGAAAATGCAAATTGCCTTTGCACACGGAACATTCAACGTCGTCAATACGTTGATTCAATGTTGGTTCATCGCACAAATCGCATGGCTTGTACAAAAAATCGTACCGGGTACGGATACGACGATTGATTCGAAACCGCGTCATCTCGATCAGAACATCTTGAACCAATCTTCGGCACTTGCATTAAATCATGCAAAACTCGAAGTATTGCGAATGGGAGAATTCTCGAAAGACGCCCTTGCAAAAGCGCACCGTTACACGCAATCGCATGATAAGAAAGATGTTTCAGAATCAGAGCAGATTGAATATGCAATCAACCACTTGAACACAGAAGTCACGAATTACCTTGTCAAAGTAGCGGCACATGATTTATCAGAACGAGAATCAAATGATCATTCGTTATTGATGCATGCCGTCAATGATTTTGAACGAATCGGTGACCACGTCGAAAACATCGTTGAATTGGTCGATTTCCAAATCGTCAACCGAATTCAGTTCACATCAGCTGCGAAGCAAGAGCTTGATGACATGTACGCCTTAACGCAAGAAATCGTCGATTGTGCTGTTCGCGCTGTCGAAGAGGATGATGTCACACGAGCTCGTAAGGTTCTGGAACTCGAAGGCAAACTTGATGCACTCGAACGATCATTCCGGAAGCATCATGTCCTTCGTGTTAACGCTGGCGAATGTACGGGACAAGCAGGAATGATTTTTGTCGATCTCTTGTCGAACCTCGAACGAATTGGCGATCACGCTGTCAACATCACGGATCTCGTCCTTGAACAGCGGACGGCTTTAACGAACTAAGTGAAATACGATTTTCTTATAACAGCTGATTTCAAAAATATGAAATCAGCTGTTTATTTTTTTGAAATAGCATATTGACAAGTTTCGCCACATCTCGTAATCTAGTAAGAGTAAGAAACATACATCATGGCGGTGTAGCTCAGCTGGCTAGAGCGTACGGTTCATACCCGTGAGGTCGTGGGTTCGACTCCCTCCGCCGCTACTATTACTTAAGGACCCTTAGCTCAGCTGGTTAGAGCTGACGGCTCATAACCGTCCGGTCGCAGGTTCGAGCCCTGCAGGGTCCATTCAGTAGAACGCTTCTCGTTGAAAAACGGGAAGCGTTTATTTTTGTTCCCCCGGGGAATAGTAAAGATATTGTAATAATATTCATACTATAGTAACTAAGGGAGAGCGAAGAGAGATGGAACGTAACCATACGATGATGCAGTTTTTTGAGTGGCATGTAGAGAATGATGGGAAGCACTGGCAACGCTTGAAAGAGCGGGCGCCTGAATTACGTGCTGCCGGCATCACGTCCGTGTGGATTCCACCGGCGTCAAAAGGTCAATCGGATGAAGATACAGGATATGGCATCTATGACGTCTATGATTTAGGCGAATTTGATCAAAAAGGAACGGTCCGTACGAAATACGGTACGAAAGATGAACTCGTCGAAGCGATCCAGGTTGCTCGTGAGAACGATATCGCTGTTTACGCGGATGTCGTCATGAACCATAAAGCAGCAGCCGATGAACTCGAGACGATCAATGTCGTCGAGGTCCATCCAGAAGATCGTTCGAAAGAAATTTCAGAAGAGTTTGAAATCGAAGCTTGGACGAAGTTTACGTTCCCAGGACGTAACGGAAAATATTCAGATTTCATCTGGACACATGAATTTTTCAATGGAACGGATTTTGATGCCCGTGAAGAAAAGACGGGGGTCTTTAAAATTTCCGGTAAAAATAAAGATTGGAATGATCAAGTAGATGATGAATTCGGAAACTATGACTATTTGATGTTCGCGAACATCGATTATAATCACCCGGAAGTCCGCGAAGAAATGATCCGCTGGGGACATTGGTTCCAAGAAACAATTGATTGCCAAGGTTTCCGACTCGATGCCATCAAACATATCAACTATGAATTCGTTCATGAATTCGCAAAATCAATGATTGAAAAAAGTGAAGGTGATTTCTATATGGTCGGCGAGTTCTGGAAATCAGATCTCGATGATTGTCGTCATTTCCTCGATAGCGTCGACTATACGATCGATTTGTTCGATGTTCCGCTTCATTACAAGTTCCATGAAGCTTCGAAGCAGGGACAGGACTTTGATATGACGACGTTGTTTGCGGACACCCTTGTCGAATCACACCCGACGAATGCCGTCACGTTCGTCGACAATCACGATTCTCAACCGGGGGAATCACTTGAGTCGTGGGTGGATGACTGGTTCAAACAACACGCTTACGCGGCGATTTTACTTCGTAAAGACGGTTACCCATGTGTCTTCTACGGTGACTATTATGGAGTGCAAGGACCACATCCGGTAGAAGGAAAAAAAGAAATGATCGATGCTTTACTCTATGCACGGTATCACAAAGCATATGGTGAGCAAGAAGATTATCTCGATGATCCTCATTGTGTCGGTTGGGTTCGCCGTGGAGTTGAGGAAATCGAGAACTCTGGCTGTGCGGTCTTATTGTCGAATGCCGATATGTGTGAAAAACGGATGTTCGTCGGTGAAGAACGTGCAGGTCAAGAATGGTTCGACTATACGAACCATCAAGATCACCCTGTCGTGATCGACGATGAAGGATTTGGTGTCTTCCCGGTTCCAGGTGGTGGTGTCTCAGTTTTTGCTCCGCGAGAAGTCGAGTAAATCCGAGGGTCTTGACTTGCGTCAACACAGGTTCTTTTGCTAGTCTTAAAGGGTATTGAAGTTTTCGAAAATAGCACAAAGGGGGACATGAACATGTCAAAATTTGAATTACCAGAACTCGGCTACGCTTATGATGCGCTTGAGCCACATATCGATGCTCGTACGATGGAGATTCACCACACGAAACACCACAACACGTATGTCACGAACGTGAATGCGGCGCTTGAGGGTACAGAACATGAAGGAAAGTCACTTGAAGAACTTCTTCAAAACTTGGATGCTCTCCCAGCAAACATTCAAACTGCAGTCCGTAACAACGGTGGCGGTCACTGGAACCACTCATTCTTCTGGAAACTGTTGAAGAAGAACGACGGTGCTGCTCCAACAGGCGAACTCGCGACAGCAATCGACGAAGCATTCGGATCATTCGATGCATTCAAAGATGCATTCGCGAAAGCAGCAACAACTCGTTTTGGTTCAGGTTGGGCTTGGTTAATCGTTGACGGTGGAAAATTGGCGGTCGTTTCGACACCAAACCAAGATACACCAGTCATGGAAGGCAAAACGCCAATCCTCGGTCTTGATGTTTGGGAACATGCATACTATCTCAACTATCAAAACCGTCGTCCTGATTACATCAATGCGTTCTTCAACGTCGTTGATTGGGATCACGTAGCGAAGCTTTACGCTGACGCGAAGTAATGTGAAAACGAGCGTATCGTTCAATTGTGAACGATACGCTTTTTTTAATGCGGAAAATGATGGGATAGGTTGTTATGGAAAGTTTCCTTCTATATAATGAAACAAGATGACTTTTGAACGATAGGGGAGTACGCCATGGCTAAACGAATCACCGTACGAGGAAGACGGCGTAATCATCTGCCGCTTCGTCTGAATTTAATGTTCTTCGTCGTTTTTTTATTGTTTGCGATTTTGATTTTCCGTTTAGGAGTCGTGCAAATCGTCAATGGTGAGAAAATTTCGCGGGAAGTTCAAAAAACAGAAATGATCGCATCAAAATATGAAGTGCCACGCGGAAAGATTTATGACCGGGATGGTCGTCTTTTGGTTGATACGATTTCTAAATACTCCATCGTCTACCGTCGAGCACAAACGACGAAAGTCGATGAACGCATTGAGATTGCACAGCGCCTTGCGGCAATCATTGATTTGCCTAAAAAAGATTGGAAAGTCACAGAACGTGATATTAAGGACTTCTGGATCGCGACGAACACGAAAGAGTCTGATCGTCGTTATCAAGAAGCCGTCAAACAGAAATATCCTTCAGCAGAAGCACAAAGTAAACTATCAATCGCAGAACAGGATCAAATCCGATTAGATGCGATTACGAAAGACGATATCGATTATGACGATCAAACGATGGAAGTCATTGCGATCAAACACAACATGGAAGTCGGATATGCGCTTGATCCACAACTCGTCAAACTCGGTGCTTCCGCAAAAGAGATGGCGATCATCGATGAAAATCTAGAAGATTTAAAAGGTGTATCGGTGGAACCGTTCTATGAGCGTTCTTATCCATATGAAGGAACACTTCGAAACATCTTCGGGAAGTATTCGAAGATTCCAGCAGAACAACAAGCGGAGTTCAAAGCAAAAGGTTACAGCTTGAATGACCGTGTCGGAACATCATTCCTTGAACAACAGTATGAAGATCTTCTGCGCGGGAAACCCGCGTACGATGTGTATGAGACGTTCAATGGAGAGCCGGTCGGTGATCCAAAACGCGAAGAAGGCGAGTCCGGTAAAGATCTCGTTCTGACCGTGGATGCAGAGTACAACAAACAAGTCGACCAAATCATGCAACAAGCGATTAAAATGGGGCGTGGCATGGGTAGTCGTTATCTAAAAGAAGGTTACGCCGTCGTCATGAACCCACAGACTGGTGAGATTCTTGCGATGTCTGGTCAAAAGCTGGATCCAGCAACCGGTAAGTTTTCGGATGTCGCAATCAATAACGTGTTGACGTCCCTTCAGATCGGTTCGACGATCAAAGGTGCAACGGTTGCGATGGGACTTGAGGAGGGCGTCATCCGTCAAAACGAAGTCATCAATGATGCGCCGATCACAATCGGGGGTACGAAAAAAGCATCGTACGTCAATATGGGAGCAATCACGGACTTGACGGCACTTGAGCGTTCATCAAACGTGTATATGTTCAACATTGCGATGCGGATGGCGAAGTATCCGAGCAACGGGATTGCGGGTGCGAGCGTTGATGCCGCAGCGGCAATCATGCAAAACTATTACAGTCAATTCGGACTAGGTGTGACGACAGGTGTTGATTTGCCATACGAAGCAAAAGGTGTTCAAGGGACACCTGACCGTGTCACGCTACTCATGGACCGAGTCATCGGACAGTATGATGCTTTTACACCGCTACAAGTCGCACAGTATATTTCAACACTTGCCAACGGTGGCTATCGTGTTCAGCCGCACTTCTTAAAAGAAGTTCTCGCGTCGAATTCGATTGAAAAAGGAACGAAACAAGTTGATTATAGCTTTAAGACGAATTACCTGAATCGGATTGAAGTCAGTCAAGATAACATTGATCATGTCCGAGAAGGATTGCATCGTGTCGTCAAGGGAGAACGTGGTACAGCAAAAATCATCGCACAAACCGGTATTGATGCAGCTGCGAAAACAGGTACAGCGCAGGTCAGTGTCTATGGTGATGATGGAATCGCCTTACGTGACGGAAGTGGTCAACCGGTTCGTTCATTGAACTCGAACCTTGTTGGCTGGGCGCCGTACGATAATCCAGAGATGGCATGGGCCGTGTTCCTTCCTTATATGGAACAAGAAACCGTCAACTCAAAAATCGGTCACGATCTTGTCAAAGCGTACTTTAATGTCAAAGATATCCCGTGGCAAACTAAGCCAAATTAACTAGATGAAAAACGAGAGTGAGCAATCACTCTCGTTTTTTTGTTTGCATTGACCTTTTTTTCTAATGGATTTCGAATTGTAAACACTAAAAAACACGCCTTTACAATTCTTTTACGTTGGATTCATTTCGTTTTAATAGTTCATCCGTAGTATAAGTCTTGTAAGGAAAACGGATAAAAAGTCGTAGCATCGTCAGCGACATACTTTCGAGGAGGAAAATTAATCATGTCTTGGATGAAAAAAACAGCACTCATCACAACGGTAGCATCAATTGCAGTAGTGGGGGCAGCATGTGGTAACGATAAAGGCGGCTCTGCTAGTTCATCTGATTTAAAAGGAAAAATCGCAATCGACGGTTCTTCTACTGTCTTCCCGATCATGGAAGCTGTCGGTGAAGAATATTCGATGGAACAACCTGACGTAGATGTCACAGTCGGTGTCTCTGGTACAGGTGGCGGATTCAAACGCTTCGTCGTTGGTGAAACAGATCTTTCGAACGCGTCGCGTGAAATTAAAGAAGAAGAAGCAGCTGAAGCGAAAAAGAACAATATTGAATTCACAAAAATGGCACTCGCATATGACGGTTTGACTGTCGCAGTCAGCAAAGAAAATACATGGGTAAAAGAGCTCACAATGGAGCAACTTGAGAAAATCTGGCTCGACCCGAACATCAAGACTTGGAAAGATGTCGATTCTTCTTATCCGGCTGAACCACTTAAATTCTTCAGCCCAGGGAAAGATTCAGGAACATTCGACTTCTTCTCTGAGGAAGTACTTGAGAAAAAAGATATGCGTAAAGATGTTCAATTATCAGAAGACGATAACGTTCTCGTCAAAGGTGTTGAAGGAACGAAAGGCGCAATCGGATACTTCGGATATGCGTACTACGCAGAGAACAAAGATAAGTTGAAGGAAGTACCACTTGCTGCGGAAGGAAAAGATGCAGTCGATCCAACACCAGAAACGATCAAAGATCTTTCTTATCCACTGTCACGTGAAATCTACACGTACATCAATAACAAATCAATGAAAGACAAAAAACAAGTCGCTGACTTCGTTCAGTTCACGAACGAAAACGCTGGTGATCTTGCTGAAGAAGTCGGATATATCAAAATGCCGCAAGATCGTTACGATGAAAACGCAAAAGCAATTGAAGACGCAATGAAATAAATCATCGAGTCATGAGGATGGCCCAACCGGGGAAGTCTGTACCGGTTGGGTCCCGTTCTCATGTCAAGAAGGAGTAGGGAGTGAAGAAGGATGAGTTCAACACAAAATAAATCGGTTCGCGAGCTGATTCAACAGAACCGACAGCAAAAATATAGTATGAAAAACGTCATGGAACGCGTCATGCCGATCGTGTTATTCCTTTGTGCGTTCGTCTCGGTCGTTACGACCATCGGCATCATTCTCACGTTAGTCATTGAAACAGAGCACTTCTTCGAAGTCGTTCCGTTCAAGGAATTCTTCGGCAGTACGAGCTGGTATCCACTCAACTCACAACCAGAGTATGGAATTTGGCCGCTTGTCGTCGGGACGCTTGAGATTACCGTGATTGCGATGCTAGTTGCCGTGCCGATCGGTCTCACATCAGCGATTTATTTAAGTGAGTACGCGTCAGACCGCGCACGCCGTATCTTAAAACCAATTCTTGAAGTGTTAGCAGGTGTTCCAACAATCGTCTTCGGATTCTTCGCGTTGACGTTCGTCACACCATTACTCGTAAAATTGATTCCAGGTATTCAAATTTACAATGCGCTCAGTCCGGGGATCGTCGTCGGAATCATGATCATTCCGATGATTGCTTCGATTTCTGAGGATGCGATGAGCTCTGTTCCGAAAAAGATTCGTGATGGTGCGCTTGCACTCGGTTCGACACGTCTTGAAGTTGCATTGAAAGTCGTCGTTCCAGCTGCCTTATCAGGTATCATTGCATCGATCGTACTCGGTATGTCACGGGCAATCGGTGAGACGATGATCGTAACGATTGCTGGTGGTTCGAATCCGACAGCTGCGATCGATCCACTCGAGCCAGTCCAAACGATGACAGCGTATATCGTTCAGGTCGCCTTAGGTGATGCTGGATTTGGAACTGTCGAATATTACAGTATCTATGCGGTTGGTACACTCTTGTTCGTCTTCACATTAGTGATGAACTTACTTGCGAACTGGATCACACGCCGCTTCAGAGAGGAGTACTAAGATGGCCTTACCAGAAAAGCAACCTGTCTCAAAGAAATTCATTGACCCGGTCGCGGTGAAGAAATCCATTAGCCAGCGACTCGTCGTCAACAACGTCACAAAAGTCATTTTCCTTGCTGGACTGTTCTTCGGTCTCGTCGTCTTGGGTATTCTCTTGTTCGGCGTCATCCGTGACGGTGCATCATGGTTATCACTTGAGTTTCTACAAAATGCACCATCACGCCGTTCGGAACGTGCCGGGATTTATCCGGCGTTAATGGGCTCCATCTTCTTGATGCTCCTCATCATCCCGATGATTTTCATCATTGGTGTCGGGGCAGCGATTTACCTAGAAGAGTACGCGAAAAAGAGTCGGATGACTTCATTCATCGAAGTCAACATCTCAAACCTTGCTGGTGTTCCGTCAATCGTCTTCGGTTTACTTGGTTTGACGTTCTTCGTACGTAACATGGGCTTCGGTTCAACATTGATTGCAGGAGCATTGACACTCGCATTGATGAGTCTTCCGGTCGTCATTGTCTCGTCTCAAGAGGCAATCCGTGCCGTTCCACAAGCGATGCGTCATGCATCACTTGCACTCGGTGCTTCGAAATGGCAAACGACATTCAAAGTCGTTCTTCCGGCGTCACTTCCGGGTGTCATCACTGGGATCATCTTGGCCGTATCTCGAGCGATTGGCGAGACAGCACCACTCATCATGGTCGGAGCTGCGATTTTCATTGCTCGTGCGCCAGAAAGTATTTTCTCAGAATTCACAGCATTACCGATTCAAATCTACAACTGGACAAGTCGTCCGCAAGCAGATTTCCAAGGACTTGCAGCGGCAGGTATCATCGTCTTAATGGTCATCCTCTTGACGATGAACTCACTTGCAATCTGGATTCGGAACCGATTCTCAAAACGCTACTAATCGAACGAGATAGATAGAAGGGATTTCTTTTAAGGAGGAAGACAGATGATGGATACGAAGCTGAATACGAAATCAGTCGTTACAGAAGGGACAGAGCGTATGAATCAACCAGTAGCAGCACGTGAGAGCGTCTATAACGTCAAAGACTTAAACTTATGGTACGGTGACGATCATGCGCTGAAAGATGTTAATCTCGACATTAAGAAAAATGAAGTCACGGCAATCATTGGACCGTCTGGATGCGGGAAATCGACATTCATCAAAACATTGAATCGAATGGTCGAACTCGTTCCGATCGTACGGACGAATGGTGCAATCGAGTATCACGGACGCAATATCTTTGATAAAGAATACGGTGTCGAAGAATTACGGACATCGGTCGGAATGGTCTTCCAACAACCGAATCCATTCCCAAAATCAATTTATGACAACATCGCTTATGGTCCCCGTGTCCACGGTGTCAAAAACAAAAAAATCCTCGACGAGATCGTCGAACGCAGTTTACGCCGTGCGGCGATCTGGGATGAAGTCAAAGATCGTTTGAACGAAAATGCTTATGGTCTTTCTGGTGGTCAGCAACAACGTCTTTGTATCGCGCGTTGCCTTGCAATCGAGCCAGATGTCATCTTGATGGATGAGCCGACATCGGCACTTGACCCGATTTCTACATTAAAAGTAGAAGAACTCGTCCAAGAGTTGAAATCAGACTACTCGATCATCATCGTGACACACAACATGCAACAGGCTGCACGTGTTTCGGACAAAACAGCGTTCTTCTTGAATGGTGAAGTCGTCGAGTTCGATCAAACAGACCGGATCTTTGGAAATCCGAGTGACAAACGGACGGAAGATTACATTTCAGGACGATTCGGATAAGAAGGGGAGACGAGACGAATGGCAGCGAACCGTACGATTTTTGGAGAAAATCTTGCAATACTCGATCAAAAGGTCTTTTTACTGGCTCGTAAGACGATGCAACAGATCGCAACAACGGCAGAAGCACTCGAAAAATATGATCAAGACATCGCGCGTGGTGTCATCGAAAACGATAATGAACTCGATGATCTTGAACTTGAAATCAACGATGATGCGATTCTCTTAATCGCGAAGCAACAACCCGTTGCGACGGATTTACGACGAATCATCACCGCGATGAAAATTTCGTCGGATCTCGAACGGATTGCAGATTATGCGGGGAATATCTCAAAAGCGGTTCTTCGTGTCGAAACGTTCCCGTATGTCATTGATATCTCTTTGTTGAAGGAAGCATTCGAGACATTACTGGATATGACGGAAACTGCGATCGTCGCCTATCGTGACGGAGATGTCGAGAAAGCAAAAGCCTTGTCTGATCTCGATAACGTCATTGATGAGACGACATATAAGGCACTTCGCCAGTACATGCGTCATATGTCACTTCAGCCGATCGTCGTCGATGAAGTCATGCAATTCACGAACATTTGCCGCTACATCGAGCGGATGGGTGATCACTTGACGAACGTCGGGGAGCATTTGATCTATCTCGAAAAAGGAAAACATTATGATTTAAACGGATGAATCAAGTAGGCAGGAGGAATTTCCTCTGCCTACTTTTTTTGTAAAGGGATTCGAAACACGTTTGTAGAATAGGAAAGAAGTGAATAATGACAGAGAGGTGATTGGGAATGCTTGAGCAAATCATTAAAATGAAGGAACAAGGGCTGACAACAAAACAAATCGCAGCTCAATTGGATACGACTGAAGGGAAAATCAAATATGCTTGGACTAAATATCGTAAATCGTTAACAGAACAACCTTCTGTAGCAGCGCCGAAAGTAAAATCAAAAACGGTCAAGCAGACGAAAAAGTCGACTGCACCGGTATTAGACGTCGTACCGTCTGTGCAAGTGGTACCTTCGCTAGAACGCGATGCGTTTGGAATGGCGACACATTACGAGGATGACATCCTCCACGCCATCGTTCAGTCACCGACAGCGTTATACGTCTACTGGGAATTATCTGAACTGTCGAAACAGTTGCTAGAGACGCACTATCACACGACGTTTGATTCGTTCCGTAAAGAATTACGCATCATTGATATTACGCTTGTTGAATACGAACAAGGACAGGCAAATCGGACGTATCAGTTCGAGCTACCAGAAATGACGAATGCTTGGTTCGTTCGACCAGTCGCCCCGAATACTACATACATCATTGAATGGGGCATTCAAACGATCGACGGGGACTTTGTCCCAGTACTGCGTTCAAAACCAGTCGAAACGCCACGTGACGAGCCAGTCACGGACGGACGGTTCGCGGAAGTCGTGCATCATTGGCAATATGGAGAGGTCGAACAACCGGAATGGGTCGAAGTATTACGTCCTTATTCCTATTTCGATCGCGTCCGGTAATGGAATTAGAGAGAGGGAAAGGAAGAGAAGCTATGCGAAAAGGATATTTTTCACTCGTCTTACATGCACATTTACCATATATCCGTCATGAAGAGGCACATCGTCTAGAAGAACGGTGGATGTATGAAGCGATTTCAGAAACCTACATCCCATTATTGTGGGAGGTCGATCGCTTATCACGTCCGCTCGGCTGGACGGTCAGCATTTCACCACCCGTCATCGAGATGCTTGCCGATCCATTGATTCAAGAGCGGTATATCGAGCATATCGAGGATACGTTACGTTTGATTCGCCAGGAACTAAAACGAGAGCTTGCTCAAAAGGAACGAGATGCGCTTCTTTTCTATCAAGACCGTTATCAAGACTTAATGAATACGTTCCTTCACTGGGAAAAAGATTTGAACCGCGCATTCCGTCATTACAAGGAGCAAGGTTATCTTGATTTGATTACGTGTACGGCGACGCACGGATTCAGTCCGCACATGTTGTCCGAACAAGCGGCACGTTCTGAAATTCAGACAGGATTGAACTGTTTTGAACGTCATTACGGATTCCGTCCAACTGGTCTTTGGATGCCAGAGTGTGCGTATACGCCAGGACTTGACCGTATTTTGTACGAAGAGGGCATTCGTTATACATTCGTTGACGAACATTCCATCTTAAACGCGGATCCGTCACCGAAACACGGAATCGGAGCACCGGTCTATTCGCCGCACGGTGTGGCACTCTTCCCGCGTGATCAAATCATTTCCGGGAAGATTTGGAGCTCTGTCATCGGATACCCGGGTCATCCGGATTACCGCGAGTTTTATCGTGACCTTGCGTACGATCGAGAGTGGGATCAAATCGCTGAGTTCATGCACCCAGAAGGACTACGTTATGATACAGGATTGAAATTGCATCGCGTAACAGGAGAAACGGATCAAAAAGACTATTACGTCCGTGATTGGGCATGGCAACGGACAAGTGAGCACGCAGCAGACTTCGCACAAGCACTCGGTGAACATTTAGATGCGCATCAAGGACAAGACTTCCCACCATTTCTTGTCACAGCACCATTTGATGCCGAATTGTTCGGTCACTGGTGGTTTGAAGGTCCCGACTTCCTCGGTAAAGCGATGGAACGTTTAGAAGATCAAGGAATTGAGTCGATTTCACCGGCAATCTTCCTCGAACGTCACTTCCAGGACATCGACACGGCACACGTCGCGATGGGAACGTGGGGGCGAAAAGGCTATGCGGAAGTCTGGATCAATGAACGGAATGACTGGATGATTCGTCATCTCCATCAACTTGAGAAGAGACTGGCAGGTATCGTAGCCCGAAATCGTCATCAAGATGCGTTGACTGTCAAAGCGAAGCGTCAACTCATTCGAGAATACCTCCTCGCTGTCTCGAGCGACTGGCCGTTCATCCTCGATGGACAGACGACAGCGCAATATGCTGCGAATCGTTTCCGTGAGCACATCCTACGTTTTGAAGAAACCGAGCGTCGCCTGGATGCTGAGGAGCTGACGGTGGAATGGTTGGATGATCGATATCGCGAATATCCTTTCCTTCAAGATTCAGATATTGAACCGGATGTCTTCTTGACGGCACATGATTACTACGTGGCAGTGAAGCGTGAGAAATCTTGGAATACGGACGCCATCTTGTTATTCGTCCGACAATATGATGCGTCAGACCGGCCAGCTTCGGAGCTCGCTCGACGACTTGCTGCTGCTGGTGAGAACGTCTATGTCGTCACGGAACATCCGGAAGCGTATCGATTTGAAGAAGGTGTTCACGTTTACGGAGTGCAAGTGACGGGTCTACCGCTCGTTCAGACCTATAACCAACTGGCGGCACTAAATTTAGCCTTCTTACGCCAAGCGCAAGCCTTGAGTAAGATCGTTGATTTCGCAGTCATCCACAACTTCAACATGGAGACCGCATCAGCTGCCCAAGCTATCGCGAAGATCAAAGAGTTGCCACTCGTCAGTAACGTCTACGATGTCGAAAGTGAGCGTTCTCCTGATCGTTCAGGTGGTCTGGTCGTTGCCTTAAAACGACTTGAAGGAGATGCGTTGCGCCAATCAGCGGTCGTTTATCTAGAACGAGAAGAGTCACGTCACGGGGTGGAACAAGAGTATCACGTCGAAAAGAAGCCACTGCGTTTTGAAGAGAACCTTGAAAAACCATATCAACACGTGACGAATCCGAAAAAGAACGGATGAACAGTTGCAATTCCTTTCCTTTCTTGGTACGATACTTGAGTATGCTTAACCTTATGTAAAGCAAAATCACTTGATACATCGAGAGCTAGATAGGAGGGAATCCCATGCGCGTTAAAATCACATTAGCTTGCACTGAAACTGGTGACCGTACTTATATCACTAAAAAGAACAAGCGTAACAACCCAGAGCGTCTTGAGTTGAAGAAATACAACCCACGTCTCCGTAAGCACACACTTCACCGTGAAGTGAAATAATTGAGATGGAAGCCGTCACTTCGTGTGATGGCTTTTTTTGTGGAAAGGAAGACAGTCATGAATAAACAAGAAGTACGCCGTCTGATCAAAGAACGACTCGATGTGATGGAGAACCGTGCGGAGAAGGAACGGTTGATTCACGAACATGTTTTGTTGTTACCTGAGTGGCAACAAGCGACCTGTGTCGCGATCACATTAGCTTTTCGAAATGAATGTGATACAAGAATGCTGATTGAACAGGCGTGGCAAGAGGGCAAGACGGTCTTGATACCAAAAGTAGTGGGAGACGAGATGGTCTTTTATGAACATGGACCAGAAGATCAACTGCAAGCAAATCAGATGGGGATTGCTGAACCGACCGCTTCAGCACGTCGGGCTTCACTTGCTCAAGCAGAGCTTTGTCTCGTTCCGGGTCGCGCCTATCGACGGGACGGATATCGTTTAGGGTGGGGAGGAGGCTATTACGATCGTGCACTCGTGACCTATGCAGGATGTAAAGTATCGATTGCCTTTTCTGAACAACTTCTTTCCGATTTTGAAGTCGAAGCCTTTGATATCCCAGTTGACCTGATCGTCACTGACTTAGAGGTCATCCGATGTTGAGCGCGACCATTTTGTTTTGTCTATTGCTTGCTTGGACCGGGCGATCTTTTCGTTTATTGACGACAAGTGGTGCGATCATGACCCTGCTCGTCGGTAGTGGTGTCTCATTCGGATTTGGATGGCAAGGATTAGTAGTTCTTTTGCTCTTCTTTGGTAGCTCGAGCTTGTTATCGAAGGTCGGACAGTCCAGAAAACAATCGGTCGACTCCATCGTTGAGAAAGACGGCGCGCGTGACGGATGGCAGGTCCTTGCGAATGGAGGGGTAGCGTTCGGTGCTGCCTTAGCGTATGCTATAACGATGGATTTTGCGTATCTCTTGTTATTTCTATTCGTCATCGCAGCATCGAATGCTGATACGTGGGCATCCGAAATCGGACCGCTCTCAAAACGTGATCCATGGTCTCTCAAAACGTTACGACGGGTACCAGCAGGAACGAGTGGAGCGATGTCGCTGATTGGGACGGTCGGTACGATCGCAGGAGCTGCGTTCATCGCGATAGCAGCGCATTGGATATTTTCTCTTTCTTTAAGAGACGTCTTACTCGTAACAAGCATCGGTGTACTCGGGAGTCTGCTGGATACACTATTTGGAGCAGTAGGGCAACGTGTTTACCGATGTACGGTTTGTGGAGAATACACGGAAAAGCGAGAGCATCACGGTCAACCGACAGCTTACGTTTCGGGCATTCGATTTTTAGGGAATGATGCTGTCAATGTCTTAACGAGCGGTTTGGCAAGTGGAATCGGGTTTATCATCGTTCGATTCTGGTAACTGGAAAGTATATGAGTATGTAATTCCTTATGTTAGGATATCAATGACACAAAATGGACAAATGTGATTAATTTCACATGATACAAAGAATGTGAAAGATGTTACAATTTACTTGTGAGATAGTTAACAAACTCTTATAACGAATGAAAGGGTGGACATAACGATATGGAATTACATGCGAAAGTGACACGGGTAGCCCTCATTGGAGCTGGTGCAGTCGGTTCAAGCTTTGCCTATCAGATGTCAACAGCTGGACTTTGTGAAGAACTTGTCATCATTGATGTCAACAAAGCCAAAGCAGAGGGCGAGGCAATGGACTTAAACCACGGAACACCATTTAGCTCTTCACCGATGCGAATATGGGCGGGCGACTACGCAGACTGCCGCGAAGCGGAAGTCGTCGTCATCACGGCAGGCGCTCCACAAAAACCAGGTGAGACAAGACTCGATCTCGTTGCAAAGAATGCCTTGATCATGAAAGAAATGATTCGTCAAATCATGGATTCTGGTTTTGATGGGATCATCGTCGTGGCTTCCAATCCGGTTGATATCATGGCGCATCTTGCCTGGAAATATTCTGGTCTTCCGAAATCCCGCGTATTTGGATCAGGAACGGTGCTGGATACAGCACGTCTGCGTCAAATGCTTGGAGAATACTTTCACATTGATTCTCGAAATGCCCATGCCTATATTCTTGGCGAACATGGTGACACGGAATTCGCAGCCTGGAGTAACAGTCGCATTTATGGAAAAACGATTGATGAACTACTTGCTGAAGACGATCGTTATTCTCAAGCAGATCTTGATCAAATCTACATCAACGTCCGAGATGCTGCTTATCATATCATCGAGCGCAAAGGGGCAACCTACTATGCGATCGGGCTGGGACTCGTTCGGATCGTTCGTGCCATCCTCGGAAATGAGAACTGTCTATTGACGGTCGGTGCGCATGTCGATGGGCAGTACGGAATTTCCGGTATCCATATTGGAGTTCCCGCCATCATCAATCGTCAAGGTGTGCGTGAAATCATTGAAGTCTCATTGACGGAAGAAGAGTTGAAGAAATTCCATCATTCTGCTGATGTATTACGTCAGACGCTTGAACCCGTCTTGCAAGGATAAGCGTACGCATCATGATGAAGGTATTACGAAATAAAGTAGCAAAAAACTCAAGTATCGGACTTGCTTCATATTGTCCACACTTGAGTTTTTTTGATGTAGAGAACGAATACATAAAAAATCACATCTATTCATCCGGTAGTAAAAAGAAAAAAATCTAGGTTTTATTTTACTAGAAAAGGGTTAAGTAAGAGATAGAAGCATTTTTACGTCATTTTTTTGTACGTCATGATACCCAAAAAGGAGAGAACCGACAGTCATGTATACTTTTCGAAAACTAACTAAAGAGGATGCAGAACAATACTGGAATCTACGCCTTGAGGGATTAAAAAATCATCCAGATGCATTCGGTCATTCGTTTGATGATGAACAGCAAACCCCGCTCCGCGAAGTACAAGAAGGACTTGAGGGAGAACCCGACTCCGATGAGGTTTGGCTTGGTATGTTCGACGGTGATACATTATTTGGGTTTGGTCAGGTCAAACCATATGAATTGTCACGTGAATCGCATAAAGCGATGATTTCTGGAGTATACGTATCACCTGAATATCGCGGTGGTACTGGTCGCGCTTTAATGGAAGCCTTAATCGAGGAAGCGAAGAAGTTACCGGACGTCGAGCAAGTCATTCTTGCCGTTTTATCAGGGAACGAGGCCGCACAAAATCTTTATGAGTCGCTCGGTTTTGAAGTATATGCCGAAGATCCAGATTCCGTAAAATTAGAAGACGGCACATATCGTGATGATATTTGGATGAAGAAGTACGTCTAATTTCTTCAGATGATGTGGAAAGAAGCTGTAGCAAAAAAAGTGCTACAGCTTTTTCGTATGGTATCCGTAGGATATCAGTATCGGCAAAGAATGAATATTTGTTATCATGAGAACAAAGCGGATGTCACGTCGTAGTCCGATTGAAAGGGAGCGAATGAACATGAAAGAAGTCATACGAACGATTGAAGAGCTTGTCTCGATTCCGAGTCCAACAGGTTCGACAAAAGAAGCGATTACATATGTAGAAAAGCGATTGATCGCAGAAGGGGTCACGTATCGAAAACTTGAAAAAGGAGCGATTTTAGCGACACTACCTGGTGCTTCAACGCGTACGCGGTTACTGACGGCACACGTCGACACACTAGGAGCGATGGTGAAAGAGATTCTACCAACAGGACGACTTCGTTTATCACAACTAGGGGGATATGCTTGGACAGCGATCGAAGGTGAGAACTGTCTCATTCACAAGATGGACGGTCAAACGGTTTCAGGTACGATCGTGTTCCATCATTCGAGTGTTCATACGTCGCGCGAGACGAACAAAACGGAACGATCCGCTGATAATATCGAAGTACGGCTCGATATCCGTTCAACGACAGCAGAAGAGACGCGCGTTGCGGGGATTGAAGTAGGAGACATCGTAACGTTTGATCCGCGATTCCTCTATACGGAAACGGGATTTGTGAAGTCGCGCCATCTCGATGATAAAGCATCCGTTGCTTTGTTACTTGAATTGATCAAGGAATGGAAAACAATCGAGCTACCACACACGATCCAGATTCTGATTTCAAATTACGAAGAAGTTGGATTCGGTGGGAATGCTGGATTCACGGACGAGGTCGCAGAATACATCGCGGTCGACATGGGGGCACTAGGAGACGGTCAGCATTCGGATGAATTCACGGTCTCGATCTGTGCGAAAGATGGTTCAGGTCCATATGACTTGGCTTTACGACACCAGTTAACGCGCTTAGCACAACGAAATAGTATTCCATATAAAGTTGATATCTATCCGTTCTATAGCTCGGATGCCTCGGCAGCAGTAAGTGCGGGTCACGACGTCCGGCACGGATTGTTCGGTCCGGGAATCGAATCGAGTCATTCGTACGAACGTACACATGAGACGTCGTTACAAGCGACATATGATTTGCTACATGCCTATGTAAAGGAGCCGATGGTCGATGAAGACACTGTATGACGTACAGCAATTACTCAAGACATACGGGACATTCATCTATCTTGGGGACCGGGCGTCCGATATCGCGATGATGATGCTTGAACTCGATGAGTTACAAGAAGCAGGCGTTTTGGAACAGCGACAGTACGATTCAGCAAAACTAATCTTGCGACATGAATTAAAGCGTTCACAATCCGATAACATTTAAGGTTGTGCAACCCTTTGCGCAAACGGGTTATGTCCGGTAAAATGAGGAAGCAGACATTATATGAGTATAGGGGAGACGAAGCAATGAAATGGTTACTCGGCATTGATATCGGCGGAACGACAGTCAAGATGGCAATTTTGGATTTGCAAGGGATCATCGTAGAAAAATGGGAAATCGAGACGGTCGTTTTGAATGATGGCGTACAAATTCCTGGAGATATCGCAAAATCCTTCTTTGAGAAGTGTCAAGAGAGCAATAAACGACCAGAAGATTTCGTCGGAGCAGGCATCGGTGCGCCGGGATTCATTGATTTCAATACAGGTGTCGTTGAGAAAGCGGTCAATATCGGTTGGAATAACTTTGAACTCATCGGTGAATTCGAGCGTTTGACGGGTTTACCGGCTGTTATTGAAAATGATGCGAACGCAGCGGCAATCGGTGAGATGTGGAAAGGTGCCGGTAGTGGAGCAACCGAACTCCTTGCTGTCACACTCGGTACGGGTGTCGGTGGTGGTCTGATCACAAACGGACAAATCGTGCATGGTACAGTCGGAATGGCTGGAGAAATCGGTCATATCACGATGTTGCCTGAAGGTGGCGTCCTATGTGGATGTGGTCGCAAAGGATGTCTTGAGACGATCGCGTCAGCAACAGGAATTGCCCGTCTTGGTCTTGAGAAGCGTAAAGGGAAGGAAACGTTACTCAACGACATCAAGGCAGTAACGGCGAAAGACGTATTCGAAGCGTATGAGAAAGGAGACCGGATCGCAACGGAAGTCGTTGAAGAAGTGACGTTCCACCTCGGTCTTGCCATCTCCAACTTAGCGAACAGTATCAACCCGGAAATCATCGTCATCGGTGGTGGTGTCTCAAAAGCGGGCGAGACATTGCTTGTACCACTCCGTCAACAGTTCGAACGCTTCGCTTTACCACGGGTTTTCGGATCGACGACGTTCAAGATTGCCGAGCTTGGAAACGATGCCGGAGTCATCGGCTGTGCATGGCTTGCGAAGCAGATGTTTCTCAAAAAATGATAATATTCAATTTCAGTAAAAGGTTCGCTTCGGCGAATCTTTTTTTTGTTTACAAACGTACAGTAATTATGTGATTGTTAAGTATCTTCCGGATTCCAGTTGCATTTTTGTAAAACTAAGCGTAAAATTTTCACGTGATATGGGTATATGTAAATTATGATGTAAGTTGTGTGAACTGAAAGCAGAAAGCACATGTAAATTAGGAGGCAGGTTTTTATGCAGCAAGACGCAAACATCTGGTCGCGAATGCGCCTAAAGATGGGTCAAGGCGTTCGCAGCACCTATAAAGAGCATAAGCTCTTTTGGATTGCGACCTTATTGATTTGGTTAAAAACGTATTTAGCGTATACACTTTTCTTCAACGTTCCCGTAACAAACTCTGCGCAAGCATTCATTCTACTAATTAACCCAATTAGTTCAGCGCTCTTCATGTTCGGGTTCAGCTTCTTCTTCCGGGGAAATGTTCAAAAATGGTTCATCTACGGTACATTGTTCGTCGCGACACTCATTTTATATGCGGACATCATTTTCTTCCGCTTCTTTAATGACTATCTGACGTTGCCGGTATTGTTCCAAACATCGAATGCAGAGACCGTTTCTGCGTCGCTCGGGTCACTCTTGAACTGGTCCGATTTATTGATCGTCGGAGACTTGATCATCTTACCGTTCTTCCTACGGAAAATGGACATGTCAAAAAATGTTGCGTCACGTGGACGCGCGATTCTCGCATTCGTTGCAGCAGTTGTCGTTTTCCTTGGAAACTTGACGCTCGCTGAGACAGAACGTCCAGAATTGCTCACACGTGCCTTCGACCGAGAATTGCTCGTTAAAAACATCGGAACATTTAACTTCCATATGTATGATGCACTCATTCAGTCGAAGACATCTGCGCAAAAAGCACTCGCAGACAGTTCTGAACTGTCGGAAGTTCAAAGCTTCATTGATTCAAAACATGCCGAACCGAACCCAGCTATGTTCGGAAAGTACAAAGGAAAGAACGTCATCGTCGTTTCCTTTGAGTCGGCACAATCCTTTGCAGTTGGATTAAAGGCACCAAACGGACAAGAGATTACACCGAACCTGAATAAGTTGATCAAGGAATCGCATTCATGGGATAACTTCTATCACAACACAGGACAAGGGAAAACGGCAGATGCTGAGTTCATTCTCGAAAACTCGATCTATCCACTTGGACGCGGTGCAGCATTCTTTACGAACGGAGAAAACGAATTCCGGGCAACTCCTGAAATGTTGAAAGAAGATGGCTATTATTCAGCTGTTTTCCATGCAAACAACAAATCGTTCTGGAACCGAGACATCGTCTACAATAGCTTTGGCGTCGATCGTTTCTTCTCAGAGACGGATTATGACTTAGGTGATCCAGCAGATTTGACGGAGTGGGGCTTGCTCGATGATAAATTCTTTGAACAGTCATTGCCGATGTTGAAAGATTTACCACGTCCGTTCTATTCGAAGTTCATCACATTGACGAACCACTATCCATTTGAGATGCCAAAACCAGAAGATGAACTTGTACCACCGCTTGAGACAAGTTCTACGACGCTGAACCACTACGTTCAGGCACTAGCGTATCAAGATATGGCACTCGGTAAATTCATCGAGGGTCTGAAAAAAGATGGTACGTGGGATGATACGATCTTCATGGTCTATGGTGACCACTATGGTATCTCGACGAACCACAATGCTGCGATGGCAGAACTCATGAACAAAGATGAGTTGACGCCGTATGATGTTGCACAATTACAACGTGTACCATTCGTGATCCATTTACCGGGTCAAACGAAAGGTGTCAAACATGAAGACGTCGCGAGCCAAATCGACATTAAACCGACATTGCTTCACCTGTTAGGACAAGACTTCAAGAATGAAGTATTGTTCGGTACCGATCTCTTCTCGAAACAGCACAAGGATTATGCGCTGTTCCGCGATGGTTCCGTCATAACAGACAAAACGGTCTATACGCAGGAAACATGTTATGATCGTCAGACAGGTGAAGAAGTAAAAGATGGAGAGTTAGCGGAGATGTGTAAACAATCTACGAAACAATCCGAGAAGGAGTTAGGACTTTCGGATAAAGTCATCTATGGTGACTTGCTCCGTTTCCTTCAAACTTCAAAATAAGATGAGGAGAACGAATCTACTTTCGAGTGGATTCGTTTTTTTTGTAGAAAGGCAAATAAAAAGAGAGATGCGCGAGGCATCTCTCATCAGATTTTAAATAAAAGGGCTGACACCAAAAAATGACGCATCTTTTCACGCCCTTTCCTCTGGCGAGACACAAGCTAGTTTTCCTGCTTTATTTAAGCAGGAAAGCGGGTCTTGTTCGTCTCTGACAGCGCAAAATTGCGCTTTTTCCTGTAGGAGTGGCGTGTAACGCGTCATTCTTTTTATTACGAGATAAGGGAGGCAGATCATCAATCTGCCTCCCTTATCTTTGTAGATACTGACTTTTGAGTCAGCCTCTTTTTAGCGTATCTTGATTACGATGGAATACCGCCGTAAATCAATGTCGCAATCCCGAACCAGCCGAATAAGACGACAGTCAGACCTGCGAATACGAGTGGAAACATTTGGCGTTTCTTAAGTGAACGAACGACGGCCCAAACGCCGACGAGTGCGACGAAGAAGAAAAGCCAACCGATTGGTTGATCCAAATGCATGACGTACTCCCCCTTAAACAATCACGTTATGAATTTCACGAAGATTTCACTTAAATCTCACTTTTTAGTTTATCCGACTCGCGGGATAAAGTCGAGAGGGCGTTGCAGGAACTTTTGACAATTTCGTGTATAGTAGGAGAAGAGTCTATTGTAAAGGGGTTTTATAGAATGGAAATCGTAATGATCACTTCCGGTATGGCATCTGAAAATGGTTATTTATTATTTAAAGACAAGGAATGTCTTGTCATTGATCCAGGTACAGAAGATATGCGGTTTTTCGATGAGATTGAAAGTCGGGGAGCGACTTTAAAAGCGATTTTGTTGACGCATGCGCATTTTGACCATATCGGAGGTGTCGATATGTTACGACGCTTCACGGAAGCTCCTGTCTACGTGCATACGGAAGAAGCAGGATGGCTCGGTAATCCAGAATGGAATGGTTCGGCAAAATTCGGAATGCCGCCGATGCGGATGAAACCAGCAGACCATTTGTTGCAACCAGGACGGTTGACGATCGGTAGCTTTTCGATGCATGTTCTTGAGACGCCAGGGCACTCACCAGGAAGTGTGACGTTCTACTTCAAAGGAGAGCGAATCGCGTTCGGTGGAGATCTTTTGTTCCAGCAAGGCGTCGGACGGACGGATCTTCATGGTGGGGATCAAGACGTATTGATGCGTTCACTGGATCGACTCATCGCGGAACTACCGGCAGATACGACGATCTATCCAGGACATGGTCCGAGTACGACGATTCGTCAAGAAATGAAATCGAATCCATTCCTCTGATTAAAAAAACTCGCCATCCAAAAGGATGACGAGTTTTTTCATTACATCTGGAAGTTCGACCAGTACGTAAAGACGATGAAAAATACAGTTAAGTAAGCTCCAAAGATATAGACATACGTTTTTTCAGTTAAGCGCAAGTAACCAAGCGCTGCAAAAAAGACAGTTTGTGCTAAGAAGACGAAGCCCATGACTAAAAATGAATCCGTATGCTCACTTGAGCTTGCATCGCCACCCAATGCGCCGATAAATGCCATGACTGCGATGATACCAGTCCAGAAACCGAGTACGCGGTACATTCTCCCCATTCCTATAACCCCCTAAATCCGACAGATAGTCAATATACGTACTTATTTTACCAAGCAAACAATCATCCGTCCATCCTGTTCTAGTGATTGTTAAGGAATAACTGTGAACAAAAGATGAAGTTTCAAAAAAAGTTGTACAATAGTTGTACAAAAGGTGTACAAAGTTAAAATGGCGTGCTATAGTAACTGTAATGAAACCCCACACTTTGAGAGGAGGAGCAAAAATGACGAATGAGTTAGTCTTTTTCACATACCCAAGCTGTACATCATGTCGTAAAACGAAATCATGGTTAAAAGAGGAACATGTTGATGTAGAGGAACGTCATCTGTTCAGAAATGCTCCAACAGTTGATGAACTCATGGAACTGTTGAAATTATCGACGGATGGGATTGAAAGTTTGCTCGCAACACGCAGTCAAGCCTTCAAAGATCTCGGCATTGATATTGAAGACATGAAACTCAGTGAGTTATTACGCCTCATGAGTGACAATCCGAAATTATTACGCCGCCCAATCATCACTGATGGAAAACAACTTGTTATCGGATACGATAAACCAGGTCTTGAGACATTGGCGAAGCGTAAACATCGTACAATCGCACACGTATCGTAAAGAAGCCGGTTTGGTCGGCTTCTTTTTTTTGTGTATTGTTTGCGGTAGGGAGGTGAAGAGAAATGAAGGAATGGACGACACAACTCATGGAACGATTCGAATCACTTGGTGCAACAGACGTTCATTTCGTACCGAATGAAGCTTGCGTCCGGATCATTTGTCGAACGGGTGACGGTCTGTGTGAACAAGAAGAGGTGGAATTGACGCGTTATCGAACGCTTGTCAGTCATGTTCGCTATGAGGCGAACTTAAAGGAACAAAATGAGCGGATTCCGCAAAGTGGTTTGTATCCGCACGGGAAAAAGGGAATGCGCGTCTCGTTGTTACCGAGTCGACAAGGAGACGCAATGTCGTGGCGATTTTATCGTTCGACGGTCTCTCAAGAAACGGCTTTACGAACGTTACACGATCAATTGGACTTCGCTTGGTTAGCTGAACAACGACACGGGTGTATCGTCATTTCTGGATCGACAGGCGCAGGAAAGACGACGATGTTATATTCCTTGATGAGTGCGATGGAAGAAAAACGAATCATCTCGATTGAAGATCCGGTGGAGTGTACGGTACCAAACGTCTTGCAACTGGAACTAAATGAAAAAGCAGGGTTCACTGCTACGCGATGTTTTGAAGAAATATTGCGAGCGGATCCGGATTGGATTGCTTTTGGTGAGGTGCGGACGAGAGAGGCAGCACGTTTGACGATGAATGCCGCACTTAGTGGTCACGTCGTGTTATTTACGTTACACGCTGGAAGTATTGATGAGGCGCGATTGCGATTGCGCAGTTTAGGAATCGAAGAGTCAGAACTGGCTGTCTGTCAACGCATCATTCATCTCGAGCGAAAAGGAGAGGATGTCCGCTGTACCGTCAGAAACTTACAAGCCGCGATCAAAGTCGGTTCTTAAAACGATATCATCGCTTGTTATCAAAAGGCATTTCCGCGAAAGAGACGTTACTCATTTTAAAACGATTCGAGCGTCATCCGTTCGCGGAAGTAGTCGGAGAAATGGAACAACGTCTTGAAAAAGGAGACTCCTTTGCAGCATCTCTTGAACCGCTTGCGTTAACGAATACCTTAAAACGACTTCTTTTTGTTGGAGAAAGGACAGAGCGCCCGTTGCTCGTTCTTCGCCAAATCGTGAAACTGCTCGACCTCGAAACAGAAATGCGATCGAAGTTTTGGAAGATGATTCGGTATCCGCTTGTTCTAGCGACCAGTCTATTCCTTCTGTTCTTCTTTTACGCCCTCTACGTATTTCCGTCTCTCCTCGAGATGTCGGACCCGAAGACTCTCCCTTCATTTCTTCATCTCCTTCTTCACCCCTCTGCGAAATATCTGCTCGCAAGTATTCCCGTTATTTTGTTGACCTCCGGGTACCTCTTTTTTCGCTTCTTTCCGTTAAACCGTATTTTACGACTGAAACCGCTACAGCGTTTGATTCGCCTCTACTACAGCTATTTATTCACGATCGAAGTAGGATCGTTCATCGATGCTGGCTTCTCGCTCGAAGAGACCTTTCGCCATCTAGAGCAAGGACAAGCGAATAAAAAAGGACATCTCTATGCTCGTCTACATGCTAAACAACAGGCAGGGGAACCACTTGCAGAAGCGCTTGGCGAAGATGAGATCATCGAAGCCGAGACGATTGGAATCGTCCATTTGGCGCGGGAAAGTGGCGATCTTGGACCGTTGTTGCTTGAACAAGCGACACTCTTACATGAGTCGATGGAAGAGGAACTAGAGAAAAAGTTGTTATGGATCGAGCCGATTTTGTACGGTGGATTGACGATCATGACGGGAACGTTGTTTCTCATCTTGTATTATCCGATACAGCTAGCGATACAGCAGCTTCCATTCTAAACAGAGGAGACGATACGATGAAACAATTCTTAAAGCGACAGGATGGATTCACCTTACTTGAGATGGCAGCCGTCTTATTGATCATTTCGTTATTACTGCTCGTTTTGATTCCAACGATGACAAGTGGAAAAGACCAGGCGAAAGGTGTCAGTTGTGAGGCGAACATTCGAGTCATTCGGTCAGAAGTAAACCTTTACTATGCCAAAGAGAAGAAGTACCCAGAATCGCTTCAGACGATCAATCGCGGAACAGCTGATAAACCGAATGCTCTCGTCTGTGATCAGGAGACGTATACGTATGAGCCGAAGACTGGCGAACTTACGAAGTGAACAAGGATTTACATTATTTGAGATGACGGCGGTGCTGACAATCATTGCTTGTTTACTTGTTTTTTTGTTGCCGGCACTGTTTGAAAAACGACCGGACTGGATTCCGCTTGAACAAGAGGTTCGTCTGATGGAACAAGATATTCAGACACTTCGACTGATGCAGTACTCAAAGCAAGATCAAGCATTGATGCAGTTTCGATTTCGAGGGGATGGTACGGGATATCTTGTCCTTGCGGATGACCGGTTGTTATGGCAACGAACATTCCAAAATGGTCATACGTGTACCGTTCCGCCCTCGAATCGCATCATCTATTTTAAAAGCTATCACTCGATCTATGCAGCGACCTGGTCTTGCCGTTCGGCAACAGCCGAATATGAAATCAAATTCTTACTTGGGAACTATCAAATGGCAATCCGTAAAGTGAGGTGAGAAGTATGCAGAACGAACGCCAAGCGGGCTTCTCTTTGCTTGAAGTGATGCTCTCAATCGTTGCAATCGGTATCTTCATGATGTTAGCGATTGATCCTTATCTCGATTTACGGACGAAACAAATGAAATGGGAACAAGAGACGGAACAGCTTGAGCAGATGGCGACGGATCAAGTTGAAAACCGAACAGCGTCCTATGTCCTGAAACAAGGAGCGTGGTGCAATGAAACGATGTGTCTTGCGAGCGGAATCCGGAATGACCCTTCTCGAACTGTCATTCGTCCTATGGCTGAGCCCACTTCTTCTGCTGGCAATCTTGACATTGACCCCACTCGTTCGTCCGCCGGAAGTCAACCGAATGAATGAAGAATTGTTCTTTCATACCGTGGAACGACTGATGTGGCGCAGTACGATGTGCGAGCGCGTCGGAGACGAGATTCGTGGAATGGACGTCAATCCGGGAGAGACGGCTGAAAAGTGGCGTCTCGTCCGTGTGCAAGATCAACTACGTCTCAAGAAAGAACAGGGAGGTGAACTGACATACGCCCGCGACGTCAAACACTATGTCGTGACAGGGGATGCCGAGGTTCTCTCGATTCAGTTGAACGACAGCAGACGTTCCTTCCGATGCATCAGGAAGGATTCGTCTTGATTCAAACGTTACTGTTACTTCTAGGAATGGGAGTCGTGCTCTTGATTTCTTGTCAGCAGATTGACGAAGAGATGCGGCATCATCAGTTAGAGCAAGAAGCACTCCAACTCGAGTCTCTCATCCGAGCAGCGAAAGCAGATTGTACGAAGGACGAGACGCTCCACTACCCAATCGGACAAGTCAGCTGTACAGCGACCGATAAAGGCTTTAAAATGGAAGCGAGATTAGAGAATGGTCAAAGAATCGAGGCGGTCGTCACACATGAGTAAGGTTTATTTGATTGGGTTTATGGGAACTGGTAAAACAGCCGTCGGACATCGATTGGGTTCACAATACGAGGTCGACGAACTGGATGAACGGTTCGAACAGGAACATGGACAAACGATTACCGCTTTTTTCGCTGAGCATGGCGAAGCAGGGTTTCGTACACATGAAAGCGAATTGTTGAAGAGTAGCAATGCGGAAGTGGTCGTCACAGGTGGCGGGATCGTCGAACGGGAAGAGAACCGACTGTACATGCAGGAGTCCGGAACAGTCGTCTGGATCGATACACCCTTTGATTTGATTTGGGAACGTATCGCCGCTGATCCGAATCGTCCACTCGTGACAGAACGGGAACAAGTGAGACGATTGTTTGAACGTCGCTATTCCTTATATGCTGGAGTAGCTACTGTCCGACTTGAAGGAACGGCATCAATCGAAGAATTAACGCGTGCGATTGAAACTGTATTGGAGGAGAAGTCATGATTTGGATTACGTTAGGTATTATTTTATTGGCTATCATAGGACTCGTGTTGTTCGGATTCAGTCTTTACAAAAAGAAGCTGTCTCAGGATATTCGGCAGTTAAAACAACTGATGGAGCGCTTTACGATTCGTCAGCAAACCTTGCAGACGAACATTGACCATACGACGCAGCGAATCGATCAAATCAAAGGGAATATCAATCGAATCACTGAAGAAGGAAATCGTGTGAAGCAAGGAGCGAGCCAATTGGTGACGGAAGGTCGTCGACTCCAGGAGGAAATCAAACGAACTGCCGGAATCAAACAATTTTGAAATGGCTTTCATGGGAAGAATATGAAACAATAGGAGAGAAGGGACAGGGTCCTTTCTCTCTTTTTCGTATGTTCCTTTTTCCGAATAATACTAGATAATTATGATTTTAATTGGTAAGATGGATTTGAAAATGGAACATTAAAGAGAAGAGAGAGCGAAAACGTTCGTAAATAGGGGGATTTGTATGAGTCAAACGACATTGAAAAGAACACCGTTATTCGAGACGGTTTCGCAAACCGGTAAGATGGTGGATTTTGCGGGATTTGAAATGCCAGTTTTGTTTTCCTCGATTAAAGAAGAACACGTTGCAGTAAGGGAGAACGTCGGCATGTTCGATGTCTCGCACATGGGAGAACTGTTCGTCAGCGGACCGGATGCTCTGACGTTTTTACAAGCTACATTATCGAACGATATTTCGAAGATTGCGGTGGGGCAAGCGCAATATAACGTCTTATGCCAAGAAGACGGTGGGACAGTGGATGATTTACTCGTCTATCGTTTGGCAGAAACGGACTATCTTCTCGTCGTCAATGCTTCGAACATTGAAAAAGACGAACAACATTTACGTCACTATCTAACAGGGGACGTCACGCTTGAGAATCAATCGGAACAATATGGTCAAATTGCGGTCCAAGGACCACGTGCGGAAGCCATCCTTTCCGGCATGACACCACTTGTCTTATCAGAGATCGGATTTTTCAAGTTCCAACGGGGGACGGTTGCAGGAGTGGAAATGATCGTCTCACGCAGTGGGTACACAGGGGAAGATGGATTCGAACTCTACATGGCAGCTGGTGACGCACCTGCTGTCTGGCAAGCACTGCTTGAGCAAGGTGTCGTACCATGCGGGCTCGGGGCACGTGACACATTACGTTTTGAGGCATGTCTGCCACTTTACGGACATGAATTATCAGCAACGATTTCACCAATCGAAGCGGGAATGGGCTTTGCGGTCAAACCACAAGTCAAACCGTTCGTCGGTTCAGAGGTCTTGTTGCAACAGAAAGAACAAGGAGCACCGCGACGCTTGATCGGTCTTGAATTACTCGATAAAGGGATTGCGCGTCAAGATGCACCGGTTTGGCATGACGGGGAAGTCGTTGGTGTGGTGACGACAGGTACGTTGCCGCCGACAGTCGGAAAAGCGATTGCTTGGGCACTCGTTCCTGCAGAAGTAGCGGAACAAGAGCAATTTGAAGTGGAAGTACGCGGAAAACGTTTAGCAGCGAAACGAACAGCGACACCGTTTTATCGTCGCACGAAATAAGGGGGATATTTCTATGGATTTTCGTTATTTACCAATGACAGCAGAAGATGAGCAGGCGATGTTACAGACGATCGGTGCAGCATCGATCGAAGATTTACTCGCTGATATCCCGGCATCCGTCCGTGATAACGGTACATTGGAAGAAGTCGGTGTGCCACTTCCGGAAACGGACTTGATTCGGACGCTATCGAAGCTTGCCGACCAAAACATGAATACGAAACAATATCCATCGTTCCTTGGCGCAGGCATCTATGATCACTATGCACCTGCTGTCGTCAATCATATGTTACTGCGCTCAGAGTTTTACACTGCCTATACACCATATCAGCCAGAGATTTCGCAAGGTGAGCTACAAGCGATTTTTGAATTCCAATCGATGATTTGTGAATTGACAGGGATGGATGTCGCGAACTCGTCGATGTATGACGGTATCACGGCGTTAGCGGAAGCGGCCATGCTTGCTTGTGCCCATACGAAGAAAAAGACGATCGTTCTTTCAGACGGCGTTCACCCGGAAGCGCACGATGTCGTTCGGACGTATGCGAACGGTCCAGGACTAAACGTCGAGACGTTGGCGCTTGAGCAAGGTGTCACACGGATCGATCAACTCGATGCCATCGAAGACGTCGCCTGTGTCATCGTGCAGTATCCGAACTTCTACGGTCGTGTCGAAGAACTACAAGCATTGGCCGATGCGACTCATGCTCGTGGTGCGCTGTTCATCGTCTCTGCGAATCCACTGGCACTCGGTATCTTAGAAGCGCCAGGTAAACTTGGCGCTGACATTACGATCGGAGATTGCCAACCGTTCGGAATTCCACAAAGCTTTGGTGGACCGACATGTGGTTATTTCACGACGACAAAAGCGTTGATGCGTAAGATTCCGGGACGTCTCGTTGGACAGACCGTCGATGAGAATGGGAAACGCGGTTTCGTTCTGACGTTACAAGCACGTGAACAACACATTCGCCGTGACAAGGCGACATCTAACATCTGTTCGAACCAAGCGTTGAATGCACTCGCTGCTTCGATCGCGATGAGTGCACTCGGAAAACGGGGTATCCGGGAACTCGCGACACGTAACTTGCAAACGGCACATGCATTAAAACAAAAGCTGAAACAGGCTGGCTTTACGATCGTTGACGATGGACCGAGCTTCAATGAATTCGTCGTTACGCTACCAATCGACGCGACACGTGCGAGTCAACAATTGCTCGATCACGGGATCATCGGCGGTTTGCCGTTAGGATCGTATGACGCGGCACGTCAAAATGAAATGCTTGTTTGTGCAACGGAATTACGGACGAATGAAGAGTTGGATCAATTCGTGACAGCGTTAGGGGGACTCACACATGAATGAGCAAACATTGATCTTTGAAATTTCTAAACCGGGTCGTATCGCCTATAGCTTACCGTTACCGACTGTCGATGAGGTGGCAGTAGAAGAATTGTTACCGACCTCGATGTTACGGAAGGAAGACGTGGCGCTACCGGAAGTATCTGAACTGGATCTCGTCCGTCACTACACGGCACTCTCGAACCGTAACCATGGTGTGGATTCTGGATTCTATCCACTCGGGTCATGTACAATGAAATACAATCCGAAAATCAATGAAGATATGGCACGCCTCCCTGGGTTTGCACACATTCACCCGCTTCAACCAGTCGAAAGTGTCCAAGGGGCACTCGGTTTGATGTATGATCTGCAAGAAAAACTCGCAGTCATCACAGGAATGGATGAAGTGACGCTTCAGCCGGCGGCGGGAGCACACGGTGAATGGACAGGCTTGATGCTGATTAAGGCCTACCATCATGCACGTGGTGACTTTAAACGGACGAAAGTCCTCGTACCGGACTCGGCACACGGAACGAACCCCGCATCGGCATCTGTCGCTGGATTTGATACCGTGACGGTCTTATCGGATGAACGTGGTCTCGTTGATTTAGCGGACTTAAAGAAAAAAGTCGGTGACGATACAGCGGCACTCATGTTGACGAATCCAAACACGCTCGGTTTATTTGAGTCGGATATCGTCGAAATCGCCAAAGCGGTTCATGAGGCAGGCGGAAAACTGTACTACGATGGTGCGAACTCGAATGCGATCATGGGCATCGCTCGACCAGGGGACATGGGCTTTGATGTCGTTCACTTGAACTTGCATAAGACGTTCACAGGACCGCACGGTGGCGGCGGACCAGGATCGGGTCCAGTAGGGGTCAAACAAGATTTGATTCCGTATTTACCGAAACCAATCGTCCGCAAAGAGGAAGAGCGTTATGTCCTCGACTACGATCGTCCGGAAGCAATCGGTCGTGTCAAACCATTCTACGGTAACTTCGGCATCAACGTTCGTGCCTATAGCTATATTCGGACGATGGGTGGAGCAGGTCTTGCTCGCGTCTCGAAAGAAGCGGTCTTGAATGCGAACTATATGTTGGCTCGTCTCAAAGGTGCGTATGACGCGCCATACGACGTCTATTGCAAGCACGAATTCGTCTTGTCGGGTAAACGTCAAAAAGCACTAGGTGTCCGGACGCTTGACATCGCTAAACGTCTGCTTGACTTTGGATACCATCCACCAACGATCTACTTCCCGTTGAACGTCGAGGAGTGTATCATGATCGAACCGACGGAAACAGAGTCGAAAGAAACACTCGATGCCTTCTGTGATGCGATGCTTCAGATTGCAAAAGAGGTCGAAGAGACACCGGATGTCGTCTTGAACGCACCACACACGACGGTCGTCAAACGGATGGACGAGACACTTGCTGCTCGAAAACCAGTCTTACGCTACGAACCAAAACAAGAAGTACACGCATAAGCTGTTTCATAAAAAAGAGGACCTCTCCGACGAAGGAGAGATCCTCTTTTTGCGATAAACGAAGCATTAGCTCCGTTTGATTTTTCCTGACCACTGCTTGAATCCGCCTTTTAACTGATACAGATTCGTATAGCCTGCTTTTTTCAAGACTTTTGCAGCCTGTGAAGAACGCATGCTCCCTTGACAATACAAGTAAATCGGCATGTCTTTTCGTAATTCCTTCGAGCGCATCTTCATTTGGCTGACCGGGATGTTACGGGCACCAACGATGTGTCCGCCTTTGAATTCCTGTGTTTCGCGAACATCGACGATTTGTGCTTTACGGTAGTTCGCACGGAATTCTTCTTGCGACAATTTCGTGATGCCTTTGACCGGCATGAAACGCCAAGCGATGTAGGCGATCAGCGCGACCCATAATACGATCGTAATGATAGTTCCAGTTTCCATATTCGACTTCCAACCCCTTCGTTCGTTTAACCTCTGTTTCATTATAGTCAACGAAATCGATTTCGGCAATCGACTCGTGATTGCGCGACCGAGAATGGGTTTGATACACTAAGACGGAAACGTTTTGGGGGTGCTCAAGTGAACAGAGAGTGGCAAGTGTTGACGACGCCGGCGATGGAGCCGGCAATGAACATGGCAATCGATGAAGCATTGATTCAGTTCGTCGGGCGGGGGGAGATCGCACCGACGCTTCGTTTTTACTCATGGGAACCACGTGGATTAAGTGTTGGTCATTTTCAACGGGCAACCCGTGATATCGATCGAGAGCGGATTGCAGAGCTCGGGATTCCGATCGTGCGTCGGATGACAGGAGGGCGCGCTGTCTTGCATGCAGACGAGTTGACATACAGTGTCGTCATCCCGGAAGATACAGAAGGTTTACCACGCACGGTCATCGAAAGTTATCGGATGTTGACGGAAGGGATTCGCAAAGGATACCATCACCTCGGCATTCCGGTCGAATTTTCCGTTCCGTTGACGGAAGAGGAAAAAGAAGAATTACGGAAGCCGAAATCAGCCGTCTGTTTTGATGCAGCATCGTATTATGAACTCGCTGTAGGAAAACGGAAAGTCGCAGGAAGTGCACAAGTCCGCCATCAAGGCGTTGTCTTACAGCACGGTTCGGTCCCACTCTCTGTCGATGAAGGTGAATTGTTTGATTGTTTCTTGTATGATGATGAGTCGACGCGCGAGCGGATGAAAGCGCGTTTTTCAGGAAAAGCTGTCGCTTTGAATGAGCTAGCAGGTCACGCTGTCGCATTTGACGAGGTACGAGAAGCGTTCACGAAAGGCTTCGAAGAGGCGCTTGATTTGTCGTTCGTTCCGTTGACATTCACGAGTGAGCAGTGGCAGGAGATTGAGCGTCTTGCCGAGAAATACCGTAGTGATGAGTGGAACTGGAAACGCTAATGAATGAAATGGGAAGGTGATGTCGTGCCAACTCCGAGTATGGAAGATTATTTGGAACAAATTTATAAACTGATTGAAGATAAGGGATATGCCCGCGTATCGGATATAGCGGAGTCGTTAGGAGTTCACCCGTCCTCGGTAACGAAGATGGTTCAAAAACTCGACCGGGAGACGTACCTTGTTTACGAAAAGTATCGGGGTCTCATGCTGACACCTAAAGGACGCAAAATCGGAAAGCGTCTCGTGGAACGACACGCCTTACTTGAAGATTTTCTTCGTCTCGTTGGTGTGGATGAAGAACTGATTTATAAGGATGTCGAAGGAATCGAGCATCATATTAGTATCGAAGCGTTGGATAAGATTAACGGAATGATTCAGTTCTTTGCGGAACGTCCTGGTTTGAAAGAGGAACTGCATCGCTATCAACAAGCCCATCCAGAGGATTGAGGCTTGTTTTTTTATAGTTCCTTGCTAAAAAAAAGTTCTCAAACACGAACGATCCATTACATTTTTATGATAAAGTGCGCATTTTAAGTTAGATATGCTATACTGAGCCTGAAAATGGACGAAGGGGGTGGCGGGTGTTCGCACCTTGTCATGGAAATCACGATTAAAGAAAAATTAGTGTCGGAGTCACAACTGAAAGAAAAGGTTCGTGAATTAGCACAACAGATCGAAGTGGATGCGGCTGGGCGTCAAATCGTTCTCGTCGTCGTGTTGAAAGGGTCGATGGTCTTTGCTGCGGATTTGATGCGCGAAATCAAAGGAAGCGTTCAAATTGATACAATCGCGTGCTCTTCTTACGGAACAAAGACCGTCTCTTCCGGGCGTGTTCAGTTGAAGAAAGATCTCGATCTCGATGTGCAAGGGAAATATGTCGTCGTCATCGAAGATATCATCGACACAGGGCGGACGCTCCATTTCTTATGTGATCACATGAAATTGCATCAACCCGGAGTTCTCAAAGTATGTACATTGCTTGATAAACCGGCACGTCGTGAAGTAGAACTCGACGCAGACTATGTCGGTTTCGAGATTCCGGATTACTTCGTTGTTGGGTACGGAATCGATTGTGCGGAGGAATATCGCAATCTACCGTATATCGGTTGGGTCGAAACGGATTGAACACGAAAAAAGGAGGTTCGTCGCATGACGAATCTCCTTTTTAATGTACTTCTGAAATTAAAAAGCACGTTTTTTCTTTTTGCCTTTTTTTCCTTCGATCACTGTCAGATGAGGCGCTTTTGAACGATCGCGCAACGGTCTGACTTTATTCGATGCCGGCGCTTTTGAAGACTTGACCGGTTTTTTCTTAAAGTCTGTCCGGCGAACAGAATTCGAAGAGCCATGCATTTTTTTTGATTGAGCGACGGATTTTCGGTACTGAGCATTTGCGCCCGTTCCGACGCTTCGATTACGAGTCAGGAACTTAAAGAGCAAGAAGATGATCCCGGCGGTAATCCCGAAGAACAGCAATTGTGAAAACAGACTACTTGGATTATTGACGAGTTTATATCCGAAGCCGACAAAAGCGAACAGTAACACGACGAGTGCAAATGTAGAACCAATGCGTTGTCTGATCATAATATCACCCCTGTTATCGATTAACCCAGTGCATTCTCATGTAGGTTATGTTCCTGTTTTTCCAATGCTTCAAACGCATAAATCGCAACCTCGATCTGTGCATCGTCCGGTTCTTTCGTCGTCAAGTATTGTAACCATAGGCCAGGCAAGGCGATGACGCGAAGTCCTTTGATGTGCTGCGCTTTATTCGTCAGCTGTAACACTTCAAATGAAAGACCGATGACGACCGGTAATAAGGCGATCCGACAGACGAGACGCAACCAAAGCGGATCCGTTGGCACGATCAGATAGACGAAAAATCCGACGATGACGGTGAAGATCAAGAAACTCGAGCCGCAACGGTAATGAAGACGACTGCTGACGCGAACGTTTTCGACCGTGAGTGGGCGTCCTGATTCGACGCAGTTGATGACCTTATGCTCTGCACCGTGATATTGAAAGAGTCGTTTGACGAGCGGAGTCAATGAAATCACGTAGAGGTAACTGAACAAAAGCGTTAATTTGATTGTTGCTTCGATGACATTTTGAATGACATGTCCCGATAAAGCAGGGAACACATCGAATAGTGACGCAAGGAAAGCAGGTAGTAACGTAAAGAGTAATTTACCGAAGAAGAATGATAGGATCCCGACGACAGCTACGCCGAGCCATTTCGTCAAAGGGCTGGCAGTCGTTTCTTCCGGCTCTTCTTCACCAGGTTTGACACCGTATCGGTCACTTGCGAAGTTCATATGACTGGCGCCATTCGCTGAGGACTCCATTAAAGCAAACAAGCCACGCAGAAGTGGGATTTTTTTACCTTTAGCGATTCGTGGTCGAACCGGCTTTTGTTGGGCGAACGTCTCGATCGACTCATCATTTCGACGAATCGCAGAGACCGCGTGGGTCGCATTTTGGAACATGACGCCTTCGACGATGGCTTGACCACCGACCGGCGGATTAGTCGTTTTCATAATAGAACGCATCCCGTCTTCATTAAAATTAGGTGTATCGTCAGTGTACTTGATTTACGACAAAAAAACTATGTTCGACTCGTCAAAACGAGGTAATCTTTAGGAGTCGGAAATCGGGTTATGATACAATGAAAAGGAATTCGAGGAGGTGTTTTTTTGCGTGTCTTGATATTAAACGGACCAAACTTGAATTTACTCGGAACACGCGAACCGGATACATATGGAACGGCGACATTAGCCGACTTAGAACACGACCTTCGCACTTATTTTCCGAACATTCAGTTTCGGTTTGAACAATCGAACCATGAAGGACGACTGATTGATGTTCTTCACGAGGAACGGGGAGCGGACGGCATCGTCTTCAATGCGGCTGCCTACACGCATACGAGTATCTCGTTACGTGACGCGATTGCTGCAATCGAAGCGCCCGTCATCGAGGTCCATCTATCGAATGTCCATGCACGTGAATCCTTCCGGCATCACTCGATGATTGCACCTGTCTGCCAAGGAGTCATCGCTGGACTTGGCATGACGGGATATCGTCTGGCAACGGAGGCACTCCAAGCTTTACAACAATCGGAACAAGGGGGAAATCAATCATGAAACAACGGATCGAGGCGTTACAAGCAGCTTTAAAGGAACGGGACCTTCCAGGATTACTCGTCACGAAGGCAGAGAACATTCGATACATTTCCGGCTTCACGGGCTCAAGCGGTGCATGTCTCGTAACAGAAGAGCAAGCGTACTTCGTGACGGATTTCCGTTACACGGAGCAAGCGGCAGACCAAGTCAAAGGAATGGAGATCGTTCAAATCGAACGTTCGATTCCAGAGACAATGGGCGAATTGATGGCAGGAGCGCGTGTTCGCGCGGTTGGTGTCGAAAAGGATGCGATGACACTCGGTGCTTTTGAAGCATACGATCAAGCTTCGGCAATCGAGCTTGTTCCGACGACAGGAATCATTGAAAACCTACGCTTGATTAAGGATTCGTCAGAGATTAAGATGATTAAGGAAGCGGTGGAGCTCGCAGACGCGACCTTCCAACACATCTTGACGTACATTCAACCAGGACGAACGGAACTTGAAGTATCAAATGAACTAGAATTCTTCATGCGTAAGCATGGAGCGACGTCTTCTTCTTTCGATACGATCGTGGCATCGGGCTATCGTTCTGCCTTGCCGCACGGTGTTGCCAGCTCGAAGGCCATTGCGACAGGTGAACTCGTCACGCTTGATTTCGGAGCGCTCTTGAACGGTTATGTTTCAGATATCACACGGACTGTCGCAGTCGGTCCGATCAATGCCGAGTTGCAGAAAATCTACGATACGGTCTTACAAGCGCAACTAGCGGGTGTCGACGGCTTAAAACCAGGCATCACTGGGATCGAAGCGGACGCGTTGACACGTGATATCATCAAAGAAGCAGGTTACGGTGAGTACTTCGGTCACTCGACGGGACACGGTATTGGTCTAGAAGTACATGAAGGACCTGGCTTGTCGTTCCGCTCTGAGACGAAACTTGAACCAGGCATGATCGTTACGGTCGAACCAGGTATCTACGTGCCGCAAGTTGGCGGATGCCGGATTGAAGATGACGTCTTGATCACGGAAACAGGTCGAGAAATTCTTTCGTCTTCACCAAAAGAACTGATCACTCTCTAATTCAGAGTGACGGGACATTTTAGGAGGAACCATTCATGGTATCAGTAAACGATTTAAAAACAGGATTAACGATTAAGACTTCAGACGGTATGATTTGGCAAGTACTTGAATTCCAACATGTTAAACCAGGTAAAGGGGCAGCTTTCGTTCGGACGAAAATGCGTAACATCCGTAACGGAAACATCCAAGAGATGACATTCCGTGGTGGTGAGCGTGTCGAGCGTGCACACATCGAGCGTAACAAGATGCAATACCTTTACCCAATGGGCGAGACTTACGTCTTCATGGACACAGAATCGTATGAGCAATTGGAATTGACGACGGCGCAAGTCGAAGCAGCTCTTCCATACTTGCTTGAAAACATGGAAGTTCAAATCGCGGTTTACAACGGCGAAATCCTCGGTCTTGAATTACCGAACACAGTCGTCATGACGATCGTTGAAGCAGAGCCTGGCGTTAAGGGTGATACAGCTTCGAACGTCAAGAAAAATGCGACAGTGGAGACAGGTCATATCATTCAAGTCCCACTCTTCATCGAAGCAGGCGAAAAAGTAACGGTTGATACACGTACAGGTGATTTCACAGGTCGTTACAACGGATAATATTGAAACGACAAGACGTCTCTCACCTTCTATCAGGTCGAGAGACGTCTTTTTTCATTCAGCTTGACTTGCATCCAATGGTATGACCAGTTAATATAAGTATTTGAGTAGGCATTAGCACCTGGTATAATAATTGTGAATACAGCATAGATGGGGGAAGAATGACAGATGAAAATCGATCAGTTGAAACAAGTACTCGAAATGCTCGATCAGTCGAGTGTAAATGAACTCTCACTCGAGACGGATACGTATAAATTAAAGTTGAAGAAACAAGGAGAAACAGTGACGGTCTCGCATCAAGCACCTGCTGCTCCAGTGGCGGCGCCTGCTCCTGTGAAGCAAGCGGCAGCACCAGTCGAGGAAGAGGCGACTGCGGATGATACGGTCACGATCAATGCCTTGATGGTCGGAACGTTTTATTCGCGTCCGAATCCAGATAAGCCGGCATACGTCAAAGTCGGTGATCAGATTGAAGTGGGTCAGATCGTTTGTGTCCTTGAAGCAATGAAACTCTTCAATAACTTAAACTCGGAAGTATCTGGAACGGTCGTCGAGATTCTTGTCGCCGATGGAGATCTCGTTGAATTTGGTCAACCACTCTTCCGGATCCGTCCGTAAACGGGGGTGAACAGCATGGAAAAATTATTGATTGCCAACCGTGGAGAAATCGCCGTCCGCATCATTCGAGCGGCAAAGGAACTTGGAATACAAACCGTTGCTGTCTACTCGACAGCGGATAAAGAAGCCCTACACGTTCGTTTAGCCGATGAGGCGTACTGCATCGGTGAGGCGAGTTCTGCTTCATCCTACTTAAACGTTACGAATATCCTTGCGATCGCAACGAACCGTCAAGTGACGATGATCCATCCGGGTTATGGTTTCTTAGCCGAGAACGTCGATTTTGCTGAGATGTGTGAAGCGTGCGGGATCAAGTTCGTTGGTCCGACGTCGGATGCGATCCGTCAGATGGGAATCAAGGACGTTGCGAAGAAAACGATGATCGAGTGTGGTGTGCCTGTCGTACCTGGTTCAGATGGAACGGTCACGGACGAAGAAGCGTTCGCACTGGCGCAAGAAATTGGTTATCCGGTCATCATCAAAGCAACAGCAGGTGGTGGAGGTAAAGGGATTCGGGTCGCTCGTTCGGAAGAAGAGCTGATCAACGGGCTAAGTGAGACACGCCGTGAAGCAAAACAAGCTTTCGGAAACGGGGATGTCTATTTAGAACGTTTCATCGAAGAATTCCGCCATGTCGAGGTACAGGTCCTCGCTGACCGTCACGGGAATGTCATTCACCTCGGTGAACGGGATTGTACCGTCCAGCGTCGGATGCAGAAACTGATCGAGGAAGCGCCATCACCTGCGGTCAGTGAAGCGACACGATTAAAAATGGGCGAGGCTGCCGTAAAAGCCGCAAAAGCGATTCAATACACGGGAGCTGGAACGATCGAATTCATCTTCGTCGAAGAGACGGAAGAGTTCTTCTTCATGGAGATGAACACGCGCATTCAAGTCGAACACCCGGTAACGGAGATGATCACTGGATTCGACCTCGTTCAAGCACAATTGCAAGTGGCGCTCGATCATCCGCTTGCCGTCAAACAAAAGGATATCAAGTTCCACGGTCATTCGATCGAATGCCGAATCAATGCCGAGGATCCAGACCATGATTTCCGTCCGTCTGCTGGACGCGTCACACAATACGTGACACCAGGCGGAATGGGTGTGCGCATCGATAGCGCGGTCTATCCAGGATATATGATTCCACCATATTATGACTCGATGGTTGCGAAGTTGATCGTCCATGCGGAAACACGGGAAGAAGCATGTGCGAAGATGGAACGTGCACTAGCTGAATTTTGGATCGAAGGTGTCAAGACGACGATCCCGTTCCACGAACGTGTTCTCAGTCACCCGGTATTCCGGCGTGGCACGTTCACGACGAAATTCGCAGAGCGTGAGCTAAAAGGTACGATCGTTAACTGAATCAGGACGGGAGTTTGTGCGACGAACTCCCGTCTTTTTTTGGCGTTCTCTATGTTTTTTAAAAGAGGAATGTGCTAAACTAACTGATTGAGAACGACAAAAAAAGGAGCACGCAAAATCATGATGAAACGACACATGGCACGCGAACTCGCAGTCCAATCTTTGTTCCAAATGGAGCTTTCGGATCTGACTGCACAAGAGGCCATTGAATTCGCGGTAGAAGGTAAGGAATATGACACATTCGTCGAGCAATTGGTGAACGGTGTCGAAACGAACAAAGCAACGATTGACCAACACATCCGAGAAGCACTGGTCAACTGGTCATTCGAACGACTCGGAAACATCGAGCGGACGATTCTTCGCTTAGCCGTCTACGAATTGTTATTCGAAACGAACATTCCAGTTCGAGTGACGATCAACGAAGCGATTGAATTGACGAAGGCGTTTGCTGACGAAGAAGCGACAAAAATCGTGAACGGTGTTCTCGGTAAGGTCGCACAAGGCGTCGTCAAAGAAAATTCATAAACGTGTAAAACCGAATAGAGACAAACAGACAGAAGAGTGAATCGAACTTTTTGGGGGAGTGGACAAATCATGGCAGTAGTAATCGATGGAAAACAGGTAGCCCATTCATATCGTATGAAGCTGAAAGAAGAAGTCGCACGTCTGAAAGAACAGCGGATTCAACCGCAATTGACTGTCATCCTGATTGGCGAAGATCCTGCTAGTCAGTCCTATGTACGTGGTAAAGAAAAGGCGGCGAAGGAAATCGGCATGGATTCGGAGTTGATCCGACTTCCGGCAGAAACAACGGAATCAGAGCTTCTTCACTTGATCGAACGTCTGAACGTTGATGCGAGTGTCCATGGGATTCTCGTCCAATTGCCGTTGCCTGACCACATTGATGAGAGTAAGGTCATTTTTGCGATTTCTCCTGAAAAGGACGTCGATGGTTTTCATCCTGTCTCTGTCGGGAAAATGATGATTGGTGAACCGACATTTTTACCGTGTACACCAAACGGTATTCTTCATCTTGTCAAAGAGATGAACGTACCGATTGCCGGTCAACACGTCGTTGTCGTCGGTCGTAGCCAAATCGTCGGTAAACCCGTCGGTATGTTGTTCTTGAATGAATCAGCTACCGTTTCCTATTGTCATTCCAAGACAAAAGATCTCGGTGCGATGACGCGTCAAGCGGATATCTTGATCGTCGCAGTCGGCGTACCGAAGCTGATTACGGCGGATATGGTGAAACCGGATGCTGTCGTCATTGACGTTGGTGTCAACCGTGTCGATGGCAAACTCGTCGGTGATGTCGAGTTTGATACGGTACAAGACGTTGCATCGATGATTACACCTGTTCCGGGTGGCGTTGGTCCGATGACGATCACGATGCTACTGCATAACACGATCGAGGCTGCGCGATGAGCGAACCTCTTCACGTTTCCGATTTAGTCCACTATGTCAAACGTGAACTAGAAGGCGACGCCCTTCTGCAACAAGTCCAGGTGGTGGGAGAAGTGTCGAACTTTAAACGACACTCTTCCGGTCACCTTTATTTTACGTTGAAGGACGAGCAGTCACGGATGAAAGCCGTCATGTTTGCCCGGGATGCGAGTCGAGTCAAAGCAGACGTTCGCGATGGAATGCGTGTCGTCGTCACCGCGCGCTTATCCGTCTATGTCTCTTCTGGAGAGATGCAACTCTATGTCGAACGGATGACGGAAGATGGTGTAGGAGCGCTATATGAGGCGTTCTCACGCTTGAAGGTGGATCTTGAAGAGCGTGGCTGGTTTGATCCAGCCATCAAACAATCGTTGCCAGCGTTTCCCGAGCGAATCGGGATCATCACGTCGCCAAAAGGAGCAGCGCTTCATGATATCGCAACGACACTCCGGCGCCGTTATCCGCAAGCGGCCATCGTCTTCGCCCCGGTCCTTGTACAGGGAGCGGACGCGGCACCACAAATCAGTCGTGCCATTCAGCTGATGAATGAGCATGATGCCTGTGATGTGTTGATTATTGGTCGTGGTGGTGGTTCGATTGAGGAGCTGTGGGCATTCAATGAGATGTCTGTCGTGACAGCCGTGTTTGAATCACGCATTCCGATCGTCTCTGCTGTCGGTCACGAAACGGATTTTACGATCAGTGATTTCGTCGCCGACGTTCGTGCTGCTACACCAACGGCAGCGGCAGAACTCGTCACTCCGGAAGCAGAGGCACTCACTCGACGTGTGCAGGATGTAGAGCGACGTTTAGAACGAACGTATGCACAACTCCTCAAAAGTAAACAAGAGCAAGTGACACGGCTTGCCGCGAGCTACGGTCTGAAATCACCACGCGTCCTACTCGGACTGAAGCAGGAGCAACTAGACCGGGCAGAGATGTCACTCCAAAAGGAGATCAAGCAAGTAGTAGCGCAACACCAGCAACAGGTGGAGCGTCTTGAAACACGCTTAAGGCGTGTGCCGATGCGGGATCGCTTCGTGCAACAACGAGCGACGATTGAACAATCACGGCGTCGACTCGAAATCGTGCGTCGACTCTTGCAATCCAAGCAACAACAAGTGCGTCATGTGCTCGCGCGACTCGACTCCGTCAGTCCGACGCATGTTCTAATGCGCGGCTATACGTATGTCGAACAGGATGGACAAATCGTCCGTTCCGCGAAGGCATTGACAGCGTCTTCGTTCGATATCCGATTCCATGATGGAACGATTCGTGCTAAACGAGAGGATGGGGAGTAAGAATGGAGACGGAACAATCTTTTGAAGAAGCACTGGAGCGATTAGAAGAAATCGTCACGTTACTTGAAGAGGGCGAAGCTCCTCTTGAACAAGCGATGGCTCTATATGAAGAAGGCGTCAAACTGACAGCCCTCTGCCAAGGAAAGTTATCCGTTGCTGAGAAAAAACTCGATCAAATCCTGGAGCAAGATGGTACGCTTCGGGAAAAAGGAGGAGCGCAATGATTGCTTTGAATGAGTGGAAGACACAAGTCGAAAACAAAATGGAAGAGTTCATGGAGCGACTCGACGCACCGGATCGTTTACGCGATTCGATGCGGTATTCACTCGATGCGGGTGGGAAACGAATTCGCCCAGCCTTGATTTATGCGGTACTCGATGCTTTTTCCATCGATCGTTCAAAAGGTGACGCGACTGCTGCGGCACTTGAGATGATTCATACATACTCACTGATTCACGATGATCTTCCCGCAATGGACGATGATGATTTGCGTCGAGGGCGTCCGACTAATCATATCGCTTTTGATGAAGCGACAGCGATTTTAGCAGGAGATGCCTTGCTCACGAACGCCTTCAGCTGTCTTCTTGAGACACCAGCTTCGTCAGAAGTGAAGCTTGCACTTGTCGAACGGTTAGCAGCAGCGGCTGGTGCTACGGGTATGGTCGGTGGTCAGCTCGACGATATGCTCGGTGAGCGTGGCGGCATCAATGACGTAGCGGAGCTTGAGTCGATTCACCGTCGGAAAACAGGAGCACTCCTCGTCTTTGCAGTCGAAGCGGGTGGTTTGCTTGCCTCGGTCAGCTCGACGGATCTTGAGCACTTGAAGCAATACGGTCGCCATCTCGGAATCGCATTCCAAATCCAAGATGACATCTTGGACGTGACGGGAGATGCTGAAAAAATCGGCAAACCGGTTGGTAGCGACGAAGGGAACGAAAAAGCAACGTATCCAAAATTACTGGGTCTTGAAGGAGCGAAACGCGCACTGACAGCTCAGGTGGAAGCAGCGGAACAAGCGATTGATGCATTATCAGTCGAAGCGACGACACTTAAGGAACTGCTCGACTTCGTGGTCAAGCGCGACCATTAAGCAGGACGACGCATCTGCGTCGTCTTTTTCTATGCTGACAATGGCGCTCGATAGATTGTTCTAGTACAATGTAGGGTACAAACCCTATAAGATTGTAAGGAAAAGAGGCGGTAAGGTATGAAATTGACAGAAATACAGGATCCGTCATTTTTAAAGCGTATGTCGGTCTCCGAACTCGAAGTACTCGCAGGCGATATTCGACGCTTTTTGATTGAAGAATTAGCGACGACAGGTGGACACTTGGCACCGAACCTCGGTGTCGTCGAGTTGACGCTTGCGTTGCATCGTGAATTCGACAGTCCGAATGACAAGTTCGTCTGGGATGTCGGGCACCAAGCATACGTGCATAAGATTTTGACAGGACGAGCGAGCCAGTTTGATACGCTCCGTCAGCACAAAGGACTCTGTGGGTTCCCGAAACGCAATGAGAGTGTGCATGACGTCTGGGAGACAGGACACAGCTCGACGTCCTTGTCAGCAGCAATGGGGATTGCTGTTTCGAACGAACTGAGCGGTAAGAGTGATCGTGCAGTCGCGATCATTGGTGACGGTGCTTTGACAGGTGGTATGGCACTCGAAGCATTGAATCATATTGGAGCAGAACAACAAAACGTCATCGTCATCTTAAACGATAACGAGATGTCGATTGCACCAAACGTTGGGGCGATGCATCAAATGCTTGGACGAATTCGTTCATCACGTAAAGTGCGTTTTGCCCAAGACGAGCTTGAAACGTTGATCAAAAAGATTCCGGTCATTGGCGGACGCCTTGAAAAAGGAAGCGAGAAGTTGAAGGAAGCCGTTAAAGGCGCACTTGTTCCTGGCATGTTCTTTGAAGAGCTCGGCTTCAACTATTATGGTCCAGTCGATGGGCACGATCTTGATGATTTAATCGAACAGCTCAATTACGTGAAAAAAGAAGAAGGTCCTGTCCTGCTTCATGTCATCACGAAAAAAGGGAAAGGCTATCGTCCGGCAGAGTTCGATGGCGTCGGCACGTGGCATGGTCTTGGACCATACAAGATGGAGTCTGGCGAAGTCATTAAAGGAAAATCAAAAGCACCTAGTTACTCCTTTACGGTAGCGGATACTTTGACGAAGATGGCACGCGATGATGAAAAGCTGACGTTGATCACGCCAGCAATGAGCGTCGGTTCAAAACTCGATTGTTTTGAAAAAGAATTCCCAGAGCGGATGTTTGACGTCGGGATTGCAGAACAACATGCTGTGACATTTGCAGCTGGTCAGGCGACGCAAGGCATGAAACCTGTCGTATCGATCTACTCGACCTTCTTCCAACGTGCATACGATCAGCTTGTTCACGACGTGGCGCGTCAAAATCTAGATGTGACGTTTACGATTGACCGATCAGGTCTCGTTGGCGCAGATGGTGAAACACACCAAGGCGTCTTCGATATTGCCTTCATGCGTCACGTACCGAACATCCGGATCGTCATGGCGAAGGATGAGAACGAACTGCAACACTTGCTCTATTCGGCCGTCAAATATGAAGGACCAATCGCCGTTCGTTTCCCACGTGGAGAAGGTATCGGTGTACCAATGGACGAGACACCGCATGAAATTTCGCTTGATACATGGGAAGTCGAACGTGAAGGAACGGACGTCGCGATCCTTGCGTTTGGACCACAAGTACAAGATGCGCTCAAAATCGCGGATCTCCTAGCAGACGAACTGTCGGTTCGTGTCATCAATGCTCGGACGATCAAACCGCTTGATGAGAAGATGCTGAATGCCCTTTACGCAGAAGGCATTCCACTCGTGACGCTCGAAGAAGCCGTCTTAAAAGGTGGATTCGGATCAGCTGTCCTTGAGCATGCGAACGAGCAGGAAGCATTCCCGCGCGTCAAACGCTTTGGTATTCCGGATTGGTATATCGAGCATGGCGGTGTGAACGAATTACTGGAAGAAATCGGATTATTACCTGGACAAATCGCAGAAGAAGTACGCGCTTTCGTCAATCAAGGAAAGAAACAGAGTGTGTGACGATTCATGGAAAATGTAAAAAAAATCCGCCTCGACGTTCTTCTCGTCGAGCGCGGTTTGTTTGAAACGCGTGAAAAAGCAAAGCGATCGATCATGGCTGGACTGGTCTTTAGTGGTACGGAACGATTAGAGAAGGCCGGTGAGAAGGTCAAGTCGGACATCGATCTGCACGTCAAAGGTCAGTTGATGCCTTATGTCGGTCGTGGAGGCTTCAAGATGGAAAAGGCACTTCAAGTATTCGATTTCGATGTCACGGGTAAAACAGGTCTCGATATTGGATCGTCAACGGGTGGCTTTACCGACTGCTCCTTACAAAATGGAGCAGCACATATGTATGCGCTGGATGTCGGTTCCAATCAGCTGGACTGGAAGCTTCGCTCGGATGACCGTGTGACGGTGATGGAGAAAACGAACTTCCGGCATGCGACACCAGACATGTTCCCTGTTGCGCCGCAGTTTGCGACGATCGATGTGTCATTCATCTCGTTACGGTTGATGCTTCCGCCGCTGAAGACGATCCTCGTCGAAGGAGGAGATGTCATGGCGCTCGTCAAGCCGCAATTCGAAGCGGGGCGTGATGATATCGGTAAAAAAGGCATCGTGCGTGATGAACGGATTCATGTCCGTGTCCTCGAGGAGATGGTCGAATTCTTCATTCAACAAGGATTCTATGTGAAACAGCTCGACTATTCGCCGATTACTGGTGGAGAGGGGAACATCGAGTTCTTATTGCATGCGCGCCTTGGTCAACCAGGACTTGATCCATCTGTCCATGCGACGGAGACAGTCAAGCAAGCACATGCTAGTCTTTAAACGAACAGATGAAAACGAGGGCGGATCCGGTTCATGGGTCCGTCTTCCTTATTGTTCGAAGCGACGAAAACCGTATAATAAAATGGCAAACGTGGACTTTTAATGATTTATTGGATTACAATAGTAACATCGAAGAATACTGTGAGGTGCAGGGATGACAAAGGGGCAACGGTTGATTAAGATTCGGGAGATCATCACCCAGTCGGAAGTAGAAACCCAAGATGAATTGGTAGAGGAATTACGGAATGCAGGATATAAGGTGACACAGGCAACGGTATCACGAGATATCAAGGAACTTCACCTCGTTAAGGTCCCGTTGAATGATGGACGTTATAAATACAGCTTACCTGCCGACCAACGCTTCAACCCACTCGGGAAATTGCGGCGTCTGCTCGGGGACAGCTTCATCTCGATTGATTCTGCTCAAAATCTGATTGTCATGCATGTCCTGCCGGGAAATGCGAATGCAGTCGCTGTCTTACTGGACCATTTGAGCTGGAACGAACTGCTTGGCACGGTGTGTGGGGACGATACGATCCTATTGATCGCACGAAGTGAGGAACAAGCGAAAGAAGTGACGGAACGAATTTTAGAAATGCTGTAAGGAGTTGACAGGATGCTAGCTGAATTATCGATCAAACAATTTGCGATCATTGACGAGCTACAGATCGACTTTAAAAAAGGAATGACCGTCTTGACTGGGGAAACAGGTGCCGGTAAATCGATCGTTCTCGACGCGATCGGTTTATTGATTGGTGGACGTGGATCCGCGGAATTCGTTCGATACGGGGAAGATCGGGCGGAACTAGAAGGATTGTTTCTGATTGAAGACGACCATCTCGTCTATGATCTCGCAGAAGAGTATGGTATCGATATCGAAGATGGATTGATCATCTTACGACGTGATCTGTTCGCGACCGGGAAAAGTGTTTGTCGCGTCAACAATAAGCTGGTCACACTGACGATCTTACGGGAGTTCGGGCGTGTCCTCGTCGACATGCACGGGCAACATGAACATCAGCATTTAATGGACAGTACGTATCATCAAGCGATTCTCGATGACTTCGCGCAAGAGACGATTGCACCGCTCCTTCAAGTCTATCAATCCGGTTATCAAGCGTATGAAGAAAAACGGATGGCGCTGCAATCGCTCGCGCAAAGTGAGCAAGAACTCGCTCAACGGATTGATCTACTATCGTTCCAGACGGAAGAGATTGAAGGCGCAAAACTTCGAGCACATGAGGAAGACGAGTTGCTCGTCGAACGAAATCGTCTCGCGAATTTCGAGAAGCTATATGCGTCGTTAAAGACAGCGTACGATGCTTTGCATGATGAGATGCGCGGCATCGACTCTGTCGGAGACGCGATGCGTGAATTACAACAAGCATCAAGCATCGACGAACAGTTTTCGCAGCAGAGTGACGCGATCGCAAGCGCTTTTTATGGACTCGAAGAAGTCGGGTATGCGATTCGAGATCAACTCGAAACACTTGAGTTCGATTCCAATCGACTCGATGAGATCGAACAACGTTTATCCGTCTTTCAACAACTGAAACGAAAATACGGGGCGACGATCGAGGAAGTCATCGCGTATGGGGAGAAGATTCGAGTTGAACTCGATACGATGACGAATCGAGATGAACGGATTGAACGCTTAAAAGCCGAAGTCGAACAGCTCGAAGGCGAATTGTTTGAGATAGGTGGGCGTCTCTCGCAACAGCGTCGAAAAGCGGCCGTTCAATTAAGCGAAGCGATTCATCTGGAGTTGCGTGAGCTCTACATGGAAAAAGCACGGTTTGAAATTCGTTTTCTTCAAGACGGGAAGACACCGATGCTACGCAAGAACGGAATCGACCAAGTGGAGTTCTTCATCATGACGAATGCGGGAGAGCCATTCAAGTCGCTCGGAAAAGTTGCATCGGGCGGGGAGTTATCTCGTATCATGCTCGGATTGAAGTCAATCTTCTCGCGCTCGGTCGGAGTTGCTTCGATCATTTTCGATGAAGTCGATACAGGAGTATCGGGTCGTGTCGCACAAGCGATGGCTGAAAAAATCTATCGTTTATCGGTAGACGGACAAGTGCTTTGTATTACGCACTTACCGCAAGTCGCTTCGATGGCCGATCAACATCTCTATATTCGGAAAATCGAGGAGACGGATCGTACGACGACACAGGTCAACGTCTTGTCTCAGTCAGATCGAGGAAACGAACTAGGACGGATGATTTCCGGTGCACATATGACGGATTTGACGTTACGCCATGCCGAGGAATTGATGGATCAGGCGAAGACGATGAAAGAATCGCTTAAAAATGGGGTGTAAGGATTGATTAAAGTCGGGATAGCAGATGATAATCGCGAAATGGTCGAACTGATTCGCCAGCATATCTCTGCGCAAGAAGACATGGAAGTCGTTTGCGTCGCCTACAATGGCGAGAGTTGTCTCGAACGTATGAAAGAACACGAAGTGGATGTATTGCTCCTCGACATCATCATGCCTCATTTAGATGGGCTTGGTGTTCTCGAAGAATTGATGAAGAAAAAGAAGAACCCTGCTGTCATCATGTTGAGTGCCTTCGGTAAAGACGAGGTCTCGCAACAGGCGGTCACCCTCGGAGCATCGTACTTCTTACTTAAACCGTTCAGCATGGATCAGCTCGTTCAAAAAATTCGTCTCGTGACGAATCAAGGACAAGCACCGATCGTCGAAACGATTGATTTAAAAGTCGGTACGACACTTCGAGAAGTGGGGATTGCTCCGCATATTAAAGGCTTCACGTATTTGAAGGACGCTGTCTTAATGGTGCTTGAACGGGAAGATTTACTCGGATTGATCACAAAGGAACTCTATCCGACGATCGCGAAGAAACACCAAACGACGGCTTCTCGTGTCGAACGAGCGATGCGTCACGCCATCAAGTCCGCCTGGAACGAAGGGATGCAACAGCACGAGCTCTTCAATGGCCGAATCGAACAAGAGAAAAGTCCGAAGAACTCGGAATTCATCTCGTATGTTTCGAGTCATATGAATCAAGAACAATCTGGTTAAAGGAAACACACCGTCTGAATGATAGACGGTGTGTTTTTAGTTCCTATCCCGTTCATAGCAAGCGATCAATACGCCGTTATCAAACGTGTGTCGTTTCGTGACATTCCAAGTGACGGGCGTCATTCCGTTGTCGGGAAATAGACGTTTACCAGAACCGATGATGACGGGATAGAGGATCAATCGAAGTTCATCGATCAGATCGGCTTGATAAAGCGTATGAACGAGTTGACTACTCCCCCAGACGTGAAGCGGTGGTCCGTCCTGTTGTTTCAAGCGTGTTAGTTCAGAAGTTGGTTGATTCAAATAAGTCGTCGGTTGCCAAAGAATAGGTGGTGTATGACGCGTAGCAACATACTTCATGGCACGATCGGCAACTGGCCAGATATCTGGGTGGAGTGGCCAGTAACTTGACCATTGCTCGTATGTCTTGCGACCGAGTAACAGGGAACAATCCTCTTGCATCCATCCACGGATGACCTGACCAATCTCAGGATGTTGAAATGGAGCAGTCCATCCACCCTGTTCGAAGTCGTTGCTCACATCCTCATTCTTTCCGCTCGGTGCTTGAATGACACCGTCTAACGATAGATGTTCGAATACGATGATTTTTCGCATGAAGGGTCTCCTTTCGATTACGATCTGCTTATAGCATACCGTAAAGCTAAAAATATATAATAGCGCTTGCAAATAAATATTGCATAAACTGAAATGTTTGTTATAATAAAGGTACCAAATGATTTGGCAAGACGTCAGATGAACGTCGAGTCGACAAGGACTCCGGAAATCCTGTTGATGAACATCATCTCAGAACGCCAACTGTAAATGGCTCAAGAATGCCGGACGACATTCTCTTGGTAGAAGTCGTACCAAGGTATCTTGTTCATTCTAGATGAGAAATCTCGAATGAATGGGAGCTTCCATGATTTCGAAGCTAGGGAAAAGTGGAAGGTAACGGATCGTCTAAAATGAAAAGTACAGTTCGTGAAAAGGAGTGTTGTCTAGCAGTGATTGTTAGCAACCGAATGTTTGACTGCTTCAAGCGGATGACATTACGCTCCACCTAGGTCCCGAGTACAGTCAGATGATGGAACTGAAACACCATTCTATCGTTAGCCCGATAGCCAGATCTGATTTCTTTCTACCTCTTCATTAAGAGGAACACCTAAGGTTTTGGAGTACACGAATAGTTCTAACTATGAGAGGAGTTCATCCGTAAGTGAAACCAATTTTATATGAGTAAAAGGTCCCGCGCTTGAAATGAGTTCAAGAGATGGGGACCTTTTTCTGTGTTCATTTTTTTTGATAGCGATCGGAGACTTTTCCACGTTTTCGATCGCGATAAAAAACATATCCTGCGACAAATCCAATGCCACCCATCGCAAGAATCAAACCAACGAGACCTTGCAATACATATACGTAAGCCGCATCGCCTAAGTATTTAAACGGCACTTGTGCAATTAGAAAAACACTATCACGCATGAGCTTAATACCAATCGCGCCGATGATGCCGGGGATTAATAATGAGAGCAAACCAATGATACGCATAGGACGCCACTCCTTTCCAAGCGTATTGTATCAAAAAATCGATCGTTCTGCGAATCGGGTTTGCTTCCCTATTTTATTCCGAGTACGATAGAAATGTAAGCAGTTTCAAAGGGGGAATTCATATGCATCATCTACTCGTCGTCGGGGCTGGTCAAGGGGGAACAGAAGTCCTGCACGCGTTTCAACGTTCACCATTATTAACGGTCATTGGTCTTGTCGATCCAAACATGGATGCGCCTGGGGTGGCGCTTGCACGGCGTGCGGACATTCGGATCGAAACGAGCTGGTCAGCTTTTGAAGGAGCGGATGTCGATTTCATCATTGACGCTACAGGAGAAACTGGCGTACTTGAGCAATTGATTCATGATTTTCCGGGAGCGGCGGTCTTACCGGGGGAATTCGTCAGAGTGTTGCTCGAGCGATTGACTGAAAAAGAGAAAATGCTCGAAGCGATCATTCATTGTACGAGCGAGGCGATTTCCGTCGCCGATCAAGACGGACAGACGATGCTGATCAATCCAGCATATACGCGTATGACTGGTTTCACGGAGCGAGACGTTGTCGGAAAACCGGCAAGTGCCGATATCGGAATGCAGGAATCCGTTCATTTGAAAGTCTTGAATACGGGCGAGAACGTGCGGGATGTTCGCATGAAGATCGGGCAAGATCAACGTGATATCATCGTCAATGCGGCACCCGTCATCGTCGATGGACAAGTCCGCGGTTCCGTTGGGGTCATTCGGGATATTTCAGAAATGAAGGCACTCGCCAAAGAATTGAAGGCAGCGCGACAAAAAATCCGGACGCTCGAAGCCAAATATACTTTTGACGATATCATCGCTGAGAGTGAAGCGATGCGCTTCGTCGTCGATCAAGCAAAGCTTGCGGCAACGATGCCCGTCAACGTCTTGATTCGCGGTGAATCCGGAACCGGCAAGGAACTGTTTGCACATGCGATCCATGCAGCGAGCGAACGTAAATATGAACAATTCGTCCGCGTCAACTGTGCGGCAATCGCACCGACGTTACTCGAAAGTGAACTATTCGGCTACGAGGAAGGCGCGTTCTCAGGAGCGCGACGTGGTGGGAAGCGGGGATATTTCGAAGAAGCACATGGAGGTTCGCTATTCTTAGATGAGATTGGCGAACTACCACTCGACGTCCAGGCCAAACTATTACGGGTGTTACAGGAAAATGAAGTCGTTCGCGTCGGTGGGACGAAGGCGATTCCAGTCGATGTCCGGATTATCGCGGCGACGAATGCGAATCTAGAGCAAAAGATCATCATGAATGAGTTCCGAGAAGATCTCTACTACCGGATCAATCGTTTACCGATTCACATACCGGCACTACGTGAGCGACCGGATGATATCGCACCATTGACCTTGCACTTACTCCGTAAATTGAATCAAAGTTATGGACGATCGGTCGGACGGATCTCAGATGATGTACTTGAAGCAATGAAGAAGCAACCGTGGAAAGGAAATGTCCGCGAGCTTGAAAATGTCATCGGTCGCGCGTTGATTTTTACGGATAAAACAGAAACCGTCTTGCGAAAAGGTCATCTTCAGCTTGTCGTGCCACAAACAACGAAAGTCACGACGAGACAGAAAAAGGAAATCAAGCATCTATCGGACGAGATGTCACACGTCGAAGAACGGTTGATTCGGGAAGCGCTTACTGCCTTTAATGGCAACAAAACAGAAGCGGCGAAACAACTCGGAATTTCTCTTCGGGCACTTTATTACAAAGTGGAACGATTTAACATCTATTCGTGAAGCGCAAATTTTTGCGTGCAATATATTGCAAAAAATGCAAAAGCGTGCAAAATTAAAGACGTTCTTGCTTAACCTACCGTCTCTTTTGAATTGGCACGAAAATTGCTATTACTATTTATGTATGACAGGTGAGGGGGGAATACGGTGAGATTCAGTGAAATGGTCGAGCAGGCAGCTCGACTCGAAGATTCCGTCGTTGCGATTGCAGCTGCGGATGACGAAGAAGTGATGGATGCTGTCGCATTAGCAATTGAGAACGATTTAGCGCGTTTTCATTTGTTCGGGGATGCGACACGGATTCAGCAGATGATTCAAAAACGAGCATTACGAGAGTCACAGTTCGTGATCACTCATACTTCTACATCGCAAGAAGCGGCAGAACGTGCCGCTCATGCCGTTCGCAAAGGGGATGCGAGCGTCTTGATGAAAGGTCTTGTTCCGACAGCAACGTTCATGAAAGCTGTCTTGAACAAAGAAACGGGTCTGCGTTCAGGGAATGTCTTGTCGCATGTCGCGTTGTTCGAAGTACCGGGGCGTGAATCAGCAATCGGATTAACCGATGCAGCGATTCATATCCAACCGACACTCGAAGACAAAGTGAAGATCATCGAAAACGGTGTCTCCGCCTTACGAGCGCTTGGATACGGCTTACCAAAAGTCGCAGTCTTAGCAGCTGTCGAAGTCGTCAATCCAACGATGCAGGCGACGATTGATGCAGCTCTGCTAACACAAATGAACCGACGTGGTCAAATCAAGGATTGCCTTGTGGACGGACCACTCGCACTCGACAATGCCGTAAATCTCGTCGCTGCCCAGCAAAAAGGGCTAACGGGAGACGTAGCAGGTCAGGCGGATTTACTCGTCGTTCCGCAAATTGAAGTCGGAAACGTCATCTACAAATCACTCATGTATTTCGCACATGCCTCGGTTGCGGCGATTCTCGTCGGAGCGCGGGCGCCAGTCGTTTTGACTAGCCGTGCCGATACAGCAGAAGCAAAAATGTACTCACTAGCCTTTGCGCTATTAAATGCCCAACAGACGAAAAAAGTAAAACAAACAATCTGAGGAGGAACTTAAAATGGTCGAAACAAACGTAGAGTCACGCTTCAGTATCTTTGAAACAATGGAGATGGAAGATTACGAACAAGTCGTTTTTTGCCACGATAAAGTATCAGGACTAAAAGCAATCATTGCGATTCATGACACGACACTCGGACCTGCACTCGGTGGACTTCGCATGTGGAACTATGCATCAGACGAAGAGGCATTGATTGATGCGCTCCGTTTATCAAAAGGAATGACGTATAAGAACGCAGCCGCTGGGTTGAACCTTGGTGGTGGTAAAGCGGTCATCATCGGCGATGCGAAGACACAAAAGTCAGAAGCACTCTTCCGGGCATTCGGACGTTACGTCCAGTCACTGAACGGTCGTTACATCACAGCAGAAGATGTCAATACGACAGTTGCAGACATGGATTACATCCACATGGAGACAGATTTCGTTACTGGTGTCAGCCCAGCATTCGGATCAAGTGGTAACCCATCACCGGTTACGGCATACGGTGTCTACCGTGGAATGAAAGCAGCGGCAAAAGAAGTGTACGGAACAGATTCACTTGGTGGAAAAACGATTGCGATCCAAGGTGTCGGTAACGTTGCCTTCAATCTATGCCGTCATTTACATGAAGAAGGGGCGAAACTGATCGTCACGGACATCAACCAAGAAGCACTTCAACGTGCAGAAGAAGCATTCGGTGCCTTGATCGTCGCACCAGAAGACATCTACAGTGTCGAAGCGGATATCTTTGCACCATGTGCCCTCGGTGCGACATTGAACGACGAGACGATTCCACAATTGAAAGTCAAGATCATCGCTGGTGCAGCAAATAACCAACTCAAAGAAGACCGTCACGGTGACATGCTTGAAGAACGCGATATCTTATACGTACCAGACTTCGTCATCAATGCCGGTGGTGTCATCAACGTTGCCGATGAACTCGACGGATACAACCGTGATCGTGCCATGAAAAAAGTTGAACTCGTCTACGATGCAGTCACGAAAGTGTTCGAAATCGCAAAACGCGATCATTTACCGACATACCGGGCGGCTGAGAAAATGGCAGAAGAGCGCATTGCGACGATGCGTAGTGCCCGCAGCCAGTTCCTGCGTCGTGATAAAAACATTCTAGGATCACGCGGCTGATCAGAGGAGGATATCCATGAGCGAACGTATTTTAACGATCAATCCCGGTTCGACGTCGACGAAGATTGGTATCTTCGAAGGGGCGAATCAGGTGTTCACGAAGACGTTACGCCATCCAGCGGAGGCGGTCGGAGGACCGCTTCCAGCGCAGCTGGAGATGCGTCGTCATGTGTTACTCGAAGTGTTAGCTGAAGAACAGATCGATTTGAAAGCGCTTACCGCAGTCGTGGGACGCGGAGGACTACTCCGACCACTCGTTAGCGGTACGTACGCCGTTAACCGGGAAATGCGAGAAGACTTACTCAGCGGTATTTTTGGCGTCCATGCCTCGAACCTCGGTGGACTCCTCGCGGATGAGATTGCTCGGACACTCGATATCCCATCGTTCATCGTTGATCCAGTCGTCGTTGACGAACTTGAGCCGATTGCGCGAATTACAGGCTTACCTGAACTTGAACGAAAGAGTATTTTCCATGCCTTGAATCAAAAAGCTGTCGCGAAGCGGTACGCGAAGGAAATCGGACGTCCATATGAGGAACTACGTCTGATCATCGCACACATGGGCGGCGGCATTACGGTCGGTGCGCACCAAGAGGGGCGTGTCATCGATGTCAACAATGGGCTCGATGGAGAAGGACCGTTTTCGCCGGAACGCAGCGGATCGCTACCTGTTGGTCAACTAGTAGAACTATGTTATAGTACCAAGTATAAACTTGAAGAGATGAAGCGTCTGGTCGTTGGGTCAGGCGGACTTGTCGCGCACTTGGGAACGTTTGACGCGATCGAGATCGAGCGCCGGATTGAAGAAGGCGACGAAAAAGCGACGTTGTTATATGACGCGATGGCGTACCGGATCGCAAAAGAGATCGCTGGTCAAAGTGCCGTCTTGTTCGGGCAGATCGACGCGATCATCCTAACAGGCGGACTTGCCTATAGTGATCGATTGACGCGTGCGATCGAAGAACGCATCGCCCACCTCGGTCAAGTCGTACGTAGTCCTGGTGAAGATGAGTTGCAGGCGCTCGCAGAAGGAGTGTTGCGTGTCTTACGTGGGGAAGAAGAAGTTAAGGAATATGGAGGCGAACCAACATGGCTAGAGAATTCGACGTCGTTGTCCTAGGTGGCGGACCCGGTGGATATGTCGCCGCGATTCGTGCGGCACAAGCCGGGAAGTCGGTAGCAATCGTGGAACAAGGAAAATTAGGCGGGACATGCTTACATCGTGGCTGTATCCCATCTAAAGCCTTTTTGAAATCAGCAGCAGTCTATCAGACGGTCAAACACGCTGCTACATATGGCGTGGACGTACCGGAATCGTTTTTACGATTCGAACAGGTCAAACAACGTAAACAAGAGATCGTAGATGGATTAGAGGCAGGCATTCAGCATCTGATGAAAAAAGGAAAGATTGAAGTCTTTCATGGTCGGGGTTCGATTCTTGGACCAAGTATCTTTTCACCGATGCCGGGAACGATCAGCGTTGAGCCGGAAGAAGGCGAAGGCGAGTTGATCCTTCCGCGTCAATTGATCGTCGCGACAGGGTCGCGTCCACGTCCATTAAACGGTCTTGCTTTTGATTCAGAGTATGTCCTCAGTTCGGATGATGCACTCGATATGGCAGAGTTGCCAAAATCAATCGTCATCATCGGTGGCGGCGTCATCGGTGTCGAATGGGCATCGATGTTGACAGATTTTGACGTCGCAGTAACGGTCGTCGAATTCAGCGACCGGATTTTACCGACGGAAGATGCGGCAGTCAGTCGTGAAGTCGCCCGTCAATTGAAAAAGCGGGGCGTCAAGATTCATACCGGCGCAGCTGCACAAAGTGACACGTTCCGAATGTCAGAAGACGGTGTCTCGATCGCGATCGACCGTAACGGAGAACAAACGACGCTTGAAGCGGATAAATTGCTTGTCGCCATCGGTCGAATGGCGAACGTCGAAGGCATCGGGATTGAAAACACGAATATCGTCGTCGAAAATGGCTTCATCCAAGTCGATGACCATTTCCGGACGAAGGATCAACATATCTATGCGATCGGGGATGTCATCGGTCGCTTACAACTGGCGCACGTTGCGTCAGCAGAAGGTGTCAAAGCGGTCGAGGCGATCGTAAACGGAACGACGACACCACTTGAATATGCGTTCGTACCACGTTGTATCTACAGCGTACCGGAAGCGGCATCGGTCGGTTTAACGGAAGACGAAGCAAAACGTGCCGGAATGGACGTCAAGGTAGGGAGCTTCTCGTTCAATGGATTAGGGAAAGCGCGGATCGAAGGAGAGGCGGCAGGCTTCATCAAGCTCGTCTCGGATGCGAAGACAGATGATCTCGTCGGCGTTCACATCGTCGGACCAAAAGCAACGGAACTGATCAGTGAAGGTGGATTAGCGCTCGTACTCAATGCAACGGCATGGGAAGTCGGACAGCTCGTGCATCCGCACCCTGCCTTGTCAGAAGCATTCGGAGAAGCAGCACTTGCCGTCGACGGACTTGCGGTTCACGCCTAAGGAGGAATTACGGATGGAAAAAATAGAATTCAAAGAATTAGTAGAACTCGGATTAACGGAACAGGACGCGATTCAGATGTTCGAAACGATGGTCCGTGCGCGGAAGATCGACGAACGGATGTGGAAGTTGAACCGAGCGGGTAAAATTCCCTTCCTCGTCTCATGTCAAGGACAAGAAGCGGCTCAAGTCGGTGCTTCGTTCGCCCTTGAAAAAGGAACGGACTACATTTTGCCGTATTACCGTGATTTAGGCGTCGTCTTGCACTTCGGTCAAACGTCACGCGATATCATGCTGTCGGCATTCGCAAAGGCAGAAGATCCGAACTCAGGTGGTCGTCAAATGCCAGGACATTACGGTTCACGTGCCTTGAATATCGTCACGGGTTCAAGTCCGGTTACGACACAAGTCCCGCATGCTGTCGGGATCGCACTTGCTGCGAAGATGCGTAAGGAACCACTCGTTGCTTACGTCTCGTTCGGAGAGGGCTCTTCAAACCAAGGAGACTTCCATGAAGGGGCGAACTTCGCCGGAATTCATAAGCTCCCGGTCATCTTGTTCTGTGAAAACAATAAATACGCGATCTCGACACCTCTCTCGAAACAGCTGTCGGCGAAACACGTCGCTGATCGTGCGATCGGCTACGGAATGCCTGGTTATACGGTGGACGGCATCGATCCACTCGCTGTCTATAAGGTCGTCAAGGAAGCACGTGAGCGCGGATTACGGGGAGAAGGTCCGACCTTGATTGAAGTTGAAGTCGAACGCCTCGTGCCACACTCATCGGATGATGACGATAAATCATACCGTTCTGCTGAAGAACTCGATGCCTTAAAAGCACGTGACGGGATCAAACTCTTCCGGGCGCGTCTGATCGAAATGGGCGTCCTGACAGAAGAGTCAGCGACTGAAATCGAACAAGCGATGGAAAAAGAAGTCGATGAAGCAACAGCTTATGCGGAAGCAGCAGCTTACGATGCGCCAGAAAATGCATTACGTTACGTGTACGACGAGGAGGAAACGAAATGACGACGTTAAGTTTAATCGAAGCGATCAATAGTGCAATCAAAGAAGAGATGGAACGCGACGAGTCGGTCTTCATCCTCGGTGAAGACGTTGGTGTCCGTGGTGGTGTCTTCCGAGCGACACAAGGATTGCTCGAACAATTCGGAGAAGAGCGCGTCATCGATGCACCACTTGCTGAGAGTGCGATTGCCGGAGTCGGAATCGGGGCTGCGATGTACGGAATGCGTCCGATTGCTGAAATGCAATTCGCTGATTTCATCATGCCAGCGGTCAACCAAATCGTCAGTGAGGCAGCGAAGATTCGGTACCGTTCGAACAATGACTGGACGTGTCCGATCGTCATCCGCGCACCGTTCGGCGGCGGTATTCACGGGGCACTTTATCATTCTCAGTCGGTCGAAGCGATGTTCAACTCGACGCCAGGTCTGAAAATCGTCATCCCATCGAATCCATATGACGCAAAAGGATTGCTAAAGGCAGCGATTCGTTCGAATGATCCGGTCTTGTTCTTTGAGCACAAACGAGGCTATCGTCTGTTAAAAGGAGATGTTCCTGAAGGCGACTATACGGTCGAAATCGGTAAAGCAGACGTCAAGCGTGAGGGCGAAGACGTGACGATCATCACTTACGGGCTATGTGTCCATATGGCACTTGAGGCGGCAACACGCCTTGAAAAAGACGGAATCGATGTCCACATCCTTGACTTGCGGACGGTGTATCCAATCGACCGCGAAGCAGTCGTCGAAGCAGCGAAAAAGACGGGGAAAGTCTTGCTCGTCACGGAAGACAATAAAGAAGGTAGCGTCATGAGTGAAGTGTCGGCGATCATTGCAGAAGAAGCATTGTTCGATCTCGATGCACCAATCGAACGACTCTGTGGTCCAGACGTCCCAGCGATGCCATACGCTCCGACGATGGAGAAGTTCTTCAACATCTCAAGCGAGAAAATTGAAGATAAAATCCGGACGTTACACGCATACTAAGGGGGAACTGACCGATGAAGACTGAAACACTTACGATGCCACAACTCGGGGAAAGTGTTACTGAAGGAACGATTTCGATGTGGCTTGTCAAACCGGGCGATACTGTCAAAAAATATGATCCGATTGCAGAAGTCATTACCGATAAGGTAACGGCAGAAGTCCCATCTTCATTTGATGGTGTGATTGAAAAACTGCTTGCAGAAGAAGGGGATACGTTGCAAGTCGGTGACGCGATTGTCACGATGCAAGTCAGTGGTGGGTCAACGGAAGTCGCTGCGACCGAACAAGAAGTACCGGCTGTCGAAGAGACGACGTCGTCTGATACATCGATGAAAAAACGCTATTCACCAGCTGTCTTGAAACTATCGGGAGAACACGGCATTGATCTCGAACAAGTGACGGGTACTGGAGCTGGCGGACGGATTACACGGAAAGACCTCTTGAAACTGATCGAGTCTGGATCGATCCCGACACCACAAGCAACTGAACCAAAACCGGAAGCGCAAGCGGCTCCGGTAGCGCCTCCGGCAGAAGCACCACCTGCACCAAAACGTCCGGTCAGTGCACCACAACCGACGGAAACGGGCGACATCGAGATTCCGACTGCCGGTGTGCGTCAAGCGATCGCTTCGAACATGGTACGTGCGAAACACGAAGCGCCACATGCCTGGTTGATGATCGAAGTCGATGTCACGAACTTGGTCGAAGCACGTAATCGTCATAAAGATGCGTTCTTCAAACAAGAAGGGGTCAAATTGACGTTCTTGCCGTTCTTCATGAAGGCGACGGTCGAAGGATTGAAGAAACATCCGATCATGAACTCGACATGGGCGGGAGATAAGATCATTCAAAAGAAAGCGATCAATCTATCACTTGCTGTCGCGACGCAGGACGCTCTGTTCGTACCAGTCGTCAAGAATGCGGATGAACTAAGCATCAAGGGGATCGCACGCGCGATTGATGACTTCGGGAAACGGGCACAAGCCGGCACGTTGTCGTCTGCAGAGATGCAGGGCGGGACGTTTACGGTCAACAATACGGGCTCATTCGGTTCAATCCAATCAGCACCGATTCTCAACTTCCCGCAAGCGGCAATTCTGTCCGTTGAATCAATCGTCAAACGTCCAGTTTGGGTGAACGGCATGTTCGCAGCACGCGACATGGTCAACCTCTGTATGTCGATCGACCACCGGGTGCTCGACGGACTCGTAGCCGGACAGTTCCTACAAACTGTCAAACAAGCGCTCGAATCGATTGATCCAAACCAACTTTCCTTATACTGAGTTTTTCCAGTTGACAGGGAAGAAGAAGCATCGTAATATAAGAATCAATTCAACACACGATAGCAAAGACGAAGAGAAGTAACTTGTGAAACGATTCAAGAGAGCTGATGGATGGTGCGAATCAGTATCGGGCAACAAGCGAATGGCCTTCTGAGCTTCAGACCAAATCCCTTCAATGGGTAGTAGGCTCTGACGGGTTCCTCCCGTTATCGGGGTCGACGAATCAGGACAACGGTCCGGTTCGTTTCAAAGGGGACGGTGTCAGCATCGTCAACGAAGGTGGTACCGCGGGTCTTCCCGTCCTTCATGTTCTACATGAATGGGCGAGAAGACCCTTTTCGTATACAATCGAATCAAACAAATCGTAGAGTGAGTTAAGTAGCGAGACAACATCGGCGTTTCAGAGAGCGGAAGAATGGTGCGACTTCCGTACGGCGAGGTTTCGTGAATGGTCTCATGAGAGCGTGGCTGAACGAAGAAGTAGGTCGCGACGGATGCCCCCGTTATCGTAGGCTATGATGTCTCTTATTTTTAGACGCATCAGACAGAGTGGGAGCGGTCGAACCGTTCCAATCGAGAGGTGGCACCGCGAGATCATCGTCCTCCATACAGCATACGCTGTGTGGAGGATTTTTTTATATTCCAGGAGGCGAACAGGGATGGTTCAGACAGACACACTTATCATCGAACAACTTGAACTAAACGGCGACGAGATGACGCCGATCATGATTTTTCAACAACTGAGCGGAACACAGAAATGTTTGCTTGAAAGTTCCGCGCATACGGATCAAGGACGGTATTCGATCATCGGTGTCGATCCGGTGGAGATGATTCGGGCAGAGGGACGAACCGTGACACGGGAACAATTGACGACAGGTCAATTGACGCAGGAAACGGGTGATCCGGTACGGCTGATGCAACAGATGATCCTCCGAGGTGGCGTCGAAGAGGAACTGCCGTTTTTAGCGGGTGGGATCGGATATGTCGGTTACGACATGATGCGCGCCTATGAAACACTCGGAGCGGTTCCAGAGCGAACGCGCCAACTACCGGACGCGCTACTCGCCGTATACGACCAAATCATCCTGTTCGATCATCTCGAACATCGTGTCCATTTGATTCAGACGTCGCTCGGTGGCATCACCGATCGTGATGAATTACGTCAACGTTTAGCAGAACGGAAAGCGCAACTTGAGCAACCACGGGAGCGAACGGATATCGAGCGTCCTCTCCGGGATGTCGTCTATGAACCGTTGATGGATCAAGAGACATTTGAAGGACTTGTCGAACAAGCAAAGAGACATATCCGCCAAGGCGACGTCTTCCAACTCGTTCTCTCACAACGCCTCGATGCGACATTCTCAGGTGACCCGTTCCAGTTTTACCGGAAGCTCCGCAAGGACAATCCAAGCCCTTATCTCTTCTATATCGACTTAGGTGAAGCGATCGTACTCGGGGCATCCCCGGAAAGTTTGGTCCAAGTCAAAGGGAATCGCGTGACGACGAATCCGATTGCCGGCACACGCCGCCGGGGGAAGACGAAAGAGGAGGACGAACGACTGGCAGAGGAGTTACTTCACGATGAAAAGGAACGGGCCGAGCACCGGATGCTTGTCGATCTCGGACGCAACGACCTCGGTCGGATTTGTCAGATTGGTACCGTCGAGGTGACGCGATTCATGCAAATCGAGCGCTTCAAGAACGTCATGCATCTCGTCTCGGTCGTTGAAGGAACGTTAGCAGACGGAAAGACCGGCGCAGATGCACTCGTCTCTTGTCTACCGGCTGGGACGGTCACGGGAGCTCCGAAAATCCGAGCGATGCAGTTGATTGACCAGTACGAACAGGTGAAACGAGAAGTATATGCCGGGGCGGTCGGCTATTTCGATGTTCGGGGGAATATGGATTTCGCCCTCGCGATTCGGACGATGGTGATCAAGGATGGTGTCGCTTCTGTTCAAGCAGGGGCTGGTATCGTCTACGATTCGATTCCACGCCTCGAGTACCAGGAGACGTTACACAAAGCGAAATCACTACTGGAGGTTTGGAAATGATCGTCCTAATTGATAATTATGATTCTTTTACCTATAACCTATACCAATACGCATCCGTTTATACGGACGTTCACGTTATCCGAAACGATGCGGTCAGCATCGAAGAACTACGCGAGATGAAACCTGACGGCATCATCCTCTCACCCGGTCCCGGTCGCCCGGCTGACGCAGGCATCTGTATCGATCTCATTCGACAATTATCGGGTCAAGTACCGATTCTCGGTGTCTGTCTCGGACATCAGGCAATCGGCGAAGCATTCGGAGGACACGTCGTCGAAGCACCGGTCATCATGCACGGGAAGACATCGATGATTCGACAATCGGGACAACTCTTCGACGAAATGACGGAAACGTTAGAGGTCATGCGCTATCATTCGCTGATCGTCGCGCGAAACGATTTACCAACGGAACTCGTCATCACGGCAGAAACTGAGGACCGGACGATCATGGCACTCGAGCACAAGACAGATCCGACGTTCGGAATCCAGTTCCATCCTGAATCCGTCGGAACACCACAAGGACAGCAGATGATTAAACGATTCATTGAATTGACAAAGGAGTGACGAACGATGAAAGAGACGTTATTGAAACTAGCAGAAGCGAAACATTTACGATACGAAGAGATGCAACAGGCAGCACGCGAACTGTTTGCGGAAGACGTGACCGATAGCGAAATTGCCGCTTTTCTCGTCGCATTGAAAGCAAAAGGGGAGACTGCAGAAGAATTAGCCGGTCTCGCTTCGATCATGCGCGAGGTCGCCCTCGATATTCCGGTCACCGGCGATTTCATGGATAACTGCGGCACGGGAGGCGACGGCTCACAATCGTTCAACATCAGTACGACAGCCGCCTTCGTTCTGGCAGGTGCCGGCATGAAAGTCGCGAAGCACGGGAATCGGAGTGTCTCGAGTAAAACGGGCAGTGCTGATGTGCTCGAAGCACTCGGGGTTTCGCTCGATGCGACACCGGAACGTTTAGCAGAACAGCTCGAGTCGAACGGAATCGCCTTCTTGTTTGCGCAACGGATGCACCCACGCGTCAAGCAAATCATGAAGGTCCGACGCGATCTGCGGATTCCAACGATCTTTAACTTGATCGGGCCGTTGACGAATCCGGTTCCACTCAAGACACAACTATTAGGAATTTACCGGGAGGATATGCTTGAGACGATGGCGTTGACATTGCATCGACTCGGACGGAAGCGGGCAATCGTCTTACACGGTGCGAATGGAATGGATGAAGCATCCCTTGCCGGAACGAACCAACTCGTCTTACTCGACGAAGGCGAGCTGATCCGCTTCAGTCTTCACCCGGAGGAAGTCGGACTGAAGACCGCACCGCTTGAAGCAATTCGCGGAGGTAGTGCACAAGAGAATGCGGCGATTTTACTCCGTGTTCTTGGTGGAGAGCATGGTGCTTATCGCGACACGGTTCTACTCAATGCCGGAATTGCTCTCTTTGCAGCAAATCGGGCGAAGACGATCGAAGAAGGAATCGCCTTAGCAGCAGATAGCATCGACTCAGGACGGGCGATGGAACGATTGAACCAATTACGACAAATGACACGGGAGGAAGCAATCGGATGAATATCTTAGATCGCATCATCGAAACGAAACGAGCAGAAGTCCTGCAATTAAAATTAAACGGGGTCGAACGGATCAGTCGGGAGGCATTGAAGCCGTCGATTAAGCAACGACTAGCGGGAGCGGATTTATCCGTCATCGCGGAAATCAAACGAGCGTCGCCATCAAAAGGGGCAATCGCACTCGACGTCGATGTCGTCGCTCAGGCAAAACAATATGAAGCGAGTGGGGCGACCGTCATCTCCGTCTTGACGGACGAGACGTACTTCAAAGGGTCGATGGACGATTTAGCGGCAGTCGCTGCAGCAGTCGATATCCCGGTGCTTTGTAAGGATTTCATGATTGATCGGATTCAAATCGACCGGGCAAAAGCACATGGGGCACGGTTGATTCTCTTAATCGTCGCCGCTCTCGAGCAGGAGACGCTTGCTGACTTGTATGCGTATGCTTACGCAGAAGGACTTGAGGTCTTGGTCGAAGTCCATGACGAAGAGGAGTTACGCCGAGCAGAGGCGATTGGTGCGCAAATCATTGGCATCAACAACCGGAACTTGAAAAAGTTCGAAGTTGATTTACAGACATCGGTCGGATTACTCGAACAAAAACAATCGGACGTCCGGTATATCAGTGAGAGTGGCATCAAGACGGTCGAGGAAGCACAGCGATTACACGCTACCGGTGCAGACGGGATCCTCGTCGGCGAGACGTTGATGCGGGCAGACGATCCGCAAGTCTTCATCCGAGAAGTGAGTGGCGTTCGCGTATGACACGGATTAAGTTCTGTGGTCTCCGGGAAAGAGAACATGTCGAAGCGGCAGTTCGCTTAGCGGACTACATCGGCTTTATCTTTGCTAAAAGTAAACGACAGGTCACGCTGGAAGAGGCGGCTCGTCTCAGACGCGACATTCCAAAAACGGTCCAAGTCGTCGGTGTCTTCGTCTCCCCGACTTACCAGCAGGTGACCGACGCGGTCGAACAAGTCGCGCTAGATCTCGTCCAAATTCATGGTGTCATTCCGGACGGAGAGATACCAGTTCCCGTCATTCAAGCGATTCCGGTGACGGACATCGGACAAGTAGAGCAACAGACGGATTATTTGCTCGTTGACGCACCGGTTGCTGGAAGTGGCGAGACATTCGACTGGTCACGAGACATTCAAGCCGATCGACCACTGTTCATTGCCGGTGGCTTGACAGCAGGAAACGTCGGAGAAGCAATCAAACGATATCACCCGTTCGCCGTCGATGTCTCAAGTGGCATCGAGACGGATGGACGGAAAAATCCCATCAAAATGCAGGCATTCGCAGATGCCGTAAAGGAGAGAGAAGTATGAGCTACGCACAACCAGATACACTCGGACAATATGGTAAATACGGAGGACGCTACATCCCGGAAACATTGATGCACGCGGTGATCGAACTCGAAGAAGCTTACGCAACGGTAATAGAAGATCCAGCGTTTCAAGCGCGGATGGACGAATTATTGAAAGAATACGTCGGACGTGAAACACCACTTTATTTTGCCGAACATTTGACGCAAACGATCGGTGGCGCAAAGATCTATTTGAAACGAGAAGACTTGAACCATACCGGTGCCCATAAAATCAACAATACGATCGGTCAAGCGTTACTGGCTGAACGGATGGGGAAACGAAAAATCGTTGCTGAGACAGGGGCAGGACAACACGGTGTCGCGACAGCGACGGTCTGTGCCTTACTCGATCTCGAATGTGTCATCTTCATGGGAGAAGAGGACGTCCGTCGTCAAGAATTGAACGTCTTCCGGATGGAGTTACTTGGAGCAACCGTCATCCCAGTCACACAAGGCAGTCGGACACTCAAAGATGCCGTCAATGAAGCACTCCGCTACTGGGTCAAACATGTCGAAGACACGCATTACTTGATGGGTTCTGTTCTCGGACCACACCCATTCCCGCAACTCGTCCGTGATTTCCAAGCAGTCATCGGAAAAGAGACACGACGCCAAATCATCGAAAAAGAGGGGCGTCTACCAGAGGCGATCGTCGCTTGTGTCGGCGGCGGTAGTAATGCGATCGGGATGTTCCACCCGTTCATCGATGATACAGATGTAAAATTGTATGGCATTGAAGCGGCGGGCAGCGGAATCGACACAGAGAAACACGCAGCGACGATGACAAAAGGAGAGGTCGGTGTCTTGCACGGCTCGATGATGTATCTCTTACAGGATGCACACGGTCAAGTACAAGAAGCGCATTCGATCTCAGCTGGACTCGATTACCCGGGTGTCGGACCGGAGCATAGCTTGCTAAAAGATATCGGTCGTGTCCAATATGAAGCGGTGACCGATGAACAAGCACTGGAAGCACTCCAGTTGTTGAGCCGCAAGGAGGGAATCATCCCGGCACTTGAGTCGGCACACGCGATTGCCTACGCGACTCAACTCGCGGCAGAGATGGACAAGGAAGAGATTCTCGTCATCTGCTTATCAGGACGGGGCGATAAAGACGTCGTCACTGTCAGAAACGCACTAAAGGGGGAAGCGTGATGCGATTAGAAACAGCCATTCGTACCGTTACGAGCAAAGGGGAGAAAGCCTTCATTCCGTACGTCATGGGGGGAGACGGAGGGATTGATCAACTCCCGGAAATCCTGTCGTTTCTCGCTGAATCCGGAGCGACAGCGATTGAAGTCGGTGTTCCGTTTTCGGATCCTGTCGCTGACGGTCCAGTCATTCAAGAAGCGGGACTTCGCGCACTAGAAGCGAACGTTGGACTGAAGGATGTCCTCGAGGCAGTTCGCGTTGCTCGTCAGACCGTCGATGTTCCTGTCGTCTTGATGACGTACTTAAATCCGATTTTCCGCTACGGATTAACGGCGTTTCTAGCGACATGTCGCGAAGTCGGGGTCGACGGACTGATTATTCCTGATTTGCCGCTTGAGCAGAGCGAACAGTTCTTCGAGCAAGAGGACAAATCGGACATCGCGCTCGTCCAGCTCGTCTCCTTGACGAGTCCGATGGAGCGGATTCAAAAGATTGCCGATAAAAGTGAAGGATTCCTCTATGCGGTCACGGTCAACGGAACGACAGGTGGACAGACGACGTTTGATACGGCGCTTGAAGACCACTTAGCGAACGTCGCAGCAAACAGTCCAGTACCAGTCCTTGCCGGGTTCGGGATCAGTACACCGGAACACGTCAAACAATTGAGCCGCCCAGTCTCGGGGGTCATCGTCGGCAGTAAAATCGTCGATTTACTGCACCAGAACGATCGAGAAACAATTCAACAGTTGATGGCAGCACGTCTTGCGGCGACGCCGTCGCATTAATAAAAAGGACCTGACTCAAAGGACAGTCTCTACAAAGATAAGGGTGGCAGAATGATGATCTGCCACCCTTATCTCGTAACAAAAAGAATGACGCGTCACACACCACTCTTACAGGATCAGGCGCATTTATGCGCTGTTAGAGACGAACAAGACCCGCTTTCCTGCTTAAATGAAGCAGGGAAGCGGGCTTGTGTCTCGCCTGAGGAAAGGGTGTGAAAAGACGCGTCATTCTTTTTTTGAGTCAGCCCCTTTTTCGTATAGATGTCACTGTTGAACGAGCGACTTCTGCAAGTTGGTATACAGCGGTTCAAATCCAAGTTCCTCATAAAACGTGGCGGCACGGTCGTTGACCGCCCAAACGTTTAAGCGAACAGCATCGACCTTTCGCTCGAGTGCGAGTTCTTCTGCAGCCTGCATTAACTGGCGACCAATTCCGAATGAACGATGGGATGAGGTGACACCGACGTCGGTGATGTTCAAGATCCGGACTGGTGTAAATCGATCGGATGCTGGCGCAGTCCACTTGCCGAACAAGTAACCAACGAGTGTTTCTCCGTCAAGCGCTGTCAGACAGAGTTGTTGTTCTGCTTCCACCATCTGACTTAAAGACTCCAGCGTGTACGGTGTCGTTACATCTGGATGAAAGTGAGGCGATAATCGTTGATGGTGCAAGAAGGTCTCTGCCGTCAGTGCAAGCAGGGCAGGGAGGTCTGAAGTACGGCTCGTGCGGATCATCAAGCAATCACTCCAATCATCGATTTTGTTTGAGTACTTCGGCAACAAGACCCGATACATACGGACTGCCACGATCTTCTTTTTCGACCGATTCGATCATGATGGCAACGAGAAGATCTTTTTTGTCGTTATCGTAACCGACGAAGAAGCCATTCTCTTTTCCATCGGTTTCGCCTGCCTTTTTCAATTCTGCCGTACCGGTCTTACCGGCAACATCGACTTCCTTGATATCGGCCGGGAGCGTGTAGCCGTTATGGACAACGTCATAGAGATCATCACGAATCATCTTCGCGTCTTTCGCATCCAGCAGATCTTTTTTGAAGACTTGCTTCGTTTTTTCCTCTTGTAAAAGAGTCGGACGATAGATTGTTCCATCGGTCAAGAAAATTTCATACATCGACGTTAGATGGAGAATGTTCGTCAGCATCTGTCCTTGTCCGTAGGACGTATCCATCAGCTGTCCATCTGAAGAGATCGTCCCGTCGTTTGAAATCTGAGAAGCGCGTAACGGATACGTAAACGGTAGCTTCTCTCCGTATCCGAGTGATTCAAGTCCAGACGTGAACGCTTTCGTTCCGACCTGTTCGAGTGTTGAGCGGGCGAAATAGATGTTATCTGAATAAACGAGCGCATTGTGCAGATTAACGGGTGCTGGCGTCTCGTGAATCCGCGTGACGTTAAAACCATCGATCTTATTTTTCAGTCCATTGATCGTATAGGCTTTTTCCGGGTCAAGTGTTCCACTCTTTAAGCCAACGGCGGCCGTCAGGGGTTTTTGGGTCGAACCGGGTGCGAAGGCACTCGTGAATCGGTTCAACAATGGTTGATCCGGATCCTGCGTCAGTTCATCGAGTCGCGCTTGCGAGATCCCTGACATGAATTCAGAAGGATCAAAGCCCGGGGAGCTAAGTAAGACACGCGTCTCACCAGTCCGCGGATCGATTGCCGATGCCGTTCCCGGATCCTCTTGCATCGTGTCGTACGTCTTTTTCTGGAGCGTAGCATCAATCGTCAACGGGATATCCTCACCATTCGTCGGCTTCGTTTCAGCGACGGTAACGCTTGATCCGTCTTTCTTTTGTAGAATGATCGAAGCACCGGCTTTACCGCGTAACCGATCATCAAGGACTTGTTCAAGACCTCGTTTCCCGACTTGTTCACCAGCTTGGATTTTATTTTTCGATTCTTTAATTTCGTCTGCTGTTGCCGAACCGATATATCCAATTAAATGAGAGGCTGCTTTACCAAGTGGATACGTTCGGACTTCTGTCTCCTTGACGCTGATTCCAGGAATGTCACGCAATTTTTCAACCGTTGCTTCGTCGGTCAGTGTTTTGAGCGGAACGAATTGTCCATCCTTGACCCAACTTGCTTTTAAGGAATCTTCGACCGATGAGGTCGGGCGGTCGAGCAACTCGGCAACTTGGTCGACATCTTTAAGTTGTCCTGCAGTTGCTCCGACAGTATACCCTTTACCGGAGGTCGCGAGCGGTTTATCGTTTGCGTCGAGTAAATCACCACGTTTGCCTTCTACGGTTTCTAACTGAACCTTGTCTTCTTTCTTAAAGTCTTTTAGAACAAACGAAGAGTCCCAGTCAATGAACCAGTTTTCTGTTTCTCCTTGTTTCTCGAATGTTAACGGGACTTGTTTATCATAAGCAACGGCTCCTGCAACCGTATCAAAGGAGATTCGTACGGGAAGGGACGCTTTTTCGTCATCCGTTGCTTCCTTCGCTTTCTTCCGTTCGACGGATAACTTTTTGATATCAAGCGATTTCGACAACTGTTTTGTCCGGTCGATGAATTCTTTTTTTCCGTATTCCTTTTTAGTAGCCGTACTCGCGTACGTATACATCTTATCGTAATCTTGTTTTTCCCAAAGTTTGATGTAGGCATCAAGACGTTCTTCAGGTGTCGGCTGATCTTGACATCCGGCAAGTAACGTCACACCAAACGTCGCTGATAAAAGAAAGGGGATCGTTCGTTTCATGTGTTTCGCCTCCGTTGTGGATTAGACTCATAACCATACCGTACCATTCCTGTCAGGAGATTTCATCTGAAACACAAAACCGGACTTCTCATGGGGAGAAGTCCGGTGAATCAAGCTTAGTTGAAGTAATTGAGCGGATTGACACTGTTTGCAGCAGACGTTCCGCTGTAGACGTAAGGACCACGATGCATTTCAAAATGGAGATGCGCACCAAACGCGTTACCTGTTGCACCAATCGTACCGATTTTCGATCCTTTTGCAATCGTCTGTCCGACTGAGACGGAGCGACTATTCAAGTGTGCATACACCGTCGTATATTGGATGCCGTTGACGGTATGCGTCATCATGACGTGATTTCCGTATGCGCCGTAATAACGGGATGTGATGACTTTACCAGCGGCTGATGCATAGACAGGTGTACCTGTTGGAGCGCCGATATCGATGCCGTTATGGAACGTATAACCGTAAACTCCACTTGCAGCACCATATCCTTGCGTGATTGGACCGCTTGCTGGACGCGAGAAGCCAGTCGTTGCTTTTGTTGAAGTCGTTGTGCTGTATTTTTTTACGTATGTAGAAGAAACGTAGCGTGATGCGCCACCGTATGAAATTTTTGTCCATGAACCGGAAACACCAAGATAATTGAATGTCTGTCCTGTATTGACGCTACCGACGATTTTATAAGCTGTTGATGGACCTGTACGAACACGAAGTCCGTCTGCCATGACCTTTACTTTATATGTCGTTGCAGCTTCAACTTTCGAAGCACTCGTTGTTGCAAAACCTGAAACTACCAAAGCTGTCATTGTCATTGTTGTAAGTAAACGTTTCATTGAGTGTATTTCCTCCTTAAAAATCTGAAGCGCCAGAACTGATCATTACAAAATTGTAAGATTTTATGTATAATTATTTATTTTAAAGAATGATTTTTCGCCTGAGATGATTATAGCATCGTCAATAACACGAAAATATTTCAAATATGTTTCAAAATTACGCTTTGTTAACATATATTGTAATGGATTAATAAGTAAAAAAAGAACTGACGAAGAGTCAGTTCTTTTTTCGATGAACATATACTGTTATTCATTAGAAGATGGTGAAAACACAGTTAAATGTTGCGGGAGTACCTCGACAGTCACGGGAACATGACCTGCTGTATCCCCATCGGCATTAATCGGCAATTCTTCTTTCGAGCGAATTTCGACACGGGTCGTCGTGAAGTGTTCGATTTGATCTGCTTTTGATAATCCACCCGTGATGAGTTTGGGTAATGCTTGGAGCGCATCAAAGAATCCAAGCTTCGTAATGATAAAGCCATGCAACAGTCCATCATCGACTTTTGCGTCTTCTGCAAAGGATTCGAACCCGCCAACGGAATTCGTTAAGGCGATGATCAACAAGTGCGCTTCTCCATCGAATTGTTTCTCAGCAGAATCAATTTCAATCGGATAGGGGCTATGATCCTTGAAGGCTTTTAGACCTTCAATGAAATAAGCGACCGATCCGAGTGACGTCTTTTGTTCGACACTGACCTCCTCGACGGCTTCCGCAATCAGACCAACAGCGATGACGTTCATGAAGTAATGGTCATCATATTTACCGATATCGAGCGGTCGGGCAGGGGCGTCAGCTAGAATCTGGATCGCCTCTTCCGGATCCGTCGGAATGTGTAATGCGCGCGATAAGTCATTTACCGTTCCGAGTGGGACGATTCCGAGCGTTGGGCGATGCGGTTGTTCGGCAATCCCAGTGATGACTTCATTGACCGTTCCGTCACCTCCCATGGCGATGACAGCGTCGTAATTAGACTGGGCGGCATGACGCGCAAATTCCGTCGCATCGTGTTCTTTTTCCGTGAACCGAACGTCGACGGTTTCAAAGCGAGTAGCAAGCGTTTCCTCAGCAAGCGTTGCGTGTTTTTTTCCGAGTTCTTTTCCAGAAGACGGGTTGATGATCAACATGGCTTGAGACAAGATGAATTCCTCCTTCGGGGCAATCTGTTGACTTTTTCCCTGTCCGATGAAAACATAATCCAAATTCTTTTTTACAAATAAAAACACCGAGTAGGCGCATGGCTTCCTCGGTGTTGAAGTTTGAACTCAGAGTTAAATTATTGTAATGGCGGCACTTCACCAGCAGCAGGACGAGCTTCTTCTTCAACGTCCCAACACTCCGTATTTTCGATCCCGAGTGCTTTTGCTGAGAAGACAGGATCGAGTCCCTGTTTCCGTTGTTCCTGATAATCTTTGATGACTTTGAGAGCGATGCCGCTCAAGAGGAGGATCGCTGTCATATTGATTAATGTCATGCCTGCCATGAAGAGATCGGCAAAACTCCATACCATACCGAGGCTGAGAACAGATCCGATGAAGACGAAGCCCATTGTCGCAATCCGGAAACCGAAGACGGCTGCTGGACTTTGTTTGATGAACTCGATGTTCGTCTCACCGTAGTAGTAACTACCAACGATCGAACTAAAAGCAAACAAGAAGACGCTGAGTGCGATGAATGGTGGGGCAATTGCACCAAATTCTTCGGAGAGCGCGTTTTGCAACATGCCGATTCCTTCGCCATTTCCAGCAGCATAACTATCACTGAGGAGAATAATCGTTGCTGTCGCTGTACAGACGATCAACGTATCAAGGAATACACCAAGTGTTTGTAAGAAACCTTGTTTTGCTGGGTGAGAGACTTCAGCCGCTGCCGCAGCGTTCGGAGCAGACCCCATTCCCGCTTCGTTTGAGAACAATCCGCGTTTGACACCGAGTGAGATTGCAGCACCGACCGAGCCACCGAATGCTTGCTCGATTCCGAAGGCACTTTTGAAAATCATTGCGAACACACCAGGAAGTTCCGTCAGGTTCGTAACGACGACATAAAGAGCAGCAATCAAGTAGAGACCTGCCATGATAGGAACGATGATTGCAGAGAACTTCGCGACACGGTGGACACCACCAAAGATGACGAGTCCCGTCAAGACGACGAGTGCTGCGCCGACGACAGCTGTGTTGATACCGAACGCATTGTCAAAGGCAGCGGCAATCGTGTTTGATTGAACGGAGTTGAAGATAAGGCCGAACGTCACAGCAATCAAGATTGCAAAGACGATTCCGAGAGCTCGGTTCTTCAAGCCTTTTTCGATGTAGTAGGCAGGACCACCACGGTATGCGTTCGATTTCGTATCGCGTACTTTATAGACTTGAGCCAGTGTACTTTCGATGAGAGCCGTCGCGCCCCCTAAGAGAGCGACCATCCACATCCAGAAGACGGCACCTGGTCCGCCGAGTGTGACGGCAATCGTGACACCGGCAAGGTTACCCGTACCGATCCGTGTCGCCGCACCGATGAAGAATGACTGGAGAGAAGTGATGCTTTCTCCTTTATCGTCTGTTGTTTGTTCACTTTTATCGAGCGTGACGCGGAACATCTCTTTTAAGTAAGTGAATTGGATGAAGCCAGTTCGGATCGTGAAGTAGATCCCGCCGCCGATCAATACGGCAATTAATACATACGACCATAAAATATTGTTGGCGTAATCGACACTTCCTTGAATGACTTGCTGAATGGCGTTCATGATGATGTATTCCTCCCAAAGAATAATAAAAAGCTATACGCTAAATTATACGAATTTTCTGAAAATAATCAACAACAAAATAAAATAAAATTTTAAAACTTAATAAGGTTAGCTAAAAAAACATATGATGAAATCTTATGAATGAACGAAAAAACTGCCACTCTCGGTATCGAGAGTGACAGGCAAGTAAAGCTAAATCATCCATACTGTAGCAATTGTTCGTATAGGTCATCGAGTTGCTGTTGGATGCTTTTAGAAACGGTATCGGTCGGTTTTTCACGTTTTGCTAATTTCTGTTCAAGCCGCTCGATCTGCACTTCTAACTCATGTTGTGACAAGCGTTTTGGTTTTTGAGGGGTTACGTGGAGTGAGGAAGACGTAGCGAACTCAGCACGCTTCTGTTGAGCATACGTATACGTACCATGATAACGCGTCAGACCATTTTCGAGCCACAGGATCTGCGGAAATAGCCGATTCAAGAAATAGCGGTCGTGTGAGACGGCAATCAATGTTCCAGAAAAATTCTCGAGTGCTTCTTCCAACGTCTCTCTTGATTCAATATCGAGATGATTCGTCGGCTCGTCGAGAATTAATACATTGACCGACGAATGAACGAGGACGGCGAGTTGCAATCGCACACGTTCGCCTCCGCTCAGTGACAAAATGGACCGAAAGACAGTTGGTCCAAAGAACAGGAACCGGGCTAGGATATGGCGGGCTTCCGCTTCTGGAACGGCAATCCGGTCTCTAAACCAGTCAATTAACCGCGCGTCCTCCTCGAAATGGGCATGCTGGGACAGGTAACCGATCCGATTCGATGGTCCACGCGTGAGTGTGCCTGCCTCTGGTGATAATTCGTCAAGCAGCAGTGAGAGCAACGTCGATTTCCCGCTCCCATTCGTTCCGACGATCGCGATCCGATCCTGTGCCATGATCTCGAACGAGACGTCATCAAAAATGTGACGGGTTCCGTAAGCAAACGAGAGTTCTTCAGCGCGAAAGACGACTTGGCTCGAGTGATCAGTGGAAGAGAAGGAGACATCAGCGGTTTTGGCTTCGAGTTGTGGTCGTTTAATCCGTTCGATCCGCTCGAGTGCCCGTTCCATCGATTTTGCTTTACGGAATAATTTCTCACTCGGTGGAGACGCTTCGTTTGCCCATTGCCGGAGTCGACGAATCGCTTCCTTCATTTTCTTTATTTTTTTCTGTTGCTCTTGGTAGGCGTGGAACTGTTCCATCAAGCGACGTTCTCGTTCGACGACGAACGCGCTGTAATTCCCTATATAGGTTGTCAGTTCACCGTCCTCGAGTTCAACGATCGAGGTGACGACGGCGTCTAAGAAGACCCGGTCATGAGAGACGAGCAGGATGGTTCCTGTGTAGTCCCGTAAGAACTGCTCCAGCCATTCCACGGCAGCTAAATCAAGATGGTTCGTCGGTTCGTCAAGAATGAGCAGATTTGGCTCCATGAGTAACATGCGACCGAGACAAATCTTCGTCTGTTCACCACCGCTCAACTGGTGGAAAGGACGAGTGAGTAACGGACGAAGGTGTAACCCGTTCACCATGCGTTCGATTTTCGAGTCGAGTAGATAGCCATCCTTTTGTTCGAACGCATTCGTCGCTTCCGCATATCGTGCAAGTAACGCATCAAGATTCTCTGGTGCTGTCGCCATCATTTGCTCCAACTGTTGCATCCGAGAACGGATCGCGAGGATGTCTTCAAACGCTGTCCAAAGGACGTCGAGTCCGGTCATCGTCTCACTATATACAGGAAGTTGTTCCAAATAGCCGATCGTCAAACCGCTCTTTTGATAGATGACACCACCGTCCGGTTGCTCAAGGCGAGCAAGCAAGCGGAGTAATGTCGTCTTACCACTCCCGTTTCGTCCAATCAGACCGACACGGTCGTGTTCGTTTAAGAAGAGGGAAACATCCGCTAAGATCGTCTCGCCTCCGAATTGTTTGGTTAGGTGTTGAATGTCGCAAATCATCATATTCAATTGATCCTTTCGCGCGCATCAAAAAAGGAGAGCGCAAATAGCACTCTCCCTAACGTGTGAAAGATGCGCTTTGCTGTATTTTTCATTCATGAAGTTCTTAAAAAAGGACAGACGGGTGCCTTAGAACGCCATTCCATGAAAAATCGCGCGCAACAGATACAATTGTTCCATCAACCAGTGTTTGCACGCGGCAAAGTCCATCTTTTCACACCACCTTTCGTTTCAGATATCTCTAGTTTACTATTTTTTTGTCCGTTACGGAAGTCTGAATTATTTGAACACGCCAGCGATTGAACTGAAGAAGTCACTGAGTCCATCGAATAATTTAGCGAAGAAACCTTTCGTTTCTTCTGATGTTGCGAACGCGTGGATGTCTTGCCCCGCATTTTTCAAACCACTCTCGATTTGTCCCCAGTTGATGTTCGCTTGCTCCATTTGATTGAATAGATTCGTCAACCGGTCCATTTGTGCGTCAGACAACTGGATATTGTTGTTTTGAATGACTTGGACGATCAGGTTTTCGATCTCGACTTTGGTTTCCGGTTTTTGATTGGCGATCTCAGCCTTGATCTCATTCATTAAGTCAGCGACTTTATCCGTGCCGACCGTTTTTCCGACGTCTGATGTGACCGATAATTCTTGCTGTGCTAAATCCTTGCGTTCGTCACTTAACTTAATTCCCGTCTCAGCGGAAGTTTGATCGTACGCTTTCATGATTCCTGTCAGTGCCGATGTCCCGGTCACCTTGTAGGGAGAAGTGATCGTGATGTCGGCATCTTTGACACCCGCTGTGACGAGAGCGTTGAGATACATATCCTTCGTCACCCATGTGATGTTCTCCGTCGAGACGGAAAGTCCATCTCCTTTTTCCGTCAGTTCGATTTTAGCCGACGAATACATGTTGCCGCCTTTTTGCGACTGTGGAATGTTTTTCCCGAGATATTTTTCTTCGTCAGCAGAAGTGGCGATGATCGGCGTGATGCCTTCCGGTGCATTAAGACGGGAAAGCACCCATGCTTTATCCTTTGCGCCGAGCGACTCCCCGAGTGTGACGATCGTCTTATCGACGACTTGTTCGGCAGATGCGGCTGTTGGGAGTAATAAAGCAGAAGCGATAACGGCTGACGCCATGATTTTTGTTGGTGTATGCATAATGAAATCCTCCAATTATGAGTAACAGAATGAATTATAGTATCAGGTACTAAAGTTAGTGTACGAGAACGAAAGAAGTTCGGAATCGGTCTGTAGATGGAGACGGCATCCGTCTTCTGACACTCCATAGTATAGCGAAAAGAGGACAACTTGACTTCCATTTTCAGCATGCTATAGTGGATGGGAATCGAATAATGACCACTAGGGGAGTCGGTAGGCTGACTGAGACGAACGAAGACGTTCGGACCCTTTGAACCTGATTAAGTTCGTACTTACGGAGGGAAGTGGCGTCAAGTCTTGTTCTTCTTGCGCCATGCCCGTGTGTTTCGGGGTGGTGTTTTTTCGTTTCATACCAAACGAGGAGGATGAGATCATGACATTCACACAAGAAATCAAACAAGCGGCACAAGCGTATTGGAACAGTAGTTTTACGCACCCATTCGTTCAAGGAATCGGAGAGGGGACGTTACCACTCTCGAAATTTCGGCATTACGTCATGCAAGATGCCTATTACTTAAAACACTTTGCGAAGATTCAAGCGAAGGCAGCGTCAAAAGCGGACGACTTCGCGACGATCGCGACACTTGCCGAACATGCTACTTCGACTTACGAGGCAGAACTGAGCTTACATCAATCATTTTTTAAGCCGCTCGGTATTACGGCAGCAGACCTTGAAGCATTTGAACCGGCACCGACAGCATATGCGTACGTCTCGCACATGCATCATGCGAGTGAAGGAACGCTTGGTGAGACGATTGCTGCCATCTTGCCATGTTACTGGTTGTATTATGAAGTCGGGCAACAATTACTGACGTGTACACCGGAAGAAAAAATCTATCAGCAATGGATCGACACGTATAGCTCGGAATGGTTCGAAAAGGTCGTCTTTGATCAGATTGCACGGCTTGATGCGCTGGCGGAGCAAGCAAGCCCGACGGAACGCGAGCGGATGAAACGTCATTTCGTGACGAGCTGTTATTATGAGTTGCTGTTTTGGCATATGGGATGGACGGAAGAGACGTTTACGTCGGTTTACGAAACGATTCCGGCACGAGCGGTATCTTCTTGAATCAATAAATGGTAGAATTAGGAATACCATTTAGTGAGAGTAGGGATTGGAATGGAAATCATCGTGATCGCACTCGTGATTCTCGCGGCATATGTTGTGCAACAGGTGCTCGGAAAAGTGAAAGTGAGATTTGTTGGGTACATCATTCCCATATTGATGGTGGTGTACGGCACATATGCTACGATTCAGAATTTTCAGGGGTTGCTTCAGTTCGGTTTTACAACGGGGAGAACTATCGCAACTGTCCTGGTCGTCGTCCTCTACGCTTCGTTGACTTATTCACTTCATCGTGTCTACGAGCGTACGAAAGCAGAAGCCGAATCTGCATATCCATCATTAAAAGACCGAGGCATCCTTTAAGGAGCTTCGGTCTTTTGTGTATCATGTCCTCATTTTTTCCAGTTTTTAAAGCCGTCACCGAATTCGAGATGCAGTTTGTCGGTAAAGACACCGTTCTGAAAGATCGGCACATCAACCGGTAAAGTGCCTTGCGGTTTGAACGTTCCGAAGATCGCGCGGATACCTGCAGGCAGGTTTGGTCCCGCTGATTTTAGATTGCCTGCTTCGGAGTCTGGACCGTTCGGATCACCTTTGAAGCCATAGACGAGGACATGTGCCGGTGCGTCCGGTTGAACAGCAACATCGTATGGGTTACGGAGACTGAGCAGGACGGATGGTGTCTCCGTTTGTTTCGCATAGCGGAAGATTGAAGCCGGAATCGCTTGTTCTGGTGCAGTAGGTAGTAGTTTAGCACTCGTGTTGACGTTGGAACCGACGATGATGTAATCTGCTGCATCGAGTTGCGCCCGTAATGTCGGGTTTTGGTCGAGCGGTAGCGTAGTAGCCGAGTAATTCGCTGTCGTCACGTGCCAGTTCCGATTCTTCGGTAGGGAAGCGATCGTTTTTTTCATGCTGTCCGTTTGATCCGCCGCAGGAGCGATCACAAGAACGTTGGCATTCTTTTTCGGTTTGAATGGTAACGTCCGCTGATCATTTTTCACGAGTGTGACCGCGGCTTCCGTCATCGCGCGTTCTTTTGCTTTATGCTCGGGACTGCCGACGATTCGGTTCGAGTGCGCGATTTTTTCAGCTAGGGATGTCGTGTCAGTCGTACCGTTCCAAATTCCGCGTTCTGCTTTCAGCGTCAGGATTCGCTCGACCGATTGATCGATCCGTTCCTCTGAGAGGCGACCGTCTTTGACTGCTGCGATCACATCCTTGAAAATCTGATCGAGCTTTGTGACATCTTGCTCGGAACGAAGGATCGTCGGCATGAGCGCGATATCGACTCCAGCGTCAAACGTCTTTAAGACGGCTTCTGACTCCGTGAAGTTGTCGGCGATCGCCTGCATGTTCAACGCGTCTGTGATGACGATGCCATCGTAGCCAAGTTTTTCGCGCAGTACGCCCGTGATGACATCATCCGATAACGTCGCAGGTAAAGGGAAGGTACCATTTGTCGACGTGACGACTTCAGGTTCGATTTGCGGCATCCCGATGTGTCCTGTCATGATCATATCGATGTCTTCAGCAATAGCTCGCTTGAACGGTACGAGCTCGACTTGTTCCAGTTCTTGCAAGGAGCTGTCAACGACCGGTAATCCATAGTGGGAATCGGTCGCCGTATCGCCGTGACCCGGGAAGTGCTTGGCGGTCGCCGCGACGCCTTCAGACTGAACTCCCTTCATAAGAGCGGAACCGAGTGTGCCGACGAGCTCCGGATCACTCGAGAATGAGCGGACACCGATGACAGGATTTCCAGGATTGCTGTTGACGTCGAGAACCGGACCAAAGTTGACATTGATGCCGAGCGCACGCAGTTCGGAACCGATGATATGACCGGCATCATTGGCATATGTGCTACTGCGGGTCGCACCTAACGCCATGTTGCCAGGTAAGTTCGTCCCTGTTCCGAGCCGAGTAACGATTCCACCTTCTTGGTCGATCGTGACGAAGAGCGGAATATCGTTGCTAGCATCTTGTTTGACGACTTCTTGCAGATCATGAACGAGTTTCGTCGTCTGTTCGGTTTCGCTGACGTTCTCAGCAAACAAGATGACGCCGCCTAAATCATAGCGATCGATGATGTTCGCGACTTCTGGGGCAAGCGACGTATGATTGCTGCCATTCCACTGTCGGAAGTCCGGCATGATCATCTGCCCGATTTTTTGTTCGAGTGTCATCGTGTCGATTTTGTGACTGATCCGATCGGCTGAAGATCCTGCCTCTGCCATGACAGGTAAACTACTTGAGACGAGTACTGCTGCGAGTCCGGCTGTTAACGTGAACTGTCCGATTTTTTTCATGATGTACGTCCTCCTTTAGTCAAACCGTGACTGGAATTCTTTTCGATACGGACAGTATAGCAAGGTGTTTGTTTTAAAACAATATTTTATTTGTAAACGATTTCAAATTGAAATAAATTTCAAATGTGTTTTTAGATAGACTGACTTGAATGAAAAAAAGTGACTCCCCCTGAAGAGGAATCACTTTCAAGTAAAGTCGATCGATTGATCAGCTATAGCGTTCCACGATGCTTGTCAGCTGACGTTCGACGAACGATTGATCCTGCAGTTCACTATTGGACAGACGCAGTTTGATCATCGACTCATCCGCACCAGCCATTTCACTGAATAATGAACCGAGACTGTGCGCACGACGGTCGACTTGGACGATTAAATCAATCCCTGAGCTGTCTTGGAGCATGATGATTTCGATCTCATCCAGTTTATGGGCGTAGTGTGTATTGCGAGCTGAATACTCAAGCTCCTGAGCAATCGGTAAATCTTTCCGGAATCGTCCAGGTAATTTTTCCGTATCGGCTTTTTTCAATCGGAAGCCAAGTGACTCCATCGCATCTAAGACTGTCGCTTGGTAGCGGTTTGCTTCGACGATGACGGCGTCACGGTCCGATGGATCGACGGCTTGAGCGATGTCGAGACCCGTCTCGATCCACGATTTCGATTGGCTGACGGAGAGCGGTGTATTCAGCGGTACGCGTAATGTAAAAGGAATCTCCCGCTCGACACCCGCTTCAATCGTGAACTTCGCTTCATTTAAGGCAAACCGGTCGAGCGTGAAGGTCGTGAACGTCGTGCTATCATTGACTTCTTGTTTGTACTGCGTGTTGAATTCAAGATAAATTCGATCAATTTCTTGATCGACGTTTCCGCCTTTGATATGGACGACACCGTGAATTTGACCGCCTGGTTCGCACCGGTCATCCGTCAAGCGTGTATCGACCGTTGCGGCACCGATTCCGATTTGTGAGAGAATTTTTTTGAACATGATGCATTCCTCCTTTTGATTACGTACGAATGATGAAGCGTGTAAACTTGTCGAACAGGTACGAATTTGCTACAGTTTCGAAAGAACATCAGAAAAGGACGGGACGACTAGTGGAACTACATGAATTAAAAGCGAGTCTTGCCTCGCAAATCACGCAAGGAACACTGATCCATGCAACGATAAGTAATCCGCGTCAAAAATCAAATGATCTCCGACGAATCAAGGTAAAACCGATTCTATTAAGAGATACGGTGATGATGCAGGTAGAGTTTCAATTTGAACGCGTTATGAAGCATGAAAATATTTTAATTGACGATTTCGTCGGACGACTCGATGACTGGTTCACGGAATTCCGTCAATTCTTATTCCGTTTTGAAGAAGAAGAATGGCAATTCCAGCTCTCGAAAAAGATGAAAGTCGCGATCAAGACATCCAAAAAGGAGCCGATGAAAGCTCTCTTGTCGCATGACCGGAAAAAAACCTATCTATTAGAAGACGGTGTGCCGGTTCCGTTTCTGATTCGCTTAGGCGTCATGACGGAAGCGGGTCAGGTCAAAAAACAGAAGTACGATAAGTTTAAACAAATCAATCGTTTCCTTGAATTCGTCGAGGATAGCATCGCTGCCTTACCAAAAGGAAAAAAACTCCGGATCTTGGACTTTGGCTGCGGGAAGTCGTATTTGACGTTCGCTCTCTATCATTATCTAAAAGTCGTCAAAGGATTCGACCTCGAAGTGACAGGTCTTGATCTAAAGAAAGAAGTCATCGAAGAATGTACACAAATTGCGCGTGATCTGGATTATACCGATCTAACATTCCGTGTCGGAGACGTTCATGATTACACAGGGGAGACGGAAGTCGACCTGATGGTGACACTTCACGCTTGTGATGTCGCAACTGATGTCGCACTCGCGCGAGCTGTTGACTGGAATGCATCGGTCATCCTGAGCGTACCGTGCTGTCAAAAGGAATTGAACCGTCAACTGGACTGTTCGCCACTCGATGTCATGCTCCAGCACGGACTGATCAAAGAAAAATTCGCATCACTGGCGACAGATTCGATTCGTGCCGAGTTGCTAACACTGGTCGGATATGAAGCGCAACTTCTCGAATTCATCGATCTCGAGCACACACCGAAGAACATCTTGATTCGAGCATACAAACAAAACAAGCGACCAACGGAAGAGAAAATCGACCGCTACATCGCTTTCCGCGATCTGTTGCATGCCCGACCATTTTTAGAAACTGAATTAAGCGGCAGACTTGGACAGATTTCACCGAAACTCGTACAATAAGAAGGAGAACGAATCAAAGGAGGCAATACGATGGATTTCCAAATGTATTTTGAAGATGTCGTCCAAACAGCCCGCAAAGAAGCGCAAGCTGCTGGATTTGAAGAATTAACGACGCCAGAGAGCGTGGATGAAGCAATGAAACGCGAAGGGCTAACACTTGTCCTTGTCAATTCGGTGTGTGGATGTGCTGGCGGGATCGCCCGTCCTGCTGCAGCGTACGTTAATCGGAAAGAGGGTATCAAGCCCGATCATTTCGTCACGGTATTCGCTGGACAAGATCGCGAAGCGACAGACCGTGCGCGTGAATACTTCGAAGGTTATCCACCTTCATCTCCATCATTTGCATTAATGCAAGATGGAAATATCCTCTCGATGGTCGAGCGGTTCGACATCGAATCGTTCACGGCAGAAGAAGTCGTCGACAAACTTGAATCATTGATTGAAATCTATGCATAAGCAAAGAAGACTCCTGATAAAGGGGTCTTTTTTTGTGCATTCATGAGATTAAAATAATAAATTTCAATATTGAAAGCGTTTGCAAAATTGTATAAAAAGTCATTTATGCATGATTTATGAATAGAAAGTCAAAAAAATTTATATATTTATGCTTTACAGTGAATAAATATTCGTATATCCTAAAAGCAATAGAACAGGTCAGGCTTTTCGGTATTGAATTGGACATACACATAAGTCATACTATTGTTAAAGTTCTGACAATTGAGCGTTGGAAGGGGAAAACTCGAATGAAAAAATTATTAGCAACGGCAATGGCAGGCATTCTGGCAGTCACGATGGCAGCATGTGGCGCGTCGGAAGAATCAACAGGTGGATCGAGCAAAAGCGATAAAGTATTGACGATGGGAACGTCAGCGGATTACTTCCCATTTGAATACATCGATACGAAAAAAGGAGAGGACATCGTCGGGTTCGACGTTGCGATCGCCAAGGAAGTCACGAAAAATCTCGGGTATGACTTAAAAATCGAAGACATGGAATTCGGAAGCCTACTCGGTGCCCTCAGCTCAGGTCGTGTCGATTTCGTCATGGCGGGCATGACACCGACAGAAGAGCGTAAGAAAAACGCTGACTTCACGGACATCTACTTCGAATCAAAAAACTTAGTCATGACGAAGGATAAAGCGATTAGTTCGGAAGACGAACTCAAAGGCAAAAAAATCGGTGTCCAGCTTGGTTCGATCCAAGAGGGACTCGCAAAAGATCGCTTCAAAGATAGCGAAGCGGTTCCTTTAAACAAAATCCCAGAAATCATTCAAGAATTGAATACAGGTCGGATTGATGCCCTCATCATCGAGGATGCAGTTGCCGTCAAATACATGGATCAAGATGCATCCCTAAAAACGTACCAGATTAAAGAAGATGGTCCAGCTGGATCAGCGATCGCCTTCAAAAAAGGGGATAAGATGCGTGACGATTTCAACAAAGAGTTGAAGAAGATGATCGACAGTGGTGAAATCGATAAATTGGCAGAAGAATGGTTCCAAAAAGAAGCAAAATAAGTCAAGTGCATGGGGGTGGGGGTAACCTCATCCCTTTTGTGCGACGTTAGGAGATTGATTATGATAGACTTTACAAAGATTCAAGATTCAATTCCATATATTCTTGAGGGGATTCCGGTCCTGTTCCAAGTCGTCATCGTGGCGGCCATTGCCGGGATGCTGATCGGAATCGTCGTCGCGGCACTGAAAATCACGAAGAGCCGTTTCCTCCGTTTCATTGGTCATGCTTACACAGCGATCTTCCGGGGGACACCATTGATTTTGCAACTGGCGATCGTCCACTTTGGATTACCACAGTTGACAGGGTATGTGACGACAGGATACCAATCGGCAATCATCGCCTTCTCCTTGAACTCCGGAGCGTATATCTCGGAAATCATTCGGGCAGGGATTCAGGCTGTTGATCGCGGACAGTGGGAAGCGGCAGATGCGCTCGGTATTTCGTATTTCAAACAACTCCGTTCGATCATTTTGCCACAAGCCTTTAAAAATATCCTTCCGGCGATCATGAACGAATTGATCACGTTGACGAAGGAATCGGCACTCGTCTCGACAGTCGGTGTGCTCGACGTCATGCGTCGTGCGCAAATCGTTGGAGGAGAAAAGGCGATTTATTTCGAACCGTTGTTGTTTGCCGGATTCGTATATTTTGTTCTCGTCATGGGATTGAGCTTGATAGGCCAACAAGTCGAAAAAGCTATGAGAAAGAGTGGGTAATCAGATGGAACCTATGATCCAAGTCACCGATTTGCATAAGCAGTTCGGAAAATTAGAAGTATTAAAAGGTATCTCGACGACAGTCACACGCGGTGAAGTCGTCGCTGTCATCGGACCGTCGGGATCCGGTAAATCAACATTTCTACGGTGTATCAACTTACTTGAGCAACCAACGAGTGGAACGATCATCGTCGATGGTTTTGAATTAACGAAACCAAAAGCGAACATCTCGAAAGCACGTCAGAACATCGGCATGGTGTTCCAACAATTTAACTTGTTCCCACATAAGTCTGTTCTTGATAACTTGACGTACGCACCAATCAACGTCCTTGGTATCTCAAAAGACGAGGCAGTCAAGCGGGCAGAGACATTGCTTGAACGTGTCGGTCTAGCTGAAAAACGCGATAATTACCCGAACCAGTTGTCAGGTGGACAAAAACAACGGGTCGCGATCGCACGTGCTCTTGCGATGGAACCGAACGTCATGTTGTTTGATGAACCGACGTCAGCGCTTGACCCGGAGATGGTCAATGAAGTACTGGACGTCATGAAACAACTGGCGGAAAGCGGAATGACGATGGTCATCGTGACACACGAGATGGGTTTCGCCAAAGAAGTTTCGGATCGTGTCTTGTTCCTCGATGAGGGGATTCTGATGGAAGAAGGTTCACCGGTCGAACTCTTTGACAATCCGAAGACGGACCGGGCGAAAAAGTTCCTCGAAAAAGTTTTATGAGCACAGCACGCTAACTCTGAAGAGGGTTAGCGTTTTTCGGTTTTTTGTATAGAGGGGGGATAAGAATGAAAAAATTGCTTGAAGGTCATCATACTCGTCTGACGCGTTTTCAATCGGAAGATACCGAAGTGATGCAACGTCTACTTGACGATGCAACGTTTGCTCGCCATTTCAGTGCGACGCCATATCGTCACTTATCGAAGGAAAAGATTGAACAGATGATGGCGACGGATGCTCCGGAGACGTTTCGGTTTGCGATTCGTAACTTCGAAGATGAACGGATGATTGGGGTGGTCGCATTAGAAGATATTTTACCGACACATGGAACGGCATGGCTGATGATTGGCATCGATCCGGATTGTGAAGGGCAAGGGTATGCAACGGATGCGCTACAGACAATCCTCGAATACGCCTTCTTCGAACTGAATCTGTACCGGATTCAATTGACGGTCTTTGAGTATAATACACGTGCGGTTCAACTGTACGAACGACTCGGGTTCGTTCAGGAAGGAAGATACCGAGCCTTTTTACGACGAGACGGGGAGCGACATGATATGTTACTGTACGGATTACTCGAACCGGAATGGAGGGAACGACAATGATTCAAGAAACGGAAGCGTTCGTCCGGTCGTTTCACGCGACGGACTTTTCAGGTCATGATTATGCCCATATCGAACGGGTTCGCCGCTTAGCCTTACATATTGCTAAACAGGAAGGCGGGAACGTCAAAATCATCGAACTGGCGGCCTTACTTCATGACGTAGCAGATAGTAAACTCGGGGGAACGGCAGAAACGGTCGCAACCTTTTTACAAGGAAAAGTGACAGAAGAAGAACAGGAACAAATTCTAGACATCATCACGAGCCTGTCCTATAAAGACGGTACACGCCCACCGATGCAAACGATCGAAGGGCAAGTCGTTCAAGATGCTGATCGACTCGATGCCATCGGTGCAATCGGGATTGCGCGCACATTTCAGTTCGCTGGCCGGTTCGGGGAGCCGATGCATGTACCTGGACTAGCACCACGAAAACCGGGTGACCGAAAGGGAGAGACAAGTGCCCTGAATCATTTCGAAGAAAAGTTATTCCGACTAAAAGATTTAATGAATACGAAAACAGCACTTCATTTAGCAGAAGAGCGACATCGCTACATGGAAGAGTTCGTTAATCGTTTTAAGCAGGAATGGGAGGGCGCTACGGGAGAAGTAGGTGATATGTAAATCAATTTAAACACATAAGGCGCGTTGTCCGGTTCATTTTCCAGACAATGCGCCTTATGTTGTATTTAACTAAGGATGATGGCAGTAATTAACCCAAGTGCTGCGAACAGACCAACGATCGCACCACCTTCCTCATGAGCTTCCGGCATCATCGTCGAAGCGAGCATCGCGATGATCCCACCGCTTGCGAAGCCACCGATCATGGCGAATTGCATGTCCGGTAGTTCTGCGAGAATCGTGTAGCCGGCGAGTGAGGCGAGGGCGGAGATCAACCAGACGACTCCCCACATCAGCAATACTTTGTTCTTCGAGAATCCATCTTTTCGCAAACCGGTCGTACTCGATAAACCTTCCGGGATGTTGCTGACGAAAATCGCCGCGACGAGTGCCGCGCTGACATTTCCGGATAACAGACTGGCACCGATCATGATTGATTCCGGGATCGCATCAAGAATCGTCCCGAAGAAAATCGCTGTTCCCGTGCCTTCGTTCCCACCAGACGAACGTTTCCGTTTACTCGCGCCGCGTGACGAAACGAATAGGTCGAAGCCCGTAAAGACGAGAGCACCGACGATGAAAGAGATCGCGACGACGAGTGTTGTTGACTTCTTTAGTGCTTCATCGAGTAACTCGAACGTCGCTGCTCCAATCAAGATGCCGGTCCCAAACGACATGATATAACCGATCAGGCGTTGCTTTAAGGGTAAGTACAGCCCGAATAGGGCACCGATGACAACGGCCCCACCTGCTAGCGCTCCCCAACCGAACGCTTCCCACATACGATCGCCTCCTTCTTGTCCTTTCTACCTGTTCTAGATAATTCATAAACATAGCGAAAAGGAAGAAAAATAGTTCGCGACGCATGCAAGGGGCTGACTCAAAAAAAGAATGACGCACGCCTTTTCCTCGGACGAGACACAGGCCAGTTTTCCTGCTTCTTTCAAGCAGGAAAGCGGGTCTTGTTCGTCTCTGACAGCGCAAAGATGCGCTTTTTCCTGTAGGAGTTGCGTGAAGCGCGTCATTCTTATCTTTGTGGAGACCGACTTCTTAAGTCATTAAATCTCAATCATTAGAATGGTTGTTTATTTAACCAATGACCACCGTCAAGAGCGATACATTCTCCGTTCAAGTAGCGGGCTTGATCTGACACCATCCACGCTGCAAGCGTTGCGATCTCTTCCGGTGTCCCGAATCGACCGAGCGGGACGTTGCGACGAATTCGTTCCGCGTGTTCCGGTGATAAAGCGAGTTTGTCAGCACCACCTGTCCGTTCGATCGGACCTGGACTGATCGCGTTGACACGGGCTTGATATTTATAGCCCCATTCGACGGCAAGCGTTCGCGTCAAGTTCAGGACACCGGCTTTCGCAGCAGCACTCGGAGCGACACCAGCGCCGGCCTGCCACGCATAAGACGCAACGATGTTGACGATTTGTCCGCCAACGACTTGATCTTCCTGCCATCCTTTGACCAGAGCGTGACAGCAGTTGAATGTCCCGTTGAGGACGATATCGATGACCGTCTTCCATCCATTTGGTGATAACTCGTCGGTCGGACAGATGAAGTTCCCGGCAGCATTGTTGATCAATGCTTCGAGACGACCAAACCGTTCGCGTGCTTGATTGACAGCAGCCAGACAAGCGTCAGCATCACGGACATCCATCTGAATCGTCAGATGTTCGCCTTGAATCTGACCCAATGCTTCATCCATGAGTCGCAAGCGTTCCGCGTCGCGTCCTGTAACAACGACGTTCCAGCCGGCTTCCTTTAAGGCGAGCGCCATCGCTTTCCCCATTCCGTTCGTTCCACCCGTCACCATGATCGTTTGTGTCATATTGCTTCCTCCTTTATATAATGAATGAACAGCCATTCATATTCTTTATTCAAAAAAGAAGGAGCGAACTCCTTCTTTTTCTGACTTATTGTGTTGCAAGAGCCGTATCTGTTAAGACAGGAACGACTTGTTTCTTACGTGAAACGACACCTTCGAGGTAAACAAGGTTGTTCGTCGCTTCAAGACCGTAAGCACGTTCGACGAGATTCGCTTCTTTCCCGAGGACGAGTCCAACAGAGTTGTTCGTCAAGATATCCGTGACGATGAAGACGAACAGATCAAGTCCTTTTGCAAGGATGACTTCGTTGATCGCTGTTTCGAGTTGTTCTTGGCGAAGTAAGACTTCAGCTGTATCGACCGTGTTGACTTGAGCGATTTCGACTTTGAGTGTTCCCATCGTGAATTCTTTTGCATCAAGTGAGATCAATTCAGGAACGGATTTTTTCGAGAGATCAGCTCCAGCTTTGAGCATCTCAAGACCGTAGACGTTCGCATCGACACCAGCGATTTCTGCGAGTTCACGTGCTGCGATGATATCTTGCTCCGTGCAAGTCGGCGATTTGAACAGGAGCGAGTCAGAAATGATCGCTGATAACATCAACCCAGCGATTTCTGGTTTGATGGCAACACCATGCTCTTTGTAGAGCTTGTTCAGGATCGTTGCTGTACAGCCGACCGGTTCTGCCCGGTAGTAAACAGGATCCGATGTCTCAAAGTTTGCGATCCGGTGATGGTCGATGACTTCCGTTACCGTAACAGCGTCGATATCGTTCGCACTTTGTTGACGTTCGTTGTGGTCGACTAAAATGACGTGTGACGCTTCTGTCGCGACTTCTGTCACTAAACGTGGTGCTGTCACTTTGAACGTATCGAGTGCGAATAACGTTTCATCATTCATTTCACCGAGGCGGATGGCTTCGGCATTGACACCGAGTGCTTTCTTTAATTCTGCATAAGCGATTGCCGATGTGATTGTATCGGTATCAGGATTTTTGTGACCAAATACTAAAACTTTTTCCATGACGTGTTCACTCCTCAATGATTGTTGTCTCGCCCTATAGTGTATCATATCTCGGATTTAGAAAGCGTTCATTTTCACCATGATACCAGCGATTTTTTCACTCCAGAAGGGGTCTGACGCGTAAAAGACGTTCATGCCTTTTTGTTTGTTTCCAAGGTACGCCCCACGGAAATAACGTCCATCCCGATCGAGATAATCCTTTGCGATGAATCGACCGGTTTGCTCGATTGAGTCCGTCAAGGATTTATAGACGGTCGCATCTTCTCCCGGCGCGGAATCGGTCGCATTGACGCCGAACAAGTTATTTTTCTCGCGGGCAATCTCAGACCGTCCATAATCGGATTCGTGAATCGCATGTGCAAGCAGATAGGCCGCGTTGACACGGTATTTCTTTTCAACGGACTTAAAGACTTTCCCTTTACCGATCAAGGGGCTGTCCGGTGCTTGCTCCTTGATGAACGCATCGAGTTGTTTGGCACTGAGACGCGTCGGTTTCGTCAAATCACGCGTTAATGTCTTCGATTCGACATATTTGCTCGTCCGAGGAGTCGTTTTCGTCGCTTCGCCGGCAACGATCAGTCCACCAAGTCCGCTGTCCGCGACGATGTAGTGAAGGAGTCGATCGCCCTTCGTCTGATAATACGATGCATTCGAGACACGTTCTGCCGGGAACGGACGTAAGCGGTCCGTTGGGACATGCCCCGTCACGCCGGCGATACTGACACGACTCGTCTGTTCACCGAACTCAAGCAACTGGACACGTGTGCCAGAAGCGACGTAAGTGAGCCGTTTCTTTAACTCAGGGTCACGATGAATCGATAGAATACCACGATCGTCGACGATCCCAGTACCTGGTCCACCGAGGTAGACGTAGCGGTCGTCCGATGAACGTTTCACCGCACCACGCTGCCCCGCGTACTCCTTCGCTTCGGTGAACGTCTGGAACTCTTGTTCCATGATTTTGCCTTTTTCATAGCGCTCAGCTGAATAAGGCGCTGGTGGGGTTAAGACGGTCTTCGGTTCCTCGCGGAGCCAAAAGAACAAGAGAACTCCGATGAGGAAGAAAAAAAGCAATCCTTTTATCGAACCGGTCCGGCGCACGGGGCGACCGGGGCGGATAGTGCGTGTCGTCAAAGTAAATCACGTCCTTTAAAAAGCAATGGACATTCGTGTCCAACGTAGGTAGTCTAACAAAGAAAAACAAAAGGGGGTGAACCTGTTGCAAATCGGTTATCGCACGCTGAAGACAGCAGTCGCTGCTGCGCTCGCGATGTGGATCGCAGAACAGCTCAAGCTCGACTATTACGTCTTCGCTGCCATCATCGCCATCTTGAGCATCCAGTCGACACGAAAGAAGACGTTTCGGTCTTCTTACGAACGCATCATGGCATCATTACTTGCCATCGTGCTCGGATTCATTCTATTCGAGGTCATCGGCTATCGTCCGGTGACGTTATTGATCTATTTCATTTTATTCCTTCCATCCGTTCAACGCCTCCGACTTCAGGACGGTTTCATCACGAGTGTCGTCATTCTGACACATTTGTATACGGAACGTCAGCTCAACGCGCACATCCTGTTAAATGAATCCTTATTGCTTGGCATTGGTGTTGGTGTCGGATTGCTTGTCAACATGTACATGCCAAGTCTCGATTTGTTGATTGACGACCGCCGAGAAAAGATTGATCAACGGATCGCTGCCTTATTCTTCGAAGTCGCCGCTGCGATCGAGACAGGGCGGGTCAATCATCATGCGTTGACGCTTGACGAGACAGAACGACTGTTACGTGAAGGGAAGGATGCCGCCTTAAAACGGATGGGAAACGCGATCGGTCGTCGGAACGATGATGAGGATTATGCCTACTTCCGGATGCGCGAACAACAATTCGAGTTACTGCGTGGTATCGTCCATCATGCCGAGGAACTGGTCCTCGTCGTCGAAGAAGGAAAAAAAGTCGCCGACTTCTTTCGGACGATTGGTGACAATGTCCGACCTGAAGCCGACGCAATGGTGTACATTTCAGAACTAGAGGCGTTATTGACACGTTTCCGTGCCTCTGCCTTACCCGTCACGCGGGAAGAGTTCGAGGTCCGCTCTGCCTTACTACACATGCTACAAGAAGCGGAGCAATATTTACGTTTAAAACAACGCTACGTCAATCAAAAGAAATAAAACATCGTCGAAGCGAACGTACCGATCAGGAAGATTGCTAAGATCCCGATCGTCGTCCATTTGATGATGCGTTGTTGTTTCGATGGTTTTGCCATATCGTCATTGACTCCTCTCTCGTATCGACTGATTACTGCCATTGTACAAACAACCTTTCAGAAGTGCAAATGACGATGGGGATGGTATACTAAAAAAGCGCTAGTGGATTGAAACATATTAGGAGGAGGGTTTTGTCATGGTCAATGAACAACGCGTATTAGATACGTTTTTAGAACTTGTCCAGATCGATTCGGAATCAAAAGAGGAGGCACGCATTTGTGCCCATTTGAAAAAAACGTTCGAGGATCTCGGATGTGAGGTGTTCGAGGATGACGCTTCATCCAAGACGGAACATAAAGGAAACAATTTAATCGTCACGCTTCCGGCAACAAAAGAAGGTGTCGATAAAATTTATTTCACTTCCCATATGGATACGGTATTCCCGGGTCAAGGCATTAAACCGATCATCGAGGACGGTTACGTCAAGACGGACGGCACAACGATTCTTGGGGCAGACGATAAAACAGGTCTCGCATCTTTGATCGAACTCGTGCATGTATTGAACGAAACGAAACAACCTCACGGAAAAATTCAGTTCGTCATCACGGTCGGTGAAGAATCTGGACTCGTCGGTGCGATGGTTCTTGATCCATCAAAAATCGATGCCGATTACGGTTTTGCACTTGATTCAGATGGAAAAGTCGGAGACATCATTACGGCTGCTCCAACGCAAGCAAAAGTCAATGCTAAGATATTCGGGAAAACAGCGCATGCTGGTGTCGCACCGGAAAAAGGTGTCTCGGCGATTACGATTGCTTCGAAAGCAATCGCGAAGATGCCGCTCGGTCGGATTGATGAAGAGACGACAGCGAACATCGGACGGTTCAGCGGTGGTGGTCCATCAACGAACATCGTTTGTGATTATGTCGAAATCTTCGCGGAAGCACGGTCACTTGTCGCTCCGAAGATGGAAGCACAGACAGAGAAGATGAAAGCGGCATTTGAAGAAGCGGCAGCAGAGCTTGGTGGTCGTGCTGAAGTCGAAGTCAAAGTCATGTACCCGGGCTTCAAGTTCGAGGATGGAGATCAAGTCGTCGAAGTCGCGAAAGCAGCGATCACACAACTCGGACGCACGCCACGCCTCTTACATTCTGGTGGCGGATCAGATGCCAACGTCATTGCTGGTTTTGGTATCCCAACGGTCAACTTGGCTGTCGGATATGAAGATATCCACACGACGAATGAGAAGATGCCGATCGAAGAACTTGTCAAAACAGCGGAACTTTGCGTGACGCTAGTCGATTACATCACGAACAAATAAGCTGATGAAACACAAAAAAGAGTGTACCGCAACATTGCGGTACACTCTTTATCATTGTACGATTAAACTACTAGAGGACGATCAACATATTCCATAGACTCTAGAACGAGTTCTTCTGTACATAATAAGGTCGAAGCGATTTCATCGATTTGAATCGACTTTCCGTATTTTTGCCGATAACTCTCGTTCAGTTTGCGGGCTTCCCGGACGATGCGGGCATAGGTCCGTTCAATCTTAGTCATGGAAAAAACCACCTTCCAAATCTGAATAGGTACAGTTTACCATGCTTCAACAGAAGAAAGGTGTATTTTGTGTATAAAAAATGCTAATTTTACGAAAAGGGGAAAAAGATGGAATTTTATTTTTTAGGGACAGGAGCCGGTATGCCGTCGAAACAACGAAACGTCACATCGATTGCCTTGTTACACCCCAAAATGACCTGGTTGTTCGATTGTGGAGAGGCGACGCAACATCAAATCTTACACAGTCCGATCAAACCACGGAAAGTCAATGCGATCTTCATCACCCATTTACACGGGGATCATATCTTTGGATTACCAGGATTCATTAGTACAAGGGCAGCGCTGGAAGGAACGACACCGCTAACGATCTATGGACCAACCGGGATCAAAGAATGGATGGACGCGACATTACGCATCACAGGAACATATCTACGTTATCCACTCCGGATCGTTGAAGTCGAAGACGGTCAAACCTATGACCAGGACGGATTCCGCGTGACGGCGCGGTCGCTTGAGCATCGTTTCCCGGCGTTTGGGTACCGACTCGAAGGACCAGAAGAGCGGGGCGCCTTGCGTGTGGATGCACTGAAGGCACTAGGCGTGCCATCCGGTCCGATCTATCGCCGAATCACACTGGAAGAAACCTTCGAATTCGAAGGAACGGTCTATCCATCGTCCGACTTTTTAGAATCACCAAAACCAGGTGTTAAGCTAGCCGTTCTTGGCGATACGATGCCGTGCGCAGCCTCGGTCGAACTGGCGCGAGACGTTGATGTATTAGTCCATGAAGCAACGTTTGCCGATCGAGAAGTCGAACATGCGGGACGCTTCGGTCACTCGACCGCTCGACAGGCAGCTGTCATTGCAGAAACGGCACGAGCGAAAAAGCTTCTATTGACGCACGTTTCCGCTCGTTATGTCGATCAAGAGGAAGTACTGGAACAAGAGGCACGAGAAGTATTCACGAACAGTCATCTCATGTTTGATCACCGGATCGTCCCGGTCAAAGGATAGACGATGGACTTTCTCATTTTATGGGCACTCTTTTTACTGGCTGCTAGCGGATTAGGTTTTTTACTCGAACGTCGGACGGAAAAAGAAAAATACTTGTACATGAAGTTCATTTTTTATGCGTGTCTCGGGGCCGTGTCGTTTCCAGTCTATGATATTCAGTTACCGCTCGGCATCATCATTTTCCTGATCGTCCTGCACCCGAAAAAGAACTCGCGTTATAAAAGATACATGGCACTCTTTGGGTTCTTATTCTTCCTGTTGCAACTCTTTCTCGGTCCGTTTGATGCGGGAGTGTTGCGGGAAGAAACACAACAGATTGGTCGCGTGACGATCACGGATGACTCATTCGACAATTTCCTTTCTCAAATCGAACGGCGTGTCGGTGAAGAGGGACTGCGGATGGAACAAAGTCGGTTGATGTTCGATCGGGGCGGGAATCTCCGGAACGCCTCGTTTGAGATGCTTGTCGAAACACCGAAACGCTTCATTCGTTACGATGTCAGTTACCAGGAGCTGACAGGAACGATTTCCTATCGACCACGTGAAGAGTTGGCGACAAAATCGTTGACATCATATTACCAGAAACTGATTGATGCGAATCAATCGTTTGAGACGTTGCGAAAGCTTTCGATTCATGAAATCTTACATGATTCCAAAACCCCTTATGTCGAGATGGATCTCGATGGGCTCTACGAAACGTTTAGTCTGCAGGATGCAACGGTCTTCTTGATTGATGACGAAGGGAAATTGATTCCGTACGTCAATACAGGGGACGATGTCTTAGCGAATGCGGTCCGTCTGACGTATTACCGTTCTGACGGTCAATCCTTACGAAATAAAACCATTCTGTTATACAATTACAGCTTTGAGACATCAAGGCGAAAAGGAGTCGTACGATGAAAAAATGGCTATTTGCTGCAAGTATCGTGTTACTTGCCGGTTGCGCGGAAGCAAAAGAGGAACAACAAACAGCGTCTTGTGAGGCGGAAGTCAAGGTATCGGTCGTGGATCACGTCAAGGATAAGACGTTATTTAATAAAGACGTATGCTTGAACGAAAAAGATACGGCACTTGATGCACTTGAAGATACGACGCTCGATGTCGTCAAAACAGGCAAAGGTGAGATGGCATATGTCACGGCAGTCGATGGGATTCGAGAGAAATCAGCTGGAACAGGTAGTGGCTGGGTCTTCGGAGTCAACGGCAAACCGGGCGAAGTCGGTGCTGGAAGTTATGAACTGAAAAAAGGAGATCGTCTCGAATGGCGATTTGAAAAAGATGCAATGGCTTATTTTGAGTAAACCAGAACGGGAGCGACTTCACCCAGTGAACGTCGCTCTCTTTTTCATCGGGATGATTACGATCCCGTTCGTCCTCACACATGATCAATCAGTGATCGTCGTCTATCATCTGCTCTTGTTTTTATTCGTTCAAGAACGGACTGTGTTTCGCTATTTAGTCCTCCCGGCTCTTTATGCCGTCATGATGTGTGTCCCGCTTCTTTATGGTGCAAGCATCGACACAGTAGCGATTTATGAAACGACGGTCCAAGTGACGCTATTCATCACGTCGAGTCAATGGATTTTTACGTTGGTTCGACTCGAGCAGATGGGACCGTTGTTTCGTTTCTTACCTCGACTGACACGATTGACGGGTATGGTGCTGGCACTGATTCCGTCTTTCTTACGCACTTGGCCCGAAGTCAAGATGAGTCATCCGAATGCGTCGCTTGCTGTTCGACTGGAGCGGATGGCCGCCTATCATATCGTACCGATCGAAGCGGTGCCGTCTCGCTTAAGACCGATCACGCGACGTGATGTTCAGACAGGCTTATTGCTTGCGGCAGGACTGGCTCTTTGTCTGACACCATGGGCAATCATTCCGGCGATGATTTTGCCCGTAGCACTATTATTTACAAAAGGGGGAATCCGGGATGCCTATCATGTATACCGACACCGATCGCGAAGAGCGACTACGTCAACAGGCGGGCGAACATGAACAACCGGTCTTGACACCGGAGCGGTTGCTTCATGGACGTGTCCGAGATCTTCTGGCGACGGGTTCCTTGTTTCGAGCAGGAGAACTCGCGACCTTGCTTGGGCTAGAAGCTTTTTTTGAAGCGGAGTCCAGTGAGCTCTCTTCCGGAGAACAACAGCTCGTCGGTCTCGGTCATGCGTTGTCTTCGTCACCAAAGACCCTGTTCTTGTCGGAACCGTTTCTCTTTCTTGATCATGTCAGGCGAAAGCGATTAATGAGTTTGCTTGAAGAAATCGAACGACGGTTTGGTTGTCAGATCCATTGCTCGATGACGATACAATCCGACTTGGCGATCACGAGTCGCGCCACTGAACTGACAGGTCGTATCCTGAATCGGATCGAAAACGTCCAACACCGTTATCCGTTACAGACACGCTATGCACTCGTGACAGAAAAATTGTCGTTTCATCAAGGTGAACGCATTGCGATCATTGGTGCAAATGGTAGTGGGAAATCGACGTTACTCCGGCTCGCGCTCGGTGTCGAGCGACCGCTATACGGAAAAGTCCGGCGGTCGGGGGAGACACATTATGTACCAGCGCATCCAATGCTTGCGCCATTAGACGATCGAAGCGGTAGTTTTACGACGCAAAAAAAGCGTCTCTTGGACGGTATTGATTGGAGTAAAGACAGCTATTACTTTGATGAACCGACGGCTGGACTTGATGACAGCGCACGAATGGCTTTCGTCGCATCGTGGCAGCAGAATCCGACGAATCTGATCGTCATGGCGACGCATGATCCAGTTCTCATTCGGGCAGCACAGCGGATCATTTATCTCGTGCACGGAGAAGTTGCTTTCGATGGACCGACGAAGGACTTTTTACAAGAAAGTCGGTTGTTCGTATGATCGTCGCAACGGTTCTGATCGTCTGTCTGTTTTTAGTCATGTTCGAGAGACTTCAGATGACGGATCAACGATTACGGTTCATCGCCATCATTACGGCAGCGGCAATCGTCGGACGATTGTTGTTCTCCAGTTTGCCGAACGTCCAGCCGGCAACGGCACTCGTCTTATTATTAGCCGTATTCATCCATCCGATCGTCGGAGCCATTTCTGGGATGCTTGTCATTGTGTTAACGAGCTTATTTCTCGGAAGCGGTCCGTTCGTCCTCTTTCAGGCGCTGGCGTATGCAACGATTGCCAGTTTAGGATTCGTTCCGTTTCTTCGTTACCGGATCGTATTGACTGGATATGGATTTCTAGCTGGTTTCTTATACGGATGGGTGAGCAATCTCGGGTTCTTGGTATTGACCGGATTCTCGTGGCAAGCTTTTTTGACACTGCTTGTAGCCGGAGGAACGTTTGATATGCTTCACGGTCTCAGTAACGCGATTTTCATTTGGATATTGTTTCCGATTTTTTTACGAATTATGCATTCATTCGATGAAAAGAGGGGTACAGAATAGTAACATACCGAACAGGAGGGAAGGCATATGCTGGAATCGTCGATTTCGCTTGCTTATGTCGTCATGTTGCTCATCGTCTCGAGTGTCGGCTTAGTGTTTGGCAGTATTCTGTTGATGAAAGGTACGATTAGAGGACGTTATGCTGCTTGTTACTTACTTGCTGCCGCCATCTTCCCAAGCGCCATGCTCATTACCTCATCAGAAGGATTACTTTGGCAACATTTACGATTCGAGAGTTCATGGTTCCTCGCGATTGTCTCCTGGTTACTCGTCTTATCGACAGGCTACATCGTCTCGATCACGAGTGCGCTCGTCATTCGTTATCTGTATCGCTATACGACGACCTTTGATCGCATCAAACGTTATGCGACGCGGCGTTTTCGTCATCACGAGGCATAAATACAAAAACGGAAGAACCAGCTATCTGGTCCTTCCGTTTTTTTTCATGAATTCGCGTACAGGAGTTCTTCTTCTGTCGAGGATTCTTGTTGGCGAGCAGGGTCTTGAATGCGACCGGTCACTTCTGTCAGGAGACGGCGTGGCAAGAGACGAGATAAGGAAACCATGGCGCGGTTGCTTGCACCTGGAACAACGACGCGTCGTCCTTTGAGCATGCCACGGTACCCGGCGAAGGCAACGAGGTGTGACGGCATACTCTTAAACGGTAGCGTGATGTTCGCCCGGTCGAAGAAGTTCGTATCGGTCGGTCCCGGGCAGAGACAAGTCACACTGACACCCGAGCCGTCTACTTCTGTCGCAAGTGCTTCCGAGAACGACAGGACATAGGCTTTCGTTGCGTAGTAGACACTCATGTAAGGCCCTGGCATGAAGGCAGCGACCGACGCGACATTCAGGATGCGTCCGAAGCCACGTTCAACCATTCCTGGTAAGAGACGTTTCGTCAAATCCGTCAAGGCGACGACGTTGACCTGGATCGAGTTAATGTCTTCTGTTGGATCGATTTCCGCAAAGCGTCCTGACGTGGCGAAGCCGGCGTTATTGAACAATAGATCGACTGTCAATTCTTGTTCCTCTAAGTATTGCACGAGACGATCAACGCTGTCGCTTAGTGATAAATCAGCAGCGAATACATAGACTTTGATCTGATAGCGTTTTTCAAGGACCTGTTGAAGCTCCTTCAATTTTTTCTCATTGCGGGCAACGAGTACACAATCGAAGCCATCTCGCGCCGCGAGAACAGCGAGATCCAGTCCGATTCCACCCGATGCACCGGTAATCAGTGCCGTTTTTCGTAACATAGGACATTCCTCCATTCGAAATCGTGAATCTGAGTCTAGTGTATACCATTCCATACCGTTCCCGCGAATCCTGTTTCGTAAGCATTTACTTTTCTTATCACTGGTCCAACCAGTATGATAGAACAGTAGAGGGGAAGTGGAACAGATGAGGAAAAAAGTAACCGTCGCCTTGTTGCTCGCGACGTTTTTAGCCGCGATCGAGGGGACGATCGTTGCAACAGCAACACCTGTCATGGCGAGTGAATTGAACGGGGCGAAATTAGTCAGTTGGATCTTTGCCGGGTTCTTGTTGTTCATGGCGGTATCAACACCGATTTACGGCAAGATGGCAGATTTATATGGGCGAAAACGAGTTCTGTTATTCGGAATCGGCGTCTTCACCGTCGCTTCGTTAGCCTGTGGACTTGCTCAATCGATGGAGATGTTGATCGTCTTCCGCGCCGTCCAAGGAATCGGGGCAGGAGCCGTATTGCCGATCGCGATGACGATCATCGGTGATTTGTATACATATGAGGAACGGGGGAAAATCCAAGGAGTGCTCAGCGCTGTCTGGGGGATCTCGGGTGTCGCTGGACCACTCGTCGGTGGATTCCTCGTCGAATCGCTTTCGTGGCGGTATATTTTCTTACTAAACGTACCGTTTGCGTTATTGTCGTTCTTCATGATCGTCGTTTACTACAAAGAGACGGTCCGTGAAACGGAGCGGAAAATCGATTACCGGGGCGCGTTATTGTTTGCGCTCGGGATGAGTGCGTTTCTGTATGGCTTATTGTCGGGGAGTGAATCGGAGACGTTCTTGCGTCCGATTATTCTAGCGAGCTTTTTCATTAGTTTCGTGTTGTTGTTCACGTTCTATCGGGTCGAGAAAAAGGCGAGCGATCCACTCTTACCACCAGCAGTCATTCGCCATCCGGTCATTCTCGTGATCAACTTAGCGGTCTTCTTTTCCGCCTGGGTGCTCGTCTCGATGTCAGCGTATATTCCGATTTTTGCCCAAGGGGTACTCGGGAAGAGTCCGACCGAGGCCGGTTTCATGTTGATGCCGCTCTCGCTTTTTTGGACGCTGACCGCCATCATCGGTGGACGGACGATTGGTGTCGCCTCGCCCCGGTACCGGACGATGACAGGAATGGGATTGCTGATCGTCGGTACTGTGATTTTATCGTTAATCACGCGCGAATCAAGTGATGTCTTCATCTATCTTGCTGTTTCGCTGATCGGAATTGGTTTTGGTCTCTCACAGCCTGTCTTTATGGTCGTCTTGCAGACTTCCGTCGATTGGTCACTTCGTGGCTCAGCGACGGCCGTCAACTCGTTCTTGAGTACAACGGGACAGACGCTCGGTGTTGCGATCTTCGGTACGATCTTCAACCTATCCATCCTTCGTTCGTTTTCAGCGTCGGACACGCTCTCAGGGTACGCGATTGATCCATTTTTCCAATCGAGTACGGCAAAAACGTTCGGACAGGATGTGCAGTATGCGGCAGAAATCGCGTTATCACATGGATTACGTTACGTCTTCATCGGTGGCGTCCTTTGTGCGATTCTCGCGTTCGCGATGACATGGCGTTTACCGAAAGTTCGACCTGACGATCCACGATCGTAATGAAAAAGCGAACCAGGATGATGATCATCCTGGTTCGCTTTTGTCATTAAGAAGATTGACTAGTGGCACTCTCACGCTGGGCGAGTTGTTCGCGAATATCGCGTTCGTTGCGTCGGAGGAACAATCCGATTCCGATCAATAGTAAAGCGGCACCGGTGATTTGAATCCATGTCAACTTCTCATCAAACAGATAGTATCCGAAGATCATCCCCCAAACCGCTTCACCAAGAATCGTGATACTGACGATGCTGGCGCTGACACGAGCGAGCGCCCAGTTGAATAAATTGTGACCGAGTAACGTCGGGAAGACGGCAAGAAGAATATACAGCCACCAATCCTGTTGGAACGCAGCGACGAGATTCGTCGATTGAATCAACGATAACAAAAGCAAGACGAGCGACGCGACAGCGTAGACACCGAACGAATAGAGGTTCGTCGAGACGCTCGTGCGAACATGTTGACCGAGCAACCAGTAACCAGCGACTAAAATCGTTGCGAGCAAGGCAAGACCGTCCCCGATCAAGGCACGCATGCCGACGGCGATATCTCCGTAAGCGACGAGACCGCCACCAAATAGGGCGACAGCAACGAACAGGAGTGCCTTGCGTGACGGGTGTTGTTTGAAGAATAACGCGTTACCGGCAAGGACAAAAATCGGACTCGCGGTCACGAAGAGCGTCGAGCTCGCAACTGTCGTATAATCAAGAGAGAGGAACCACAGCCAAAAATGCCCGGCGAGCAAAATGCCACTTAATAGCATATGCCGGATCGTTGACGAACTGAGTTGCAAAAGTTCCTTCAATCGAATGAGCGGGAGCAACAACAAGGTCGAGAACAACATGCGGTAAAAGGCGACAGCCTCAATCGGGGTCTCCGCCCACTTGACGAAGATTGCCGATGTTGAAATAAAGAATAAAGCCATGAATAACGTAAAATAGGGCATGGGTACCTCCACATGTCTGAAGTAAGGAAATGAGGGTGAAGCGTGTGCAATTGATCATTGCTGAAAAACCAAAACAAGCTGAAAAACTGGCAGCACCGTATCCGTCCGTGAAGCGGGACGGATACATTGAAATCAAGCCGTGTGACCGGTTTCCGCAAGGAGCAAAACTCGCCTATGCAGTCGGACACTTATGTGAACTGCAGGAGCCGGCGCATTATGACGCCAAATGGAAACGATGGAACTACGATCATCTGCCGATCATCCCGGAACGATTTGATTATCGACTGGCAAAAGGTAAGAGTAAACCGTACCAAGTCATCAAGAAATTATTGAATGAGCGGACGACGACTTCCATCATTATAGCATCGGATGCCGAGCGAGAGGGAGAGGCAATCGTCCGATTGATCTTACGTCTCGCGAACAACGCAAAACCACTGCAACGACTCTGGATTTCGAGTTTGACGCCTCAAGCGGTTGACCATGGGTTTGCGAATCTGCTTGATGGAAAGGAAACAGAGAACATCTTCCATGAGGCGATGAGTCGCGCTTGCGCCGATTGGCTGATCGGGATGAATGCGTCCCGTGCGTATACGACGTTACTGAAGAAGAAGGGCATCGCCGACGTTTTTTCCCTCGGACGAGTCCAGACACCGACGCTTGCACTGATCGTCGAACGGGAAAAACAGATCGAGAATTTCTTACCGGAGACGTACTACGAGGTCGAGGCGGATTTTACGCGATACAAAGGAAAATATATCAATGCGAAGAAACAGACGAAACTGAGTGACCGGGAACAGGCACAAGCGATCGTGGATCGGACGAAAGGAACCGGAATCGTCGCATCGATCGAGAAAAAACGGCAGACGGAACGTCCACCGTTTTGGTTCAGTTTGTCGCTCTTACAAACAGAAGCGAGCCGACGGTTTGGTCTCGGTGCAAAAGAGACGCTCGATATCGCGCAAAAACTCTATATCCGTGGTTGGATCAGTTATCCGCGAACGGACTCTTCTTTCGTGACGAAAGAGGAGGCGGGACAGTTCCCGGTCATTCTTGATCGGTTATTGAAGCAAGCGGAATATAGCCCAATCAAGGATGTCCTGACGAACAATCCAGCTAACGATAAACGCTACGTCAATCCGGCAAAGGTTAGCGACCACTATGCGATCATTCCAACAGAAGAAGCGGGTGCCGTCGCGAAGCTCTCTGGACGAGATGCGCAAGTCTACGATTTAATCGTTCGCCGTTTCCTTGCTGCCTTTGCACCGGACGCCGTCTCGGAGAAGACGGAAATCGTGACGACGCGTGAGATGGACCGTTTTTTGACACGCGGCAGTCGGACGATTGATCCGGGCTTTAAACAAGTCTTACAAATCGAGTCAAAAGAAGTCGAACTGCCAGCCGTCGAACAAGGACAAGAGATGCCGATCAAAGGCTGTCGTCTGCTCGAGAAACAAACGGAGCCGCCGAAACGCTATACGGAAGGGACACTCATCCTCGGCATGAAAACAGCTGGTAAATTACTCGAAGATGAGCTGCAAGCGATCATGAAGGAAGTCGAGGGACTCGGGACGGAAGCAACTCGTGCCGGGATCATCGACGGACTAAAACGGCGGGAATACATCAAACTCGTCAAAAAAGAGATTCATCCGACGCCAAAAGGTCGGATATTGATCGATGCCGTGACGGGGAGTATTCTTGCTTCGCCAGAGATGACAGCGAAGTGGGAGAGCCGTCTCGAGCAAATCGGTAAAGGGGAAGCGTCGGCTGCCCAGTTCATTGAACAGGCGAAAAAATTGTCAGAGCATCTCGTCGTTGATGCCAAGCAACGGATCGAACAACTCGCTGTTGATCCGACGCAAGTCAAGAGTAAGTCCCCGCGTGGTGCGACGAATCGTCCGGTCGGTCCGTGCCCACTGTGTCAATCAGCGGTTCTTGATCGTGGGAAGTTCTATGGCTGCAGTGGATATCAAAAGAACAACTGTGGCTTTACGTTACCGAAAACGATCCTTGGTGCCCGACTGACGCAAACGGAAGTCAAAAAAGTACTAGCAGGTCAAAAAACAAAGCCACTCGAGATGAAAAAAAATGCGCGCCAGTTTAAGGCGATGCTTTATCTCGAGCGCGATCAATTAAAATTCGAATTCACGAAAGGGGAAGACTGATGCAATACGAACTGATTCAAAATCAATCATTTCGTCCTGTCTTTGAACGACTGTTACAGGAAGGGCGCCGCTTGACGGTCTGGTTTCCGGATCATATCGAGGTACAGTCAGCAGAAGGACTGGTCGAAGAAGCAGAAGAACTGTTTGGTGTGACAGCGGAAGTGATCGATGATCCACAATCATTCGGCAAGCATATCCTGCTTCCGTACTTGACGGAAGTCGAGCACCGGGAAGATGGATTCATCCGCTACGAAGCTGAGCTGACGGAAGAATTACGCCAACTCGTCCGCGAATTGACATTACCGATGTTGACGGAGGGCGACTTCGAAGTGTTGTATTCATATCAAATCGAGACGGAGACGGAACGTTTCTTCGTTGAAGACTGGTTCCAAGCTGACTTACAAAAACTACCTAACTAGGTGAAACTTTCTTGATCAGGATGACGTAATATAGCTTAACGTCATCATACTGTTCAATTGGAGGGTTCATCATGTTTACAGTAGCATTCATGGAAAGCGAACTGGGAGGCGACGGCTTTTTCTCGGGCATGCCGATTTTCATGGTCGGATTTTTTGTTCTCATCATCGGGTTCATTCTGTTTGGAGTCATCTCTGCAGCCTCAAAGGGAATCTCAACGAATTCATTGACGCAACAACTGCGCGAGCATGCGGCGCGTCTCGTCAGTCCGAATGAATCGGATGCACTGAATTACGTCGCTTACTTAGAAACGTTGACAAGTTTTCCGGTGGAAAAGACGAATCTCGAACCGTTCCGGATTGCGACCGGCATCTTAAAGCTTGTCCAAGGAACGGATCAGATTTCCGAAGCGACGAAAAAACAAGTCGTCGCCCAATACTTACGGCTCGGCATTTTGGATGCGGATCATTTAGCAGACGAACAGCCGGTCCGGAGCCATAGTCATAGCCATCACCATCATCATTAAAAAGAGTCCTGAGGGGCTCTTTTTTTGTTGAAAACGATCGAATCGTGACATCTAATTGTCATATACAACGATTTAAATTAAAGTTGTATGAAATTGAAATCTTTTTGAGCAGAATGCTGTGTATCGATTGAAAAAAGTTTACAATGAATGGACGGGAATACCTTTATTGCTGGAGAAGGATAAAGGGAAAGGAGTTGAATTTCTTTAATGAAAACATGGCTGAATCGAACGATTGGACGGCAAATCATGTCTGCGTTTTATGTGATTTTTCTGACACTGCTGTTAACGACAGGTGGTGTCTACCTATATACGAAACAACAGGTGGATGAATCACGGCAAGAATTAAAGATGTTAAACGAACATCGGACACGGGCGACGGATTTGTACGAATCATGGCAAAGTATGCAGTACGAAATGCGGGGCTTCGTCTTGCTTGGTGACGAAGAAATGCTGAAGGAAATCGAAGAAAAGAAAAATGGTATCAATCAACAAACGACGTGGTTCGAGCGAAATGCACGTTTTAAAGAAGAACGACAGTATGCAACGGACGCACGGGAACTCTACACGGCGTATACCCAACGCGTCATGCCAAGCCTCGTCAATTATGTCGCGGCGAAAAAAGACGGCAAAGTGACGGAGCCGTTCTTGAAGATGCCGACGCTTGGAAAAGTCACGAAATCAAAACCACTCAATCCACAGCGAAAGTTCAACATCAAGACGAAGAGTGCGGCTGATATGAGTTCAAGTATCGTTGATATGGAGAGCGTTTTTACAAAATATCGTAATTCCTTAAACGATCAAGAGATGGCGGCACAAGAGCGGCTTGGTAAACAAGTCAACTCGTCGCAAATTCTCGGAGCAGTCAATATCGCAATCCTCTTATTGATCACGCTCGTTTTCGTCCGACCATTCGTCCGCCGCTTGACGCGTCAGTTGCGTCAGTTGAACCGGGAAAGTGGACGACTCGCTAAAGGTGAAGATGCGACGCCGATCGTCATCACGAATCGTCAAGATGAGATTGGTGAATTGACGACAACGTTCAACCAGATGGCAGCCGCCATTTCCGGGCAAAAACATCAACTTGTCGCAAGTAACGACGAACTCCAAAGTCAACAAGAAGAATTAATTGCTCAGCAAGAAGAACTGCAATCGCAACAGGAAGAGCTCGAAGAAGCACTCGACATCACGTTACGTAACGAGACCCATTTGCGTTATCGCAATGAGTTGACCGAGACACTCGCGTCTCGCGAAACGTTGACGGCGTATCCGGCGATCATCGAAAAATTGATCACAATTACCGATGCGGAGCTCGGAGCGATCGTCTTCTTAGAGCAAGACCGTTATACGGATCTCGTCTCGTACGGGATGACGTCAGCTCAGGAGCACCAGTTATTGCACGCTTCGACGTCATTACTTGAACGCGCACGTCTTAATAAACGTGCCGTTCGCTCGACGAAACAAGTCGCGAGTCATCATCCGCTCCCGTATCCATACACGATGTACGAAATCGTCGTACCGGTGATGGACCCAGCAACGAACACGATGATTGCAAGCATTTATCTCGTCCGTTACCGGGATGCCTTTACGGAAGACCAGACGAACGAAATCTGGTCGTTCTCCCGTCAATTGGCACTCTCCTTGCTCCGGATGCGTGTCTTTGAAGAAGTCGAACGAGAACGGGAAAAGACGTCCAAACTTCTCCATTCGATTCGGGAAGCGGTCATCTATATCGAAGGAGAGACGATTTTTGCCAATAAACCATTGCTCGCTTTATTCCATCATCCGGCGCACGATCAAGTGGCGGAAGAAGGATTGATGACGCTCGACGTCAAAATCGAAGAGTTGGCAGTGCAAGTCGATCAACATGAGGCGTTCTTAACCTACATGGATCATGTCTGCAGTCAGGAAATTCCGACGGAGAGCTTGGCGTTGTCCTTAAACAAGGAAGAACGATTCGTCACGCTGTATGCAGAGGAAATTCATTACGGTGGTTGTTTCCGCGGTACGATGCTCGTCTTACGTGACGTGACGGCAGAGACAGCGATCGACCGGATGAAATCGGAATTCGTCTCGACTGTCTCGCATGAGTTACGGACACCGCTTGCCTCGATTTACGGCTACACGGAATTGATGCTCGCGCGCGACGTCCAGGAATCAAAACGTCAACGGTATCTCGAGACGATTCATGCAGAAACCGAACGGTTGTCGAACCTCGTCAACGACTTCCTCGATGTCCAGCGCATGGAATCGAGTCAGCAACAATATGACTTCAAACCGCTTGATTTGACGAAAGTCATTCAGGAAACGGTCGAGTTCCATACGGCTTCGGCAAAAGATCACGAGCTAGTCCTTGATTTTGAAGAAACGACGACGGGGCGGATTCATGCTGACGAACAAAAAATGCGTCAGCTGTTCACGAACCTGATCAATAATGCAATCAAGTATTCACCGGATGGTGGTCAAATCACGATCACGATGCGTCAAGTCGAAGATCGTGTACAGCTGAAGATCGAAGATGAGGGAATCGGCATTCCCCGTCACGCGTTACCACAACTGTTTAGTAAGTTTTATCGAGTCGATAATTCGGATAGTCGAAAAATCGGCGGTACCGGTCTTGGTCTTGCGATTTGTCAGGAAATTGTTCGTTCGCACGAAGGGATGATTCATGTCGAATCAACAGAAGGTGTCGGGTCCGCGTTCATCGTCGAACTACCGATCGTCCAGTCCGTCGTACCGGTCACGGAATCGGCAGATGAATGTTAATGTCAAAAGCGTTCTTTGATTTTTTAATCAAAGGGCGTTTTTTTGTTGGTTTCATCTGCAAAACGGGAATTAACTACTATCAAATAGAAAGGAAGTGAGGAGATGCGGCGAAGCAGATGGCCTTGTTAAGTCCGACGATCACTCATGCTTTGGATCCTGATCGAAGCCAGTAGTTCGTTCATTCCAGCGTATGTGATTGAGCGCTTTTACTGGGAAGACCGGGGAATGAGCATTGCCGACGTCGTCATCGCAGAAATCGTCTTTGCTTGGGTCATATTGATTGGTGAGGTCCCGTTCGGTTTGTTATCCGATCGGTGGGGCAGAAAGCCGTTCATTCTGGCTGGTTTCGTATGTGAGTGGTTATCGTTTACGGTGTTGCTTGAAGCCTACTCATTATCTGCCTTCCTCTTGGCGATGGTCCTTGCCGGCATCGGTGGCGCAGCACTTAGTGGAGCGCTTGAAGCCCACGTCTATGAAACATTGCGAATGCAAAGGATAGAAGAGCGATTCGAGACGGTCTGGCGACTGATTTCAATCGGTGGTTTATTGACATCAGGACTCGCGGCACTTGTCGGAAGTTACGCCGTGCGATCGGTAGACTTGATTTGGCACTATCACGTGTCCTGGTGGGTATTGCTCGGAACAGTACTGCTGACGTTTTTCTTAAAGGAAGCATCGCGAGAACAAGACGGAGAGACGAGTTCGTTGAAGACATTGCTAATAGGACTCTCGTTTCGACGCGTCTACGTCCGAATTCTTTGTCTTGTCTTGTTATACGGGGCGACGATTGATTTCGTCGATGAGTTTTGGCAACTTTATCTACGGGATCAAACGATACCGATGGTCCATTTCGGATTCGTTTTCGTGTTATTTCAAATCATGCAGGCGATCGGTGCGTCATTATCTCGGTTCCGATCTCCGGTCGGATGGGCGATGATCTATATCGTGTGTCTTGCCGGATTGTCGGTTGCCTCACCGCTCGTCAGTATCGGGTTACTCGGGACGCTGTACTTGTGCTATGGCTGGGCTGATCCTTATTTGACCACTGTCATCCAAGAAGTTGCGCCGACAAATGGACGCGCAACGTTTACGTCGCTGATCTCAGTCATTGAACGTTTAGCTGTGCTTGGAACCGGTACGCTATTCGTCTTCGTCGAACGTGTCTTCTCGCTTCAGATGACCTATGCCGCGCTCGGTCTCGTCTCACTTATGTTGCTTCTGTTGTATAGTGTGACGCGCACGCGTCAGAACTGAATCAAAAAAAGGACAAAGGTGCATTGACCTTTGTCCTTTTGACTGTCATTTATTACGACACGTGTCGTTGCTCCTGAGAGGAACGCGCTAATACCTGGCGAGCTGGTTGCCACATCAACAAGGAGAGGACTCCTGCGAGCGCATAGACAATCTCGATCGCAAACACATCGGCAAGCCATCCGAACAGCAGACTACCGAGACAGAAACAGAGTGCATACACGGTTTGTTGCACGCTATAGACATACGGTAACCGTTCGAGTGGTGTCGTCTTTTGCAACAACGTATTCAGCTCAATCGCCCGGACTTGACTCGCAAACCCTTGGATCAGACAAGCGATCACGGCAAGTGTGACGATTGGAGCGAAAGCAAACAAGAAGGTCGCAACAATCGAAAAGCCGATACTACGATAAAGCAACGAACGCGTTCCACGACGACGTAACATCATGTAACTACCGGCGATCATGCTCAGCAGATAGAAGGCATTTAGAATGCCCCACCAGCGTTCCGATAGCTGGAAATGTGTATCGATGTAGACGAGAAACAGAGCAGAAATCCACGCCGTACTGACGAACGCATCGATTCCGACGAGGTAGGTGTTGGCTTTCGCGAAAGAATGCGATCGCGTGTAGCGAATACTCGACCGGAAGGAAACGTCTTCCCCTTCCATCGAAGGGTCGGGTAGAGAGCGGACGCTTCGATAGAACAGATAACTGATGAGACTCGCACCTAAAAACAGACCAGCCGAGACGGACAAGACGGAAAGCGGCGATAACCAGCTGACCAGAATGGCACCAAGCGGCCACATGATGAGCTGAATCACTTGATTCGAACCTTGTACGAGACTGTTAGCTTTTTGGACATCCTGACACAGTCGAGGGATGAAGGCACTTTCGATCGGACGAGCAAATCCGTCGAAGAAGGCAATACACCCAACGAGCGCGAGGACGAGCGGCAGTGGTAGATCAAACCCCCAGATGACGCCTAAGAGAATCGTCTTGAGGAGTTGACTGCCGAACAACAAGGAGGCATGGGGAACACGTTGAGCGACTTGGGCGAATAAGAAGCCGCTTCCTGTCATGCCTGCTGTGACGAGAACGGGAAACAGGGCAGCGAGACTCGCTTGCCCTGTCGTTTGATAGATCATCGCGATCAGGGAGACGATATAGAGCGCATCTCCCGCATTCGCAATCCATTGACTGACCAATAAAAGCGTAAACCGGTTCATTCTGAATGACCTCCATATCGTACGTATTTAATTAGGAGTGAAAATTCAGAATGACTTACATTGGACGCCCTCATTTCGTGTTTTTTTTAGTGTAAGAGGAAAAAAATGGATTGTCAATCAGAATCGTGATGAGATTTCAGTGCAACGGGTGTAAAGGGATCAACCATCGACGTCGCGGCAGCTTCGTCTTGAGCACGAGATGCCGATAGCTTGATTGGTTTTAGTTGCTGGCGGAATCGGAAAGCCCGTTCGAGTCGACTCATGAATAGATTGCTGAAAAAGACGACTAATGCTAGTCCAATCAGTGGAACGAGGAACATATGGTTGAGCCACGACGTCGCCGAAAACTGATTGTAGTAATAGCCAAACATCGATGACCATTCAAAGATCGTTGGAGCAGTTCCTACATGTAAATTAACTGTTCCTGCAAAGAAAATATCAAAGAGCGATAAGTGGACGAGTAACATCAACGTTTGGATGAACTGTTGCATAAAAACGATTGTCAACGTTGGAACAAGATGTGGCCAAATATGGCGTCTGAACCTATGCCACGGACTGCCACCAAGCGTCTGTGCGACAATCATGAACTCTTGACTAAGTAACTGGCGGGTCTCAGCAATCAGATAAAGCGATAAAGAGGGGAGACCAAGCAAAATCAAGACAATCAATTCAAACGATACACGATCAAAAAGTGGTGGGATAGCAGTCGAATCAAAGAACGTAAGTGATGGAAGCAAAATGAGCAACGCGACAAGAGAGAGCGGTAAAACTAAAAATCCATCAAGAATAAGTTTTAAGTATCGATTGATGCGAGCACTTCTAAAAGCTAGCGGAATCGCAATCACTAGCGAAAGAAACATTCGACCGAGCGCAACAATCATACAAATACCGGCTGTCCATTTAAATCCTTCAATCATCAATTGAAAGAGGTCATAGCCAGAGCGGTCTGTACCGAGCCATTGATCACTTGACGGTTTTAGTGGTGACGTCGCAAGGAACGTACCGTCTTCAGCATACCGGTTCGAGATTTGATCGACTTGACCATCACGGAAGATCATATTTCCAAAACTAAGGAGCAGTAAACCAGTGAGTAAAAATAAACATAGCCAGAAGACAGGATCTCGCATCAAAGTACGACGCATCAAATCCCCCCTTTCCAGGCGTTAGGAATAAGCCATTCTGCCAACAAATCAATGATGAAAATCGGCAGATAGATTAAGAACAAGATGACCATCAAAATCGGCATTTGTCCATTATAAAAGACGAACCGGAACATACCTTGCACTTCGAACGTGTATTCAATGATCACGAGACTCGATAAGACCGTAATGATGTTCGCTCGGAAAAACAGATAAAACCGATAGATCATTGTCGGAATCAAATGTTTCCAGAAAAGAGCGGCAGGACGAATGCCTTTAGCCCGTGCGAGTTCAAGGAAAGGAGCAGCTTCCTGTTCGAGTACTTGCGTCGTTAACCATTTGATGAAGAAGAATAGTGTTGTCAACGTTAGCGTAAGAATCGGTAAAAAACGAATGTACTCAGCATAGGATCCCGCAATTTCGATTTTGTCATACCCGGTCGTTTTAAACAGATAGAGGACAAGGAATTGCGAAAGAATGATCCAGAACAGATCCGGAACCATCTCAAGCGTCCGAGTCGTTTGTTTCAGCATCATGCGTGTTTTGCGACCACTCCGATAAAACAAATAAGCATAAAAAATCGCACACACAGCGGAGACCAGCATAGCTGTCGTAAAGATGATCAACGTCTCTTTAATGAATGGACTGATGGTAGGAAGCAACAAGAATTCCTTTTGAGCGGTTACGTTGAAATAGGTAATCTCATCAAGTTTCGTTAATTGAGCAAATTGTTGCTTCAGACCTTCCCAGTAGCTTGCTGGGTTGAATTTCATTTGCGCGACAAGCGCCGGAAGGGCGCTGATCGCAATCAAGACAAAAAATGCCACGATAAGCTGAATTGATTTTCGGGCGATAAACACCATGAGGCGAAAAACTCCTTTCTTTGGATCCTCAGCCGATGGCGAGGATCCGGTCATTGCCAATTTGGATCAACTGACTGTTCATATGTTGCCTGCGCAGTACATAGCGTTCGAACTGTTGTGTCGCGATGAACGAATCACGCGTCGAGACCGTCGAAAGGGTCATCAGGACATGTTTTAATTGCGGTTGTCCTTCTTGTAACGAGTGATGTGTCATCCGGTTTGCTCCGTCGAGTCGATTCAAGAACAGTTCAATCTTACAGCCCTCCTTGATTAATTCACTGATCAGGAATGCCGCTTGTTCGATGAACGTCTCAAATTGTTGGTGGAGTCCGTAACCGCTCGGGGCAGATAAGTTCAAGGCAATCGTAAACGTATCTTGATTGCTCGTTTCGAATACTTTTGCCTGCAAGCGACCGGTCTTCGCCGTCGCATACCAATCGATCTCTTTTGACGGTTCCGCCGTATAGGGTTTTGCACCGAGTTGAACCAGTTTGTTCTTGAGCGGTGAGTAACGGTCCGGTCGATCACCGATCCGTAAACGCTGTAAAAGAAGCGGCGTCGCTTGCGCCGTCAAGGACGGTAAGACTGTAAACGACGGATATGTATCGAACGTAAAGAGATAAACGCCCATCTTCCAGGGCAGGCGAATCGTCAAGATGATCTCATCGAACTCGGCTGGTCCGCGGCGAACCGTCTGAATCGGGATCGTCACTCCGTCTTCAGAGTCAATCACTGCATGAAACGTCGCCGGATGTAGTGGGTCCATCTCCGGGAAAATGACTCCGCCATCCGTGTGCAAACGAAGTGTCGCTTCGAGTCCGAGTTGACTCAAGGATTCGACGCCGAAGACTTGTAAATGGAGTGATGTCTGTTCCTGGTTGAACATCAATGATTCATAATGTTTCCATTCGATTGCCACGTCCCGTCGAAGCTGCTTTTCTGTTCGCCCGACGACGAAATGAATCGTCGCTAAGGCTGCGAACAGAAAACCGAGGACGGAAAGACGTGGAATGAAAAGAAAGATGAACGTCATCGTGACGTACAGTGGAAAGAGTCGACGTTCAAGCCAAAACGGGACGGAACGTTCAATCTGCATGATTCGTCACCCCATCTCGACCGGAACCGGCACGTCGTCAAGAATATGCGTCAAGACAGCCGCTTTCGTCGTCTTGATTCCACCTTCAAGTGTCAGTGTCAGGCGATGGGACAGGACGTGTTTTGCAAGATATTTGATATCTTCCGGGATGATGAAGTCGCGTTGATTCAAGAACGCATAGCTTTGCGAGGCGCGAAGTAATGCAATCGCTCCACGCGGACTGACGCCGACTTCAATGAGTTCATGATTTCGTGTCGCTTGAACGATGTGTAATAGATAATCGAGCACGTCTTGCGATGCATGGACGCGGCGTGCCTCTTCCTGCCAGGAAATCAAGTCGCCACCTGACGCGATGCCGACGGCTGACCGACGGACGTTCGTCAGAATCTCAGACAATAAGCGACGTTCATTCTCGAAATCCGGGTAACCGACTTCAATTGCGACCATGAATCGATCGAGTTGGGCGTCCGGTAGTGGGAATGTTCCTGCCGATTCAATCGGGTTTTGTGTTGCGATGACAAAGAATGGGGCTGGCATCTGATAGGTTGTTCCACCGATCGATACCTGACGCTCTTCCATCGCCTCAAGTAATGCCGATTGTGTCCGCGGAACGGCGCGGTTGATCTCATCGATCAAGACGACGTTCGCAAACAATGGACCGCGTTTATTCTCGAACTCCTGCGTCTTTAAGTTGAAGAAGTCCGAACCGATGACGTCTGACGGGAGAAGGTCCGCCGTGAACTGGATCCGCGAGAAGGCACTCTCGAAGCTTTGAGCGAGCGCCTTCGCGAGCATCGTTTTCCCCGTTCCCGGTACATCTTCTAATAGAATATGTCCTTCTGCGATGAGTGCCGTCAGACAGAGATCAATGACGTCCGGTTTACCGAGATAGATCGAATTGAGTTGGTCTTTTAATTGTTGTAGTTTCATAGGAAATCCCTCCAAGGTTAAATGGTTGAGTAGCGTGCTAGTTGTTGTTCGAAGCGTAGAATTTCATCGTCCGTGACGATTGTTTCCGACATATCACCGTAGCGGATATTCCGATACAACTGAAAATCGACAGGGACCTCAATTCGACGTAACCAGTCTTCAAGCGTTTCGTTCGGACGACGTTGCTGACTGCGCGGTAAATGTTGCTCAAAACGAATGACAAGATTACGGACACGTGAAGACGAATACGATGCATACAGATAAGGTGATTTTCTTAAAGAAGCAGGACGAAAGATTGATTGAGCGAATGGAACGTCATCCGTTACGTCTCCTGTAGACCTGCGCCGTTTTTTCACGCGACGCGACTGAACGAGTTTCCAGACCATGAAACTAAATAAGCTGATTAAAATGACATATTGTAGATAAGAAAAGGGGGAGTCAGAGGCATCCGCTTTAAGGGATTTCCAGAGCTCTTTTGGACCAGGTCGTGGATCGATCGGTTCAAAAGGCATCTTGCCTTTTGTGTTAGTAGGTGAGTGACCGTTTTTAAAACTAATTTCGCCATTCGCTTCAGTTTCTGCAATCGAAGGCTTTTTAAAAGGATCCGGCATGATGTAATGCGTGTAAATATACGTCGCGGTAGTTTGAAACAATAACAGACCAATTAGAATGACACCAAGCGACATGATAAAGCGTTGCCGTAACACAAGCGATCCTCCTTCCTGTTTTTAAGGAAAAAATATCCATATGTACTTAGGAAGATTTTAGCATACACGCTTAACAAATAAAAACAATTTTCTGAAAATAAAGACAAGGTGAGACGATTCATTTTCAAGTGGTGAGGGTATGATGGAATCAGTGGTTCTTGAAAGAGAAAGGATGTTTTGTATGAAATTGATTATTTTTGGAGCGACGGGTCAAACGGGGCAAGAACTGGTCAAGCAAGCGATTGATCACGGTCATGAGGTCACAGCATTCGTCCGCAGTCCGGAAAAACTGACACTACGTGACGAACGGTTACACGTCGTTAAAGGTGACGTGCTCGATCAAGAAGCGGTGACGGCTGCTATTGCCGGGCAAGAGGCTGTCCTGACGGCTCTTGGCACAGAGAGTCTTGCATACAGTGGCTTTTTAGAACGGAGTCTCGTCCGGATCGTGACAGCGATGAAAAAGCAGGGCGTAGACCGAATTGGTTATGTCGCGTCTGCCGGTGTTGATGATGAATTACCGGGTGTACAAGGAATGCTCGCTCAGCGGATTCTGAAAAATCCACTGAAGGATCACCGCCAAGCGATCGCGCTTTTGCAACAAGCGGATTTGAACTATACGGTGGCCCGACCACTCCGTTTACTGAACGGTCCGTTGACGGGGCTTTATCGTCAAGCAGATACAGGTGTTCCGGAAGATGCAAAACAAATCAATCGCGCAGATGTGGCGCATTTCCTCTTACAAGCAATCGAGACAGAAGATCATATCAAATCGAGTGTCGGTCTCGCTGAATGAAGAAGAAAGGTCTCTCCCGTCATACGGAAGAGACCTTTTTGATTGCTTATTGTTGACGATAGACGGAGACCGAACCACCATTGACGAAGAATTGACCGTAGCCATCTTGGTTGATCGTGACCGATGCTGTGTTGTTTCCAGTGATGTCTGTCCAGACTTCTCCTTTGTTCTGAAGCCCGACGTACATCCACTTGCTACCGCCAGGACCATCCGAAAGGATTGTCGCAAGACCTGATTTTGCCCGGTCTGAGACACCTTCACGTGTCCAACCGATGATGTCTTGGTTATCGAGGTAATCATTTTGTTTCCCGAACGCGAAGTCCTTCCGTGCTTTGAGTAACGGATCAATCTTCGAAGCGAGTGCTGGAATTTCGCGATTCGACGTACCTTTTGTACCATAGTAGTCACCATAGAAGACCGACGGATAGCCTTGTTCACGTGTCAGAATCATCGCGTAAGCAAGCGGTTTGAACCATGACTGAACCGTTGATTCAAGCGATTGTCCAGGCTGCGAATCATGGTTCTCTACGAGTGTGACGGCTTGGACTGGATTGCTCTTGACGAGAGTACCGTCAAAGATCGTCCGCATGTCATAGTACCCGCCGCCTTTACTTGCCTGTTCGAACTTATAATGAAGCGGTGCATCAAAGACGGATTGTTGATAATTCGTCCGACTTAAGTAGTTTTGCAACGTGCCAAGATCGTTCTGCCAGTACTCTGCGACTGTAAACAATGGTTTGCCTGTCGTCTGACGAACGTTCGCGAGCCAGTCCGCTAAGTAACCGTGTTTAATATGCTTGACGGCATCGAGACGGAATCCATCAAGACCAAGTTCGTTGACGTACCATTTACCCCAGTTCTTCATTTCTTGCTGGACTTCTGGATGATCGAAGTCGAGATCCGCATACATCAAGTAATCGTAATTGCCGTTTTCACCTGAGACATCCGTATCCCACGCTTTACCGGTACCGCGGAACTTGTAGATGGCACTCTTAGAACGCGATTGATCCCAGTCCGTGCCGTCGAAGTGATACCATTTCCATTTGAAGTTCGAGTAGAGGTTATTTCGTGCTGCAAAATTGAAGCCCGTCCATGCCTGGATTTGATAATCGCCCGAGACTTCCTGATTGCGGTTACCCGGATTGACTTCGACTGCCGTGACGGCTTCCGTGAAATCGGCACCACCTTTATGGTTCATGACGACATCGCCATAGACATCGATTCCGGCGGTATGCAATTGTCCGATCGCCGTTTTTAATTGCGCCTTTGTGCCGTATTTCGTACGGACCGTTCCTTTTTGGTTGAACTCACCTAAATCGTACAAATCATAGGCGCCGTACCCGACATCATTTTGCGAGGTACCTTTGTAAGCAGGGGGAATCCAGACCGATGTGATCCCGAGCTGATCGAGCTTTGTTGCGTCACTCCCGAGACGGTTCCAGTGGTTACCGTCATTTGGCACATACCATTCGAAATACTGCATCATCGTTCCGTTGTCTGCCGTTGCGCCGACTGCAATCGGTTGCGCAAGTGGCACTAAAAAAGCAGCGGATGCGACGGTTGCTAAAATCCATCTTTTTTGTTTCACGTAAAGACCTCCTTATGATTTGTGAAAGCGCTTGCATTATTTATTATAGGGAAGCTTCAGACAGGAGGAATATCGTCCCGGATTCTTATTTGTAAGTCTCTTTTGTTCGTGACTTTTGACCCTAGAATATTTATTCTGAAGAACTATTTTGATCGGATTGACGTCATGAATGAAAAAAATCAGGACCATCTAACCGTTGCCTTTCGATGAATATTCTGAACGATGAATCATCTTCAAAAAAGCAGGTCTATCGTCCATCTTCCACCAGGAATGGATTCGGTGTGAAAATGAGCGTGTAACATCCGCTTTCATACATACCATTTAAGGGGGAACACACATGAACTGGAAGTCAAAGGTCACAGGTGCGCTTGCCGCAACACTTGCGCTCGGGTCAATCGTCTTTACACCGGTCACAGCAAAAACAGTTGATCCAAAACAAGTTTCAGCTGGTCCGCAGATGGTCACGTCACAATCGACGATCGATGCGTACTATCTACCAGCAGCGGGCAAGACAGGGGCAGCGTTGAAGGCATCGCTGCACGATATCATCGACAATCATACACAAGTGTCATACGACACGGTATGGACAGCACTGAAAGAAACGGATCAAGATCCAAACAATGCGAATAATGTCATCGAGTTATACACGGGGAAATCGATTTCAAAGAGCAGTAACGGTGGGAATGTCGGTCAATGGAATCGTGAACATGTCTGGGCAAAGTCACACGGTGACTTTGGTACGTCAAACGGTCCTGGAACAGACTTGCATCACTTGCGTCCGGAAGACGTTGTCGTCAACAGCGCACGTGGGAATTTAGATTTCGACAATGGTGGTACGAAATACAGTGGATGTGATTGCTATCGCGATAGCGATTCGTGGGAACCACCGAACCGTGTCAAAGGTGACATCGCGCGGATGATCTTCTACATGGCGGTTCGTTATGAAGGTGGCGGAGAAATCGATCTCGAAGCTTCAGAAAACGTCAATAATGGTACGAACCCGTTACACGGCAAATTGTCGACGCTGAAAGCATGGAATAAGCTTGACCCAGTTGATAGCTTCGAGAAACGTCGCAACGATGTCATCTTCGAGAAGTGGCAAAAAAACCGGAATCCGTTCATCGATCATCCGGAATACGTAACATCAATTTGGGGAAATTGATGACGAGTCAGTGAATAGGAAAGGGGCTGACTCAACAGTCAGTCTCTACAAAGATAGGGGTGGCAGAATGATGATCTGCCACCCCTATCTTGTAACAAAAAGAATGACGCGTTTCACGCAACTCCTACAAGGAAAAGCGCATCTTTGCGCTGACAGAGACAAATAAGACCCGCTTTCCTGCTTGAATAAAGCAGGAAAACTGGCTTGTGTCTCGCCTGAGGAAAGGGCGTGAAAAGACGCGTCATTCTTTTTTGAGTCAGCCTTTTTTCATTGAGTCCGAACCTGTTATGCTGAAACTTTTTTGGAGAACCATTCGTATTGCCTACCGTAAGCCATTTTTTAGTAGAGAGGTCGTACGGTATGATCAAACGCACGTTTAACAAACGAAACATCAAATGGATGGTCGGTGGGGGATTAGTCGCTTGTGTCGCCTTCTGGTACAGTGTCGGTATTTTCGTTAATAAAGGGGAACGGCCACTCGCTGATGGGACGTCACCGTATGTCATCGTCCTCGGTGCGGGTGTCAAAGGAGAAAAACCGTCGCAAATCCTACATAACCGGATTCAGGCAGCTGCGGCATATGGGAAACAACATTCAGAAGTCCGCTTCATCTTGAGCGGTGGACAAGGTCCAGATGAAGATATTTCAGAAGCAGAGGCGATGCGTCGCGGGATGGTGGCATCTGGGATTGCTGAAGAGCGGTTGATCCTTGAAGCCGACTCGACATCAACGACGGAAAATCTACAATTTTCAAAGGCATTGTTGCCAAAGGACGTTCGTCGCGTCTCGATCGTCACGTCAGACTTTCATCTGTACCGTGCGCGACAAGAGGCGAAACAACTTGGTTTACAGACGGATGCGATTCCGGCTGAAACGCCACTTTCAGGAGTCCTTCGATTTGGAATGCGCGAACGCGTTGCGATCGTTGTTCAATTCCTACGCTAAAAACCCCGACATGCTGAACATGTCGGGGAGAAAGAAGAAGTGCATTGAATGATTAGATGCCTTCACCTTTATGTTTTTCCTCAGAAGATTGAGAATCATTTGCTTGTTTGTCGGAAGCATCATGCTCAGCAGGTGGTTCTTCTTTGCCGAGTGCGACATCCTTCGCTTCGACGACTTTATTGCTGATTGCATTCAAGTCACCTTTCGTCTCATTTACTGTCTCTTTCACCGTCGAGGCATCTGATTTCACCGTTTCAAGCTCTGTGTTCACTTTGTCATAGACATTTTGAACGTCAGATGCGACTTCTTGAATGATGCTTGAAGCACTCTTCACTTGATTGATGACTTGTGATGCTTTACCTGACGGATCTTCCTTAATAGAAGAAGCGAGGGTAGAGACGGAATCTTTCGCTCCCCGTAAACTCTGTTTCGTATTTTGGCGAGACGAAGAACTAAGTAGCGTCAATAGACCGCCGACAAGGGCACCGAGCAACATCCCTGTGACGAGATTGATTTGACGACCTGATGATTCTTCCTGATCGAACTGGCGATTCGGATGTTCTGCATGTGCTGCGTGTGGATCATGTTGAAGCTTCGGTTCCATGATGAACACTCCCTTGAGATAATATTTAACCATGATATGGATATACCCTTGTGAGTGAATAAAAAACATTTAAAAATAACATGTATTTGAAATGAATATAAAAAAGACCATCGTGATATGATGGTCTAAGAGGTTCATTTGTTGGATGAATCATCATCATTTTCGTGACGAAGTTTTCGGTTGATTTCATCATAATCGATTTCGATATCATCTTTGTTGCCTTTGTAGCCATATCCTTTCGAAATGACGATGATCGAGGCGACCAAGACGAATACGATGATGAGAATGGAGACGACATATAACCACATAGTCCACTCCTCCTTTCGTTCACTTTCTAGTATGACGGAAAACGCAGCTTCCGTCTAAACGAAATTGTAGGTTGTGTGCTAAACTGATGTCAGATAAACATGTTAAACGGAACGAGGTGACGGCGTATGAGTATTTTGGTCGTAGATGATGAGTTAACGAATTTAATGCTCCTAGAGCGATTGTTAGAAAATGAAGGCTATGACGTCGTCAAGGCGATGAGTGGGGAAGAAGCAATCGAATTGATGGAGGATCCGTTATTCATCGAACAGTTGGACGTCGTTCTCCTCGACGTCGAAATGCCAGGAATCAGCGGAATCGAGGCGACACGTTTGATTCGAAAACGGTTTGGTCTTGATGAATTACCGATTCTGATCGTTTCCGGGCGATCAAACGAAGAAGATATCGTTGATGGACTGAATGCAGGAGCATCAGATTATACGACGAAACCGATTCGTAAAACGGAATTGCTCGCGCGAGTTCGTAACGCGATTGGTCTGAAGCAAGCAATCGATGCGCGAAAACGATATGAAAAAGTATTACAGGAAGACTTTGATTTGGCGCAAAAACTGCAACAGAGTGTGCTCAGTGCGAATATCGAAGACGATGAGATCCGCATCATGGCGACGTATATCCCTTCTAAAAAGCTCGCGGGAGATATGTACGCCTGGTACCGCATCTCTCAGAATAAATACGGCATCATCTTGTTTGACGTCATGGGACACGGTGTCTCTTCTGCGCTGATCACGATGGGAATGAGTTCGATTTTGTTCGAACTCGTGCACCGGATTGGTGATCCAGCACAAGTACTTGAAGAATTGAATCAGCAGATGAGTCGTTTGTTCCCGGGAGACGAGACAGAAATCTATTTCACTGCCGTTTACCTCTACATCGACCTAGATGAGATGAAGCTCAGCTATGCGAACGCAGGGCACCCACCTGGTTTGTTACGCATGAATGATCAAATCATTCCGCTTGAGAATACGGGACTTCCTGTCGGTATGTTCGAAGACTCGACGTATTCGAGTAAGACGATCGACATCGTCTCACCAGGATGTGTTTACCTGTACACGGATGGTTTCATGGAACTCTACAGTAAAGGCATTGATGAAGGAATCCATGCCATCCAGAATCTGATCGAACAACAAGGACCGAACATCCATCAGTTGATTCAACCGGATCAAAGCGATGAAGCGGATGACCTATGTCTCGTGACGGTCGAAATCAATTAACCTGTAAATGAAAAGACTCAGCGACGGAAGCACCGTCGCTGAGTCTTTTTTGAGTCATACAAGCTCTGAATCTACTTGAACTAAAAGAACCTTCTCCGCCATAAGATGAAGGCGGCAAGACCAGAGAAGAAGATCATCATACCGAAAACAATCCAGAATCCTATGACTTCTCCTTCCCATGGAACGTGGACGTTCATCCCGAACATCCCGGAAATCATCGTCGGAATCGAGATGACAATCGTAATCGAGGCAAGGAACTTCATGACGAAGTTGACGTTGTTCGAGATGACAGAACCAAACGTATCCATCGTCGAACTGATGATGTCCTTATAGATTTGAGCCATCTCCATTGCTTGTCGGTGTTCGACGAAGACATCTTCCAGTAAATCTTCATCATCTTCATGTTTCTCAAGACTCGGTGTCTTAATGATTCGGTCGAGCACACCATCGTTCGATTTCAAGGACGTCATGAAATAGACCAATGATTTTTGAAGGTTCATCAATTGAAAGATTTCTTGATTTCGCATCGAACGTTGAAGTTCTTCCTCAAGTTCGTCCATACGACGATCGATTTGACGCAAGAAACGTAAATACGAGGAACTGACTTTATAGAGAATCTGGAATACGAAGCGCGATCGGTAATTCGTCCGGAATCCTCGCAACTTACCACTCGAGAATAACGTCAGGACATCGAGCTGTTGCGAACAAACGGTGATGAAATGACGGGATGTCACGATGATACCGAGCGGAATCGTATTATAACGGCGTCCTGATGATTCTTCTTCGATGTAGGGAACGTCGACAATCATCAGTAGACCTTCTTCATCTTTTTCAAAACGTGGTTTTTCTTCCACGTCCAAAGGGTCATAAATGAAATCCTCTGGAATATTCGTAGCAGCGATGACTTGGTCGGCTTCGTCCTTTGTCGGATTGACAAGATGGATCCAGGAACCCTTCGTGAACTCCTGTATCTCGTTGACTGCCCCGGTGACATCGCTTCGATAAATCGTCAACATATTGTCTATCCCTCCTGCTCTTCACTGTCTCATTATAGAAATAGAAACGATGGCGTGTAAATGATTCTCCGATTTTTTTTTACGAAGATTAGTGATAAGATGAAAACAGAGGAGGGGAAGACATGCCTTTTTTTAATGCTAAGAAGCTCGAAGAACTTCAATCGATCGCGGGTGGGGATCACGCGTTCCTTCAAAAAATCGGAGAAACGTATATCGCGCAGTTCGATCGAAAGTTTCCTGAACTAAAAGATGCCGTCGCCAAGCAAGATGCTGAGCAAACTGAAAAGCTCGCTCACTTGCTAAAAGGTGCTTCCTATTCCGTTGCCGCTGATGATTTAGCTGATGATTTCGAACTGCTTGAAAAAGAAGCAGAATCTGGTTCAATGACCGGAACACAAGAAATCGTCGATCGGATTGAGCAATGCATGGTGGAATTCCGTGTCGTCTGGCTCGATGTGTTTACTGGAAAAAATCTTGACGCGCTGCGTTGAGCAATCGAATAGATCAAAAAAGCCGACATGCTGTCGGCTTTTTTTCTTATAAGACGTATGAATCGACAGTTTCGATCAAACGACCGATTTCCGGTTTCGTGATTTGTGCATTGACACCAACCGACTCACCTTTATGGCGTAAATCGTCGGAAATCAAGGAAGAGAAGACGATGATTGGCAATTCCGCATAACGATCATCTTCACGGAGTCGTTTCGTCAAGTGTAGTCCATCCATCTTCGGCATCTCGATATCGGTGATCAGGAGGTCACAGTTGCTTCCGTTCTCAAACGCATCAAAAGCTTCCTTACCATTGATGAACCATTTCAGACCATGGTAACCGGCTTCCTCGAGTGTTTCGATGATCAACGTCCGGAGCATTTCCGAGTCTTCGGCGATCCAGATGACTTTGTCGGACCGGTCACGGGACTGGACGCGACGCCCTTCTTCGCGGGCGAAGATATCCTTGCGTGAGAGCTCAAGTGCGATTTTTTCGTAGTCGAGCAAGATGATCATTTTGTCGCCCGTTTTGACGACACCGTTCGTTAATCCCTCAATGCCACGAGCGAGTTCGTTTGGTGTATCGATCTGTTCCCATGAGATACGACGGATTTCCGTCACGGAATCGACACGCAGGACGCTTTTTTCCCCATTAAATTCACAGATGATCAATCGATCCTCGGTTGCTTCATCGTGTGGAACACCAATGACCGTCGGCAAATCGATGACTGTCATGACTTCGCCACGCAGTTCAATCAATCCTTTAACAGCGTCCGGTGTACCTGGGAGTGGTGTCATCGGGAGCGGAACGATGATTTCCCGAACCTTCATGACGTTGATTCCAAACGTGTATGGTCCGCAATGGAAGATGACGATCTCGAGTTCGTTCGTGCCGGCTTCTAATAAAATATCGTGCTGATTATACATATGGTTGTGCCCCTTTCCATTACCTTCACTTCACTTCTGACTAGTTATCGGCATGCTACGCTAAAAATTCTAGTTCTGAATTGACAAAAAAAGTGTTGTAATCGCTTTCATAATATGTTAAGCAAAAAGTTTGGCATTTGTCAGACCAATTGATTACAATAAGCTATGCAGCCACACACTGAAATGAGAGAGATAAAAATAAATGGAGGTAGAGTGGAATGACTACAGCAACAACCTACACATTTTTACTAGATGGACAATGGCATGAAAGTGAATCAAAAGAGACGATTGAAATCTCTTCACCATATAAAGAGGATCTTGTCGGTCGCGTCCAAGCGATGACAAAACCGGAAGTCGATCGTGCCATCGCTTCAGCGAAAGCGGCACAAGCAGAGTGGGCAAAACAACCAGCGAACAAACGGGCTGAATTGCTTCACGCTTGGGCAACGGAACTCGAAAAACGTGCGGACGAAATCGGTGAAGTCATCATGCGCGAAGTCGGTAAAGGACGTGCAGATGGCGTCAAAGAGGTCAAACGGACAGCTGAAATCATTCGCTACACAGCGGAAGAAGGTCTCCGTTTCGACGGTCAGATGATGCAAGGGGATTCGTTCCCTGGTGGTAGCGCGAAAAAAATCGCGGTCATCAAAAAAGCACCACTCGGCGTCGTGCTTGCGATTTCACCGTTCAACTACCCAGTCAACTTGGCAGCAGCGAAACTCGCACCTGCCCTCATGACAGGAAACGCCGTCGTCTTCAAACCGGCAACACAAGGTTCGATCAGCGGTATCTTGATGGTCGAGGCACTCGTCGCAGCAGGTCTTCCAGCTGGACTCGTCAACATCGTCACAGGTCGTGGATCGGTCATCGGTGATTACTTGACGGCTCACCCGGGCATCAACATGATCACATTTACTGGTGGTACAGGCACTGGACAACATCTATCACGTCAATCGGCAATGATTCCACTTGTCCTTGAACTTGGTGGAAAAGACCCAGCGCTCGTTCTTGAAGATGCGAATCTGTCACTTGCGGCAGATCATATCATCAGTGGGGCGTTCTCTTACTCAGGTCAACGTTGTACAGCAATCAAACGCGTCTTCGTTCTTGATCATCAAGCGGATGCACTCATCGAAGAACTCAAGACACGAATCGCGAAATTGACAGTCGGTTCACCTGAACAAGACAGCGTCGTCGTGCCGCTCATCGATACGAAATCAGCGGACTTCGTCGAAGGCTTGATCACGGACGCAACAGACAAAGGCGCAACGCTCGTCACAGGTGGCGGACGTACGGCGAACTTGATCGAACCAACACTTCTTGACAACGTGACACGCGACATGCGTGTTGCTTGGGAAGAGCCGTTCGGACCAGTTCTTCCAATCATCCGTGTCAACTCAGTCGACGAAATGATTGCATACTCAAACGAATCAGAATACGGTCTTCAAGCAAGTGTCTTCACAGAGAATATCGATGCTGCGTTTGCAGTAGCGGATGCGCTTGAAACAGGTTCTGTTCAAATCAATGGTCGGACGGAACGTGGTCCTGACCACTTCCCATTCATCGGTGTGAAATCATCGGGTCTCGGCGTTCAAGGCGTTGGACGTAGCTTAGCTTCGATGACACGCGACAAATTAACAGTCCTCAACTTAAAATAAGTTTCTGACCGACCTTTCAATCTGCGGAAAGGTCGGTTTTTTGTGCATCCATTTCTCGCGCTTTAACGTAAGCTAGAAAACAAATGTCACCCTTTGACGCACAAAGTTTGGCGCTATAGCTTCATTCTCTCTATAATGAAAGAAAATGGACGAGAGAAAAGAGGCGTGTAGGTATGACTGTATCAGACGAAATCATCCCGATTCCGATTCCGACACCATTTCCGGTTGGAGACGTGAACTGCTATGTACTACGAACGGAAGGGGAAAACATCCTCATTGATTGTGGACCGGATACGCTTGAAGCATGGCAAACGATGCAACGGACGCTTGCACGACATGAACTTCAGGTCGAGGATTTAGATCGTGTCATCGTGACACATCACCATGCGGATCATGCTGGGATGGCACATCGCTTTTCAGAGAAAGGCATTCCCGTCTATGGACATGCGCGATTACGCCCATACTTGGAACAGGACGAGACCTTCTTGAACAACGGGGACGCATTCTTGCGTCGATTGGCGACATCGTTTGGCGTTCCGCTAGCGATTCAAGAGATGTTACCAAGCTATCAATCTGCCTTGAAATGGCTTGGAAAAGGTCAACTTGATTTTACATTAAAAGAAGGCGACGCGATTACGCCGTCTGGGAGATACCGGGTCATCGAACTACCGGGGCATGCAAGTGACCAAATCGGAATTCTAAGTGACGATGGTGTATTGTTCGCGGCCGATCACCTGCTCGACCGGGTCGAGCCGAATCCATTGCTCGAACAACCGCAACCAGGTGATGATGTGCTCGTAAAACGTCCCGTTCTTGCGTATCTTGACTCCTTAGAAAAATTACAAAGTGAGCAGATTCGAATCGCCTACACTGGACATGGTGCTCCGATTCGAGATGTTGCGGTACTCGTCGAAGAACGATTGATGCAACGCAAAGCACGTGGTGATCAGCTCTTGAAGTATTTTACGGGAGAACATACGTTATTCGAATTAGCACAAGTGACGTATGGAAACCGATTAAAAAAATCATTCCCTCTTGTCATGAGTGAGATGAAAGCACGTCTCGATACACTCGTCGCCCGCGGTGCGATCACGGTCGAGAAACGATCAGGTATCCTCTACTATTCAAAAGCGGAGGAAGTCTAATGCAACTCATCAACCGAACGATCGTCATCACAGGTGCTTCAAGTGGACTCGGAGAAGCACTGGCGCGCACTCTGCATAAAGAAGGCGCAAACTTGATTTTAATTGCACGACGCGAGGATCGATTACAAACGTTAGCATCTGAACTCCAGGCAGACTACCTGGTCTACGATTTGGAAAAGGCGCCTGAAATTCTTGCAAAAACACTCGCAAATCGTTATGGACGGATTGATATTTTGATTAATAACGCAGGTTTCGGGGAATTCAGCTTCTTAGACGATACCTCGATTGAAACGATTGAGTCGATGCACCGGATCAACGTCTTAAGTCCCGTTCGCTTAACGAAGGCATGTCTGCCATTACTCAAAGAAGGTGGCATGATCGTCAACGTGGCCAGTCAGGCGGGGAAGTTGCCGACACCGAAATCAACGATCTATTGCATGACGAAAGCAGCGATGTTGCAGTTTTCGAACGCGTTACGTCTGGAGTTACGTCCAAAAGGCATCCACGTCATGACGGTCAATCCAGGACCAATCGCGACAGAATTTTTTGTCCGTGCGGATGTCGACCGGAAGTATGAGCAAAATGTCGCTTCTATCGTCCTATCGAAAGAACGACTAGCTTCGACTGTCGTCCGAGCAATAGAGCGGCGTAAACGTGAAGTCAATGCACCATGGTGGATGGAGCTATCGGCAAAAGGGTACGGCGTGATGCCACGGTTGATCGAGTGGTTAGGAAAACCGGGCTTCGATAAAAAGTGATGACGGAGGAGAACGACAAATGAAAACAAAGGTAATCAGCTTTCTTGCCCTAGGTACGCTGCTCGCAGGCTGTGGAACACCGGATGCGACACCGGAACCGAAGAATGTCTTAGGGACTTCTTATCAGACGATCGAAAAAGAAGCGGAAAAGTCAACGGTCCGGATGTATATGTGGGGCGGCGATGAAGGCATCAATGCCTACATCGATGAATACGTAGCACCGCGTCTGAAGAAGGAACACAACATCACGTTAGAACGGGTCCCGATCGAGACGGCGGATATCATTCAAAAACTGCGTGCTGAGAAACAGGCAGGTAAGGAAAAAGGTGTCATCGATGTCGTCTGGATCAATGGCGATAATTTTTTAAATGCTAAAAAAGATGAGTTACTGTATGGAGAAATCACAAAAGTCCTCCCGAACATGAAATATGTTGATGCTGCCGCACAGAGTTCAGATAGTGGTACGAAAACAGACGGACTTGAAGCCGCATGGGGGAAAGTTCAATATACGTTGCACTATGACGCAGCTGACGTTAAGTCGCCACCGACCGACTTGAAAGCACTGAAGTCATGGGTCAAGGAAAATCCAGGACGCTTCACGTATCCGGAAGTGACGGACTTCACGGGGAATGCTTTTGTCCGCCATGTCATGTATGGTGTCGAATCGAATGACACTTTAAAAGATCCGAAAGCAGACTTCAAGAAGACATGGGCTTATTTGAACGAAATCAAACCGTATCTCTGGAAAAAAGGGAAGACGTATCCAAAGACGCTTGCTCAACTCGACCAGTTATACGCGAAGGGAGACGTCGATTTCACGATGGGCTTCAACGAACGACGAGCTGAACAAGAAGTGAAGTCAGGAACGTTTCCGAAAGAAACACGTCCAATCGTCTTGAAGGATGGATCAATCGCGTCGACACATTTCCTTTCCGTACCGTTCAACGCTCCGAATCCGAAGGGCGCACTCGTAGCGATCAATACGTTGTTATCACCAGAAGCACAGTTGAAAAAGTACGATGCGACGTATTGGGGTGACGGAACAAGTCTTGATTTATCGACACTTGATTCGTCAGAACAAAAGCAATTCGCTGATGTACCGGCTGCACCGTCGACACCAAAGCCAAGCGTCTTTGAAGGAAAGGTCCGGACGGAACTCGACCCATCCATTTTCGAGATGATCCGTAAGGAATGGCCGTCTCGTGTGGCGCGGTAACGCGTATCCTGCTGCACTCTTGATGGCAGGGATGGTCTTATATGGGTTATGGGTCAGTATCTCGATGACGTCACTTTCCGACTACCGAGAGCTACTGACGGATGAAGTCTTTTTAGAGAGTCTAGCCGTCAGTAGTTACGTGGCCATCGTCAGTACGGTGCTCGCGCTGATCATTGGAATGGTGCTCGCACGGCTCTTGAGCAGAACACGACTAGCTGCGTTACTTGCAATTCCTTTATTCATCCCTCATCTAGGAGCAGCATACCTCGCGATTCTCTATTTGAGTAATGTGCCTGTCATCGGACCGCATGAAGGGAATTATTTTAGTGTCATCCTGACGTATCTGTATAAAGAAATTCCGTTCGTCTTTTTTTATATCTTACCGGTGGTCCGGCGTCTTGATTCGCGTTATCAAGAACTCGGTATGATGCTCGGTTTATCACCAGTGCGCCGATTCTGGCATGCGCGGGGCGTCTTCCTACTCGTTCCGATGCTTGAGGCAGCATTTATCTTGCTTGCCTTCATCCTGTTCGCATATGAGATCCCAGCACTGCTCGGCGTGACCTATCCAAAATTACTTGGCGTCTATGCGTTCGATTTGTATACACAAGGCGATTTATCGGAGCAACCACTCGCTTTTGCAATGAGTGTCGTTTTGACGGGAGGACTCTTCTTCCTGCTATTGCTTATGACTGGTTTGACACGCCCACTGGCAACGAAGATCAGTAGGGGGCGAAGCGAATGAAAAAAAAAATCAGTGTGACTGTATTCGTTGTACTCCTGTTCATCGTTCCTTTAATTGGTTTGATTCCAGGAGAGTGGAATTGGAATCCGCGCCTAGAAGCGACGCTCGGCACGACCGTCGCGATGATTTGTGCCGTCGTATTGTTAAATCATCTCTTCGGATACATGGCAGGAAAAGCGATTGCCTTTCAAACGGGGAAACGGATTCGTATAGCAGAGTTCTTGATTAGTTTGCCACTATTCGTTCCCGTGTTATTGCTATCATTCGGTCTTTATTTGACATGGATCCGTCTTGGTTTGGCAGATCGATTTTTCGGTGTCCTGCTCGTGTTGCTTCTGCCGACCTTGCCGTATACGGTTCGTTTGTACACGAACGGATTTCAAGCGCTCGGAGAACGGATGCTTGAACAGATGGTCTTGATTGAGGGGAACCGGTTCAAGCGTTGGTTCTATTTGACGGGACCGATGCTTCGTTCGACGTTACAATCCGTGACGCTGCTCGTCACGGTGATCACGATCAGTCAGTATGCACTAGTTGCGTTGATTGGTGGTGGGATCGTCCGCATGATATCACTCGAAGTATTCCCGGCGTATTCTGGTAATTCGCAAGGGGCGGCGCGTCTAGCGACACTCTGGTTGATCGGGTTGCCCATTCTCTTTTATGCTGGACAAGCCGTTATTTTTTCTAGTTGGATACGAATCGTACGGAGGCGTTTAAATGGAAGTCACGATACAACAAGTCAATAAACGATTTGGAACGAAGCATGTGTTGTCTGATATCGATTTAAATATCGCATCTGGACAATGTGTGGCTTTAGTTGGACCGAGCGGAAGTGGGAAAACGACGCTTCTCCGCCTGATTGCGGGTCTTGAAAGAGTGACGAGCGGAATGATTCAGTTCGGCGACCGAGATGTCACTGTTCTTTCGCCGAATCAGCGAGGTGTGACGATGATGTTTCAACGGTCGCTGTTGTTCCCACATTTGAACGTCGAACAGAACATCCGTCTCGGTGCCAAACAATTAACACCGATCGAACTCGAATCCTGGTTACATCGCGTCGGACTCGAGGGAAGAGGAAAAAGTGCTGTTCACGAACTGTCAGGGGGCGAACAGCAGCGGGCAAGTTTAGCTCGTGCGCTGGCGAGTCAACCGGACTTCTTGTTGCTCGATGAACCGTTCTCGAGTCTAGATGTACCGAGACGACGGGAATTACGGACATTGATTCGGAAGTTGACCGAGGAACAAGGTGTCACGACACTCCTTGTCACACACGATCGGGAAGAGGCAATGGCGATGGCGGATATCGTCTATGTTTTAGAACAGGGGCGAATCGTCGATCATGGCACGCCGATTACGCTTAGTCAGACCAGCCCGTTTTTTGGGGAAGGCATTCAGATTGAAGAAACATGGCATCCGTTGACGGCAGTCAACTTGGTCTCAAGACCGACGAAGGAGACGGATGAACGTGTTACGATTACGAAAGAACTCATTCAATACGGTGTTCGATTCTACGAAGTCGAACGAGCATCCGGAGAACGACTCGTGCTCTCTTCAGACGAGACGATTCATGAGAAAGAAGGCTATATCGTTAGAAAGGAGGGGTGACATGTTAGATACGCGTGCGCGTAAAATCGTTCAACCCCTATTTGATCAAGGGGCGACCTTATTTAAGAAAATTGGATTATCGGCGACACAGGTGACGATCATCTCCGGCATCATCGGTGGTGCGACGGGCTTTTTCGTCTATAACGACATGATGGGAACGGCGATTGTCTTGTTGTGGATCTCGGGCATGCTTGATGTCATCGATGGAACGATGGCACGAAAAGAAAAGACAACTCCGATTGGCACGATTCTTGACCTTGTGCTCGACCGGATCGTCGAGCTGTCAGTGCTGATTGGTCTTGCACTCCGATTTCCGGAAACGCAGGTCGTTATTCTGTTGCTCGTCGCATCATTCGTCATTGGGATGACGATGTTCCTTGCAATCGGAGCGGTCAGTGAAAATTACGGCTACAAGTCGTTTCAATATCAACCGGGACTCGTCGAGCGAACGGAAGGGTTCTTATTCCTAACAGCGATGATCCTGTTCCCAAGCGCCATCATTTGGATCGCAATTGTCTTCTTGATTGCTGAACTCTATACGGTCGGGGAGCGATTCCATCAAGCTTCGAAGGTGTTGCGATGAGTGAACAAGAGATGATCATGACCGTGGATCGAGCGGGCAACCTGCTCGGACCTCGTCCACGATCAGAAGTCCACGCAAACGGCTTGTGGCATGAAACGTTTCATTGTTTCGTCTATGATCCAAAGCGGGACGTCGTGTTGCTCCAGCAACGGTCTGAACAAAAGAAGGACTTTCCAGGAATGCTTGATATCACGGCAGCGGGTCACTTGCTTGCGGATGAGACAGTCGAGGATGGTGTCCGGGAACTCGAGGAAGAGATTGGTTTGACATGTACGTTTGATCAATTGATACCGCTTGGCATCCAGGAAGAGGAGTTTCGGGATGCGTCGCTCTGGGACTGTGAGCGATGCCATGTCTTTCTTGCTCGAAGTGATCAAGCGATAGACGCATACGTCCTCCAGGAAACAGAGGTGAAGCGATTGATTGCTTTTTCGATCGAGCAGTTTGAACGAATCGCGGACATGTCCATCGAGCGCATTCAGGACACGACAGGCGAATGGTTCGATCGTCGTCAATTCGTTCCACATCCTTTTTCTTACTGGAGACATGTCCGACAGGGAATCGAGCAATTACGTAAATAGAACGAATGGAAAAGCAATAACGCATGAAGACCTACGATCGAATGTGATTTCGCTCGTAGGTCTTTTTTTAATCGTACATTCGTTCGACGCAAGAGTAGCGAAATTAAGATATATTTGAGATAATTAAGTATATATACAAAAGAAGGAAAGAAGGTGCAGCCAGTGGCATTACGATTTGCACTACTCGGGCTGCTGACCCAAGGGGAAGCGACCGGTTACGATTTAAGCGCGACTTTCAAAAAACAAATGATCCACTTCTGGACCGCACATCATACTCAAATATACCGAGAGTTGTTGAAGATGGAAGAAGCAGAGCTCGTAACGAGTGTCCATATCGTCCAAGAAGACTTGCCGGACAAGAAAGTCTATTCCATCACTGATAAAGGACGGACAGAGCTCGTTGAATGGTTACGGACACCGAATGAATTCAAACCGAAGATGAAGGATGAGAACTTGATGCGGGTGTCGCTTTTGCATCTGCTCCCACCTGAGGAAGCCGTTGCTTATTTGGAAGAGTCGAAGCGGCACCATCAATTTGCCGTCGAGATGATGCATAGTTGGCGTCACGACCACCTTGAGAACGGCGCGACACTAGGGGAGACCTTGACGAGTGAGTACGGCTTGCGTATGATGTTGAATTACTTGGATTGGTGTGACTGGGCAATCGCGGAAATCAAAAAGAATGAAGCGAACGTCTAACAATATTGGCTCGACTGTCATGTAGATGGCGGATTCGAGCCAGTTTTATTTTGTAATAGGATTTAGTAAGGAGAGAATCGATGTACTTTAATGACTATGAAGACTGGATTGAGGAAGAGGCGGAATCCTTATTTCACTTACATGAAGAACGTTTGATACGAGAAGCGATCTCGTATTCGCAATTTACGGCGTATGTAGAAGAGGCACTCCTTGAACCATTATTGCTGAAATTACGTTGGCTCGGAGAAGCAGAAGAAGAGGAGATTCTAGAACGAGCGGATTCAATCGTTTGGGAGAATGCCTCAGGTCATTCGGAAGCTTCCCTTCGGCGAGATGTGTTACGACGGGTCGTCAAGCGAGATTTTACTGCGCAAATCCTCGCGTACCTCACACCAATTCTTGAAGCGAGACAAGCCACTTATGAGGCGGAATTGAAGCAGCTTCAATTGGCGCATGCTGAACAAATAGATGAGGTCAAACAACACGAGCAACAGATTGAACTCGGACCACCACCTAAAAAGGTCAAAAAATGGTGGTATCTCAAAGAAAAAGAAGTAGCACGTTCCTATACGGAGGAAGAACGATCTGCGCTACAGGCACAACAGCAACAACTCGAGGACGAGTTAAAGCGACTCGAACAAAAAACACGTGAGACAGAAGCTGATCTCGAACGATTGGATTCACTTCACCGATTGTAATTCACGCCAAAAAAATGGAGCAGACGACGTTATGTCGTTTGCTCCATTTTGTATAAAGGTATCGTATTAAGCTTGTGTCGCAAGTTTCGCAAGGACAAGTTTCGCGACCGCTTCACTTGAAGCCGGGTTTTGTCCTGTGACGACGTTGCCATCGATGACGGCGAATTCCTTACCGGCATCCGATGTCAGGAAAGTAGCGCCTTCGCCACGGAGTGTCGTCTCAAGCAAGAATGGTACTTTATCTTCGAGACCTGTCGATTTTTCTTCTTCGTCTGTGAAGCCGTTGATTTGACGACCTGAAACGAAAGGTTTGCCATCGATCATGACGTGCGCGAAGGCCGCTGGACCGTGACAGACCGATGCGACGACGCCATCTTTTTTGATGACAGCTTCAATGGCACCAGCCACTTGTGGGTTATTCGGGAAGTCGACGACTGCACCGTGACCACCTGGGAAGTAAACGGCATCAAATGATGCTGGATCAACTTCCGAGAGTGCTTTCGTGTCGTGCAACGCACGGCGTGCATCTTGGAATTTCGGCAAGATTTCTTTGACGATCGATGCTTTATCGATCGGGACGTCGCCACCTTTGATCGAAGTGACCGTCACATCATGTCCTGCATCCTTAAACAGGTTGTATGGTGCTGCGAACTCTTCGAACCATAATCCTGTTTTGTGACCATTCATGTCATCTGCACTTGTTGATACGATTAAAATACGAGCCATAATAAAACTCCTCCTCTGTATGAACGTTACAAAGAAGGAGTTTCCCGGAGATATGAAGAGTTAAACCTCACCGGTGTTCCGTATAGTGATGAACCGGTAGTGTAGCAAGTGCCTGGTCGATTTGAGCTTGTGAGATCGACTCTTTCATCGCTTGGACGTTTGCCTGAAGCTGTGACACGCTCGACGCACCAGGAAGGACGATGTCGACCTGTTGATCGATGGCTTGCAACGCAAGCGCAGGAAGCGGGAAATCTTGAAGTTTTTGTAGACTCGCCTCAAGCGTTTCCTTATCGAATTGTTCGAACCGATCAACCGACTGCAGTCGTGAAGCACTCTCATGTGTCAAGAGTCCTTTTGCCAGTGGACCACGGGCAACGACTTGGATGTTTTTCTCTTTTAAGCGTGGCAACAACTCTTCGATGCGGCGATCGAGCAACGAATAAGGCGTCATCAAGTAAGAGAAATTACTATGCTCGAGCCAATATTCGATGACATTCGGGCGCAGTGACGACAGACCATATTCCTTGATCTTCCCCTCTGCTTTTAAATCTTCCATTGCCCGGATCGACGCATCGATGTCATCATCGATCGTGCCGCCGTGGACGTAATACAGGTCGAGATAAGGTGTTTCAAGACGATTCAAACTTTCAAGACAAGCTTGCTTCAGATAGTCATAACTCGGATCCCATGTCCAACCGGTTCCGGTCGCGTTCATCCGATTCCCACCTTTTGAGGCGAGGAACAATCGACTGCGATCCTCTTGTGAGAAGGTTTGACCGATGATGGATTCGACCGCTCCGTTCGCATAGACGTCCGCTGTATCGAAGTGCGTGATTCCAGCATCAAGTGCCGTCCGCAGGATTGCTGTTGCTTCCTCCTGGCCGCGCTTTAAGATCGTCATCGTACCTAATCCTAATGACATGTTCAATTCCCTCTTTTCTTAGATGAACTATAAGTTTGGAACTTCTGCATTCTAGTGTATCATATCTGATGAAAAAGACGATTTCGAAGTCTTGCGGCAATACGTCGGAAACGGCATACTAATCATGACAGAGAACGTAAACTAAGATAGAAGAGGGGAACACATCCGATGGAAGAAAAAACGATTGAACGTGAAGTGATCTATGAAGGAAAAGTCTTTGATGTCGAGAAACATGTCGTCACGTTACCGAACGGCAATACCTCGGTCCGTGAATTGGTCTATCATAATGGTGCCGTCGCGATCATTGCTTTTGATGAACAAGGTGATTTGATCGTCGTGGAACAGTACCGGAAGGCGTTCGAGAGTCTATCGATCGAGATTCCAGCAGGAAAACTCGAGAAAGGCGAAGATCCACTTGATTGTGCCGGACGCGAATTAAAGGAAGAAACAGGATACGTCGCGAAAGAGTTACGACATGTCTTTGATTTTTACGGTGCGCCTGGTTTCTGCAGTGAGCGTGTACATATCTATGAAGCGATTGGTCTGACTGCCGGTGATCGTCAACTCGATGAGGATGAGTTCCTTGAAAATAAGACATTGAAGCTCGAAGAAGCACTCGAACTCGTTGCAAACGGAACGATCGTTGACGCGAAAACGATCATGGCGATCCAGCATTGGCAAATTCGTACTTTAAAATGATTCTCATTTAAATGATTTTCAGTTGATAATCATTTTAATTTGAAAAAAGACTGATTATCAGCTATGATAATAGCATCAGTTCGAACAAAGGGGGCGTTATGATGGAAAGTCGTGTAGAACGCATCAAAAAACAGCTAAGCGGTAAAGGATATAAGCTGACTCCCCAACGTGAAGCGACTGTGCGTGTCCTGCTCGAACATGAGTCGGATCACCTCAGTGCCGAAAATGTCTTTCTCCTTGTAAAAGAAAAGAACTCCGACATCGGACTTGCGACGGTTTACCGGACGCTCGAATTATTGACGGAGCTTGAAGTCGTCGATAAGGTCAACTTCGGAGATGGCGTATCCCGGTTTGATTTACGACAAGAAGGTGCGAGTCATTCGCATCACCATCTCGTCTGTATCGAATGCGGATCCGTCGAAGAGATTTTAGACGATATGCTTGAAGAAGTAGAGAAAGAAATCGTGTCCCGATTCCACTTTAAAATCAAGGATCACCGCCTGACATTCCATGGCGTCTGCCGTGTCTGCCAAGAGCGCCATGCTCGGGAAGCGTTGGAACAATCGCAAACACAAACAGTCTGACCGTCCGACGAAATTTCGGATGGTTTTTCTTTTTCAATTTTTATAGGTCAGACCTCTTCACAACGGTTTACACCTTTGATATGATGGGAAAGTAAGCGATTTCGTAAACGAAGAGGATGAGTTCAGTGCGTGAACAACTGGAAGCATTTATCAATTATTTAGTGATTGAACGGCAAATGTCCGCGAATACGGCAGCTGCGTATCGAAATGATTTAAATCAATACTTACAGACGCTTGAAACAGCGGAAGTTTCCTCGTTCGAACAGGTTCACCGACATCATATCGTCGACCATATTGAACGATTGCTTGAAGCACGAAAGTCACGATCGACGGTTCGCCGGGCGACGAGCTCGATCCGTTCGTTCCATCAATATCTGGTCGAAGAGAGACTTGCGACACATGATCCGTCTCGTCATCTTGATTTACCGAAACCGGAGAAGAAGTTGCCCGTCGTCTGGAGTCAAACGGACGTCGAACGCTTGCTTGATTCGGTCGTCGGTGTCGATCCGCTTACACGACGAGATGCAGCAATGCTTGAGCTTCTCTATGGAACAGGCATGCGCGTCAGCGAACTGCTCCAACTGAAGTTGAACGATTTGCAACTCGAACTCGGGTATCTGTCGTGTCTTGGGAAAGGGAACAAATCCCGGATCATCCCGATGAGTACGACATCGATTGAAAGTGTCAGGACATATCTTGACCTCGCGCGCAATAGTCTCGGTGGTCAACAGACGGACGATGTCTTCTTGAACAGTCGCGGTGATCGTTTGTCACGGCAAGGGTTTTGGAAGATGATCAAGCGACGGGCAAAGGAAGCGGGTATTGAAAAAGAGATCACACCGCACGTCCTGCGCCATTCGTTCGCGACCCATCTACTTGAAAATGGTGCTGATTTACGCGTCGTACAAGAGATGCTAGGACACGCTGATTTGTCGACGACACAAATGTATACACACGTTAACAAAGCACGACTTCATGACGTGTATAAGAAACATCATCCACGGGCATGATGGTTCTATCTTTTAAAGGTCTGACTTCAGACAAATGATGCGTTTTGTCTAGTCCCTTTCCGGGAAAAATCGTAACGGGAATCGCACAACTACAGCTCGTATATAGGAGGAACAGCAAATGGCTCAATCATTTAAACGTGTATTTTTGATCGTCATGGACTCCGTAGGAATCGGAGAAGCACCGGACGCTGAACAGTTCGGAGATCTTGGTTCGCATACGCTCGGTCACATCGCGCGTGAACGCAACGGACTCAACATGCCGAACATGGCAAAACTCGGTCTCTCGCATATCGAACCGATCGAAGGTATCTCAGCTGAAGAAGCACCGCTTGCAGCATATGGAAAAATGCAAGAAGTATCTGCAGGGAAAGATACGATGACAGGGCATTGGGAGATCATGGGACTCCGGATCGATACACCATTCCGTGTCTTCGAAAAATTCCCGGATGATTTGATTCATCGCCTAGAAGAGTTCTCAGGTCGGAAGATCATTGGGAACAAACCGGCTTCTGGTACGGAAATTCTCGACGAACTCGGACAAGAACATGTCGAGACAGGCGCCTTGATCGTCTATACGTCGGCAGACTCTGTCCTTCAAATCGCAGCACACGAAGAAGTCGTGCCATTAGAAGAATTGTACCGGATTTGTGAATACGCACGTGATATCACACGGGATGACCCGTACATGCTCGGTCGTATCATCGCACGTCCATTCCTTGGTGAAGCAGGAGCGTGGGTCCGGACAGCGAACCGTCACGACTATGCACTTAAACCATTCGATCGGACGGTCATGAACGAACTCGAGACGGCAGGACTCGATGTCATTTCGCTCGGTAAGATTGCTGATATCTACGATGGAGAAGGCGTAACGGATGCAATCCGGACGAAGTCGAACATGGACGGCATGGATCAGCTCGTGAAACAACTCGATCGTGATTTCAACGGACTTTGCTTCTTAAACCTTGTCGATTTCGATGCGTTGTTCGGACATCGTCGTGATCCGCAAGGCTACGGACAAGCACTCGAAGAGTTCGATGCGCGTCTTCCGGAAGTGTTTGCTCGCTTAAACGAAGACGATCTCTTGATCATCACGGCTGACCACGGAAACGATCCGGTTCATGCTGGGACTGACCATACACGGGAATACGTACCATTGCTTGCCTACCATAAAAATGGTGTTGCAAAACCGCTCGGTATCCGTGAAACGTTCGCTGATCTTGGAGCGACGGTCGCAGAAAACTTCGCCGTCAAGATGCCGGCACATGGAACAAGCTTTTTAACAGAACTATAATTCGAGGGAGCGATTCAGATGACAGTCAACTGGAATGAAACACGTTCGTTTTTAGAAAGCAAGATGCAGGCAAAACCGGAGATCGGATTGATTCTCGGTTCAGGACTGGGTGTCCTCGCGGATGAGATCGAAAATCCGATCGCGATTCCATATCATGAAATCCCGAACTTCCCAGTATCAACGGTCGAAGGACACGCGGGACAACTCGTCTTCGGTACTCTTGAAGGGAAACAAGTCGTTGCGATGCAAGGACGATTCCACTTCTACGAAGGATATTCGATGGACATGGTCACGTTCCCAGTCCGTGTCATGAAAGCGATCGGTGTCGAGACATTGATCGTCACGAACGCAGCGGGTGCTTGTAACGAAGCGTTCGAACCAGGTGATTTGATGTTGATCACAGATCACATCAACTTCTTCGGTACGAACCCATTGATCGGGAAGAACGTCGATGAGATGGGACCACGTTTCCCGGATATGTCGAAGCCGTATGATGCGGAATTACTTCGTCTCGCACAAGAAACAGCAGATGAACTCGGAATTCGTGTCCGTCAAGGTGTCTACTTCGGAAACACTGGTCCAACGTATGAGACGCCAGCAGAAGTCAAGATGGCACGGATGCTCGGTGGCGACGTCGTCGGTATGTCGACGGTCCCTGAAGTCATCGTTGCCCGTCATTCCGATATGCGAGTCCTTGGGATCTCATGTGTCTCGAACATGGCAGCAGGTATTCTCGACCAACCGTTACATCATGATGAAGTCATCGAAACGACAGAACGTGTCCGGGCACACTTCCTATCACTCGTTCGCGGTTCGATCAAAAAAATGTAACGACTGTTTATAAAACTCACAAAACACTCCTGAGGAGGAACTAGATTATGCGTATGGTAGATTTGATTGCAACAAAACGAGACGGTGGCGAACTCGCAACAGCTGATATTCAAGCAATGGTAGAAGGATTCACGAACGGTGAGATTCCAGATTACCAAATGTCAGCGATGTCGATGGCGATTTTCTATCAAGGAATGTCAGATCGTGAAATCGCTGATTTGACGATGGCGATGGTCAACTCGGGCGACGTGATCGACCTTTCACGTATCCACGGGAAAAAAGTCGATAAACACTCGACAGGCGGTGTTGGTGACAAGATCAGTCTGATCGTCGCACCACTCGTTGCGTCAATCGGTATTCCGGTTGCGAAGATGAGCGGTCGTGGACTCGGTCATACAGGTGGAACCATCGACAAACTCGAAGCGTTCCCTGGTTTTGACGTCGAGCTTTCTGAAGAAGCGTTCGTCTCACAAGTCAACGACATTAAGATGGCAATCATCGGTCAAACGGGTAACCTGACGCCTGCAGACAAAAAACTCTACGCCCTTCGTGACGTCACGGCGACGGTCAACTCGATCCCATTGATCGCAAGTTCGATCATGTCGAAAAAGATCGCAGCAGGAGCAGACAGCATCGTACTCGACGTCAAGACAGGTTCTGGTGCCTTCATGAAATCGTTTGAAGATGCAAAAGCACTCGCGACAGAGATGGTTTCAATCGGTAAGAGTGTCAACCGTAAGACGGTTGCTGTCATTACAGACATGGATCAGCCGCTCGGCTTTGAAATCGGAAACGCAAACGAAGTCAAGGAAGCGATCGAAGTCCTTCAAGGGAAAGATGTTCGTGACTTGAAAGTCATCGCCTTGACGATTGCATCACACATGGCAGTCCTCGGTGATTTCTACCCGACGTTTGACGAAGCATATGCGGATCTCGAAACACGTCTCGGTAACGGAGCAGCACTTGACGTCTTTAAAAAGTTCATCGCAGCTCAAGGTGGCGACGCGTCTCTCGTTGACGACATGACAAAAGCACTTGAAACGAAATACGAAAAAACATTCGTCGCTTCAAAAGCAGGTTATGTCTCTGAAATCATCGCTGACGAAGTCGGTGTTGCAGCAATGATCCTCGGTGCAGGACGCGCGACGAAAACAGATGAGATCGATCACGCAGCAAGCGTCACGTTGCACAAGAAAGTCGGCGACCGTGTCGAAGTCGGCGATGTCATCGCAACACTTCGTTCAAACAAAGAAACACTCGATCAAGCAATCGAAAAAATGGATCACGCGTACCATATCAGTGAAACGAAACCGGCAGAACGCCCGCTCGTTCACGCTGTTATCCAGTAAGCAATCCAATCAGCAATACTTAAGTAGTGGACTTCGTCCGCTACTTTTTTTATGGTAAAATTGTAAGTGTAAAAATATGGGAGGGGAGTATATGAAACGTTGGATAATCGGGATTGCCAGTCTAATTGGAGTCATCGGAGGTAGTGCCTTATTGATGACTTTCGCTTTTACACAGGACATGAACTCGGATGGAACGAAAGAGACTGAAGTACAGCGGAAAGCAAAAACTTACTTAGAACAGCATCTTCCGGAAGCGAAGGTGACCGGTAGTCTTTACGACAACATGGGCAATTTTCCATTTGAATATGCCGCACGCGCGATAGACGAAAAAACGAATACTGAGTTTTTCGTCTATCAACAAGAGGAGTCGGGGAGGTTCGTTGACTCGTATCATGCGTCACTTTGGGAAGATCGGTTAGAGCGACGGATCCCGTCGCCGACTCTCGAACAACTGAACAATCAATTGAGCGTGACCGTACTTTATGACAACGATAAAATACAGCATCTAGGTGACGCGCGTTTTGATTCAAAGGCTTATTTACGGAAGGAAGTCGCTCCGACGCTCTTAGTGGACGTTCCACGCAAGCGACACGAACAAGATAAAGCGCAGGTCACAGCGTGGGCAAAGTCGTTGCGCGAACAAAAGATTCTTCAACATATGACAGTCAAGGTCGATTATGTCTCGGAAAAAGGAGAATTGCTTGAGAACGGAGATTCGCTCTTCGTGAAGCTGTAAAATGGAGGGGAAAAATGAAAGTACGCGGTCCCCTTTCGATTTGTTATACTGGAAATACTTGTAATGAAAAGGGGGAACTCTCATGAAACCACCACGCTTACAAAAAGGGGATAAGATTGCCATCGTCTCGCCGGCGTCTGCTGTCGCAGCATACGTACCGCGTCGTCTCGCCCGCGGTATCGCAACACTTGAAAAAATGGGCTTCGAGGTCGTCTTAATGCCGAACGCAACGGCTGTTCATAGTCATACGGCAGGAACGATCGGGGAACGGCTGCAAGATTTACATATGGCGTTCGCAGATCCGTCAATCAAGGCAATTATCTCGACAATCGGTGGGTTTAACTCACACCAGCTACTCGACGAACTCGATTATGAATTGATCCGGAACAATCCGAAGATCTTCGTAGGTTACAGCGATATCACGGCACTGTTTGCTGGGATCTACCAGCAGACAGGATTGACGACGTTCGTCGGACCCGCACTGCTGACGCAGTTCGGTCAATTCGATGGTCTTGATCCGTATACAGAAGAATCGTTCAAACGTACGTTCATGCAGACGGAGCCGATCGGTCGGATCGAAGCGTCTGAGGAGTGGACAGATGAGGTTTTACGCTGGGATGTCGCAGACGACCGAAGACGAGAACATCAAGTGAACGCAGGGTACACAATCGTTAAGACCGGTGTCGCAGAAGGTCCGATTCTGACGGGGAACACGGGAACACTTTTACTGCTTGCCGGAACACCTTATTTGCCATCGTTTGACGGTGTCGTCTTGATGCTTGAGGATGACGAGAGTGAGACCCCGGAAACGATTGACCGGTATTTCACGCAATTGCGACACATGGGTGCGTATGACAAGATTGCGGCACTCGTCGTCGGACGATTCCCGCGAAGAGTCGATTTTGACCCGGACTTCCCGCTCAAAGACATCATTCTGCGCGCGACGCGGGGCTATGATTTCCCGATCATTCTCGATGCGGACTTCGGGCATACGGATCCTGTCACGACACTTGCGAATGGAATTCGAATTCGTGTCGAAGCAACGGATTCGGTGACACTCGATGTGTTAGAGGCAGCCGTCGAGTAAAAAGGTCTGCACGACGCCTTGAAATTTGGTACACTGTACCATGGAATCACGATCTTGAATCGTGACGAATCTCTTGCTGAAAAGCACGAAAGGTTGGTCAAACATGCAAAAAACTGGTCATATCTTATTAGAAGATGGAAATAAAATCGAATTCGAACTGTTCAACGATGAAGCACCGATCACGACTGAAAACTTCGAAAACCTTGCAAACTCGAACTTCTACGATGGATTGAACTTCCACCGTGTCATCCCAGGCTTCGTCTCACAAGGCGGATGCCCAATCGGAAACGGTACAGGCGGTTCAGGAAAAACGATTCCTTGTGAAACGTCAACATCATACCCACACAAACACAAGGCGGGTTCACTCTCGATGGCACACGCTGGTCGTAACACAGGATCAAGCCAATTCTTCATCGTACACGAGCCACAACCGCACCTCGACGGCGTACACACGGTCTTCGGACAAGTGACTTCAGGTCTCGAACATGCACAAAAAATGAAGCAAGGCGCTGGCATCAAAGAAATCCGCGTCGAAGCGTAAGTTCTTTCTCCTCTTCGAACGTTCGAAGAGGAGTTTTTCTTTTTTTAGAACCGGGTACAATCAGTAAGGGAACTCAACTCGAAAAGGAGTGTTTGTCATGCGTTTAGAAGGAAAACGAATCATCCAAGTCGTCAGCAATGACTTCGAGGATTTAGAATTATGGTATCCAGTCCATCGCTTACGTGAAGAAGGCGCAATCGTCGACATCGTCGGTGAGAAAGCGGATGAAACATATATCGGGAAGTACGGTGTCCCAATCAAATCGAATAAGACGTTCGATGAGATCAATCCAGCAGAATACGATGCGATTCTTGTTCCAGGTGGTTGGTCGCCCGATCTATTACGCCGCTTTGACTCTGTTTTGAACATGGTGCGTCATTTTGACCAGAACAAACAACCGATCGGTCAAATCTGCCACGCTGGTTGGGTGCTGATCTCTGCCGGCATCTTAAAAGGTGTCAACGTCACGAGTACGCCAGGAATCAAGGATGACATGACGAATGCGGGTGCAATTTGGCATGATGAAGCCGTCGTCGTCGACGGACATATCGTCTCGAGTCGTCGTCCGCCCGATCTACCGGACTACATGCGTGCCTTCATCCAAGTGATGGAAGAACAAGCGTGATTCAGATGCAGGGGACGTCACGTGACAGTCTCCTGCATTTTCATGGATTATGAAAAAAATGCAGTAATTCTGTGTGAGAAGGTGTAGAATGAATGAGTCTCAGTCGTTCATGCTCCTGAGAGTTGTTGAAATTAGGAAGGTGTAGAATCACATGCTAGTAAAATATAAGAAGTTGAATGAACGGACCGCGATGGGGCTGATCGCCTTTTCGTGCGAAGTGAAGGATCCGAAGTATTTGCTTGAAACGGTTCAAGCCTATGAACAGGAAGAAGACCAACGCTTGTATTTGTACAAACAAGATGAGGATTTCGTCGGTGTCATCGGGTTTCAATTAATGGATGGCCATGCTGAATTGAAACATATCGCATTATCACCATCGTTCCGTGGAGAACGGATGTCGTATCTCCTACTCGATGAAGCAGCCAAGCTTCTTCGAACGGATATTACGGGTGCGACCGAAGAGACGCAACGCCTCGTCGACAAATGGAAAAATCAATAAAAAGACCGGTCCATGGCTCAGATGGACCGGTCTCTTCGGTTTTGTAGCGCTTCTTGTCGTGCCGTGACGACATCCGTACGATCACGTAAACGGTGTTTATGCGTCACATAGTCGAGATCAGGTGCTGTCGCTTCAAGTGCGACGGCTCGGATGACGTCCGAAAAGACAGGCAACGGGATGTGTCGATAGACCTTATCCGTAAAATGGTCGCGATGATCGAGCAAATATGAGACGTCGATCCCAGACGCAATCAGTGTTGCCCGGTGACGTTCGATTTTATCGAATGCTTTCACATATGTCCGCTGTGCCCCAGTCGCATTTCCGCGGCGGTGATGATAGCGGGCGACGGCCAGTTGGATCAGACCGACAAGCGCCTCGTCCTGGCGTTGTCCTTCTTGCCAGACTTCCTCTAAGATTTCATGGCACTCGAAGTAATCGTGCCGGATGTTGAATTCAAATACGAATCGTTCAATCGGATTCATGGAATCACCTCTTCCTTGGAATATAACATAGTCGAACCCACCAGTTGTATGGTATACTAAGGCGCAAAAAACGTTGATGGGCAGGGAGAATCATGGAATCATACAGTGTAAAGATGGATGCGTTTGAAGGCCCGCTGGACTTGCTGTTACACTTGGTTGGTAAATTAGAAATCGATATTTATGATATATCCGTTTCCATGGTGACGGATCAATATGTGTCCTATATCCGTGCGATGCAGCATCTTGAACTAGATGTTGCTAGTGAATATCTTGTCATGGCAGCGACGCTGTTGCAACTGAAAAGCAAACAACTCTTGCCGATCGAACAGACGGAATACGATGAGATTCCTGATTTCGAGGAAGAACCGACACGAGAAGGTCTGATTCAACAGTTGATCGAGTATAAAGCGTATAAGGAAGCAGCACTCGTCCTTAAAGAAAAGGAAGAGGCACGCCTTGAGCTATTTTCGAAACAACCAGAGGATTTGATGCGTTATCTCGACACGGATGCACAAGAGTATAATGGTACGTTATCACTGAGTGATTTATTACGTGCCTATGAAAAAATGCGCCAACGGGAAGCTTGGAAGGTACGTCGCTCGAAGACGGTTAAACGGGAAGAACGGTCACTCGAACAACAGATGGAGTCCGTTGCCCGGTACGTCGCGACCCGGGAGCGTACGACATTTTTCGGCTTTTTTGCGGAGCAACCGACAGTCGAAGAACTAGTCGTCAGCTTCCTCGCTGTTCTAGAGCTCGTGAAGCAACGGGTCATTGATTGTGAACAGATGACCGATGATATCCTATTGCGGAGCATGGTGAAGGAGGAGAGTCAGATTGGCGTATGAACAAATCATTGAGAGCCTGTTATTCGTCGTCGGAGACGATGGGATCGATCCACGTGGTCTCAGTCAAGCGCTAGAGATCAGTGAAGCGGCAGCACGCGAACAGTTGCTGGCTCTTCAAACGACATTCGAAGCAGAGCAGCGTGTGTTGCAAATCGTGGAGTCGGGTGGTGTCTTTAAGATGGTGACACGAAAAGAGATGTCGCCATATATTCAGGCATATGCCGGTTCGCTCGCAGAAGATTCCTTGTCTCGAGCAGCGATGGAGACACTCGTCATCATCGCATACAAGCAACCCGTCACACGTGCTGACATCGAAGTCGTTCGTGGTGTGAAGACGGAGCGTGTCATCCATACGTTAAGTGCAAAAGGTTTGATTGAAGAGGCGGGACGTGCCAAAGGTGTCGGTCGCGCAAAATTGTATAAAACGACGGATCATTTCCTGGACCATTTTGGTCTGAATAGTATTGAAGAGTTACCGCCACTCGAGTTCGAAGAAACGTTCGAATCGGATGGAGATCTCTTCTTCCGGAATGATCCTTCATTAGAGGAGAGAGTGAATTAATGGAACGGTTACAAAAAATCATCGCACAAGCAGGTGTCGCTTCGCGGCGTAAAGCAGAGGAATTGATCACAGCAGGTCGCGTCAAGGTCAACGGAAAAGTCATCACGGAGCTTGGAACGAAAGTCGGAGCACGTGCGGAAGTCGAAGTAGACGGCGTGAAGCTCGAGCGGGAAGAGCACGTCTACTACATGCTCTATAAACCAACAGGTGTCGTCTCGACGGTTGAAGACGATAAAGGACGTAAGACGGTCGTCGATCTCGTACCACCTGGACACCGTGTCTTCCCAGTCGGTCGACTCGACTATAATACGAGTGGTCTTCTTTTAATGACGAATGACGGTGAATTCTCGAACCTCTTGCTTCACCCGAAATATAAGGTGCCGAAGCGTTACATCGTCAAAATCAAAGGCGTACCAGAATACTTCCACGTCAAAGGTCTTGAGAAAGGTGTCGTCTTACCGGATGGTTTCAAGACAGGGAAAGCACGTGTCGAGATGCGCGATATTGATAAGAAGAAAAACACGGCGATTCTTGAAATGGTCATCTACGAGGGACATAACCGCCAAGTCCGTCAAATGGTCGAGACACTCGGTTCGGAAGTCTTGAAGTTAAAACGTGAACAGTTCGGTTTCTTGACACTGGCAGGTCTTACTTCTGGCGAGTGGCGTGAACTTTCAAAAAAAGAAGTCAATCAATTGCGTGAGCTAGCGGATCCAGCCGCTCCACCTACGAAAAGACGTAAGAACACAAAAAAACGTTAATTTGTAAAGCGAGAAGCTCATCCTCCGGGTTGAGTTTTCTTTTTTTGTGACAAAACGATTAACGAATTTCACATTTTGTCAACGGTAAAGCGATTTCAAGTACAATATGGGTGGAGGCGGTAAAATATGAAAAAAACGAAACAAAATCCGGAAGAACGCTTAGCAGCGGCCCAGCAAAAAAAGAAGAAACGCTCCTTCTGGCGTCTGATGATCATGACGATTGTCTTGTTCGCCGGAGCAGTCGTCATCATGCAATTCGTCGATCAAGCGACACGTGATAAAAACGGTCGTGTCATGGCAGGCGATGATGCCCCTGGTTTCGCACTCGTCGATCTATATGGTGAGAAACAGCACTCGATGGACGAGTACAAAGGAAAAGGACTTTTACTCAATTTCTGGGGAACATTCTGTGAACCATGTAAGAAAGAGATGCCATTGATCAATGACAACTATCAGATGATGCAAGACCAAGGCGTCAATTTCGTAGCGGTCAATGTCGGTGAAACACCAGTTCGTGTCTCAAGCTTCATCAAGGATATTGGCGGAACGGACTATCCGATTCTCATGGATACGAACAGTTCGGTCGAGAAGGCTTACGGGATCTACAACTTACCTGTGACATTCATCATCAATAAAAAAGGTGAAGTCGTCGAGAAATATGAAGGTGAGATTGATCAAGCGAAGCTCGAAGAGATGGTGAAGAAGGCGAACGAGTAACGGCATCAAAGGGGGATTTAAGGATGCAGGAGCAAGAAGATTTCAAACAACTGGACATGCGTTACGAAGAAGCGGAGCTTCGATCGAAACGTAAGAATCCATCTTGGATCGACCGGGCATGGACGTTCTTCTCGTCCGTCAAGGTCGGGTTATGGTTGATTGCCTTGATCATCATCGCGAGTGGGGTCGGAACGATCTTCCCGCAAGAGATGTATATTCCACAGGCAACACCACCGGAAGAGTTTTATCAAAAGGAATACGGCACGGCAGGTGACATCTATTATACGTTAGGATTCCATAATCTATTTGAATCATGGTGGTATATCGGATTGATCACGCTTTTATTACTCTCGATCATCATCGTGTCGATCGACCGATTCTTCCCGCTCTACCGAGCACTGAAGAAACAACCGGTTATCCAGTCGGACCGTTTCATGAACGGTCAGCGATTTGGCGCGGAAGCGACTGGCGATGTCAAAAAAATCGATGCGATCGCACCGTTGCTTGAGAAAAAAGGCTATAAAGTCCGTCGACAAGACGGAGCACTCTTAGCTGAAAAGCAACGTTTCGGTCGATGGGGTCCATACATCAATCATATCGGACTCGTCTTATTCTTCGGTGGTGCGATGCTTCGAGTCGTACCAGGCATGCACGAAGATGAATTGCTTTGGCTCCGCGAAGGAGAGACGTTGCCGATCGAGGCGACGGACAATCAGTACTACTTGAAAAATGAAGCGTTCAACATCGAGTTCTATGATCCTGAGAAGGTCGATGAGAAGTTCAAGAAGTCACTTGAAGCAGCAGGCGGAAACGTACCGAAGAACTATGATACGAAGATGACGCTGTACAAGAAAGTCGGCGAAACATCCGATTTCAAACCGAAGCTTGAAGAAATCAAGTCAGGTGAGACGGCAGTCAACCGCCCATTCGAATTCGATGATTATCAAGTCTTCCAGGAACAATACGCGGCAGATCCGGAATTCAAGACGATGTCGTTTAATATCGTCAACCAGAAGACGGACAAAGTCGTCGATACGATCAAAGTCGACTTGCGTGATCCGAAAGAAACATATGCTTTAAAAGATGGATATGAAGTCGAACTGAAGGACTTCCTTCCGGACTTCGTCGTTAAAGATGGTCAGCCAACGACGAACTCGGGACGTCCAGTCAATCCAGCCTTCGTCTTTAGTATCAAGTCACCGGAACATCCGAAAGGTGAACGGAGTTTGATTGGGATCAAATTGAACGTCGGTGGAGATGAGAACCAGTACAAAATGGCATTCGCGGGTACGGAACTCTCGAACATCTCGGGTGTCCGGATTAAAAAAGATCTGACGCTACCGTTCCTGTTTGCAGGTGGTATCATCTTCATGGCAGGTCTATTGATCGGAATGTACTGGCCACACCGTCGTCTCTGGCTCAAAGAGAAGAACGGTCGGATCCAGATTGCTGGATTTACGAACAAAAATGCATTGGGGCTTCAAAAAGAAGCTAATCTCGCGTTGACGGAAGTCGGTCTACCAGAACTTGAGGATCGACAAAAGTTGCGGGAAGAGGGGGAAGCTAAATGAATTTGCTTCAGTTGAGCAGTAACCTGCTCCTTACATCATTCATCGTCTACCTCGTCAGTACAGGATTCTTCGCTGTAGCGACGAGTGGTAAAAAAGGACCGACGCGTTCTGGTAAAATCGCCTTTACGCTCGCGATCATCGGTTTCCTCGCGCAGCTCGGATATTTCTTCACGCGCTGGGCTGGAGCTGGGCACGTTCCAGTTTCGAACTTATATGAATACACGACATTCTTCGGCATGATGATGGTACTTGGTTTCTTGATCGTTTATGCCATCTACAAAAACAACGTCCTTGGCTTGATTGCGATGCCAGTTGCATTGCTCGTCATCGCCTATGCGTCGATGTTCCCGGATGAAGTCCAACCGTTGATCCCAGCACTACAAAGTGTTTGGCTCAAAATCCACGTCACGACGGCAGCGCTCGGCGAAGGGATTCTTGCCGTCAGCTTCGCGACGGGATTACTGTATCTGATTCACGCGACGGATTTCAGTAAGGAATCGAAAACACGGACGTGGCTCGAAGTCGTCATGTTCTCACTCGCATGTGTTGTCGGTTACATCTTAGTTGGGCTGTTGTTCAAAGCAACAGGTTCTGCATCGACGATCGAATACGTTGCGAAAAACGGTGCAACGATGACACATGACTACGCGATGCCGGTCTTGACAGGTCCTGAAGGCGGAAAAGTCTTATCGGGTTCAGGTGCCGTCATCGAATTACCGAACTTCTTGAACGCGAACAAAGTCAATACGGTCTTATGGTCGATCATTGGTGGCGTCGTCTTATACGTCTTGCTTCGCTTCGTCATTCTTCGCAAGCGTCTTGCTGAGAGCTTGAAGCCGATTGCGCGTAAGATTGATCTTGAGACAGCAGATGAGATCAGCTATCGTTCTGTTGCGATTGGTCTTCCGATCTTCATCCTGGGCGGTCTGATCTTCGCGATGATCTGGGCGCAAATGGCATGGAGCCGTTACTGGGGCTGGGACCCGAAAGAAGTATGGGCACTCATTACGATGCTCTTCTATGTCTTTTATCTCCACATGCGTATCCAGCGTGGGTGGATTGGTAAAAAATCAGCGTGGTTATGTGTCGGCGGATTTGCCGTCATCATGTTCAACCTCGTCTTCGTTAACCTTGTCGTAGCAGGATTACACTCGTACGCATAAGAAAAAGCAAGCAGCGGATCCGGAAACGGTCCGCTGCTTTTTCGTGTGCGTCTGACCGAAGTGTGCCTTTTCGGAGAAATCAGCCAGAGCAAGCCATTCTTTTCGTTTCATAGTATACTAAAAGAGTAGTAGGATAGAGGAGTAGAGTTTAGTTCATAGGAGGAGACAGCATGTCAGAAGAAGCACGTATTTTAGTCGTCGACGATGAAGAACGGATTCGTCGCCTGTTGAAGATGTATCTGGAGCGGGAAAATTTCACGATCGAGGAAGCAGACAATGGAGAGACGGCGCTTGAAATGGCGCTTGAGACAGAATACGATGTCATTCTCCTCGACTTGATGATGCCGAAGATGGACGGGATGCAAGTCTGTGAAGAACTGCGGAAAACGAAAGCGACGCCGATCGTCATGTTGACGGCAAAAGGCGAAGAGACGAACCGCGTCCATGGGTTTGAGATGGGGGCAGATGATTATATCGTCAAACCATTCAGTCCACGCGAAGTCGTCTTGCGTGTCAAAGCGATCCTTCGCCGGGCAAGTGCGACGAAATTCCTCCACACGGATGCGAAAACAAAAGATGTCATCGTCTTCCCACACTTGACGATCGACAATGATGCGCACCGCGTGACGGTTGAATCACAAGAAGTCAATTTAACACCAAAAGAATACGAACTCCTGTATTTCTTAGCAAAACAAACGGACAAGGTATTCTCGCGGGAACAATTACTCAAGGAAGTCTGGAACTATGAATTTTTCGGAGATCTACGGACGGTCGATACACACGTCAAACGTCTTCGTGAAAAGCTGAATCGTTTGTCTCCGAACGCCGCTCAAATGATCACGACGGTCTGGGGTGTCGGATACAAGTTCGAGAATAGTCCGACCTGACGATGAAATGGTTGCAAAGCGTTGTCATCAAACTATGGGGAACGATTCTGTTACTCGTTTCGGTCGTCTTGATCGCCTTGACGATCTTGTTACTTGAATTTTTCAACTCGTTCCATATCGAACAGGAACGGGGGCACCTAGCAAAGCTCGGTCAACAAGTCGAGACCGTCTTTCAGGCGCACTCCGGCATCGAGGAAGGGTCAAGTACTGCGGTCGAAATCACGGATATCTATGGCGCGACACTGATTGCAAAGACGCAGGATGATTCCGTCGAAGCGAATATCTCACAAGCGAAGGCGAACCGGATCATCAAGGAACTCGAACGTCAGAACTGGAAAGCAATTGATGGTGAAGAAGGCGAGACGGCGATCGGCAACTATGAGACCTTCGATGGAAAAGCAGCACTCGCGTATCGGGCACCGCTCATTACGGACAGTGGCAACGGAACGATCTACTTGATCGAGCAATTGACGAACATCGAACAGGCGAATGAGGGAGCACGTCAAATCATTCAGCTCTGTGTCCTGTTAGCGATTATCGGGACGACCGTCTTTGCCTTCTTCCTCTCGACACGAATCACGGCACCACTGCGGACGATTCGTCAAGCTGTCGTTGAGGCCGGTGAAGGAAAGTTTGATCAGAGCCTGACGCAACGTTCGCGTGATGAGATCGGTGACTTAGCGCTTGCGTTCAATGAAATGAGTAGTCAGCTCAATCAATACGTCACGGATCTCGACAAGGAGCGGCATTTACTCTCCTCGATTCTACGCTGTATGGCAGATGGCGTGCTGACGTTCTCGAAATCAGGTGAGCTCCTCGCGACGAATCCACCAGCTGAAGCCTTTTTGGCAGGTTCTCCCGTACCGGATGAACTGATTGAGTTATTCCAGACGGTCATGCGTGAAGAGACGGAGATGACGGTCTCCTTTGAACGAGAGGGACGCTTCTACATCATCATCGTCAGTCCGTTACTCGAACAAGAAGAACAGATCGGAGCGGTCGCCGTCCTGCGTGATATGACGGAAGCGCAGCAGCTCGAGAAGATGCGTGCTGATTTCGTCGCGAACGTCAGTCATGAATTACGGACGCCACTCGTCATGTTGCAAGGGTACTCAGAAGCGATTGTCGACGGCATGACCGAAAGTGACGAGGCGACGAAAGAATTCGCATCAATCATCTATGACGAGTCCCAAAGACTGTCGAGACTTGTTAACGATCTTCTTGATCTTGCGCGAATGGAGGCGGGATATCAGGAGTTACGGATTGAATTCGTCGAAGCAATACCTTTTGCAAAGCGGGTGATCAAGAAGTTCAAACAGATGGGACGCGATAAACAGGTTACCTTCTCGGTTTCTGGTCCGAACATCGCGTTTGAAGCAGACCCTGATCAGATGGAGCAAGTCTTGACGAACCTCCTCGGTAACGCCCTGCGTTATACGGAGAACGGTGAAATCAAGATTAAGATTGATGAAGATAGGGAAAACATTACATTATCCGTCATTGATTCGGGTGATGGAATCCCAGAAGAAGATCTACCGTTCGTCTTTGACCGTTTTTATAAAGCGGATAAAGCGCGGACACGTGGCAAGACGGGTACAGGAATCGGTCTTGCGATCGTGGCGAATGTCGTCCGAGCTCATGGTGGTGAAGTCGAAGTCGACAGCCGCTTGGGAGAGGGAGCGACCTTCCGGATCCGATTACCGAAAAAACAAGGGAAGCGAACATTATGAGTCGCTTCCTTTCGCTATAGGAGTGAATGAAAAATGAAAATTTACACGAAGTCTGGTGACGAAGGAGAAACATCTCTCGTTGGTGGGAGAGTCAAAAAAAATGATCGTTTGATCAGCTTGATGGGAGAACTCGACGAATTGAACAGTTTCGTCGGACTTGCCCGGACGAAAGCATCATCAATCGAGGTGCGGGAACAACTGACAGTGATTCAGCACGCCTTGTTCGATTGTGGCAGTGACTTAATGTATGTCGAACCGCGTCCGTCACGCTTGAGTCAAGAAGCGACGGTTGATTTAGAAAGTTGGATCGACACGTTAACGGAGTTATCGCCGCCGCTCGATAAGTTCATCTTGCCCGGTGGAACGGAAGCAGCTGCAACATTACACGTGGCACGGACGGTCTGTCGTCGCGTTGAACGTTCGATGATCGATGTTCCTCAAGCGGCTCATTTGTTACCGTTCATCAACCGACTCAGTGACTTCTTCTTTACAGCAGCCCGTTACGAGAATGCCGTCAAACAAAAAGCAGATATTGAATATGTCCGCAGTGCGCATGTATTCAAACGAAAGGATGGAGAGCAATGAGTCAGTCATTTAGCACATGGAAAAAGGAAGGAACGAGCTACCATCTCGTTCCGACCGACAAATTCAAGACGACGACGATTCTCGTCACATTTTCAGCACCGTTAGAAGCGAAGACGCTGACAAGCCGTGCAATCCTACCATACATCATGGAAAAATCGACAGCCGCTTATCCGTCGATGAAAGCGTTACGTGAACCGCTTGAAACACTATATGATGCGGGACTTTATGCAGACGCGTCGAAGTTCGGAGAAGAGCATGTCATCTCATTCCAACTCGATGTCGTCCGGGGAGAACTCGTCCATCATCCGTCGTTGTTAAAAGAAGCACTCGAATTGCTCGAGCAAATGGTGCTGTATCCAGATTTGACGGAAGGTGGCTTCCGTGAACAGTTCGTCAAACAAGAAAAACGATTGCATGCCTTACGGATCAGTTCATTATATGATGATAAAATGCGCTATGCACAGCAACGTCTTCTTGAATTAATGGCACCAGGTGAAGCCGTCGCGTTGCCATCGCTTGGAACACTCGAAGAACTCGAACAGATCACCCCGTCATCCTTGCGTGATACATACCGTTCGATGATTGAAGACGACCGGATTGATGTCTTCGTCGTCGGACATGTAACGAAGGAGGAAATGGAAGACGCTCTATCATTCTTGCCATCGCATTCTGAAAAAATCAGTCATTACATTCCGGCCCAAAAAGCAGTCAATGGTGTAAAACGGTCGAGTGAAACGCAACCGATCAAGCAAGGTAAATTGCATCTTGGTTACCGGGTAGCGGTCGATCCGACATCTGCTGACTCGATTCGGATGCAAATCGTCAATGGTCTGTTCGGTGGCTTCCCGCATTCAAAACTGTTCATGAATGTCCGTGAAAAAGAGAGTCTCGCGTATTATGCGGCTTCACGGTATGCGGCATTGAACAGTGCACTCTATGTTTATGCAGGGGTCGACACGAAAGAAGCGGAACGTGCCGAGAAAATCATCTTGGAACAACTCGTTGATTTGAAAGCAGGACAGTTCACGGATGAAGAATTGACACAGACGAAGGCGATGCTGATCAATGCGCGTCGTCAAATCCTTGATCAGCCAGGTCAATTGATTGGTTGGTTGAATGGTTCGAAGATGCGTGGACTGACACTGGAGGATGAGATTCATATCATTGAGACGGCGACACGAGAAGACGTCGTTCGATTATCAGCGGCAATCGATCTTGATGCCGTATATCTATTGCGAGGTGAAGCATGATGGAACAACTGACCTATCACGATACAGACGAAACGGTATACCACGAGCAACTCGATAACGGGCTCTCCGTCTATTTGTTGCAAAAAAAAGGGTACGAAAAGACGTACGCGACGTTTACGACACGTTATGGTTCGATTGATCAACGCTTTAAAAAAGGGGAGGAATGGATCACGGTACCGGACGGCATCGCCCATTTCCTCGAGCATAAGATGTTCGAATCCGAAAAAGGGGACGTCTTCCAAGAGTTTGGTCGTCTCGGTGCCTCTGCGAATGCCTTTACCTCGTTCTCGCGGACAGCGTACTTGTTCTCAGCGACGTCGCTGATCGAACAAAACCTCGAGACGTTGATCGATTTCGTACAAGATCCCTACTTCACGCCGGAGAGTGTTGAAAAAGAGAAGGGGATCATCACGCAAGAAATCCAGATGTACCAAGATAATCCGGGATGGCGTCTGTTCTTCGGTCTGATCGAATCGATGTATGCATCGCATCCAGTCCGGATCGATATCGCGGGAACACCGGAATCGATCAATCAAATCACAGCCGATGATTTGTACACGTGCTACCGTACGTTCTATCATCCATCGAACATGGTGTTGTTCGTCGTCGGAAACATCGACCCGGAAGAGACACTGGCATTGATCAAGGCGAACCAGGCGAAGAAGGACTATACGGATCGCCCGGCAATCGAACGAGATTACGGTCAAGAGCCGCATGGCGTACATCGTCCACGCTTTGAACTCGAGCTCGACGTTAAGACACCTAAGGTATTGATCGGTTACAAGGACGAATCGCTTCGCGGTGAGGAACAAGTCCGCCGTGAGTTAACGAGTGAACTGCTGTTACATCTCTTGTTCGATCAGACATCATCGACGTATTTGGAACTGTATGAAGACGGTCTGATTGACGATACGTTCAGCTTTGATTACTCGAGTGAGGAAGAGTTCGCCTTTGCGACGTTCGGGATGGAAACGGAAGATCCAGACAAGTTCATCCAAGCGTATGAGACGCTCCTGCAAACACGTCCTGACTTTACGGAAGACGAAGTCACACGCAAGCGGAACATGATGCAAGGGAAGTTCCTCCGTGCCTTGAATTCACCGGAATTCATCGCGAATCAGTTCTCGCGTCACGCACTTGCCGGTACGAACCTGTTCACGCTTCCTACGTTGATTGCTTCGATTACGAAAGAAGAGATTGAAGCCCGCTTCGACGAGTTGTTCGCCATTGAAAACCGGGCGATCTCAATCGTCAAACCGTACGCGTGATGCGAATCCTCATCACCGGTGCGAGTGGCGCCATTGGTCTTGCGGCAGCAAAACAACTCGCTGCCGCCGGACATGAATTGGTGCTTCAGACGTATCGACAGCAAGCGGTTTTAGAACGGATGATAGAGGAGTGGCAAGGCGAGCACCACATCCTGACTGCGAACTTAGCAGACGAGGAGGACTTGCAGGCATTTTGTGCGGCATTACCTGTCGTTGATGCCTTCGTCCATTGTGCCGGAACGAGTTATAGCGGTCTGTTGCTCGATCAATCGGCAACATCAATGCACGAACTTTGGAAAATCCATGTCGAGGCGTTGATGCGTATCAGCCAAACCGTAACACGGACGAAACCGTTCACGTCGAAGCTTGCGATCGTCGTCATCAGTAGTGTATTAGGGGAACAAGGTGTCGCGGGTGAGGTCGTCTATTCGACGTGCAAGGCGGCACAGCTCGGATTCGTCAAGGCATACAGCAAGGAACTTGGACCGATGCACGGACGCATCAACGCGATCACGCCGGGGTGGATCGATACGCCGATGAACGCGATTTTCTCGGAAGATGAAAAGGAACAAGCGATCGCTGAAATCCCAGCCGGTCGATTCGGGAAAGTAGAAGAAGTGGCTTCTGCCATCCGTTACTTAGTGCAACCTGAATCAAGTTATGTGTCCGGAGCCATCCTTAAAATAGATGGCGCGTGGATGTAGGTGATGGAATTTCAGTTCAGGAATGCTTTTCATTTTTCAAAAAATCATTTAACATGAGGAATGGATAATCGTATTGATAGAGGAGGATGGGCGCGTGAGTGAGTTCGAGCAATGGTATCTCGAATATGAATTAAAGGTCAACCGTCCCGGTATACTCGGGGACATTGCTTCGTTGATGGGAATGTTACATATTTCGATCGTGACGATCAATGGTGTCGATCATCAACGACGCGGTATGTTGCTCCAAACGAAACAACCGGATCAAATTCCACGACTCGCCGCTATTCTCAAGACGATGTCAACCATAGAGGTCATCAAACTACGAAAACCAAAACTACGTGACCGAATCGCGATTCGTCACGGGCGCTATATCGATCAAAGCAGTGATGAACGAAAGACGTTCCGTTTCGTCCGGGAAGACTTAGGGATTCTCGTCGATTTCATGGCAGAGCTATGTAAACAGGATGGGCACTTGTTGATTGGTGTCCGCGGCATGCCACGCGTCGGTAAGACGGAATCGATCGTCGCAGCGAGTGTCAGTGCGAATAAGAAATGGCTGTTCCTATCGTCGACGTTGATTAAACAGACGGTTCGAACATCGTTGTTCGATGATGAGCGGACGGGTGATTACGTCTACATCATCGATGCGTTAGTGTCACAACGTAATTTCGATGAGCGACACTGGCAAATCCTGCGTGAAGTCATGCGTCTACCGGCGACGAAAATCGTCGAACATCCGGATGCGTTCGTCAAATCCAGCGAGTATACGTGGGATGATTTTGATTACATCATTGAATTACGCAACACGACTGAAGAAATCATTGTGACTGAACTGCCTCGTTCCCATGGTGGAAATGATTGGTTCAACTTTGAATAAGTATGAAAAATGGAAGGTGTGTTACCGATGACCGAGCTCGGAACCTACTTAAAAGAACAACGGGAGGCACTTGGTGTCTCTCTCGAACAAATTCAAACGACGACAAAGATTCAAAAGCGTTACATCGTCGCGATCGAAGAAGGGAATTATGATCAATTGCCGGGTGCTTTTTACGCCCGGGCCTTCATCAAGACATATGCGGAAGCACTGGGTCTTGACGTCGATGAAGTCTTTACGACCTATAAACGTGATCTTCCGGAACCGGAAGCACAACCGGTCGTCGAATTGTCACGACGCGCGACGTATTCGAAATCAAGTGCTCCGAAGAAGAGCGTTGCAAAACGCTGGATTCCGAACATCATCATCATCGTTCTAATCTTTGCGATCGGCGCTGCCTTGTATTATGGTCTGCAGACGTTCCTCGACGGCAACGAAGAGGCGAAGACGTCCGCACCGAAGCAAAATGATGTCACGATCGATCAAGGGGACGCACCAAGTAAAGAGACGGATGCGCCTGCGAAGACGGAAGAAGAGCCGAAGGAAGAACCGGCGAAGCAGGAAGAAACAAAAGAAGAACCTAAAAAAGAGGCACTTGCTGCGAAGTCGACATCTGGTCAAGATGTCACGTATGAAGTCGCAACGAAAGATACGATGAGTGTCTCGATTCAAATCAAGAAAGATGCCTCTCCGTCGCCATTCGTTGGTGTACGTGATACATCACTTGAAGGAGAAGCACTCGCGCCAGACCACATCAACGCATCGGATCCGAATCCGATCGTCGTGAAGGACGCGAAGACGGACTTGATCCGGATCCGGATCGGTTCGATTAAAGGGATTGATAAAATCGTCGTCAATGACCAAGAACTGAAACTGAACCGTTCGCTTCTCGTCCAAAACATCTATCTAAAGAAAGTAGCCACGCCGTAATTCGGCGTGCCTTCTTTTAGATGGCATGTCATTTACATACGAAATGAAGGAGGAGGGCGTTACATGAACTTACCGAATCAATTGACAGTATTACGCGTTTTATTAATTCCCGTGTTCGTCATCGTACTTGCGATTGATCCGAACTGGGGACAGTGGGATGTACTGGGAGCCGAGCTTCCCGTCTCACACTTCGTTGCAGCTATCATCTTCCTTGTTGCTTCACTGACGGACTGGCTCGATGGTTATATCGCTCGCAAACAAAAATTAGTGACGAACTTTGGAAAATTCATGGATCCACTTGCCGACAAGATGTTAGTTGCAGCTGCTCTCGTCTACTTGGTGGAACTTGGATTCGTCGCAGCATGGATCGTCGTCATCATTCTCTGTCGAGAGTTCGCAGTCACGGGTCTTCGTCTCGTCGCATCTGATGAAGGGATCGTCCTTGCTGCCGGAAACTCTGGCAAAGCCAAGACATGGGTCCAGCTGACATCGATCACGGCATACTTGTTGCACGATATCATCTTTGCGATGTGGAACATTCCGTTCGCAGACATCACGATGTGGCTTGCTTTGATCTTGACGATTTACTCAGGCGTCGAATATTTCTCGAAAAACATTAAGTTAATTACGAAATCCATGTAAGATGGATCAATTTAGACTGTTCGTCATACCGAACAGTCTTTTCTTATACTTCAAGAAGGTGAGGAATCAACATGAAAGCAGAAATCATCGCAGTCGGAAGCGAACTTCTCCTTGGGGAAATCGCGAACACGAATGCACAGTACCTTTCCGAATGGTTAGCGAGTGCCGGAATTGACGTTCATTATCACACAGTCGTCGGTGACAATCGTGAGCGGATGCAAGAGACATTCCGTCAGGCACAACAGCGGGCAGACCTCCTTGTCATCACAGGAGGCCTTGGACCGACGGAAGACGACTTGACGAAAGAAGTGCTCGCTGATCTTCTCGGACGCGATCTCGTCCTCGATCAAGCGGCGTACGAGCGAATCGAAGGGTTTTTAAAGACACGTCAACGGGAGATGACGATCAACGAACGAAAACAAGCATTAATCATCGATGGTGCAACGGTTTTACGTAATGATGCAGGACTTGCTCCCGGTATGTCGGTCCAAACGGAGCATCACCAATATATCGTCTTACCTGGTGTGCCACGCGAGATGAAGCAAATCCTCAAAGATCACTTCAGTCATCTGTTCGGTCAAGAAACGATCCGTTCTCGGACATTACGATTCTTCGGAATCGGGGAGTCGGCTTTAAACGACCGTCTAGAAACGTTGATCAAGGAAGCGACCAATCCATCGGTCGCACCGTATGCGGAGCTCGCTGAAGTCCGGTTGCGCCTGACGGCTAAAGCACTCGATCAACAGGAAGCCGATCGTATGCTCGATGAACTCGAACAACACGTCCTTGCTGAAGTCGGCATGTACTTTTATGGATATGGCGAGACGAGTCTGCCGGAAGTCGTTCTAAAACGGTATCAAGAAGCAGGATTGACACTTTCGCTCGCCGAATCACTGACGGGAGGAGCCGTCGCGAGTGGTCTCGTTGATGTCAGCGGTGCGAGTCAAGTGTTGCGTGGGAGCGCCGTCGTTTATGATGATGCAGCGAAGCAAGCCGTGTTATCGGTACCAGAGGATTTATTACGAGAGCATACTGCTGTCAGTAAAGAGGTCGCGATCGCGATGGCTGAAGGGGCACGGGAACTGTATCAATCCGATATCGCCGTCGCCTTGACGGGGGAAGCAGGTCCGACGAGCAACAGCGGAAAAGCGGTCGGAACGGTCTATTGTGCTGTTGCGGACGCACATGGAACACGGATCGTCGAATGGCAATATCCTTCGTTCGATAGAGGCATGATTCGACTGCGCGCCGTCAAGGATACCTATTTCCTTCTACTGAAACATCTCGAAAAAGCACCAGAGTGAGAAAAATGATCAAAGTGCAAGTATGCGAATAAATGTTCGTAAAATGCTTGTCATTCGGTCTCAAAAGAAGTACAATAATCTCAGTAAGATAATTAAAAGGAGGCCTGCTACGTGAGTGATCGTAAAGCAGCACTTGAGATGGCGCTACGCCAGATAGAGAAACAGTTCGGTAAAGGTTCTATCATGAAACTCGGAGAAAATGCGGATCAGAAGGTATCAGTAATCTCTTCTGGATCGATTACATTAGATATTGCCCTAGGTGCAGGTGGATACCCACGTGGACGGGTCATCGAAGTATACGGACCTGAATCGTCAGGTAAAACAACGGTTGCGCTTCATGCAATCGCAGAAGTTCAAAAACAAGGCGGACAAGCAGCGTTCATCGATGCGGAGCACGCGCTTGATCCAGCATATGCAAACAAACTCGGTGTCAATATCGATGAGCTCCTCTTGTCACAACCGGACACTGGGGAACAAGCACTTGAAATCGCGGAAGCACTCGTTCGTTCTGGCGCGGTCGATATTCTTGTCGTCGACTCCGTTGCGGCACTCGTACCAAAAGCAGAGATCGAAGGCGAGATGGGTGACTCACACGTCGGTCTTCAAGCACGTTTGATGAGCCAAGCGCTTCGTAAACTGTCTGGTGCAACGAATAAATCGAAGACGATCGTCATCTTCATCAACCAAATCCGTGAAAAAATCGGTGTCATGTTCGGTAACCCGGAAACAACTCCAGGTGGTCGCGCACTCAAATTCTACTCGTCTGTTCGTTTAGAAGTGCGTCGTGCGGAAGCGTTGAAAAACGGTACGGACGTCGTCGGTAACAAAACGAAGATTAAAGTCGTCAAAAACAAGATCGCGCCTCCGTTCAAACAAGCGGAAGTCGACATCATGTATGGTCTCGGGATTTCGAAAGTCGGTGAGTTGATCGACATCGGAACAGACCTCGATATCGTTCAAAAAAGTGGTGCATGGTACTCGTACAACTCAGAGCGTCTCGGTCAAGGACGTGAGAACGCGAAGCAATACATGGTCGAGCATCCGGAAGTCGCAGCAGAGGTCGAACGTTTGATTCGTGAACACCACGGTCTCGTCGATCGCGAAGAGCCGGTTGATTTCGAAGCAGAACAACCAGAAGATCTATTTGCTGAATAAATCGTTTTAGAGAGGATTCGCATGCGAATCCTCTCTTTTTTTAGTGTAAAAGAGGAAAACAGTGGAATTCTTTCCCGTCCGTTCGTTGACAATGAACGAGTGCTATCCTTACAATATAGATGTACGTTTTTTAGACAGCTTCGATGAAATACCGAAATGAACTAAGAAACACCTTGCAAAGGGGAGGTGAACCCATGAGTACACTGACTTGGATTGTCATACTTCTCCTCACTTTGCTGATCGCATTCATCGTAGGCTACTTCTTGCGGAAATCGATTGCAGAAGCGAAAATTCAAGGCGCAGAAACGGAAGCGAACAAAATCGTCGAACGTGCGCGTGAATCAGCTGAGGCAACGAAAAAAGAAGCAGTACTCGAAGCGAAAGATGAAGCATTCAAACTTCGTAACGAAGTGGAAAAAGAATTGCGTGAACGTCGCCAAGAGCTAGCGAAACAAGAAGCCCGGTTGCTCCAGAAAGAAGAGACACTCGATCGCCGTGTTGACGCTATCGACCGTAAGGAAGATCAAATCAATACACGTGATGCAGAGATCGCGAAACGGAAGCATCAAGCTGAAGAACTAGAGCGCAAAGTAGAGGACCTGTATGAACAGGGACGTCAAGAGCTTGTCCGCGTCGCGAATTTATCGCAAGACGAGGCAAGAACGATCATCATGGATGAGACGAAACAGGCTGCTTTACATGATGCAGCCATTCTTCAAAAAGAAATCGAACAAAAAGCAAAAGAAGAAGCCGACAAGAAAGCACGTAACATCTTGTCACTTGCGATTCAACGGTTCGCCGCTGAACATATCGCAGAGACGACTGTATCGGTCGTCAACTTGCCGAACGATGAGATGAAAGGTCGGATCATCGGACGGGAAGGCCGCAACATCCGTACGCTCGAGACCTTGACTGGGATCGACTTGATCATCGATGATACGCCGGAAGCCGTCATTTTGTCTGGTTTTGACCCAATTCGTCGCGAAGTCGCTAAAATGGCGCTCGAGAAATTGGTTCAGGATGGTCGGATTCACCCGGCCCGCATTGAAGAGATGGTCGACAAATCCCGTCGTGAAGTCGACGAGCGGATTCGAGAAATCGGGGAAGAAGCGACGTATGATGTCGGGATCCACGGCATTCATCCGGACCTTGTCAAAATTCTCGGTCGCTTGAAGTACCGTACGAGTTACGGACAGAACGTCCTGTATCACTCACTTGAAGTTGCCCACCTTGCAGGTATGATGGCAGCTGAACTTGGAGAAGATGTCACGCTTGCAAAACGTGCGGGTCTTCTGCATGATATCGGGAAAGCGATCGACCACGAAGTCGAAGGCAGTCACGTTGAAATCGGTGTCGAGCTCGGTACGAAGTACAAAGAGCATCCAACCGTCATCAACGCGATCGCATCCCACCACGGGGATACGGAAGCGACATCTGTCATTTCCGTCTTGGTCGCAGCTGCGGATGCATTATCTGCTGCTCGTCCAGGTGCACGTCAAGAGACACTCGAAAGTTATATCCGCCGTCTCGAACGCCTCGAGGAAATCTCGGAATCGTTCGACGGTGTCGAAAAATCATTTGCGATCCAAGCGGGTCGTGAAGTCCGTATCATCGTTCGACCTGACGTCGTCGATGACGTACTGGCTCACAAGATGGCGAGTGACATCCGGAAAAAAATCGAAGAAGAACTCGATTATCCGGGACACATCAAGGTCACGGTCATTCGGGAAACACGAGCAGTCGAATACGCGAAATAAGTGGAGTGGCGGGCGACCGCCACTTTTTTTAATGAACGGAGGAACAGTAATGAAGATTTTATTCATCGGAGACGTCGTCGGTGCACCCGGTCGACATATCCTACAACAATTCACAGCACGCTTGAAAGCGAAGTACAATCCGAACGTCATGCTCGTCAACGGCGAAAACGCAGCACACGGACGCGGCATCACGAAGTCGATCTATCATCAATTCCTTGAACTCGGATTCCACGGGATCACGATGGGGAACCACACGTTTGATAACCGCGACATCTTTGACTGGATCGACGACGCGGATCGAATCGTCCGTCCGGCAAACTATCCAGAAGGCACGCCAGGTCGTGGGATGATGATCGTCAAAGCAGGTAATAAAAAGATTGCCGTCATCAACGTCCAGGGAACGGTCTTCTTACCACCACTCGGTGACCCGTTCCGTACCGTCGATGCACTGATTGCGGAAGTCGAAGGAAAAGTCGATGCCATCTTCGTTGATGTTCATGCGGAAGCAACGAGTGAGAAAATTGCGATGGGCTATCACCTCGACGGTCGAGTACAAGCTGTCGTCGGCACACATACGCACGTCCAGACAGCAGATGAGCGTGTCCTTGACGGAGGAACTGCTTACATCACGGATGTCGGGATGACAGGACCGCTGAACGGCGTACTCGGAATGCGCCAGGAAGATGTCCTGCGAAAATTCAAGACACAGCTCCCAACACGGTTTGAAGTTGCCGAAGGACGGGAACAACTTAATGGAGTCTTGATTCATATCGATGACACAACCAAAAAAGCAACGAAGATTGAACGGATTCATCTGACGGATCAGTCAGTATTCTTCGACTGATTGCCATTTCTGGATGGGGAGGTACACGCATGGACGTCCTGAAAGTATCAGCTAAGTCGAATCCAAACGCGGTAGCAGGTGCACTCGCGGGTGTCATTCGAGAGAGAGGTTCCGTCGAGATTCAGGCCATTGGTGCGGGAGCGCTCAATCAGTCTGTCAAAGCCGTCGCCATCGCACGCGGATTCGTGGCGCCTTCTGGCATCGACTTGATTTGTATCCCAGCCTTCACAGACATTTTGATTGATGGGGAAGAAAGAACCGCCATCAAACTCATCATCGAACCACGATGACGAATTGGACATAGGTCCTATTTGCAAGTAGACCATTTACTCGACTGGAGTAGATGGTCTTTTTGCTGCGTCCGCGAAATTTTCTCACCTTTCCACCGAGGGAGCATTGTACTACTTCCGGTAAATCGGTATCATGAGGGAGGATAGAGAGAACTATCATTTCAGGGGACAGAGAAGGAGCGAACGTCGATGTATAATCAGTTATCATGGAAAGTTGGCGGTCAGCAGGGAGAAGGGATCGAATCAACAGGCGAAATCTTTGCGATTGCCTTGAATCGACTCGGCTATTACCTGTACGGCTACCGTCACTTTTCGTCACGTATCAAGGGAGGACATACGAACAATAAGATTCGTGTCGCGACACAGGAAGTCCGGACGATTTCCGATGATCTCGATATTTTAGTCGCATTCGATCAAGAGACGATCGATGTTAACTTCCATGAATTGCGTCAAGGTGCCATCATCATCGCGGATGCGAAATTCAATCCGACGAATCCGGACGAAGCACGCGCTTCCTTGTATGCGATTCCATTTACGGAAATCGCAGCTGATCTCGGTACGGCTTTGATGAAGAATATGGTCGCGATCGGTGCATCGAGTGCGATTCTCGGCATTGCACCGGAGCGTTTCCAAGCCGTCGTCGAACAGATTTTCGGTCGAAAAGGTCCAGACATGGTTGAGAAAAACTTAGCGGCGATTCGTGAAGGCGCAGCAGCGTTCGAAGCACTTGCAGGAGAGGGCGAGCGGTTCGTCTTGGAACCGGCTGACGGAAAACAACGGATGTTCATGATCGGAAACGATGCGATCGCCCTTGGTGCAATCGCCGGTGGAGCGCGTCTGATGGCAGCTTACCCGATCACACCATCATCTGAAATCATGGAATACTTAATCAAGAAACTGCCGCAGTTCGGCGGAACGGTCGTCCAGACGGAAGACGAATTGGCGGCAGTCACGATGGCGATCGGGGCGAACTACGCAGGTGTCCGTGCTTTGACAGCATCTGCTGGTCCAGGATTGTCATTGATGGCGGAAGCGATCGGGTTATCCGGGATGACGGAAACACCGCTCGTGATCGTCGATACACAACGAGGTGGTCCGTCAACCGGTCTACCGACGAAACAGGAACAGTCTGACTTGATGGCGATGATCTACAGCACGCATGGTGAGATTCCAAAGGTCGTTTTGGCACCGTCAACGGTCGAGGAAGCGTTCTACGATGCAGCAGAAGCATTCAATATCGCAGAGGAATACCAGTGTCCTGTCATTCTGTTGACGGATTTGATGCTGTCGCTTGGAAAACAATCGGTCGAGCCACCGGATATGTCACGCGTTGAAATCCGTCGCGGAAAGTTGATCCAGGAAGACTTACCGGAACTTGAAGGAAAAGCGTACTTCAAACGCTACGAAGTGACGGAAGATGGAATCAGCCCACGTGTCATTCCAGGCGTTAAGCACGGGATTCACCACGTAACGGGTGTTGAGCACAATGAGGAAGGGCGGCCGTCGGAAGCGACGAAGAACCGAGTCGATCAAATGACGAAGCGACTCCGTAAGCTGAACACGTTCCGCTTACAGGATGCCGTTCTCGTAACGGAGCATCATGCAGAACCGGATATCTTATTCGTCGGCTTCAACTCGACACGTGGAACGATCGAAGAGATCATGCCACGACTCGAAGCACAAGGAATCAAGGTTGATCACTTGCATATCCGTCAAGTCCATCCGTTCCCAAGTGAGCTCGTCACGCCGCACTTAGAGCGAGCAAAACGAGTCATCGTCGTCGAGTACAACGCAACGGGACAACTGGCGAAGCTGATCCAGATGAACTGTGGACATGCATCGAAGATCGAGCATATCCTGAAATTCAATGGCGACCCGTTCTACCCAGCAGAGGTCGTCGAGCAGGTCGTAGGAGGGGTATATCATGGCAACCTTTAAAGATTTTAGAAACGATGTCAAACCAAACTGGTGTCCAGGGTGTGGAGACTTCTCGATTCAAGCAGCGATTCAGCGTGCTGTCGCGAACGTCGGTCTCGAACCAGAAGAGTTGGCATTGATTTCCGGGATCGGCTGTTCTGGTCGGATTTCCGGTTATATCAATACGTATGGCTTCCACGGTGTTCATGGACGGTCCCTTCCGATCGCCCAAGGTGTCAAGATGGCGAACCGCGAATTGACGGTCATCGCGTCTGGTGGCGACGGTGATGGATTTGCAATCGGCATGGGACATACGATTCATGCATTCAAGCGCAATGTCGACATGACGTATATCGTCATGGACAATCAGATTTACGGCTTGACGAAAGGACAGACGTCACCTACTTCTGCACCTGGATTCAAGACGAAATCGACGCCAAAAGGGTCGATCGAAAAGAGTGTTTCACCGGTTGAACTCGCCTTGACGGCTGGGGCGACGTTCGTTGCCCAAAGCTTCTCGAACGATTTGAAGGGCTTGACGCAACTGATCGAGCAAGCGACGGCACATAAAGGATTTGCCTTCATCAACGTCTTCAGTCCATGTGTCACGTTCAACAAGGTCAATACGTACGATTGGTTCAAACAGAACTTGACGAAGCTGTCCGATATCGAAGGATACGATCCGTCGAACTTGGATCTTGCGAAACAGACCGTTCATGCTCACGACGGACTCGTCATGGGATTGATCTATCAGGATGAAACACGTCCTGATTACCAGTCACAAATCGATGGGTATCAAGAATCTGGTCTCGCGTACGCGGATCTTGAGCTAAACGAAGAAACATTCGGTAAACTGGCAGCGGAATTCATGTAAGATAGAGGAAAGATGTGTTTGGTTTTTTTGGGGATGCTAAACATTTGGAAGTTCGCCACATATAAATAAACGTGAACTTCCGCGAAGGAGTCGGGGAAAGATGACGAAATTAGTAACGACGGTAGAAGAGACGACAACGACGAAAACGATGCGTGCACTCGTCAAAGAAGAGCGCGGGTTCGGTGCGGCACTCAAAGAAGTACCGGTACCCGTACCGAGTCGTGGAGAAGTCTTGATTCGAGTCGAGGCAACATCGATCTGTGGGACGGACGTGCATATCTATGAGTGGGACGCGTGGGCAGCCTCGCGTGTCAATCCGCCGTATGTCTTCGGTCACGAGTTCTCGGGCGAAGTCGTCGAGCTCGGAGAAGGCACGAAACGTTTGAAACTCGGTGACCGTGTCTCGGCGGAGACGCATATCGTCTGTCATCAATGTAAACAGTGTCTTCGTGGGCAATATCACATCTGTAAGAACACGAAGATCATCGGTGTCGATACACAAGGCTGTTTTGCAGAATACGTCGTCATGCCGGAAGAAAACCTCTGGGTCAACCCGGAAGATATGCCAGCAGGGATTGCCTCGATCCAAGAGCCGATGGGCAATGCTGTCCATACGGTTCTTGCGAGTGATGTCAGTGCGAAAACGGTCGCAATCGTCGGTTGTGGTCCGATCGGTCTGATGGCGATCTCCGTCGCTAAAGCAGCTGGTGCGGCGGAAGTCGTCGCGATCGACGTCAATCCGTATCGTCTCGAGCTCGCACGGACGATGGGGGCGGATGTCGTCATTGATTCACGTCATGACGATGTGTTAGAGCGAATTGAACGTATGACGGACGGCGACGGGATTGATGTCGTCTGTGAGATGAGTGGTCATCCGGTTGCGATTCGTCAAGCATTCGAGATGGTGACAGCAGGTGGAGACGTCAACATCCTCAGTCTGCCGGTCAAACCGGTCGAAATCGATTTGACGAACCACGTCGTCTTTAAAGGTGTCCGGGTCCAAGGGATCACCGGTCGGAAGATGTACGAGACATGGAGCCAGGTTTCTGCTTTCTTATCGAGCGGAAAAGTCGATGTCCGACCGTTGATCACACACACGTTGCCGCTTGAGCGGTTCGAAGAAGGATTTGAATTGATGCGTCAAGGGAAATGCGGGAAAGTCGTATTACAACCAAGGGGGACGAATTAATGGGATTTGAACACTTACGGACAGAACTAGAAGAGATGAAACAGGCGGGCACGTTCCGCAACCTCGTAGCACTTGAGAGCGCGCAACATAACCGCGTGACGATCGACGGTAAGGAACTCATTCAACTGTCGTCGAACAACTACCTCGGACTCGCCGCACATCCACGTCTCGCTGAACAAGCTGCGGAAGCAGCGCGCACGTTCGGTGCTGGAACAGGGTCAGTTCGGACGATTGCCGGAACACTCGAGATGCACCAAGCATTCGAACGGGAACTTGCGACATTCAAACATACGGAAGCAGCACTCGTCTTCCAGTCGGGATTCGCAACGAATCTCGGTGTCTTATCGGCACTGCTCGGTCCGGAAGACGTCGTCATCTCGGATGAGTTGAACCACGCTTCGATCATCGATGGGATTCGTCTGACGAAAGCGAAACGCCGAATCTATAAACACGTCGACTTGGCTGATCTTGAAGCGGCCTTACAAGAAACGCAAGACGCGCGGACGCGCCTTATCGTCACGGACGGTGTCTTCTCGATGGACGGAAACATCGCGCCGCTTCCGGAAATCGTTGAATTAGCCGAGCGATATGACGCACTCGTCATGGTCGATGATGCCCATGCGTCAGGTGTGCTTGGGAAAGCGGGACGCGGTACGGTCAATCACTTCGGTCTTGACGGACGTGTTGCCCTGCAAGTCGGTACGCTCTCAAAAGCCATCGGTGTCCTCGGGGGATACGTCGCGTGTGAACAGCACGTCAAAGATTACCTGATCCATAAAGGACGTCCGTTCTTGTTCTCGACATCACATCCACCAGCAGTCGTCGAGGCAAACCGGGAAGCGCTCCGTGTCATGGAGGAAGAGACGGAACTCTTCGATCGTCTGTGGGAAAACACGGAATTCTTTAAACAAGGACTCCGGGATCTTGGATTCGACATCGGAACGTCGACGACGCCGATCACACCTGTCATCGTCGGGGATGAAGCACGTTGCCACGAGTTGTCGGACCGCTTACGTCAAGAAGGTGTCTTTGCTCAAGGCATCGCCTTCCCGACGGTCGCAAAAGGAAAAGCACGTGTCCGGACGATCGTGACGGCGGAACATACGCGTGAAGATTTAACGACGGCGCTTGCAGCTTTCGAAAAAGTCGGTCGTGAATTAAACTTGATCGGTTGATATCGATCACGGACGAACCAGGTCCGCATACTTTCAGGCAGTGGGTCGATGACCCACTGCCTGAAGTGCGTCACGGGCGAAAGAATCAAAGTCGACCGTTTTTACTTTTGCGAGATAGGGAATAACAGATGAGGAAAGGATGTGACCTGATGAGTACGAAGAAGAAAGGGATATTGCTCTCATTTTTGATGCTGACGCTGCTCCTTGGGGGTTGTATTCGCATCCAATATGATGCGACGATCCATACCGATCAGAGTGTTACCTTAAAGACGACATATGCCGCAAAGGAACACCCAGTGGCGCGTTTATTGAATCTAAATCCGAATTGGAATAGTTATGTCAAACAGGCAGAAAAGAACGGCTATGCAGCGAAGGCGTTCAAGACGAAGGATGACTATGAAGGGATCCGGATGCAGAAGACATTCGCGAACTTCAAGGACATGACATCGATCAAGGACGAATGGAAGACGGGGATTGGCGGAATTCTCATTCCACCCGATACGAAGTTCGACATGAAAAAATCGGACGGTTTTTGGTTTGATACGTATCGACTGGATACGAACATCGATCTCAGTATCGATCGTTTGAATATCAAAGGCTATCAACCGACAGGACAAGTCAAGAAACTCGCCGATCGGTATATCCGTCAAGCCGATATCGAGATCAAGCTCCACGGTCCAAAAGTGATCGGTCTCCAAAATGGAGAAAAGATCGACTGGTCGAATTACCATGATGTGTCATGGAAATTATACGGAACGAAAGCCAACCAGCTACAGTTGATTGCGTATGTACCGAATCCGACAGGTTGGATCATTACCGGTATCGTGTTATTAATCGGTGTCGGATTATTCCTCTACTGGGTCTTTCACCGTGTCCGTCGTTTGCGCCGACAACAGTTGAAGACGATCAGCATCTCGCTCCTCGTCTGTTTGATTGTCGGGGGAGGAGCGTGGTGGGTGTTCGCGGAAGATACGTCAAGTGCGCCGCCACCAACGCGTCAGATCGTCACGCAAGGAAAGAGTGAAATCGTGCCGACGTTCCTCGTCCACGGGTTATTCGGTACGGAGCGGACGTTCGTGCCGATGATTCAAAACTTCACGAATAAAAAAGTCGCCGATGATGGCGGTCGATGTGACGTGACCCGTTCCGGGAAAGCGACCTGTAGCGTCAAACCATCATCGACCGGCTACCCACTTGTCCGAATCGTCTTCGCAGATGATGAGGCAAGCCTTGTCGATCAGCAAAAGTGGTTGAATGCGGCGATTGCAGCTTACGATGCGAAACAAAAAGCGACCTTTGCCGATATTCAGCTCGTTGGGCACAGCATGGGTGGTGTCGATGTCGTCGCCTACACGGTCCAAGAGGAGATGCCGTATCACGTCCGAAAAGTCGTGACGCTCGACTCACCGATCGCCGGCTCCGATTACGCGAAGCTTGGCTTGACACTTGCGCCACTCGGCACGAATACGAACAGTCCTGCCATACGTGATCTTGCGAAAGGTTCTCCAGCGATGAACAATCTGACCCAACGGCTTGAGACGTGGCCACGCGACGTACTCGTCTATTCGTTTGGTGCCAAAGGAGGCGACTTCAATCTGATTTCGTTGAAGAGTTCGTTTGCACTCGAGAACTACACGGATAACATTCAGACGAAATCCTATAAGTATGATCACTTCACGATTCATCGCCGGGAGCCGGTCTTCCGCGAAATCCGCAATTTCCTGTTTAAAGAAAATCGAGTCACGGAGGAGGAACCATCATGAAACAGGTCGTCATCGTCGGCGGAGGAATTGCCGGTCTAACGGCTGCGGCATTGATTGCACAAGAAGGACATGCCGTCACGGTACTTGAGGGAAGCCGTGAATGGGGAGGATCAGCCGGGAAGTTCACGCGCCGGGACTTGACGTATCCAGTTGGAGCGACCCTTGGGATGGGATTTGAACCGGGTGGCATTCATGCCCGTGTGCTCGATCATCTCGGAGTGACGCACCAGGTCAAGCCACTCGACGTCGTCATGACGATTCGCATCGAAGGACGATTGATTCATTATTATCAAAATCGTGATGCGTTTCTAACCGAATTGACTTCACATTTTCCGGAGCAGGCATCGTCGATTCGGGCATTCTTTGCTGAAATCGAGCAGATACACGAGGCAATTCGTCCACTGATGGCAGAACTGCCGGCATTGCCACTTCAAGATTTAGCCGACGTCCGGCGGTTAGTCCGTCACACGAAAAGTGTCGTCCTCTTACCGTATTTTCCGCTGACGATTGGTCATCTGTTACGCAAACATCGACTAGCGGATACGCTGTTCGCACAAGTGATCGACGGGATCTTACTCGACAGCATGCAGACAGGACAGGAGGCGTCAGCTTTACTAGGAGCCGTCGCCTTATCGATTTACCATGAAGGTGCTTATTATGTCCCGGGTGGATTATACCGACTGGCCGAGCAATTGAAAGAGATAGCCGAGGCGAGCGGGGCAACCTGTCTCCTTGGGCGAAAAGTCACGTCGATTCGAAAGACACCGGATGGTTTCTTGATCGAGGATCGTCGCGGACGCTTGATGCTTGCTGATGCTGTCATCTGCGCAGTTCCGCTTGAAGGCATCAGGGAAGTCGTCAGTTCGGATATGCGACGAACGTTACGACGGACGTATCAGCGACAAGAAAAGCTACAGCAATGGGCGACGTTTACGTATTATGCGGCGATTCCGGAGTCGATCATTTTGTCTGACGAAGCATTCCGGCAAGTTCATGATCCGTCCTTACCTTCAGGTCATGCCTTCATCTCCCTCTCCCGTCCGGACGACCGGTTACGTGCACCAGCCGGTCAGCGGACGCTGACGATGTCATGTCATGTTCCGATTGGTACGTTTAATAAGACGGACCGGAAACGCTACGACGAACAGGTCGAGGTGATGTCGGCGATCTTCGAAGCTATTCTTGAACAACAGTTTCCTGGCTTCGTGCAACAGGCGATCGAACGCCATCCGGGTGGACCCGGTGCGTGGGTACGCTATACGTTCCGTCCGGATGGTGGAGTCGGGGGATATCCGCAACGTCCGAGTACAAGTCTCTTGTTCGCAGCGCCGTTTCGTACGGGCATCAATCACTTCTTTGCAATCGGGGACACGATCTTTCCGGGTGCCGGGACGATTGGGGCGACGACGTCTGCGATTCATGTTGCCCGACAGTTTGACGTCAGATTATGAGAAATCGTCGTAAAATGATGAAAGAAGCGACGCATCTGTCGCTTTTTTCACATTTGAGGATTATGATGAGGAAGAGTCGGGAACATGATATCCATGAACAGAAAGAGAGAAGGAGTGAAGAACCATGGAGACATTCGAACAAAAATGTCAGTCGTTCATTCAGGAACGACGACCTGAAGTCGGTCCGATTCAATTCGAGTCGGCGCGTACGTTTCTCAATGCACGCGGTTTAAGTGTCTACGAACGGATTTATCAAGGGAAAGAAGAAGTCCGATTAGCGTTCGTCGAGCAGACGAATGGTCAACAACTCGTTTCATTAATGGAAAATACATTCGGCAACGGACTGGTCTATTTTGTCTCAACGGCAACCGCGACATGGGATGGCGACCGTTTTGGTGAATACACGTTTTAAGTACATAGGGAGTCCCAGTCGATGACTGGGGCTCTTTCGTGTCGAAACCTAATCCTTGTCCCGTTCGTAAGGTAGATAAGTGACTCAGTTGAAGGAGGAAACGATGTGTCATCACTTGAACAACCTAAAACATCGACACGGCGGCTTGCGACCGTCTCGTTGATTTTCATGGCGGTCGGATTCGTCGTCTCATTGCCATTTAAAGAAAATGCGTGGGTCTTTTGGCTCCAGAGTGGTTTTGAAGCCGGACTCGTCGGTGGGATTGCCGACTGGTTCGCGATCACGGCGTTGTTTCGCCATCCGCTTGGCTTAAAGATTCCCCATACGAACCTGTTGCCGAAAAATCGGGAACGGGTCATCGAATCAATCGTTCATATGCTCGAGACGGACTTGCTCAATAAAGAGAGTATCGTCGCGAAACTCCAGCACATGACGCTCGCAGATCGTGTCATCAAAATCTTACGTTCGATTCTCGTTCTGCCTGCTTTTCGAGCGACCGTCACCGAACTGTTGATTGGTCTAATACGGAAACTACCGAAAGAGGCGATTCTTGAGTTTGCGAATACACGGGTGACGGAGACGATCAAAGCGTATCCGTCAAAACGGCTAGCGATACGGGCGATGGAGTTAAACGAGGAACGTCGCCTCGACGAGTGGCTGATGGATCAGTTACTCGATTATGGGCAACGTCTGCTCGAAGACCCCGTCATCCGCGATCAGATTGGGCGCCTTGCCTATACGGCGATGATCGATCAAGAAAAGAATACGTTCTTGCGGGTGACGGCGCGAACCGTCCAAAAAGTCTATTCAGAAGAAAAACTCAGTCTTGTCATTCAAGGTGTCTTGCTGACGGTCATTCAAGATATGCGACACGTCCATCACCCGAATCGTTTAGCGATTCTTGATCATCTGCGTCGAAATCTGGCACAGTTGTCGATTGATGAAGAGCGTCTAGCGAAAATCGATGCCTGGAAGGCAAGCGAGGTCGACCGGTTTGACTTCGTTCCGGTCATTGAACGCGCGTATGATGCTGGTCTGATCGAACTCGAACGCTACTTGACGTCAGATGCCTTCTGGACGGAACGGGCGATGCCGATGCTTTCGCGCGCTTTAGACGACTGGGAACAGCATCCGACGTTCAAGGATAGCAGTGATCAATGGATGAAGGAGCAACTCGTTCGTTTCGTTGAACAAAATCACCAAAAAATCGGTGGACTCGTCCGCGAGAACTTAAACCGGTTCGATACGGAGACACTGATTCATATGATCGAGGATAAGGTCGGCAGTGACTTGCAATGGATTCGGGTCAACGGGGCATTGTGTGGATTCATCATCGGTTTGATTCTCGGTGCGATCAAGGTGTTCGTCGGATGAGCCGGTGGACATATGATGTGACGTTGTCGGAAGCATTTGATTTTAAAGGAGTCGTGTCTCGTTTGACGGGAGACCCGTTACAAATCGAACAGGATGGGCGACTCGTCGTTCCGGTCTTCATCAACGATCAGGCATACATCACGACGATGGAAGCCATCGATGGTTACACGTTACGGATTGACGGTTCAGGACCGCAAACAGCGGTGCTGACGCAAATCAATCGACGCTTTCGACTCAATGAGCCGAATCCTGCGCAGCGTCTCAAGGCGACGTCGTTACACGCGATCGTCGAACAGTTCGGTGACGAACGACTCGTGCTTGATCATTCACCGTTCACGGCCTTGATTCGCTCGATCATTCATCAACAAATCAATCTGTCATTTGCCCATACGTTGACGGAACGTGTCTTTCGAACATTCGGAACGGTCAAGGACGGAATCATTCTTCCGCCGACACCGCGCCAACTAGCGGCAGCGCGTCGCGAGGACTTGCTCGCTCTGCAACTATCAGGACGTAAAGTCGATTATCTGCTTGGTGTAGCGACAGCAACGATTGATTATGATGCATTGACGTCAGCCGACGACGCAGAAATCGCTGAGACATTGATTGCACTGAAAGGTGTCGGACCATGGACGGTCCAAAACGTCCTGATGTTCGGGTACGGTCGTCCGGATCTTTTCCCGGCATCGGACATTGGGATATTACGGGCTTTTGAACGATTACTTGGATATCGACCGACAGTAGAAGAAGCGACGCGACTGGCAGAGGAATTCGCTCCTGTTCGCAGTCACGCTGCCTATCTATTATGGCGTTCGATTGAATAAGGAACTATTCTTGTCACTCTATCGCGAGAACGGTATAATGAATGCGATAGAACGAGGAATCGTTCAGAAATGCTAAGGGAAGCGACGTGTTCGCTAACGATAGAGGGGACGAATGTGGATGTATACAGATGAACAAATCATCGAAAAAGCCAATGAAATCGCCAAAATGATTTCAGAGACACCGGAAGTAGAACGATTCAAAGCGGCAGAAGCCAACATCAATGGGAATGAAAAAGTCCAAAAGATGATGAAACAAATCAAGTTCCTTCAAAAAGAGGCAGTCAACTGCCAACATTACGGCAAAACAGAAGCACTCGCACGTGTCGAAGCGAAGCTCGATAAATTGTTCGCTGAGCTTGATGAGATGCCTGTCGTCCAACAGTTCCAAGAAACGCAAGAAGAAGTCAACGGACTTCTCCAATACATCACGGTGACGATCTCGAACGGGATTACGGATCAAATCATCGAAGCAACGGACGGAGACGTTCTTGCAGGTAAGACAGGTAGCGGCATGGAAGCAGAAAACAAAAGCGGCGGTTGCGGCTACTAATCACGAAATGAACGAAAAGCCGACGGACATCCGTCGGCTTTTTCGACGAATGAGGTGGAAGAATGGAAGCAGTACACAACACACCGATGATGAAACAATACTTCTCGATTAAGGCAGATTATCCGGACGCTTTCTTGTTTTATCGGCTCGGAGATTTTTATGAATTATTTTTTGAGGATGCCAAGAAAGTCGCCCATGAACTGGAGTTGACGTTGACGGCGAAAAACGGTAAAAACGCGGAGCATCCGATTCCGATGTGTGGCGTGCCTCATCACGCAGCGAACGGCTACATCGAACAGTTGATCGAGCGTGGTTATAAAGTGGCGCTTTGTGATCAAGTCGAGGATCCAAAGTTGACGAAAGGACTCGTCAAACGCGAAGTCATCCAAGTCATCACACCGGGAACGTTGATGTCTGCGTTGACGGAAAAAGAGAATCGGTACCTAGTAGCGGTCGTCGAACAGGACGGTCGTTTTGGGATTGCCCGCGGTGATGTCTCAACAGGTGAGAGTGCCTTGACAAGCGTTGCAACACTCGATGGTGTAATCAAAGAATTAAGCATTATCTTGCCACGGGAAATCATCGTCACGACAGAGGAACATGAGACGGCACTTGCGTCCTTACGGATCCCGCTAACGCGTAGTTCACGACGCGAGACACATCCACATGGAGATCGCGCGATTGATACAGCCCAAGCGGAAGCCTTTGCTGTCCTCTATGCCTACATGCACGATACACAAAAACGAGCGTTGACACATCTGCAACCAGCCATTGTCTACGAAGCGAGCGATTTCATGCAACTCGAACCGAATACGGTCAAGAATCTTGAGCTCGTCCGCTCGGCACGGACAGGAGACAAAAAGGGTTCGTTGCTTGGTCTGCTTGATGTGACAGGTACAGCGATGGGTGGACGGATGCTGAAACGCTGGCTGGAAAAACCGTTGTTATCGGAACGTGTCATCACCGAGCGGCTCGACGCTGTCGAGGAACTGTTGCAACACTATTTCGAGCGTCAGCAATTAAAAGATACGTTACGCGAAGTCTATGATCTTGAGCGACTCGTCGCAAAAGTCGGGTATGGAACAGCGTCAGCGCGTGATCTCGTTCAATTGAAGTCAACGTTGCGTTTGATTCCCCGTATCCAATCAGCACTTGAAGAGATGATGAGCGAACGTCTCGGTCAGCTCAGTCTCGGACTCGATCCACACGACGAATTGAGCGATCTACTCGATCGTGCGTTCGTTGAAGCCCCACCGATCTCAACGAAAGAGGGCGGGATGATCAAGTCCGGTTATTCCCCAGACCTCGACGAGTTACTTGTCGCTTCAAAAGACGGCAAGACGTGGCTTGCGACACTCGAAGCAAATGAACGAGCAGCAACCGGCATCAAGACGTTGAAGATCGGTTACAACCGTGTCTTCGGCTATTACATCGAGGTCTCGCGTGCGAATGCCAAGCTGTTGCCAGAAGGACGGTATGAACGGAAGCAGACACTCGCCAATGCTGAGCGTTATATCACACCGGAATTAAAAGAAAAAGAAGCGCTGATCCTTGGTGCGGAAGAGAAGAGTGTCACGCTCGAGTACGATCTCTTCTGTGGAGTGCGTGACGAAGTCAAAGGACATATCGAAAGCTTGCAACGGGTCAGTCGCCGGATCGCGGAACTCGACGTCCTCGTCGCACTGGCTGAGATTGCTGAGACGCATGACTATGTCCGACCAATCACGACGACCGGACGAACGGTTGATATTCAGCAAGGACGTCACCCGGTCATCGAGACAGTCTTACCGCGCGGTGAATACGTCGCGAACGGGATTACCTTAAACGAAGGACGCGAGATGCTGTTGATCACTGGACCGAACATGTCCGGTAAATCGACCTATATGCGACAGTTCGCCTTGATTGCTTTATTGCATCAAATTGGCTCGTTCGTACCAGCTGCTCAAGCGGAACTGCCGATCTTCGATCAAATCTTCACCCGGATCGGGGCAGCAGACGACCTCGTCAGTGGACAGTCGACATTCATGGTCGAGATGGTCGAGACACAAGAAGCCTTGACGCGTGCAACGGACCGGTCGTTGATCCTGCTTGATGAAATTGGTCGCGGGACCTCGACGTACGACGGGATGGCACTCGCACAAGCAATCGTTGAACACATCGCCCGGCACGTCGGGGCGAAGACGCTATTTTCGACCCATTATCATGAACTGACGGTGCTCGAAGAATCGATTGATCGATTAGCGAACGTTCATGTCCGTGCCGTTGAACAAGATGGGCGTGTCGTCTTCTTACATGAAGTACGCGACGGAAAAGCCGACCAATCGTACGGAATCCATGTCGCACGGTTAGCTGATTTACCAGATAGTCTGATCGAACGGGCGCAAGTCCTCTTGTCCGAGTTCGAGCAGTCTGAGCCTGTTCCGGTCGCAGCACCTGTCAAAGCTCCTGTTCAGGAGGAGCCGGTTGATCAACTCAGTCTGTTCTCAGAAGCGGATCCGCTGCGTGAGACGATGGCGAGTCTTGATTTAATCAACATGACGCCACTCGAAGCATTGAATACGCTGTACCGCCTACAAGCCGAAGCGAGAAAGTGAGGAGAATGCAGTGGGAATCATTCGTGAATTATCCGATAGTTTAGCGAACCGGATCGCTGCGGGAGAAGTCGTCGAACGACCAGCGTCGGTCGTCAAGGAACTGGTTGAGAACGCACTTGATGCCGGTGCGACCCAAATCGATGTCGAACTCGAAGAAGCCGGAATGAAACGGATGACGATCCGCGACAACGGACACGGGTTTTACCCGGATGACGCTGAACTGGCTTTCGTCCGTCACGCGACGAGTAAGATTAAGGACGAGCATGACTTGTTCCGAATCAAGACACTTGGTTTTCGCGGAGAGGCACTTGCCTCGATCGCGTCCGTCAGTAAAGTGACGTTGAAGACGAAACGTGAGGACGCGGAAGGGATTCAAGTGACGCTGGAGTACGGGACGGTCGTCGAACGGACGCCAGCAGCAATGAACCGGGGAACGGAATTGACGGTCGAGCATCTCTTCTTCAACACACCGGCTCGATTGAAGTATTTGAAGACGACGCATACGGAGCTTGCGGCGATCACGGACGTGTTGAACCGGATGGCGTTCGCCCATCCGGACGTCAAGCTTCGGGCTACCCATGAAGGGAAGACGTTAATTCAGACGAACGGATTAGGAGACGTCCGGCAAGCGCTGGCGAGCGTCTACGGTCATCAAACGATCCAAGGGACGTTGGTCGCAAAAGGTGCGAATGCCGATTATCAATTGACGTGTCATCTCGTCAAACCGGAAGTGACCCGTGCCTCAAAGAATTACATCACGTTGATTTTGAATGGACGTTCGGTCAAAAACTTCGCCCTGACGCAAGCGGTCTTGAACGGTTACCATACGCTCTTACCGATTGGGCGGTATCCGATTGCAGTCATCGAGGTGACGATGGATCCACTCCTGATCGATGTCAACGTCCATCCGGCGAAACGAGAAGTCCGTCTTTCAAAAGAGATGGAGCTCTGCCAGTTGATCCAGGAGACAATCAAGATGACGCTCAGCCGGGAGACGCTGATTCCGAAAGTGACGCCATCGAAACCAAAAAAGGATCCGAGTAGCCAGGAAAAACTCGATTTTTCTTACGTCGCGGAACCAGTCGAAGAAACGTCATCGCGAGCAGTTTGGAATTATCCGATTCCGAAAAAGCCGCAAGAGGACGATCGACCACCTGAAGTGAAATCATTACCGTTTAGCAACGAGGATGATCTGTTCGAGCCCATCGAACCGGTCAAACAGGAGTTTGTCGAACCGATTGAGGAACCACCCGCGCGTCCGCGCTTTCCGCATCTCGACGTCATCGGTCAACTCCATTCATCCTATATCGTCTGTGCCGGGGAAGACGGGATGTATATGATTGATCAACATGCAGCACAGGAGCGAATCAAATACGAGACGTATAAGGTCATGTTCGGTCGACCACCGGAACAACGACAGCAATTGCTCTTGCCGTATACGTTTGAAATCTCGTCGGATGATATGAAACGGATGGATGAGGTCCTTCCGTTGCTAAAAGACGTCGGCATCGAGTTCGAACCATTCGGTCCACAAAGTTTTATCGTTCGAGAAGTTCCGACCTGGTTCCCATCCCATCGGCAGGAAGAGACGATTCAGGAATTACTCGATGAAGCCTTGATGAAGCGAAAAATCGATCTTGAGACGTACCGGGAAGATGCCGCCATCATGATGGCATGTAAAAAATCAATCAAGGCGAATCATCCGTTGAACGATGAGATGATGCGCCGGTTGATTGACGATCTAGCGAAGACGGAGATGCCGTTCACGTGTCCACACGGACGTCCGGTCATCATCGAATGGACGACGTATGAACTTGAGAAGTTATTTAAACGGGTCATGTAATCATGAAGAGGAGACGATCCCATTCAGGTGTCGTCTCAGATTAAAAAGGGAGCTGACTCAAAAGTCAGTTTCTGTAAAGAATGACGTGTCACACGCAACTCCTACAGGAACAGGCGCATTTATGCGCTATCAGAGACAAACAAGACCCGATTTTCTGCTTGAATGAAGCAAGAAAACTGGCTTGTGTCTCGCCTGAGGAAAGAGCGTGAAAAGACGCGTCATTCTTTTTTGGAGTCAGCCCCTTTTTGTTCGTCTCGAATCATTTATTGTACTGATACACGACTGACTGGTTTTTGTTTGTCCTAATACAAAAAAGGTATGGATTTTCATGAGAACGGTTACTTCAGTTGATTAACTAGATTTCATTGATTGTTGAAGGAAAGAGGCGGATAATAAGACCCGAAACTGTTAACAAGGGGACCTTTATCATGCTTTCACGCGTTATGCGTATCATTCAAATCATTGCTCAAATCGCACTTATTTTTTGTTTTTCACTCAGTGGGGACTGGGTGAGCGAAACTTTCCAGTTACCATTACCCGGTAACATCATCGGCTTGATTCTTCTGTACGTGACGTTAAAAAGTCGACTGCTTCCTCTCGTCGCTGTTGAACGGGGCGGAACCTTTCTGCTGTTCGTCATGCCGTTATTCTTCGTTCCAGCACTGTCCGGAATCATGGATTATACGGCATTCCTTCGAACATCTGGTCTTCAAGTCGTGTTGATCGTCGTCGTCAGCAGCCTGCTGACGTTAGTCGGATCAGCGTATATCGTCGATCGCTTGGCACACCGAAAAGAGGCAGTGACCCCACATGAGTGAGACACTTTTTTGGATCATCCTGACCATTCTTTTATTCAGTGGCGCAATGTTCCTTTATCAACGTCATCCTCGTGTCTGGACGTTACCGATCCTGACGGTGACGGCTGTCCTGATCGTAATTCTCGTCTATAGCGGCGTCTCACATGCAGAATACATGCAGGGTGGACAATACTTGTCGAAGATGCTCGGTCCAGCGATCACGGCATTTGCGATTCCGCTCTACCGGGTCCGGCATCACGTTCGCCGTTTTCTACCGGAAATCGGGCTTGGTGTTTTGCTTGGAACATGTATTGCAATGAGTTCAGATCTGTTACTCGGTCTGCTACTCCATCTTGAGCGGACGACGAATCTTGCCTTGTTACCCAAATCGGTCACTTTACCCGTTGCCTTAGCGATTTCACAAAAAGCTGGCGGGACGACAACGCTGACGGCTGCCTTCGTTTTATTGACAGGATTGACAGGATCAATCGTCGGACCAAAATTAATGACGGGCTTGAAGATTCGTCACTTCGTCAGCCGTGGGGTTGGACTAGCCTCGATTGCCCACGTCATGGGCGCGACGAAATCGATGAGTCTTGACCAACGGGAAGGGGCGGTCGGTCTGCTGACGATGGTCTTGACGGCCGTCTGTGCCAGTGTCATCGCACCGTTTTTAATCACATGGTTATATGGGTAAACACTCTGTTTTTTAAACGGAGTGTTTTTTTGTAACCGATTGAAACTTGTCGACCACTTTTGCAGTATAGTACAACAGAAAACAGGGTGGAGGAGAATCAGATGATCATTTGGATTAACGGTACGTTTGGCGTCGGGAAGACGACGGCAGCAAAAGGGCTACAACAACGCTGGAGCGGATCACACATCTTTGATCCAGAGGAGACAGGCTATTTTTTACGAGCGCAACTGCCGGAAAACAAGGATGATTTTCAGGATGAGCCGTTGTGGCGTGCGTTCAATCGACAGCTCCTCGAGCAGCTCGATACGGAAAAGGCGCGGATCATCGTACCGATGACATTGACGAATCCAGCGTACTTTCAGGAAATCATCGGGACGTTACGAGCGAACGGTCATGACGTCCGTCATATTGCCTTGATGGCGAAGGAGACGACTGTCAAACGTCGGTTGATTAGCCGCTTCGAGCATCCGAATTCATGGGGTGGTCAACAGGCAGAACAACGCTTACGTCAACTGACCGATCCATTGTTCAGTCAACAGATCGAGACGGATGATCTGACGAAAGGACAAATCGTCGATGCGATTGCCCTCGTGACCGGGATTGGACTCTCGCCTGCCCGACCATAAAGGATTCAAGAAAGATGTTTCCGGGAATCATTAGATGATAATAGATGAGGAGGAAACAATCTTGAACGAAGGGCAACTTATTGCTAGGAGGATTTATGAATATGAAACACTGGATGACTGAGAAATTGGGCAGACAGTTGATGGCGATTTTTTATAGTGTCTTTGCACTAAGTGTCATCACATCGGTTGCCAGTTATTTATACGTGGATAATGCAGACGGTCGGACGAAGGAACAAGTACTCGACCAGTTACAAAAGACACAATGGTTCTGGTTCTTGAACTTGATGATATTTTTATTTTGTCTATTGTTCATCGTTCGCCCATTGATTCATCGGGTGACGTCACAACTCCGCGAATTAAACGTCAAGAGTCGTCGCCTTGCAGAAGGCAAGTCGATTTCGCTCGAGCATGATGTCGACAGCCATAATGAAGTCGGTCAATTAACGGCATCATTTTACCAGATGGCACGGTCGATCTCATCACAACATGCGGAATTGTCAGCTAAGAATCAAGAAATGGAACACAATCAGGAAGTATTGAAGCAAAAACAGAACGAGCTTGAGCGTGCTCTTGAATTGACGCGGACGAATGAACTCCATTTGCAGGATCGGAATGAACTGATCGAGACGCTTGCTTCAAAGGAGAGTTTATTCGATTATTCATCCGTCATCAGTACGATCGTCCGGTTGACGAAGACGGAATTCGGTGCTCTGTTATTGATCAAGAATAATGAAATCGCTCAAGTCGTTCCAAAAGAAATGACAGAAGAACAACAAGAGAGTCTGAAGACGGAGTCGTTACTACTAAAGCGAGTCATGATTTCAAAGGAAACCGCACATTCCTCAAAAAAGGTCGCGAACGACGATCTCATCAAGTATCCGTATCACGTCTATGAAGGTGTCATTCCGATCATGGATCCAGCAAAAGAAGAATTGATTGCCTGTCTCTATCTAGCACGGTTTGACGCACCATTCAACCAGCAGGATCTAGCGGAACTGGAATCGTTCTCGAAACAAATCGCGATCTCATTGATGCGAATGTCACTTTACGAACAGATGGAATACGAACGAAAAGAGACGGCACAACTGTTGAATTCCGTTCGGGAAGCGATTCTCTACATCAAACACGAAGAGAAGACGATCTTAGGAAATCAGGCGTTATTCGATATCTTCCAGTCGTTACAAGTCGAAGAAGACAACGATTCGATGACCTTCCTCGAAGTCCGACCGGAAACGATGTTCGAGCAGATGGACCAAAAGGAAGCGTTTGAAGCATACTTTGAAGAAGTCTTATCGGGTGAGATTCCGGAGGGCATGTTCTCCTTGTCGATCGACCAAGGTGAATACTTCATTCAAGTCTATGCCGAAGCCATTGCGCACGGGGGACATTCAAAAGGAACGATTCTCGTCTTCCGTGACGTCACGGCTGAGACAGAAGTGGACCGTGTGAAGTCGGAACTCGTCTCAACGGTATCGCATGAACTTCGAACACCGCTCTCTTCAATTTATGGCTTTACGGAGCTCATGTTGAAACGGGATTTGGATCCTGAGCGGAACAAGCGATACTTGCAGACGATTCACGATGAATCAAAACGTCTGACCGATCTCGTCAGTGACTTCTTGAACGTCCAGCGGATGGAGTCAGGAAAGCAAGAGTATGACAAACAAATCTTTGACCTGAAAGAAATCGTCAAGGAACAAATTCAGTTTTATCAAGCAGCGACGGAGCAACACAGTCTGCAGCTTGATTTGAATGATGAACAGGACTTCATGGTCGAGGCAGATGCGAATAGCATGAAACAGTTACTCGGTAATCTCTTGAATAACGCGGTGAAGTACTCACCGGACGGCGGGGATGTCGTCGTGACGATGACCCACCAGCACAATCAGATCGAACTCAGCGTTCGTGATTTCGGGATCGGGATTCCGAGTCATTCGATGCCGCATCTATTCAGTAAGTTTTATCGGGTCGACAACTCAGACAGCCGAAAGATTGGCGGGACAGGTCTTGGATTATCGATCTGTAAGGAAATCGTTCGCGCACATGATGGCAATATCGAAGTCGAATCGATCCTTGGAGAAGGAACGGTCTTCCGGGTCAAATTGCCGAGTGCGACAGACGCGTTACTCGAAGCAGAATGAAGAGACGAAGAAGAGGCGATATCATGCGCCTCTTCTTTTTTGTCGTTTCACGTGTGAGATTCGTCCAAATTCATGCGTTTGGCTAAAACGAGTAAGATGCAGACATTTGAACGATAAATCGAACAGATTGATGACAGAACGGCTGAAACAGTTGAAAAAATCGTAAATTGTGCAGGGATTGCGAACGTTTCTGTACTCTCGCTATAGTGATTACAAAAAAGCGTGAGAGGAAGAAGTATCATGGAGAGCTTAGAAGCGTTACTCACACCACCGCAAGATATCGAACAAGAGAATGCAAACATTGATGGCAAAACACCGCTTGCGAAATTACAGCGGATTGCTGGGGAAGCAGCGCGGCAGATGATGCGACGACATCTCGAAGCAGATGTCTTGGAGGCGCTTGACGACAACATCTTGTATATCCACGACGCCGATTATTACGTGACCGGTACGACGACGTGTGCTCAGATTCCGCTCGGTCAGCTACTCTCGAACGGATTTCAGACGACACACGGTTCAATCCGACCAGCGCAAGACATCCGTTCCGCCCTCGCCCTTGCAGCAATCATCGTCCAGGCGAATCAAAACATGCAGCATGGCGGACAAGCCTTTGCGACCTTTGACGATGATATAGCACCATTCGTCGAAAAGACCTACCAACGCGAATGGACCAAACTAAACGCCCTTGTGCCGCATTGGAAGCGACGCAAGCGGGAGCGGCGCGCATGGCAGGAGACGTATGAAAAGACGTTTCAGGCGTGCGAAGCGTTCATCCATAATACGAATTCGATGCATTCACGCGGTGGGGGACAAGTGCCGTTTTTATCCGTCAATTATGGAACGAATACGACGCAGGCAGGGCGGCTCTTCCAGCGCGCCTTGCTGACAGCGACGGAACGTGGGTTAGGAAGAGGGGAGACGCCGATCTTTCCAATTCAAATCTTTAAAGTCAAACAAGGCATCAACCTGTCACCGACAGACCCGAACTACGATTTGTTTCAACTTGCCACCCGCGTGACAGGAAAACGATTGTTTCCGAACTTTGCGTTTCTTGATGCACCATTCAACCGTCAGGAGCAACCGGGGGGAGCCGAAGTCGCGTACATGGGATGCCGGACCCGTGTGTTTGAAGATCGTGGAGACATCCCGTCCGTCACAGGTCGAGGCAACTTATCGTTTACGAGCATCAATCTCGTCCGTTTGGCACTTCAGAGTCAAACCGTCGATCAAATGTTCGAAGCCGTCCAAGAGACGACAAGACTTGCATGCCGGCAACTCATCGCGCGTTATGAGTTCCAGGCAAGTCGAACGGCTGACGCGTTTCCATTTTTATATCAACATGTCTGGAAAGACGGTGAGACGCTAAAAAGTACGGATCAGGTGGGTCCGGTCCTCAAGCACGGGACGTTAGCGGTCGGCTTCATCGGTCTCGCGGAATGTTTGACCGTTTTGACGGGCAATCATCATGGGTATTCCGAACTGGCACACCAGATTGGTATTGCCTTGATTCAAGCGATGCGAACGGTCATCGACAACTATGGCGAGATGACGGGATTGAACTTCAGTTTACTGGCAACTCCAGCTGAAGGGTTATCAGGTAAGTTCACACGTCGTGATGCCAGTGACTTCGGTGAAATCAAAGGAGTGACCGATCAGCCGTATTACACGAATTCCTTTCATATCCCTGTCGATGCGCCCGTGACGATCCGTGAAAAGATTCAACTCGAAGCACCGTTTCATGCATTATGTAATGGTGGACATATCACCTATGTCGAGACAGATGGCGCACTTGCCGGAAATCCACAAGCGATTGAAGACATCGTTCGTTTGATGGCGGAAGCTGGAATCGGCTATGGGTCAATCAATCATCCCGTCGATCGTTGTCTTGATTGTCGAACGGAGCAGACAATCGAGGATCAGTGTCCGGTTTGCGGAAGTAGATCAATCGAACGGATTCGACGCATCACAGGATATCTCGTCGGTACACTGGACCGTTGGAATGAGGCAAAACGGGCTGAAGAGCAGAATCGGGTGAAGCACGATGTTACGCGTTCTCTCCCTTCATCCTGATTCTGTCGTTGATGGACCCGGTTTGCGAACGGTCCTGTTTCTTGCCGGTTGTCCACACCACTGTGTCGGCTGTCATAATCCGTCCTCCTGGGATCCGGCAGGTGGAGTGGATTGGACGATTAAAGAAACAGTGGAACGGATTCAGGCGATCGGAAATCGTCGTTTAACATTATCCGGCGGCGAGCCGATGCTTCAAGCGGCAGCACTTGTGCAACTTCTCGAACAACTTGGACCAGATTATGACGTCATTTTATATACTGGCTATGTACTAGAGGAAATCTTACAGCGTCGACGGTGGCATCCACTAATACTGCGACTAGACGGACTCATCGATGGTCCGTTCATCCTGTCGAAACTCGACCGAACGACACGTTTTCGGGGCAGTACAAATCAACGAATTTATGATCGACAGCAACTGCAAAAAAGAGTGTTACACAAAAACAAAAACTCCCCCGTCTCATCAGACAGGGGAGAATCAGATCATGCATATTTTTGTTCTTGATCGACGGATTCGACGACTGCGAGTGTCGTCGTCCGTCGTTTTTTGATGAAGAACGATAAGATCAATGCCGCGAGTGCAAGTAACGTCGCGATGAAGAACGTATCATTGATCCCTTCGATCATCGCTTGCATCTGTAACCATTCCGGATTAGCAGCTTCTGGTTGTGAAGCGAATTCCGGGACGTGATGCTTCGTCCGCGACGTCATGATCGTCACGAGCAGACCTGAACCGATCGCACCCGATACTTGTGACAATGTATTGTTCAATGCCGTACCGTGTGGCGTCAAGTGTTGCGGAATATGGTTCAATCCGTTCGTCATGACGGGCATCATGACCATCGAGATTCCAAGGAAACGTAGCGTATACATGATGACGAGGAACGCGTATGACGTATCCGCAGCGAGCTGACTGAACGAGAAGGTCGTTAAGACCGTCAGTGATAAGCCGATGATCGCAAGGATCCGGGCACCGAATCGGTCGAACAGACGACCTGTGATCGGTGACATGATTGCCATGACGATCGCACCCGGTAACATCAAGAGACCAGAGTGAAACGGTGAGATACCGCGAATCGTCTGGATATAGATCGGCATCAAGATCATGGCGGAGAACATCGACATGTTCAAGACCATCGAAATTCCTTGCGATAAGGCGAACATCGGATAACGGAAAATCCCGAACTCAAGCATCGGTTCTTCGAGCATGAATTGACGTATAATGAAGGAAGTCAGACTGATCACACCGATGATCAATGATCCGATGACCGTCCAAGACCCCCATCCGGCTGAACCAGCGGAACTAAATCCATACAGCAATCCACCGAAACCAAAGCTTGAGAGAACGAGTGAAAATAAATCGAGTTTGAGAGTGCTACGAACCGTCTCTTTCTTCAACAAGAAGGCACCCGTGAAGAGCACGAGTAATGCGATCGGTGTGACGAGATGGAACAACATCCGCCATTCATAGTGTTCAAGAATCCAGCCAGACAATGTGGGTCCGATGGCTGGGGCGAACGTGATGACAAGTCCGAAGATGCCCATTGCTTGTCCGCGTTTCTCGATCGGGAAACCGGTCAAAAGAACGTTCATTAGCAGTGGCATCATGATCGCAGAACCAGATGCCTGCATCATCCGCGCACCGAGTAGAAGCGGGAAGACGTGTGCTTGTCCAGCGATGATCGTACCGAGTGAGAACAGCGTCATCGCCGTCAAAAACAGTTGACGTGTCGAAAACTTCTGGACAAGGAAGGCCGACGTCGGAATCATGATTCCGTTGACGAGCATATAGCCCGTCGTCAACCATTGGGCAGTGCTTGCCTGAATACCGAAGGATCCCATGATCGACGGTAAGGCGATATTAAGTAACGTTGAGTTCAGGACCGCAACGAACGCACCTGCCATAAGGACAGTTAAAATTAAATAAAGTCGTGATGATTGCTTGCTTGATTGCATTTCGTTATGCTCCTTTTGTACTATGAGTCTAAAATGTTAGACTTGAATTCTATAACTAACTTGGCTATCTTACCAGGCTAAGTCGAATGAATTCAAATTATTTGCTTCATACACTAAAATAAGTGGTTGTTAAACCATTGCAATCATTTGAACAGAAAAGGACAAGACCATGAATCCAAAAAAGAAACAACTACTAGATGCTGCCTATCAGCTATTCGTCGAAAAAGGTTATCAATCGACGTCCATCCAGGACATTCTTGAGCACAGTAACGTTTCCAAGGGAACGTTCTATAACTATTTCTCCTCTAAAAATGAATTATTCATCGATGTATTTAATACCGTCTTTGAAAAGATGCGGACGGCGCGCAAAGAAATTCTCGTCGGACGAGATGTTTCGGATTATGAGACGTTCATCCAACAAGGTAACTGTTACTTGGAACTGATGCAAAAATATAAATTGTATACGTTGTTCGAAGAGGCGATTGCTTCGAATGAAAAAGAACTGAAGACGTTCATGGAGAATAACCGTCTTCTTGAAATCGAATGGACGTTTGAACGATTACGTGATTTATTCGGTCAGACGAAGGAACCGTATCTTCTAGATTTAGCGGTCATTTACACGGGGATGTTGCAATATGCGATGTACTTCTTCCGTCAATCCGAACCGAACACACAACCGGAACGGGTCGTCCGTTATGTATTCAATCGATTGACGCATCTCGTCGAAGACGTCAGTCGGACAGAAGAACAGTTGATTCCCCCGCGCTTCCTATCCGTTTGGCTCGATCGTCCACAAGATGAAGTCGTCATTCGGAAGGATTTGTTCGAGAAGACGAGTGCGCATATGAAGCGCTTGATTACCTTGTCATCGATTTCCGATGAATCGAAGGAAGCCCATGAAGAGGTTCTTGATTTCATCTATGAAGAACTACTCGAACGGAAGAAACCGAAAATTCATCTTCTACGCCGTGCACTCGAGACGATGGACGAAGATCCGGTCTTTGCGGGTCAGGAAATCATGGCGACCTATAAGGCGATGGTCGATGAGATTGCCCGTGTGCGGACCAAAACTTCCTAAAAAGGTTGCTTTTTGAAACTAATCGGATTACACTGAGACCATTCATGTTAGAAAAGGGGTCTCAATCATCATATGTTTACTCAATGGAAAAAAGAGTGGTTCCTGCAACCAAAAGCGGATTTGCTATCCGGAATCGTCGTTGCCTTGGCACTCGTTCCGGAAGCAATCGCGTTTTCGCTGATCGCTGGCGTTAATCCGATGGTCGGGTTATACGCTTCCGTCATCATTGCGATCGTCATCTCGATTGCCGGCGGTCGTCCCGGAATGATTTCAGCTGCGACCGGTGCGATGGCACTCGTCGTCGTCCAGCTCGTCAAAGACCATGGTGTCGACTATTTACTAGCTGCCGGTATCCTTGCCGGAATTCTACAAATCGCGTTCGGATTTTTAGGGATTGCTAAGTTATTACGATTCATTCCTCGATCCGTCATGGTCGGATTCGTCAATGCTTTAGCGATTTTGATTTTCTCGGCACAACTGCCGCAGTTTGAAGGTCAGAACTGGATCATGTACGCAATGGTCGCCGCATCACTCGCCATCATCTTGTTATTCCCACGCGTGACGAAAGCGATTCCGGCACCACTCGTTGCGATCACGATCATGACGGTGTTGACGGTCGTCTTCTCACTCGATACACGAGTCATTGGAGACATGGGACAAATCGAAGCGGCGTTACCAAGCTTCTTCTTGCCGGACGTCCCGTTCTCACTTGAGACGCTCCAAATCATCTTCCCGTATGCTTTGTCACTTGCATTCGTCGGTTTGATCGAATCGTTGCTGACAGCACGAATCGTCGATGAGATGACGGATACGACGTCAAACAAAGCAATGGAATCACGCGGACAAGGAATTGCGAACATCATCGCTGGTATGTTCGGTGGCATGCCGGGCTGTGCGATGATCGGTCAATCGGTCATCAATGTCACGTCCGGTGGGCGTGGTCGATTGTCGACGTTGACAGCGGGTGTGTTCCTGATGCTGTTGATGTTTACGATGAACGATCTATTGATGACGATTCCAATGGGAGCACTCGTCGGCGTCATGTTCTTCGTCTCGTATGCGACGTTTGACTGGGGATCATTCAAGATGCTCAAGACGTCACCGAAGAGTGATTCTGCTGTCATGCTCGCAACCGTTCTCGTCACCGTATTGACGAACGATTTATCAATGGGCGTTCTTGTCGGAATCTTGCTTGCTGCGTTATTATTTGCGTCAAAAATTTCTCGTATTCAAGTCGAGCGAAAGGAGCAAACAGATCGAGTCCGTTATACGATTCGTGGACCGTTGTTCTTTGCATCGACGACAGCATTTGCAGAACAGTTCCAGCTCGAAACTGATCCATCGTCCGTCATCACGCTCGATTTCTCGGCGTGTCACTTGTTTGATGATTCTGCCATCGAAGCGATCGAGAACGTCGTCTTGAAATACGAACGACTTGGAAAAAAAGTTGAACTCGTTGGATTGAATGAAGAGTCGCAGGCTCTTGTCGATCGACTAGCTCAACGGATTGCATAAGAGAACAGGAAGAAAATATGAGGAAGCGGTCGGCATCGTGTCGACTGCTTTTTTGTTTTCTTCTGATTGACGATGAGAAGTGCGCCCATTGATTGGTTTCGCTATACTAAAAACAAAAGGGGGCAGTTAAGATGAAATGGTTTCGATTTGAGCAAGAAGGAAAAGTAGGCATCGGAGTTGAGCAGGATGGGGCTACATATGATGTGACGGCACAAGTCTATACGGATTCATTGTTTGAAGTGATTTCACGTGAGTTCGATGTTGACCTTGATTTAGATATCGCGCCACTACTTAATGGAGATGTTCGAAAACTGGCACCGTATGTTCCAGCACGAAACGTCATCTGTGTCGGCAAAAACTATGCCGATCACATCAAAGAGATGGATACGGCGGGAGCGGGGAAATTCGTCTTGTTCACGAAAGCACCGACGTCGATCGTCGGACCGTTCGAACCGATCGAACGGCATGCGGATTTGACACAGCAACTGGATTATGAAGGTGAACTCGCCATCATCATCGGCACGACGGGGCGTGATCTGACACCTGAGAATGCACTTGATCACGTGTTCGGCTATAGTATCGTCAATGACGTGACAGCGCGGGATTTACAAAAAGAACACGTCCAGTTCTTCCGTGGTAAATCGCTTGATGGGTTCTGTCCGTTCGGACCGGTCATCGTCTCAGCGGACAGCTTTGATCCAAGTGACGTCCTCGTCGAGACGCGCGTGAACGGGCAACTCCGACAGTCGGGATCAACGGCCTTGATGTTGCGTGATGTCGTGACGATTTTAGTTGAAGTGTCGCGCGGAATGACGCTTGAAGCAGGGGACATCATTGCGACAGGAACTCCAGCTGGTGTGGGTCACGGCATGAAACCACCGGTCTACCTTCAGACAGGGGATGTCGTCGAGGTATCGATTGAAGGAATCGGTCGCCTGCAAAATGAAGTCCAGTGAACGAAGATGACCGAAATGATTGAATTTCATTCACCGCTTTCCACATTACTTTGGAAAGCGGTGTTTTATTTTGCGAAATACATAGATAATTTGAAAAATGATTGATTTTATTCGATAAAACAGTCATCATATGACCGTTTTTGATGTATAATGAAACTATAAGGACGGTTTAATGTCGAAAAAAGTCGTATTTTGAACGTTTTATAGAGAAATTATATAATTTTTGAACGTTTTTGATTGATTTTTGAATGTAAACGCTTTATATTATAGATGTGGAGGGAAACCTTATGTTAACGAAAAAACGCCATCAACTCATTCTCGAATTACTAGCTCGAGAAGAAGTCGTCAAGATGCAAAAAATCGTCGAGCAAACCGGTGCCAGTGAGTCTACGATTCGTCGGGATTTATCACAGCTTGAGACAGCAGGTCATCTGCGTCGGGTGCACGGGGGCGCGACAGCGAACCATTTGCAAATTGAGGAACCGAGTTACTTCGAAAAGAGTGACAAACATGTCGAAGAAAAGGAACGGATCGCACGAGCGGCCGCTGACCTGATCGAAGACGGCATGTATGTCTACCTCGATGCCGGAACGACGACGCTTGCCATCGTTCCGTATCTCGAAGAGAAGGCGATTACGGTCGTGACGAACAGTCTTCCTCTAGCGAACACGTTACTCTATCACCGTATCCCGACGTTCGTCGTCGGAGGTCAACTGAAGCATTCAACGCAAGCACTCGTCGGTTACAACGCACGTGAAGGAATGTTGATTTACCATTTTGATGTCGCGTTCCTTGGGATGAACGGTGTTCATCCGACACAAGGCTTCACGACACCAGATCCGGAAGAGGCACTCGTAAAGAAGACAGCGATCGAGTTAGCAAAACAATCGTATGTACTCGTCGATGAGACGAAATTGGATGCAATCAGCTTCAGTCGGGTAGCGTCCTTGCAAGCGGCGACGATCATCACGACGACATCCAGCGAGCAAGAAGCGAAATACAGTCAATACACAGAGGTGGTGAACGCGAAATGATTTATACACTGACACTCAATCCATCCATCGACTATTATGTCACGTTACCGGTATTTGAGGCAGGACAAGTCAATCGTGTCGAACAGGCGGAAAAAGTGGCCGGAGGGAAAGGAATCAACGTCTCTCTCGTCCTAAAAAACTATGAGGTAGAAACACAAGCACTCGGATTCCTTGGAGGAAGTACCGGACAATTCATCCGGACGGAACTTGAGAAACGAGGCGTGTTGACGGACTTCACACCGATTCAAGATGAGACGCGGATCAACGTAAAGATTCGCGCCGATCAAGAATCTGAGCTGAATGCAGCGGGACCGAAGATTCAACCGGAAGAGCTGGAGCATTTATTATCCCGATTCAAGACGATGCAAGCCGGTGACATCGTCGTCTTCGCAGGTAGTATCCCAAGCAGTCTGCCGCATGATCTCTATCGTCATATCGCGACGATCCTGAATGAACGGAACGTTCGCTTCGCTGTCGATACGACGAAGGAAGCGATGCTTGAAGTCTTACCGCTCGGTCCATTTTTAATCAAGCCGAATCACCATGAACTCGGTGAAATCTTCGACGTCGAGATTACGTCGAAGGAGATGGCCGTTCCATACGCCCAGCAGCTCGTCGAGCGTGGTGCCGAGAACGTCGTCATCTCATTTGCAGGAGACGGAGCACTGCTCGTCAATCGTCAAGGTGCCTATACGGCAAACACACCGGCAGGGAAGCTCGTCAATTCCGTCGGTGCCGGAGATTCACTCGTCGCTGGATTCGTCGCCAGCCACGCGCTCGGTAAATCACCAGAAGAAGCGTTCCGCTATGCGGTCACGACTGGTAGCGCGTCTGCTTATTCCTTTGGTCTTTGTACGAAGGAAGATATCGATCGTCTTCTCGTAGACGTCAACGTCGTTGAACTCATTCAATCCTAAAAAGGAGTGTGACTACTCATGAAAATTACTGATCTCTTGACACGCGATACGATTCAGCTCGATTTACAAGCGTCATCTAAAGCCGCTGTCATCGACGAACTCGTCAACGTCCTCGATCGGGCAGGAAAACTGAACGATCGCTCGGCATATAAAGAAGCGATTCTCGCACGGGAAGCGCAAAGTACGACAGGTTTAGGGGAAGGCATTGCCATCCCGCACGCAAAAACAGCAGCAGTCAAAACACCAGCGATCGCTTTCGGTCGTTCGGCAGGCGTTGACTACGAAGCACTCGACGGTCAACCAAGTCGGTTGTTCTTCATGATCGCAGCAGGTGAGAACGCAGATAATGCGCACCTTGAAACACTTTCGAAACTATCCGTTTATCTGATGGATATGAACTTCCGCGATACGATTCTTGCGGCTAAAACGAAAGACGAAGTCATCGCAGCAATCGAAGCGAAGGAACGCGAAGAAGAAGGTCCAGTTGACGTCTCAAGCGACAACGTCGACCAAAATGCACCGTACATCCTCGCTGTCACAGCTTGTCCAACAGGAATCGCGCACACGTATATGGCGGCTGATGCGCTTCGTCAAAAAGCGGAAGAGATGGGTGTCCGTATCAAAGTCGAGACGAACGGATCGACAGGCGTCAAGAACGGTTTGACACAACAAGACATCAACGATGCGACAGCGATCATCGTCGCTGCGGATAAAGCGGTTGAGATGGATCGCTTCAATGGGAAACACGTCGTTGAAGTACCGGTCGCGCAAGGGATTCGTAAACCACAAGAATTGATCAACCGTGCCGTCAAACAAGACGCACCTGTCTATAAAGCGAGCGGTTCAAGCGAAAGCTCAAAACCAGCGCGTGGTGGATTCTACAAACACTTAATGAGTGGGGTATCCGCGATGTTGCCACTCGTCGTTGCTGGTGGTCTCTTGATTGCGATCAGCTTCTTCTGGGGAATCAACTCCGCTGACCCGAAAGATCCGTCATACAATGAGTTTGCAGCTCAGTTGATGACGATCGGGAAAGCAGCGTTTGGTCTCTTGATTCCGATTCTCGCCGGATTCATCGCGATGTCGATCGCTGATAAACCAGGTCTTGCTCCTGGTCTGATCGCTGGGTTCCTTGCAAGCAGTGGTAACGCTGGTTTCCTCGGTGGATTGATTGCCGGTTTCCTTGCTGGTTACGTCGTGCTCTTACTCGTTAAAGTCTTCAAAGGTCTCCCGGCAGCTCTTGAAGGAATCAAACCAGTCTTGCTCTATCCACTGTTTGGTTCATTCATCACAGGGATGATCATGTTACTCGTCATCAATGAGCCGATCGCGAAGTTCATGACATGGCTCACGGATTCGTTGAACGGACTAAGTGGTGGGAACGCAATCCTCCTCGGTATGCTCGTCGCAGGTATGATGGCAATCGACATGGGTGGTCCAATCAACAAAACAGCATACGTTTTCGGTACAGCTGCTCTTACAGCAGGTAACACGGAAGTCATGGCAGCCGTCATGGCAGGTGGGATGGTTCCACCACTCATCGTTGCACTTTCATCAACATTGTTCGCACGTAAGAAATTCACACCGCAAGAACGTGAAGCAGGTATCGCTGCTTACGCAATGGGGGCATCGTTCGTCACAGAAGGTGCGATTCCATTCGCTGCAGCCGATCCACTCCGCGTCATTCCGTCAAGCGTCATCGGTTCAGCTATCGCTGGTGCGTTGACGATCGTCTTCGGCGTCTTGCTCCCGGCACCACACGGCGGTATCTTCGTCTTCCCGCTCCTTGATGGTCCATCAGGTACGGTCATGGCAATCGTCGGTTACGCGGGTGCGATCCTCATCGGTTCACTCGTCGGTGCGGCAATCCTATCCTTCCTCAAAAAACCGCTTGTTGACCAATCGGTCGCGAAAGCGGAAATGACAGAAGGAACAGGTACGAAAGCATCATAATTCACCTAAATCCTCTCCGTTTTCAAGCGGAGGGGATTTTTTGTTGAATTTTGACGGCTAACGGTGAAGAATAGAGGGCATACTGAATAAGAAGGAGGGATGGACATGGGTGGACAATCCTTACAAATCGGACCACGGACCATCAAGACAGGTCTTGCGGTCATCTTGGCGCTGTTGATCAGTAATCTGTTCAACCTTAGCCCGATCCTGCCTGCAATCTCGGCAGCGACGACACTCCTGCCTTCGGTCTATCAGACATGGAAACAATTTCTCGAGGAAGCAGAGGCCAACTTGATTGGTGCCTTTTTGACGTTACTCGCACTTTGGATTTTAGGGGATAATCCAGCCAATCCGCTCGCGATCGGAATCGTCATCATGGCAGCAATCTCGATTTTGCTAGCCTTTGGTTTCGGGCGAACGATTCCACACGTCGTCTTGATGATCATTGTCATTCTCGAAAGTGTGGCGACAGCGACCGAACCACTTTGGCAAGTCGTCTTGATCCGTTACTTGCTCGTCATGCTCGGGATCGGCTGTGCGCTCGGCATCAATGCGTTGATCTTCCCGCCGCGTTACGGCAACGTCTATTACCAGAAAGCGACGAAACTCTTCGAGAAGTTGCTCGTCGTCACGCGAGCGATTGCCTTCGAAGGAAAGGTCGCCCCATATCGGGCGGCGATTGATAAAATGTCAAATTCGCTCCTTGAGACACAAAATCTGTTCAACCTACACAAGGAAGAGATTCGAGGAACGCGTCAAAAGCACGCCTCGCTCTTACGGAACCTCTTGATTCTCAAACATATGCAATCGTGCCTCGAACGTGGTGTCGCGACGGCAGAGCGCTTCAGAGAGCGAGAGAAGGCCCTTGACTCGATTGCGGACGATCTTCGGAGTGAATTGTTTTATCACTTGATGCATATCGCACAGCGACAAGAGAAGGTCTTGCTGACATATGATCTCTTGTTGACGGAAGAACCACTCGCGATGGAGGATCTCGTCAAAGAGAACATCGCCTTCGTCAAGCACTCTTTCCTTGACCGCGATGAACTCGAGGAAGAAGTCATCATGGAAATCTTACCGATCGTCGTCTCGATGAATGAGTGGATCCAAGAGCTTGAAGCATTCGAAAAACGGCTCAACGGTGCGCTTCGTCGTCATATCACATCACTGACGATCGAACAAAAATCAGTCCGCGATAAAACATTTAATCGATTTAAACGTAAAAAAGCCATTGACGAAAGTAAAAAGTAAGCGTATAGTCCTCCTTAACGATACTTTACTTGCTAAAAGCATAACAGTATAACAGCATAACAGAACGAAAGATTAAGCGATGATGAAACCGAAGTAAAGACCATCTCCCTGTTTCAGAGAGCACGTGGCGCTGCGAACGTGTACACAGATGGTGTTGAATTACAGTTTCTGAGCTTCTTGCGTAAGCGAGCGGAGCAAACCGTTATCCCGATCATGAGTGACTCAGTCAATGACTGGGTAATCAGGGTGGTACCGCGGCTTTCGTCGCCCCTGTCGAACGATACGTTCGGCAGGGGCTTTTTTGTTATCTCACATTCATTCAAGGGGGAACTCATATGTCTACACCAATCATTCCAAGTCACTTACGTCCACACGTCGCACCACAGCACTACGAAGACTACACGCCAACGGATCATGCCGTTTGGAGATACGTCATGCGACTGAATCTAAATACGTTACAAGATACAGCACACCCGGCATACCTCGAAGGGCTTGCTGCATCGGGCATCAGCCCGGAACGGATTCCGGACGTGCGTGAAATGACAGCGAACCTAAGCCGTGGAGGCTGGGGAACAGTCGCTGTTGATGGTCTCATTCCTGGCGTCGCCTTCTTCGATTTCCAAGGGCACGGACTCTTGCCGATCGCGACCGACATCCGGAAGGTCGATAACATTCTTTACACACCAGCGCCAGATATCTTGCATGAAGCAGCGGGGCACGCACCAATCTTGATGAATCCGGTTTACGCGGAATTCGTTCGTCGCTTCGGTGAGATCGGGGCACATGCCTTTAACCATAAAGCCGAGCATGATGTATTCAAGGCACTAAAGAAATTGACGATCGTCAAAGAGAGCCCATTCTCGACGCCAGCCGATATCGAACAAGCTGAAATTGAGCTCGCGGAGACACGGACACACGTCAAAGGGATTTCGGAAGCGAACGAAATCTCACGTCTGTTCTGGTGGACGGTTGAATTCGGTCTGATTGGTGATATCGACAATCCACAAATCTACGGGGCAGGTCTTCTATCATCAGTCGGTGAAAGCCGTCACTGCTTAACGGACGCGGTCGTTAAACATCCATTCTCGCTTGAGAAAGCACTTGCGACGAAACATGACGTGACGAGCATGCAAAAAGAACTCTTCGTTTGTGAATCGTTCGAACAGCTCCGCGATGCACTTGAAGAATTCGCACAGTCGATGTCTTACATCCGCGGTGGTATTCACGGACTGACGAAAGCGGTCGAATCGGGTAACCTATCGACGCTCGTCTTCGACAGTGGTCTCTCGCTCGTCAGTGTTCCTGAAACGCAAGAGATCCACGATTCGCTACATCTCGTCAAACTAACAGGCCCGACAGCGCTTGCTGCGAACGGTGAAGTGTTGACAGGTCAAGGACTTGCAGATCATCCGGAAGGCTTTACACTCCTTCACGGCAAGGAATTGAACGAAGTATTGATGCAAGTCAAAGTCGGTGAACGTCTCGACTGGGCAGAAGGAAATGTTCGTGTCACAGGGGACATCACAGCGATTCAAAACGTCAATGGAAACCGGGCGCTCGTCGTCTTAGAAGCAGCGACGCTTGCAAACGACGGGAAAACGATGACGATGGACCGGATGGAATTGATCGTCGGTGACATTACGTCAGCATTCCCGGGAACGGAAGTTGAAGCACTGAAGCCGATTCCGGAAACGGTCGAGTTCGAACGAATCGAACGTCCGTTGACAGCGGCTGATCCGATCTTCGAAGTCGTCCGCGAGATTCGCGAAGGTCGTGCTGGTCGGGAACGGTTACCGCAACTGATCGATCAGACACTCGTCCAGTTACCGGACGCTTGGTTACTCCGTCTTGAATTACTCGAGTTAGCGGATGAAGTCGATCAACCACGTCTGATTGCAGATCTCGAGCGCTTAAAAGCGACATCTGAGCAGCGAGATGAATTGATCACGCGTGGGATGGCCTTACTCGACGTCGTTCATCAATGAGTCGAACTCCGGTTCTGAACCTGTTAGAATGGAGACATTCGGTAAAAGGGGATGATCGGTTATGACAAATTATTATCAAGACGTAAAGGAATTTCACCAAGTATTTTCACACCCTGGCGCAACGACGCCAACACCTATGACGGTCGATCGTGGAATCAAACGCTCGACCTGGACGGCGGAAGAAGCGGTCGTTGAGTTCCTGCATCAATCGGCGACGAGTGAAGCAGAATTTCTTGAAGCGATCGAACGTTTCAAGTCAGGACTTGATACAGCGGTTGAAAAATCGCTCCAGATGAAACAACCCGAAACAGATGTCGAACGGCTCGTCGGACAGGGGGATGCCTTGACGGACGCCCTCTACTTCATCATGGGAAGCTTCGTTGAGATCGGGCTTGATCCGGCTCCATTGTTCGAGATCGTCCAGCGTGCGAACATGGCGAAGCTTGGACCGGACGGAAAACCAATCTTCCGGGAATCGGACCAAAAGGTCATGAAACCGGAAGGCTGGCAACCACCGGAACCACAACTGGAAGCAGAAGTACGTCGGCAAATCGCTGTAGCTTCGAGTACGTCGAAAGCGTGATTCATGACGATAAAAAGAGAGGGATGACTGGTCTGCGAACCGGTCATCCCTCTCTTGTTGTATCTATTCACTTTTGACTTGATAACGCGATAAATCGAGTTGACGGGCGGTGAGGAATTCGACACCTTCTGCTTCAAGCGCCAGTCGCTGTTCATCGCCTTCAAGCGATAGTTTTCCGCCAGCAGCAAGCACGCGGTGCCACGGTAGACGTTCCGTCTTACTCATGCTGTGAAGAATCCGCGCTACTTGTCGTGCGCTACGCGGATGACCGGCGAGTCGAGCGACTTGCCCGTAAGTCATGACTCGACCAGCAGGGATCGAACGAATGATAGTCAGGACATCTTGCGTGAATGGTGTCATGTTTCGTCCGTAGCAACGACATACTGTTGAATCTTATCGTCTTCATCAAAGCCGATCGTCACATCGATGATGCCTTGTTGCAGGCGAATCTGGAGCTCGAGACGGTCCTTGATATCGTCCGCTTGTGCGATCGTCAACGTCGGGTCGACTTCAATCTCGACTTCGACGTGGAAATGATCGCCTTCCTTAATGACTTCGAGTTTACTGATGTCTTTGACGTCAGGGTCCTTCATGATTAGTCCACCGAGACGTGCTGCCATCGTCTCATCGGCTTCACCCAGTGCACCAGCTGCGTTTTGTAGGAAGACATTCCCGACGACGTAAAACATCATCAGTCCGATAAGGATCGAAGCAATTCCTTCTGCCTGATGGAACGGTGTCACATGCGAGATAATGACGGCGATCATCGCGACGACGCCACCGGCCGTTGCGACCAAATCTTCTAGAAACACAAGGCGTGTGGCTGGTTTTGCTTGTTTGAGTGAGCGGAAGCTGTCAAGAATCAAGCGTGGTCCTTTCGAGTCTAACTTCGCATCGTGTGCGATCTCTTGCATCGCTTTAACAAATACGCCACTCTCTAAGACGACACCGACGAACAAGACAGACAACGTGATCCAAAAGCCAGTTGATTCCGTCGGTTCGATGATGTGGGCGATCCCTTCATGAATCGTTTCGTACGCCATGATGCCGACGAAGAGGATGGCGCCGAGCAACACGAGATTGACGAGACGACCGAAGCCGTTCGGGAATCGTTTCGTTGGTGCCTTTTTACTGAGGGCAGAACCGATGAAGACGAAAAATTGGTTGGCAGCGTCCCCGAGCGTATGCATCATCTCCGCGAACATCGCGACATTTCCCGTCAGGACGTAGGCAATTGCCTTGATGATGGCGATGACAGAGTTAACGATGCCTGCCGTCAGCGCCGACCGGTTTCCCCGGCGTAATAACGTAAAAAATTCTCCCATGATTGTACTCCTTTTAGTTAAGTTACGTATTAGTTCACTTTCTTATGTTAACTTAATTTTTCTGAAACGACCACTCCGACACATAAAACCCCCACGCTTTTCGCGTAGGGGTTAAGAGGTTAAGACAAGTCGACTGTTTTATTGATTTCGTTCTCATCGTCCTTGCCGACGACTTTCTTCAAGACTTGTTTGACGGATTTAGCAGTATTTCCAGTTTCCCAGTACTCGGCTGCTTCCGTGTTGACTTTAATCAAGACGACTTTCGGATCTTCATATGTCGTTCCGAGATAGGCTTCATAGCGTGGGCTCCAGAGCTCTTTCTTCCGTTCGATGTCTTCAACGAGTTCCGCTGTCCCACGGATCGAGACGTATGATTTGTCAACATATGCGACATTGACGCTCGGATTCTTAAGTAGTTCTTGATACTTGTCTGTTTCTTTTGAAGTGAGGAACCAGAGGTCGCCATCAAATTCGATATCCTGCGTTTGCATCGGACGCGATACGAGCCCTTCTGTTGAAATCGTCGTCAGCATCGCTGTTTCGATTTTATCAATCAGTTTCTTGACCGTTTCGACTGCTTCTTGATTCGTAGTATGTGTTGACATGTAACTCCACCTCATTCGTTAGATTTTTATGCTCACTTAGGCATTGTTCCCTGAATCTCAAAATGAAAACGTCCCCATGATGGAAAGAAGCAGTTTCGTTGCACGGTACAACGAGGAGGCGTACAGTGTAGGTACGCATTCGAAAGAAAAAGGAGAGACATACATGAAACTTAGTATTTTAGACCAATCCCCGGTCTCTAAAGGACAATCCCCATCTGATGCCTTACACGAAACGGTCGAGCTCGCGAAAATCGCGGACGAACTCGGCTATCATCGCCTGTGGGTATCCGAGCACCACTTCGCCAAAACACTAGCTGGTTCGAGCCCGGAAGTCCTGATTGCTTACATGGCGGCAGTGACGAAACAGATTCGCCTCGGTTCAGGCGGTGTCATGCTGCCGCATTACAGTGCCTATAAAGTCGCAGAGAACTTCCGTGTTCTTGAAGGGCTTGCACCAAACCGGATCGACCTTGGACTCGGTCGGGCACCGGGCGGTATGCCGCTTGCGACACGTGCGTTGCAAGAAGGATCGTCGCCACGTTTTGGTGGAGCCGATTACGGCGAACAACTCGATGATCTCGTCGATTACTTGAAAGACGGGGCGCCTGCCGGACACCGGTTCGCGGGACTCGTCGCAACACCAGAAGTCGATACGACACCAGAGGGCTGGTTGCTTGGATCAAGTGGGGGTAGTGCCTTGAACGCCGCACAACGCGGATTCGGATTTGCCTTTGCTCACTTCATCAATGGACAAGGTGGACAAGAAGTGATGGATTACTACCGTCATAACTTCATGGCGACGTCATTCAATGAGACACCACAAACGCTCGTCTCGATCTTCGTTACGTGTGCTGAAACGACAGAAGAAGCAGAACGGTTAGCTTCAAGTCTGGATCTGTCACTACTCTTACTGGAAAAAGGGGTCTCGTCGACAGGAACGCCAACTCCGGAAGAGGCAGCGGCGTATCCGTATACGTTCCAAGACCAATTCCGGATTGCTGAAAACCGGAAGCGGATGATCGTCGGTAATCCGGAATCCGTTGCAAAACAATTGCAAGAGCTCGCCGATTCCTACGGCACAGACGAAGTGATGATCGCTTCGATGATCGCAGACAAGGAAGCAAAACAACAATCATTAAAATTAATCATGGATGCCGTCAAAGCGACGGTCTGACCGATTCGCACGTCCTTTCTCACGAAGTGAGGGAGGACGTGTTTTTTACGTCTGCTACAGGAATGCTCTCGGACAAGATGTCTTTACGAAGTCGGAGGAATCCGAATGATGCCGCACCGAATAAGCCGACTGTACCGACTCCAAGTAGCACGATGATAGACACATGATCACTGAGTAAACCAAACAATAGGGTACCAATCGGCATCATCGCCATTGCGACCGATTCCAGCACACCGATGACACGTCCGAGGTAAGTCGGATCGGTTTGTTTTTGAACGATGAGCTGTAGTGGAATGTTCATCCGTAAGACGAGCATGCCGTCGATGAACAATAGAATCATGAAAAAAGGTAGTAGTAGAGCAGATGGAACATAGCCGAGTAGAGCAAGTGCAGGAAGTGCGTAACAAGAGGCGATTAAAAGGAGCGACTCGAATATCGTTCGTAACGGACGTTTCACCGTAAAGCGAGGTAAGGCAAGAAGCAACGAAGCGACAAGAAGACCGGCACCTAGTGCGGACTCGACCACTCCAAACCGAAATGGTGTGAATTGTAGTCGATCGAGCAAAATGATCGGTAACAAGATTTCGAAAGCGACAAAAAAGAAGTTCAGGACGATCGCCATCAGGACGAGTGTCGTCAATACTGGTTGACGGAACAGATAGCGGTAGCCCTCTTTAAACTCCGAGACGAAAGACGGAGTATCGGTAGTAGCCGGAGGAGAGGTATCCACTGCAAGAAAGCGGAGGCGGCTATTCCACCAGGCAGCAGAGGCAAACAAGAGAAACGGTAAGATCAAGAATTGCGTGATGGAGACAGTGGCGATGAGCAATCCCGCAACGAGTGGAGCAGTGATCGTTGAGGTCGATTGAATCGTCGAGAAGAGCGCGTTTCCGCGTTGTAACTCCTCTTCTTCTACGAGTCGCGGTAACGAGCTTGATAAGGTAACGGACAGGAACGTCGACAGGCTCGTCAAAAGGACACTAGCGATGATGTAATGAACGGTATGTAGAGGGGCTTGTAACGAATAGAGCAAAAGTCCAAACAAGACGAGTGCACTTAAGCTTTCGGTCATGACGATGATTCGTTTCCGGTTCCAACAATCAGCGAGGACACCAGCAACCGGTGAGAGCAAAATCCGTGGCACTGATCCTGCAAGCAGGACGAGCGCAAACTGAAAACCAGACGACGTTTCCCGTAAGACGGTCAGTCCGGCGACGAACGTAAAGAGACTAGCTGCGAATAATGAACAAAACTTTCCGAATAAGACACGCTTTAAATTAAATGACATCCTGTTCACTCCTTCAGAGTTAAATATTATTGAACTTTAGTGTAGAATAAAGGAGTGGAAGAAAAATGTAAAGATAAAGTTCAATATAATTTAACTTTTATGATAAAAGGAGTGACCAGTGTGTTAGGGGAACGTATCAAACAGATCCGAAAACAGAAAAAAATGACGCAAACGGATGTTGCGACCGGCATCATCACGAAGTCAATGCTCAGTATGGTCGAGAACGGGAAAGCGACACCGTCTGTGCCCGCATTACAGGCGATTGCTAGGCGATTACAGGTGACAGTCGAAGAATTAATGCTCGATCCGCGAGATGTTCAGATGCGGGAACTCATCGAAACAATCCGTTCGCGGCATACCCCATATTTTTCAGACGAAAAAATTCAGGAACTTCTAGAACCTTACTTGGTTCCGGAAACGACTTCCTATTGGCAAGGGCAGGTCTATCATAAATACGGCGATGCCCTCCGAGCGTCTGACCCGGAGCTTGGTTTGATATATTATGAGAAAGCAGAGCGGATTTTTCGACAGCTCGGTCGTCAAGATGAGCAGTTGCTCGTTCAGATCTCGAAAGTCTATTTTTTATTCAATCTCAAACGGACAAAGGAAGCATACGAGCTGATCGAAGCAATGGATGTACCACGCGAGATTCCACTTGCACCGAAAACCTATTTAAATTTCCAAATCTTGCGTGCACTTCGAGCAAGTTTGTTCGATGATCACTACACAGAAGCGATCGCTTTATTGCGTGAAGGGGTTCAGTATATGCGGGAGCAAGATGTCTATTATCATGTCATTTCGTTTCAACGTTTTCTCGGACTGTTTTTATATCTAGAAGGGGAAATCGAAAAATCACAGCAAGAGTTTGATCGATTGGAGCAGTTTTTTGCATTTAGTGAAACGACTGCCGTCGGACGAATCGAAGTCGATTTGACGAAAGGACTCATCGCGATTTTTGAAAACGATACGGACGGCATGCAGATGGCGTGGGAAAAACTCGTCACTGTAGCGATCGATGACGCGAAGCATTACATCGGACAACTTGAAGTCCATCTCCTTGTCAATGGCATCGAATTACCGAATCAGACGCTTCAGCAGAGCGTCGATAAGATATGGGAGATGCAAGATGCGTGGCTTGCTGCGAGTGGATTCGACCAAGCGATGATGTTACAGACGCTCGTACTAGCGATGCAACGAGGAATTGGTCAAGAACGGCTGGAGGATGTCATTCGATTGAAGGATGACCTTCAAAGTGAACGCCTCAAAGGCGATCTTGAGCGAGAGATACAAGCGTTGGTTAATGTTCAATGCCTGTTCGTGTGAGGATGTCGTTCTTCTGAAGATCAACAAGACGCATGCAAGGACGGAAACGATCAAGTGTCCGATATAGACATCTCCCGTCTGGATGTAATGCAAGAGCATCGAGCCACCAAAAATCAATAAGGCAAGAAAGAGAAGCCGGACATAAAGTGATTTGTAAGACATGCAGACACATCCTTTCCATATCCAGTATATCCCAAAGTGAAGTGATAAGACAAAAAAACATCCACCCCAGAGGGATGGATGAGGAAAGTTTAAAGTGATTTAAAGCCTAATAGTTTTTGTGTCCAGTAGCGTTCCGATACACGGCTGATGCCGAGTGCCGGTGTGTTGGCATGGATGAACTGATCGTTGTTCAGCATGATCCCGATATGCGTCGGACCAGCAGCATATGTGTTTTCGAAGAAGATGATATCGCCACGCTTCGGTTGACGTAATTTTGATAACTTCGCTCCGAGGTACCGATCATCGTTCCAGTAGCCGTTGACGTTCGTTCGTCCGACTGCATAGCCAGCGGCATTCAAGGTATAGTTAACGAATCCAGAACAGTCGAATCCACCATTAACGGGGCTGCTTGATCCCCAGACGTATGGTGTACCGAGATATTGTTGACCAATCGAGATCGCACGTTCCATCAATGTTGAACCAGGAACGGTCGTCACAGGAGGTGTCGTCGGAGTGACCGGAGGCGTCGTCGTGACGGATCCCGTCGTGATGTAACTCTTCGCGACATAGTAGAGACCCGTTCCGATCTTGATCTGGTACCAGCCGCTATCTTTACCTGTCGTTTCACCTGTGACATTGACTGTCGAACCGTGTCCGACTTGTGTGAAGACTTTAGACGACGTCGAAGGCAACGTACGGACATTCAGACCGGTTGGGGCATTGACGCGATACGTCTTCGAAGCATCAACTGGCGTCAAAGAGACTCCGGGAGTCGTCGGTGTTGTTGGTGGTGATGCTTTTGTTGAAGCTTTGACATAGGTCGAAGCGACATATGCTTCTTTTCCGTCAAGCTTGACTTGGTACCACGAATCAACGGCACCTGTGACATCGAGCACCGTCTGATGCGGTAATGTCTTGTAGATTTTTGCGTTCGTCGCTGCAGCAGTCCGTGCGTTCAAGCCTTCCTTCGCATTAACCGTGTAGACTTTCGATCGATCAACCGCTTTAACGACTTTTTTGACGGGAGTCGTTGCGGGTGGTTTTGAATCCGTCGTGACGTTCGACGTCTTTTTGCTGACTAACGTCGCATGGACGTAAGCCGTTTGTTTTTTATACGTGATTTGGTACCAATCTCCTGTTTTTTTCTTAACAGATAAGATTGTATTCTTTGCTAGTTTTCCGAGTGATTTCGAACTCGTCGTTGCTTTTTGGCGAATGTTGACGGCATCGGTATTCGTTATGTAAGTCGTAGTTGTTGGAGCCTTTTCCGTCGTCGCTTTGACATATGCTGAAGTGATGAAGGCTGGTTTGGACTGATAGCGGATTTCATACCAGCTGTTGACTTTCTTGACAGCTGTCAGCTTCGTACCTTTTTTGAGCGTCGTGATGACCTTCGCGGAAGTCGAGGCAGCCGTGCGAATGTTGACGTTATCCGTCAAAGTCAGTGTCGTTGACGCGGCTGAAACCGGAACCGTGGTACCGATCAAAGCGAGCGTCGTGAGGGCGAGAACAGTCTTTTTCACGTGACATAGCTCCTTCCAATAGATAGGTAAAAATCGTTGTTACCATTTTGTCATAAAAAGCGCTGATTCCCCTGATTTAAAAATATAATTTTTGTCTGGAAAACTGTAATACCGTTTTTCAAAAAAACGAATAGGTAGAATGAGTATTTTCAAAAAAGTTCAAGTACACTAGAAGTACTCGGAAGGAGGTTACACATGTTACGCCGTTTTTATCAGTATTATATCCCGCACAAACGATTATTCTGGCTCGATTTCATATCTGCTTTATTCGTCGGGGTTTTAGAACTTGCTTTTCCACTCGCTGTCCAGTGGTTCATCGACTCCTTGTTGCCAAACGGTGAGATGAACTGGATCATCCTCGTCAGCGTCGGATTATTAGCGCTCTACATCATCAGTACGTTGATGCAATTCGTCGTCAACTATTTTGGACATAAGCTCGGGATCAATATCGAGACCGATATGCGTCGTCAACTGTTCAGCCATGTGCAGAAACAGTCGTTCCGTTTCTTCGACAATACGAAGACGGGGCATATCATGAGTCGGATCACGAATGATTTGTTTGATATCGGGGAACTTGCCCATCACGGTCCGGAAGATGCCTTCATTGCCGTCATGACATTGCTGGGTGCATTCTCGATCATGTTGACGATCAACGTGCCACTCGCGCTCGTGACGATCATCGCTGTACCATTCCTAATCTGGTTGATCAGCTATGCGAACGTCCGGATGAATAAATCGTGGGACCGGATGTATGGTAACATCGCGGAAGTTAATTCACGCGTCGAGGACAGTGTCTCTGGTGTCCGTGTCGTTCAGTCATTCACGAACGAAGCTTACGAAATCGAGCGTTTTGAAAAAGACAACGCGACGTTCCGGCAGTCGAAAATTAATGCTTACAAAGTCATGAGTAAGAGTCTATCTGGCATTTACTTGACGACCCGTTTGATGACGCTCGCCGTCTTAGTCGTCGGTGCGTACTTGACGTATCGTGGCACTTTAACGGCCGGAGAGCTCGTTGGATTCATTCTTTATATGAACATCTTGCTGAAGCCGATTGATAAGATTACGGCATTACTTGAGATGTATCCAAAAGGGATGGCTGGCTTCAAACGCTTCCTCTCGATGATTGATGAGGATGCATCGATTCCGGATGCGCCAGACGCACTCGTCGTTGATCGGTTGAACGGTGGTATCACATTCAAGGATGTCGCGTTCGGTTATGAAGCCGATCGTCTCATTCTAGAGAATATCAATTTGACGGTCGACCCGGGACAGACCGTCGCGTTCGTCGGAACATCAGGGGCAGGGAAGACGACGATCTGTTCGTTGATTCCACGTTTTTACGATGTTCTAGATGGCGCAATCACGATTGACGGAATCGATATCCGGCAGATGACGAAGGAGTCTCTGCGACAACAAATCGGGATCGTCCAGCAAGATGTCTTTTTGTTCTCAGGGACGATCGCTGAAAACATCGCCTACGGTGATCTGAATGCGACGCAAGAAGACATCGTACAAGCGGCAGAACGTGCCCATCTCGGCCCGATGATCGCGGATCTACCTGATGGCTACGCGACACAAATCGGCGAACGGGGACTCAAATTGTCGGGTGGACAAAAGCAACGACTCGCGATTGCGCGGATGTTCCTGAAGAACCCACCGATTCTGATTCTTGATGAAGCGACGTCTGCGCTTGATACGGAAACGGAAGCACTGATTCAAGAATCGCTTGCCGAGCTGTCTGAGAACCGGACGACGCTCGTTATCGCCCACCGTTTAGCAACGATTCGAAATGCCGATAAGATTTTCGTCGTCACGAAGGACGGCATCGTCGAAGAAGGCTCGCATGATGAACTAATGGATCAAGGTGGTTACTTCTCCCGTCTGTTAGAGAGACAACGAGTTTGAATCGAATTGAAAGAATGAGAGGCGACGGACATGTTCTGTCGCCTTTTTTTGTTCGTCTAAAAATAAGGTTGTACAAGCCAATTTTAGGGAAAACCATTTATAGAAAAGAAGGCGAGGTGGAAGGATGTACGGTCAATTCTGTGAGAACTATGATGAGAGTTATCCCGTCTTGCGGGAGGAATCGTCACATGATTTCCATCGTTTTTTTGCGCTGTCCTACACGATTCATGATACCGTTTTTGAACAAACTGTCTACGAACGGCTGATGCGGACGATCAAACATAAGACGTCGCGTTTTTCAGCACTTCGGAGCCGCTATACACCGTTGCTCGTTGCCCATGTTCAATTAAATAGCACGGATCCCGATGTTCTCATCGAAGAAATCATCGTTGCGGAAAAGAAGATTAAACATCGCTTGATTCGTGATAAAGGAGTTCGCCCATTTTTTGCACTCAACGAAGTGCTGAACCGTCGACAAGGAATTGATGCGTTCCCTTATATGGAACGATTACATGCGACACGACCTCATTTGAATGCCGCGAAACAGTACGTCGTGACATCGACATTGCTTGAACAGCAGCCATTACCAGAGGAATTTTTAGAGCGTGTCGATACATCGGAAGAATGGCTCGCGCAATATATGGAACGGACGAGTGAACGTGTCATTACGGCGCAAATCTTAGCGGCGCATCCAGATCCTTCAGCGCAACAGGAACGAATCATTGCGTGGCGGGAACTGTTAGAGCGGAGAGAAATCATCATCTGGGATCGTTTAATGCCGATTCTTGCGTTACTGCCTACAATGGAACGTGTCGACTGGATTTATGTGACCCGAATCGTCGACCGGGAGCGGGCACGGAATCGATTTTCAGACGAAGTCAACTGGTTGATTGCCTTTCATTTGTTGCTCGCTAAAACAGGTGTGACACGAGTTCAAGCCACGTTGCTATTGCTGGCTGCACTAGAGTTGACGAAAAAACCGTAAAACGAAAAACGAACGAGGAGTGGCGCGCGCCATTCCTCGTTCGTTTGGTTTAGTGACTCAATCGAACGTCGTAAACGTCGCATGTCGTTCGACCGGATACAGTTCCGTACCGGCGACAGCGTTCAAGATCAACTGATTCCGCGAGACGGACATCCCGAGATTATCCGCAGCCGGACCGTGTGACAGCTCTAAATTAGCAGTTGCGTAAAGATGATGGGCTGTCTCGACCGAACGCACGATTTGGTAGTCGGCATCGACTTTCCAGGCATTCGGTGCTTCGAATACAATATCAAGTCGGTCGATGAAGCTCGGAAGGGATGGCGAAAAACCAGTTGCTGCAATGACGGCATCGGTTACAGACGAGCGCTCGTCCTCAAGTTCTTGATGTTGCATCGCAATCGTGAACCGCTCATCGTACGTAATCTCTTTTACTTCGAGATTCGCGCGGATCGCGACCTGTCGTTGTTCCTCTTCCGTCAAATCATAGAGATGGGCATAGATTGATTGAAGTGTCTCCGGACTGATACCGTTCTGAGAGCGGGCGAACTTCTTAACCGATTCTTGTCGTACTTCGAGTGGAAGCTGGTTGAAGTACGTGACGTAGCTCGGTGAAAAAATTTCTTCTCCGAGTTTGCCGGTCTCAAGTGTCTCAAACAGTGTCGAACGCGCGATCCACTCGAGTTCAGGACGCTCTGGAGCAGGCGTCGTCAAGAGATCAAGGAAAATCTCGGCGGCACTTTGACCGGAGCCGACGATGCTGATTTTGTTGCGCTGAAGTAAATCTGCCTTATTCATGACATATTGCGTATTGTGGATGACGCGTTCATCAAACGTATCCGGGATGGCAGGTTTTGAACCAGTGCCGATGACGACGTTTCGTGCTTCGAACGTTTCACGTTTACCGGTCGAGACATCTTCGACGAGGACTTCAAAACTATCACCGGTGTCTTGCACGTCGATGACACGCGTCGAAAAGCGGAGATCTTCAAGCTGTGTTGCGACCCAACGTAAGTAATCGTTGTAACCTTGTCTTGAAATCAGAAGTTTTTCATAGAAGTAAAACGTGTGGAGACGGTGAATCGATCGTAAGTAATTGAGATAGGAAAACGAACTTGTCGGATCGGCGAGTGTGACGAGATCGGAGATGAAGCTCGTCTGCATCATCGAGTCCTGGATCATCATGCCGGGATGCCAGGAAAATTGTTCGCTTTCGTCAAAAAATAACGTCTTTAAATCTGTCGGATGCGCAAGTGCGCTCAATCCTAAATTCATTGGACCAATGCCAATGCCGATTAAGTCATACATAGAAAAAGCCTCCCAATTCGATATTGTTCTAAAACAATACCCGAAAAGGAAGGCGGACGAAACGTCAGGCTGAAGCTTTACAGCTGGTCGGTCGTCGTTGTTTTGGTTTCGACCGTCATCGTTTTCCCATCACGGATGATCGTCAAGGAGAGCGGTCCATCTGATTTAATCAGTGCCGTTTTGATGTCAACGAATGCTTTGATTTCGGAATCATTGATTTTCGTGATGACATCACCTGTTTTCAGTTTAGCCGCAGCAGCTGGACTGTTCGGTTCGACTGACATGACGACGACACCTGTTTTTTGACTGTCTGGTAGTTTGACCTGATCTTTAAGATAACCGGCAGGGAACGCCGCAACGTCTTGTAAGGATACACCGAGCGTCGGATGCTCGACTTTACCGTTTGTTTCAAGCTGTTTGAGGATTGGTAATGCATCATCGATCGGGATACTGAAGCCGACACCTTCGACACCAGACTCAGCGATTTTCATCGAGTTGATTCCGACGAGTTGTCCTTGTTCATTGATTAAGGCACCACCCGAGTTCCCTGGGTTAATGGCAGCATCCGTTTGAATGACTGTCGTATTGAAGTCGTCTTGTCCATCACTGTTCGTATCGACCGGTACGGTCCGGTCTTTCGAACTGACGATTCCGCGTGTGACGGAGTTTTGGAACTCACCGAGCGGGTTACCGATTGCGAGGACCGTTTGTCCGGCTTTTAAGTCCGCTGATTTCCCAAGTGTGATGACGCCCGGAACATCACTTGCGTCAACTTCAAGCACAGCTAAGTCATAGGTTTCGTCGCTACCAAGCAGTTTAGCCGAGAGCGTCTTGCCGTCATTCAACGTTACATCGAGTTTTGATGCCCCATCGACGACGTGATGATTCGTAATGATGTATGCTTTGCCGTCCTCTTTCTTATAGATGACACCGGACCCTGAACCAGCCGCTGCTTCTTGTTGGGACATCGAGTTGCCCGCTTGATAGTTCGTTACGGTCACGACGGATTTTTGAGCCGTGGCGACTGCGTTCGTCACCGGATCATTCGTCGTCGTTGAGACTTGTTTGGGCATACCATTTGATAGTGGTGTATCAGCGACTTGCTGTTCTTGATCGAGTAGGATCGGAAAGGCAACCGTAGCCGTCAAGACCGCGCCGATGATGCCTCCAGTCAATCCAGGTAAAAGTGCTTTCGTTTTTCCAGCCATAAGTCATCATTCCTCTCTGTATGATTTCTGACTTCATCATAGCAAATGAAGCAACCTCTTCTCTGATTACGGGAGACATTCCGAAATGACTCATCATTCCCCATAATTCGACGACAATTTCTAAAAGTTGAGATAATCAGGTCATTTCGATACACTGAAGCTGTCTCGAACATATATTTCATTAACAGAAAGAGAGTGTGGAACATAATGCTATTGCGTCTAGTCTATGGAGCAGGATTACTGTTTGCGGGAGTTGGTCATTTCCGCAATGAAAAAGGGTTCGTCAGCATCATGCCGTCGTTCATTCCGTTCAAGCGCTTCTTCGTCCAAGTGACAGGGGTCATCGAAATCGCTTACGGTGTCATGTTGTTGACAGGAAAAGGGGTGCACCTCGTTCGTAAGACTCTTCCTGCCTTCTTATATGCTGTCTTACCCGCAAACGTCAACATGGCAGTCAATCCAAAGCCGATTAATGGGAAACGTCTTCCGTCTTGGTTGCTTTGGACACGGTTGCCGCTCCAATGGGGGCTCGTCTCTCTTGCGAAACGTCTGAAATGAATCGGAACAAAAAGCCGCCTAAATGGCGGCTTTTATTGTTAGAAACGTTTATTGACAGCAAGTAAGGAAGCTTTTGCAATCTCTTCGTAGGTAGAATCGTTCGGGTGGAATTGGTCACTCGACAAATCGCGTTTGACGTCACGCACGAGATTGAATGTGTCGATGATCTCGACATCGTACTCGATACCGAGCGTCCGTGATTTTGCGTTCCAATCTTGTACGATGGCATCGAATGCTTCACCGTTTTCCGTTGCACGGAAAGGATTATAGAGCCCGACGTAGAAAATGACAGCATCCGGATTTTGTTCTCGTAGGATACTGAACGTCTTTTTCAAGTTCGCTTGTGCCGTCGTGACGGTTTCGGCTGTCTTCTTCGCATTGAAGTTCGCGACGCCTTCACCACGGTTGAATAAGTCATTTCCGCCAATCGTCACCGAGATGACTTTTGCTTGTTTGATTGAACGTAAGACTTCTTTTTGTTCTAGTTGTTTCAGTAAATCTTCCGTCCGGGCACCACTGACGGCAAGATTCTGGAAGCGCTCGACAGTGTTATCTTTGACAAGATCGCGTCCGACGATCGCGGCGTAACTATTGCCGTTTGATGCTCCGACACCACGTGTTAAGGAATCACCAAGCGCGACGTACGTCCCGCCTTTTTTGACAGGCTCTTCCTTCGTAGGTGTCAAGACGGCACGTTTTGGTGGGTTGACGACGTCACTATAGGCACTGACGAAGCCGTATCCAAAGATTGCCGTCAAAACGAGTGAGACGGTTAAAAACAGGGGCCAGCGTAATCGCTTCATGAACGTTCCTCCTTCTAGGTTCTAACCTGATTGTAGCAAAAGTTGAAAGAATGTGCGGAAATGAAGTGTTCTGACAAGTCAAATGATTCATTATTCCGCTAGAATAGACAATAAGAGGTGAGAGACGTGAAACCAACAGTGAAATTAGAAGGTGTAACAAAGGTGATCGGAAAAAAGACGATCATTGATAATATCTCGTTTGAGATTCAACCAGGTGAAGTCTTTGGCTTCCTTGGACCGAACGGGGCAGGAAAAACGACGACGATTCGGATGCTTGTCGGCTTGATCAAACCGACGTCCGGTAAAATCACGGTCTGTGACTTCGACGTCCGCAAACAGTTCGTCCAAGCGATGGAGCGGATTGGCTCGATCGTTGAAAATCCAGAGTTGTATAAGTATTTGACGGGTCGCGAAAATCTACAAGTCTTTGCCCGGATGTTACCGAATGTCGATGATGCCCGGATTCAGGAAGTCATCGATCTCGTCGATTTGACGGCGCGTGTTGATGATCAAGTCCGGACATACTCGCTCGGGATGCGGCAGCGCCTCGGAATCGCACAAGCATTACTCGGACGACCAAGCGTCTTGATTCTCGACGAACCGACGAATGGTCTCGATCCGATGGGGATTCGGGATTTACGTCAATTCATCCGCCGGCTCGTCGAGGAAACGGGACTGTCGGTCCTCGTCTCGAGTCATATCTTGGCTGAGATCGAAATGCTTGCCGATCGAGTTGCGATCATGAGTTATGGCAAAATCGTTCAAGTCGGAACGGTCAAGGAACTGGTCGAGTCGCTCGCACCAGGCGTTGACTGGCGTGTCGATGATGCCTTTAAGGCAAATGAGATTTTATCAGCATCGGATCAAGTCCAAGTGTCCGAAGTCGTCGATGCGAATACGGTTCATACTTTGATGGATGCAAGCAAGACACCAGCGCTCAACAAACAGTTGCTCGAAGCAGGTGTCGAAGTCTGGACGATTGAACGGAAAGTCCAAACGCTCGAAGATCTGTTCATCACGTTAACGGGAGGCGATCACATTGCGTAATCCGAACATGATCGGTCTCGTTCGAAATGAAGTGACGAAAATCGCTTCAAAACGTCGTTTTGCTGTCGTTGCGATCATTTTGATCGTCCTTGTCTCGATGTTTACGTACGCACAGTACCGAGACATCCAAGAACAAATCAAAAAGCAGGGAACGCTCGATTGGCGGGTTGAGTTACAACAAGACATCGTCGACACGCAGAACCGTCTTGCTTCCAGCAGTATTCAAGATGAGTTCCGTCAGTTCCTTGAGTTTGACCTAAAACAAAATCAATACTATCTCGACAATGACATCAACCCGAACTATCCGGGAGCCCCGACGTTCATCCGGATCTTCTTCTCGCAAGGATTGACGCTGATCTTACCGCTGTTCATCATCGTCATCATGGCGGATATCGTCAGTGGGGAGCAAAATGACGGAACAATCAAGACGCTACTGTCGCGACCAGTCCGGCGCTGGAAGATCCTGATGGCGAAATGGTTGACGGTGTTGCTCTATACGTCGATGCTGATGGCATTGACCGTCGCCGTCTGTTACGCGATATCCGGGATCGTCCTCGGCTATGACGGCTGGACCGCACCGATCTTGACCGGTTTCCAAGCTTCACCGAGCGGTACGTTCTCGACGGAGTTCGTGCATACGTTACCGATGTGGGAGTACCTCTTGATGGCCGTCGGTCTAGCATGGATCGTCACAGCTGTCGTCGGAACGATCGCCTTGATGGTCTCTGTTCTCGTCAAAAATACAGCGACAGGGATCGGGATCATGATGGCAGTCTTGATTTCCGGTACGTTACTGACGACGCTCGGTTCAAGTTGGACGAGCTCGAAATATCTCGTCAACGTCAACTTCGGACTGATCAATTACCTCGATGGACAAGCACCACCAATCGAGGGGATGACGCTTCCGTTCTCCCTTGCCGTCCTCGGTTGTTGGACGGTCGCGGCACTAGTCGTTGCGTTCTGGAACTTCACACAAAAAGATATGTATTAAGACGAACGGGTCCACCTATAGAGGGGGACCCGTTTTTTCATGGATGAAGCGACAAACGATCGTATGTCTCGATTATTTTTTGATACTGAAGTTGTGTCGATAACGAAGCATCTACTATGAGAATCGGGGAAATTGACCGGTCCATTTGATACTGGTGTTCTGCGAACGTACCGATCATCGATGGGTCCGTCGCCGTGTGATACGTCCGGCACCAGTCAAGGAATTCATTGGAGCCTGTAAAATCTGGGTATCGTGCTGCTTCGCGTGCGATGAGACGTTCCATCCGAACCGATTCGTCGAGCGACAGGAAGACAAGCAAGTCCCGATTGATGAAACCGTCCGGGTGCCAGGCGAAGACAGAACCGGAGACGATGTAATCGTTGTAAGACATTAGATCTGCTTCATACATGGAAAATCGCTCGGAAACGTCTCGCTTTTCAGTGAACGTCGTATCTGTCCAAAGATAATGGTCGGTATCAATCCAGGGAATCTGTTCAGCTTGCCCGATGAAGGCGCCCAGTGTACTTTTTCCGGTACCTGAGCCACCAATGATTTGAATACGCACAACAATCGGCTCCTTTCGAAATAATGTACCGGCACGCAGAACAGGCCCGGGCATGATGCCGGACCTGTCGCTTGGAAGAACGAATTCTCCCTATGTCGCCTTATGCAAGCATAAGACATGGAATCGAGAGGCAGTGCCTCTAAATAGGAAGCCGATGCAGGTCAGCCTCCGCGCTACGTACCAATCGTACTTTTATCATACTGATTCCAAGAATTGGTGTCAAACCTGCTCGAAAGGGTTTACAAACCTTTCAAACCGTCAAAAGAGAGAATAACGATGACTAGAGGAGGAACGACCATGGCAGATTGGGGCATCATGCTGACAGGCGTCGTCATTTGTGGGTGGTGCATCTTTAGTGCCATCTATGACGATTTCATCCGTCGCGTATAAGACGAGCAAACGTGAACCGTCCAAGGAGGGCGGTTTTTTTGTTGATTTTTTCAATCCGAGTAAGTGGCTGTGGTACACTCGAATCAGAATGAAAAGATAGAGAATGGGTGAAGAAAAATGAAGAAACAACCAGTCATCGTTATCGTCGGACCGACGGCAGTCGGAAAAACGAAGACGGGCATTGAACTAGCCAAACGATTAAACGGAGAAGTCTTATCTGGAGACTCTGTCCAAGTCTATCAAGGGATGGATATCGGATCGGCAAAAGTGACGACCGAAGAGATGGAAGGGGTGCCGCATCATCTGCTTGATCTCGTTACACCTGATGATGAGATGAGTGTAGCGCGTTTCCAGACGGTTGCCCGAGCGACGATCGATGAGATCGCAAGTCGGGGGAAGTTACCGATCATCGTCGGTGGAACAGGGCTTTATATCCGTTCGATTTTATATGATTATCAGTTCACCGAGCAGGCAGAAGATCCAGCCTTAAGGGCTGAACTCGAAGCGTATGCAGCGACACATGGAGCGAATGCGCTACATGATCAGTTGAAGGAACTTGATCCGGTGCGTGCCGAAGCGATTCATCCGAATAACATTCAGCGGGTCGTGCGGGCGATTGAGGTCGCGCGGACGGGTCAGACACAAACGACCGGTAGTAAGCCTGCACTTTACGAGAGTCTACTGTTCGTCCTACACATGGAAGACCGGGATCGCTTGTATGATCGAATCGATCAGCGGGTAGATATGATGGTCGAAAGTGGGCTTCTTGAAGAAGTGGCGCGTCTTGACGCTGCCGGGTACCGACAAACGAAGGCGTTGCAAGCGATTGGTTATAAAGAGATGTTACCGGTCCTTGACGGGGCACCACTCAATCCTGCCGTCGACATGCTGAAACGGAACACGCGACGCTTCGCTAAACGTCAATTGACGTGGTTCCGGCACCAATTTGATGGCGTTTGGGTGGATATGGGAAAGTTTTCATTTGAAGAAACGTTCAAAATTATCTATGATAGAACTGTAAAGTTTCTGAAAGCGGTTAAATAAGAGTTGCCCGAAGACAGAAACAGATAAAAAGAGGGGGCACGGGGAATCATGAAAGCGACATACAACATTCAGGACGTCTTTTTAAATCAATTACGGAAAGATGCAGTCCCGACAACGGTTTTCTTAATCAGTGGGTATCAATTACGGGGGCTGATCAAGTCATTCGATAACTTCACAGTCATCTTGGAGTCGGAAGGCAAACAGCAATTGATCTACAAACACGCGATCTCGACGTTCGCACCAGCGCGCAACGTGACGTTATATGAACAAGAAGAGACACAAGAAGTCTCTCGCTAAGCAAAAAGACGACCGGGGGGTCGTCTTTTTTTAGGTTTCATTCAGGTGTGGCGCTTCGTAAGTGAAGCGAAAAATGACAGTTGCTTCACTCCATCGTAAACGTGTCGTTACAGTAATGGTGTCAGTTCCTCGACTGCTTCTTCATAACGTCGGAGCGAGACATCCTTATAGAGGCATGTCTTCTGTAGGCGTTCTTCCTTCGTCATCTCGTCCTGATATGTTTTCAGGATAAAACTGTTGCGTAACATCGACGGCGTCAAGATCCGTTTATTATCCGACCGTTCATTCAGCTGACGCATCATCTTCGTAATCATGACGATCGACAATTGCTTCGGTGCATTTTTGCTGTAGACCCAGCGGAATGTCATCCGAGCGAAGTCGAAGGCGACGAAAAAGGGATCGGTACTGTTATAACGGGGGCGGACCGGCTCCGGGATCGTCTTCAAGTATCGCAACATGATATCTTGATCCTCCCGCTCGAGGTGAAGCAGGTAACGGTTGCCGAGTCGGTCATGAACGGTCATCTCTTGCTGGGCGAAATTGAGGTCGTGCATCTTCAAACCAATGATGTGATGAACACGTAAGCCGTAAAGATAAAACAGACGAAGAATCAATTCGTTTCGATCGATCAAATACGGACGTGCCTTCAATTGATGTTCCGTCAAGCCGCGATCGGATTGATTCGTCCGGACCAACTGTTCGTATTCTTTGAAGGAAGCGACGTGTTTTGCCGTCAATTCGTGCGTCGGTTGTGCGTATTCGATCAGCTTCGCCTTCGTTTGCCGGATCTGGTAATTGACTTGATTGATGACGGTGACGATTCGGGCAACCGTCGCTTGCTGGTAGAGTTTCTCTTCGATCAAGTACTCATTGATGAACGTCTTCCATGTCTCGATTGAAATCGCCTTGAAATCATCGATCGTCTCGAGCGGCTGGTCGACATCCGTCATGTAACGATGGACTTCGATTAAATCATACCGATAGCGGCGGACGGTCGAAAGTTGCCGTCCACTTGTCGTTAGATAAAACAAATAGCGTTCAATGAACTCTGGAAGCGTATACGACTGTTCGCGTGCCATGGTTTTCCTCCCCTTATCGTAATCTTTCTTCCATCATAAACCGAACGGATGTTTCCTGTCCAAAAAAGTTCAGACGAACCGGTGCCTGTGGTATGATAAGGGGCGCAGTACGTCTTTACTCGTGAAAGGAATGATATTATGTCAGAACGCGTTATCGTCGTTGGTTGCCAGCTCCCCGGTGTCCCGGACCATGTCTATGAAGAATCGGTCGCGGAGCTTGAAGCACTCGTAACGACTGCGCATGGTGTCGTCGTCGGTCGTCTGGATCAAAAACGACAAGCGATTGATCGCCGTACGTTCATCGGAAAAGGAAAGGTTGAAGAACTCGTTGCCTTAGCAGACGAACTTGAACCTGATTTAATCATATTCAATGCCGAGGTCACGCCCGGTCAGATGAAGAATATCCGGATCGCCTTGTCGGACCCGGAAAGGATCAAATTGATCGACCGGACACAGTTGATCCTCGATATCTTCGCTGGACGTGCCCAGTCACGCGAAGGGAAATTGCAGGTCGAACTGGCACAGATGAGTTATCTCTTACCACGTCTTGCCGGGCAGGGAACACAACTGTCACGTCTTGGTGGCGGAATCGGGACGCGTGGACCAGGTGAATCGAAACTCGAGACGGACCGCCGTCATATCCGGCGTCGGGTTGATGAGATCTCGAAACAACTCGAGACATCCGTCGCCCACCGTGCCCGTTACCGGGAACGTCGCAAAGAGAACCAGACATTCCAAATCGCGCTCGTCGGTTATACGAATGCCGGCAAATCAACGATCTTCAACCGGTTGACACAGGCCGACACATACGAGAAGGATGAGTTGTTCGCGACGCTCGATCCGTTGACACGTCAAGTTGATTTGCCGGAAGGTGGTCAAATCCTCCTGACGGATACGGTCGGTTTCATTCAAGATCTCCCGACGAAGTTGATCGCGGCGTTCCGTTCGACACTCGAGGAAGTGTTGGAAGCAGACTTGATCCTTCACGTTGTTGATGCGTCGAGTGAGCATTACTTGAATCAGATGCAGACGACGAACGATGTCCTCGATGAACTCGGTGCCGGTGACATTCCGCAGCTCGAAGTCTACAACAAAAAGGATCAACTGAACCGCTTGTTCACCGGTGGAAAGCTGTTGATTTCTGCGCTTGATCCGCAAGATATCGAGCGCTTGATCGAAGAGATCGAACGTTCGATCAGCGAAATCCTCGAGTATCTCGAGATTCGCATTCCGGTTGACGGTTTTGCCCACTACAATCCGGCGAAGGAAGTCATGATGAACTTGAAGGAATCGTTCGAAGAAGATGGCTCTGTCATCTTAAAAGGTTACTTGCGTAAAGATACGCGTCTATACGCGACATTGAAACAATACGAGGTGTAAACATGTTTTCAGAATTAACCCATTACGAAACGCTCCGTCCGCTCATTGACCGGGCGGAGGAACAGATCGCCCCGTACGTCAAGAAAGCGCAAGAGGTCGCGGAATACAATCAATTCCGTGTCCTCGATGCGTTCCGACGTCACAAGGTCAGTGATTTTCACTTCATGCCGTCAACAGGGTACGGCTACAACGATGAAGGACGCGATACGCTCGAACGGATCTATGCCGATGTCTTCGGTGCGGAAGCCGGTCTTTGTCGTCCGCAAATCATTAGCGGAACCCATGCGATCGGTATCGCGTTATTCGGTTTGTTATTGCCAGGAGACGAATTGCTCTATATCACAGGAAAACCATACGACACGCTTGAAGAGATCGTCGGAATTCGTGGTGACGGACGCGGTTCATTAAAGGAACTGGGCGTCCAGTATGATGTCGTCGAGATGAAAAACACCGAGACGATCGACGTACCGGCCGTTCTCGAACGAATCACACCGCAGACGAAGGTCGTCGGGATTCAGCGTTCAAAAGGGTATGCGACGCGACGCAGTCTGCCGGTCAACGAGATCGGAGAAGCGATCGCCACCATCAAAGCTGTCCATCCGCACGTACTGATCTTCGTCGATAACTGCTACGGTGAATTCGTCGAGACAATCGAACCGACGCACGTCGGGGCAGACTTGATGGCAGGGTCGTTGATTAAGAATCCGGGTGGTGGTCTTGCGAAGACTGGCGGTTATCTCGTCGGTCGAACGGACTTGATCGAACGGGCATCGTTCCGGATGACGACGCCAGGGATTGGCGCCGAAGCCGGTCCATCGTTATCCGCACTTCCGGATATGTATCAAGGTTTCTATATGGCACCACATACGGTGAGCCAAGCGTTGATGGGCGCGATGTTCACGTCGAGCATGCTCGGTCAGTTCGGCTTTGATACGGCACCGCATCATACGGCAGAACGGACGGATTTGATTCAATCGGTTTCGTTCCATGCGCCGGAGCCGATGATTGCCTTCTGTCAAGCGATTCAAGCTGCTTCACCCGTCAATGCACATGCGTTACCGATTCCGGATTATATGCCGGGATATGCGGACGATGTCATCATGGCAGCAGGAACATTCGTACAGGGATCATCGATTGAGTTGTCAGCGGATGGTCCGATCCGTGCGCCCTATACCGCGTACGTCCAAGGTGGTTTGACGTATAGCCACGTTAAGATTGCCATCATCTCAGCCGTCAATCACTTGATGGAAAAACAATTAATTCCAGAAAAAAACGTTTAATACTAGAATATCTCGTGAAAAGACCTCTGAACGACTTCATGTAAAGTGATTAAAAAAGTTGTGTTAACTTTTCTTACATCGCTTGACAAGTTGCCTGACAGAGGTTTATTCTCATGGAGTAAGGAAAAAGGAGGAACCACATGGCAGACTCATCACGCCAGTCCAAGCCACTATTTCCCATCGGAGTCGTTCAAGAGTTGACCGCTTTATCTGCCCGCCAGATCCGATACTACGAAGAACAAGGACTGATCAAACCGGAGCGGACAGAGACGAAGCGTCGCCTCTATTCGTTCAACGATGTCGATCGCTTGTTGTCGATCAAGGAATACCTGGATCAGGGACTGAATATCGCAGGGATCAAATTGATTTTTGAAAACGATCTCGTCAAACGCGAACGCGTTGCGGAGAGCGTCGTCGAGACGCGCCCGGAACTATCTGACGGCGAATTGTATAAACTCCTGAAAAATGAATTGAAGGAAGCAGGACGACATGGAAAGACGTCGCTCATCCAAGGTGAGCTCGGGCGTTTCTTCAAGTAAGGACCTGTAACCATATAAAAACGAATCGGAGAGGGGATTTGTCACATGACACGTCGCAACATTACACGAGAAGACATTTTGAAAATCGCTAAAGCTGAGGATGTACGCTTTATTCGCTTACAGTTCACAGATATCCTCGGAACGATCAAGAACGTTGAGATTCCAGTAAGCCAATTGGAAAAAGCACTTGATAACAAAATGATGTTCGATGGTTCATCGATCGAAGGATTCGTTCGAATCGAAGAATCAGATATGTATCTCTTCCCAGACTTGAACACATGGGTCGTCTTCCCATGGACAGAAGATGGAACAGGGAAAGTTGCACGTTTAATCTGTGACATCCACAATCCGGATGGCACGCCGTTCGCAGGAGACCCACGTGGTCAGCTCAAACGGGTACTTAAAGAGATGGAAGAGCTCGGTTTCTCATCATTCAACGTTGGACCAGAGCCAGAATTCTTCCTCTTCAAGAAAGATGAAAAAGGTCGTCCGACACTTGAATTGAACGACCAAGGTGGATACTTCGACCTCGCACCAGTCGACCTCGGTGAAAACTGCCGTAAAGAGATCGTCATCGAGCTCGAGAACATGGGCTTTGAAATCGAAGCATCACACCACGAAGTCGCTCCAGGTCAGCACGAAATCGACTTCAAATATGCAGATGCGATCACGACAGCGGATAACATCCAAACGTTCAAACTCGTCGTCAAGACGATTGCTGCGAAGCACAACTTGCACGCGACATTCATGCCAAAACCACTCTTCGGTGTCAACGGATCAGGCATGCACGCGAACATGTCGCTTTTCAAAGGCAACGAGAACGTCTTCTTCGATGAAGGCAACGAAGACATGCAATTGTCGGATGATGCACGTGCCTTCACGGCAGGTATCCTCAAACACGCTCGTGCGTTCACAGCGGTTTGTAACCCGACAGTCAACTCATACAAACGTCTTGTTCCTGGCTACGAAGCACCTTGCTACGTCGCATGGTCAGCACGTAACCGTTCACCACTCGTCCGTGTTCCTGCAGCACGTGGACTCTCGACTCGTATCGAAGTTCGTTCAGTCGACCCAGCAGCGAACCCGTACCTTGCGCTTGCGACATTGCTCGCTTCAGGTCTTGATGGAATCAAGAACAACTTGAAAGCACCGGCTCCAATCGACCGCAACATCTACGTCATGGACAAACCGGAACGCGTTGCAAACGGAATTGATGATCTTCCATCAACACTCAGCCACGCACTCGAAGTCTTGAAAGCGGATGACGTCGTCATGCACGCTCTCGGCGATCACATCGCAGAGCACTTCGTTGAATTGAAAGAAATCGAATGGGATATGTTCCGGACGCAAGTCACGGAATGGGAACGCGATCAGTACATGGTCTTGTTCTAATCCAACTCAAGCACTTTCGGACTTCTGTCCGGAAGTGCTTTTTTCATAGCGCCGACAGGGATTGAGTCAAGGGTGTGGAAAGATACAAGAGTACAAAGAAAGGGAGACGATACATCATGAAAAAAGGATATGAAGGCAAAGAGATCACGGTCTATTTTGATTCGGAAGTCTGCATTCACTCTGGTCATTGTGTACGAAGTCTACCAACTGTCTTTGATGTCAAGCGGCGTCCATGGATTGAAGCGGACGGAGCACCAGTCGAAGACGTCATGCGGGTTGTCGACGGTTGTCCGAGCGGCGCCTTATCTTACGAACGGAGGGAAGCAAATGGAGCTGAAACGAGCGGAACGTAAAATCGAAGCCCATCAGGAAGATGAAGTGATTGGGGAAATCACTTACAGCGATACGAACAACGGCATGTGGATCATTGATCACACATACGTCGATCCCGCGCACCGCAATCAACAGATTGGGGAACAACTCGTTGCCGAAATCGTCAACTGGGCACGAGAAGCAAACGTCAAACTGTTACCGTTATGTCCGTTTGCGAAAAAAGAGTTTGAACATCAATCCGATTATCAGGACGTACAAGCAAATACGTGAACACAAAAATCTCCTCTAGTCTCTCAAGACCAGAGGAGATTTTTTCGAGTCATTGTTTATGATCCCTGACTTTCATTTTGCGAGAAACCATCATCGTACCGAAATAGGCGATGACGTACAACACAATCAATCCTTGTTTTAGCAGATAAGGTAGATCCATTTGACTCGCGATTATAAAAATGACGCACAGCAATATCAAATAGGGTATGAACTGCTTATTTGGCATATCAGGACCTCCTTCACTATCCATTTATTTCTATTATAAGGATAACACAAGAGATGCATCGAAATAGGCTAAAGATGAATGACTTGCTTATAGATACAATCGTAGAAACGCCATCGTGACAACACCAGTCACGACCGTCCAGGATAAACTTTTACTGAAAATCGCGACCGCCATGGTCGGGAGGGCGGCGAAGACATGAAGCGTCGAAACCGTCGGAAACGCCTCATCTTGAGCGATGAGAAGATTTTGAAAGAAAAGGGCACCGAGCAGGCAGACCGGAATGAACGAGAGCCATTCTGTTACGAGGCGCGGTAACGTCAGTCCTTGAAGGACGAGAAACGGTAAGACGCGTGGAATCCATGTTACGAGTCCACAAGCTAAAAAAAGAGCAATTAATTCCGGGCGGATTTCCATCGTGTGATCACGACTCCTATACTTGCACCACCGAGCGTCGCGCAAAGAACGGCGACTTCTGGAGAAAAGTAGCGCATGGTTATGTAAAGCAATAGTAAGACAATCAGTAAAAGGCAACTATTCACGGCAATACGGGAACGTTCCCCTTCAAACTGTAAGTACAATAAGCCGATGAACATCGCTGTCAGGGCAAAATCGAGACCGAAGCGCTCGGGATCAGGGAACCAGCTGCCGACAAGGGCGCCGAGAACGGTTGCGACGATCCAGCTGAAGTAAGCAGTCAGATTCAAGCCATGCATGAAGGACGGGGAGAGCTTCCCTTTTTGGGCAGTGTTCATCGCGACAGCGAACGACTCATCCGTCAGTAGCGTTCCGGTACCGAGGCGGTCGCGGAGATGACGTGTCTCAACATGTGGCGCAAGCGTCAGACTCATTAACAAGTGCCTGAGATTGACGATGAACGTCGTCAGAATGATGGCAGAAGCAGGACCATTTAAGAGTAAGAGACTCGTGATGATGAACTGAGCGGCGCCGGCATAGATGAAGACGGACATGAATCCGACTTCAAGAGGGGATAAGCCGGAGGCACGACCGACGATCCCAGCTGAAAAACCGATGCCGATATATCCGAGGACAGTGGGTAGACAGGCACGGACGCCTGCTTGAAAGGCTGATGACATTCGATTCCTCCTCTTTTTTAAGAGCATAGCACTCATGCGGAATATCGTCACCAACTGGTCAATATTTTCATCGTTTTTTTCGACATACTCGGCTTGATTTAGTGGTAAAGAGTAAGTGGTACGGCAAAAATCAGATTGGTAAAGGAGCGTTTTTCATGCACAAATTAATGAAAGATTCAAACCGGTTCGTGTCAGACATGGTCGACGGACTCGTACTAGCTCACCCTGATTTGTATAAGAAGGTCGAAGGTGTTAATGTCGTCGCACGGAAAGTACCGCTCGATGGAAAAGTCGGTCTTGTCTCTGGTGGAGGAAGTGGTCACGAACCCGCACATGCTGGATTCGTTGGGGACGGTATGCTTGCTGCGGCTGTCTGCGGGGAAGTCTTCACGTCACCGACACCGGACATGGTGCTCGAAGGTATCAAGGCAGCCCATGGTGGAAAAGGTGTGTTACTCGTCGTCAAGAACTACTCGGGTGACGTCATGAACTTCGATATGGCGAAGGAACTCGCTGAACTCGAGGACATCGAAGTCGACACGGTAATCGTCAATGATGACATTGCTATCAAAAAAGAGGAAGACCGTCGTGGTGTCGCGGGAACCGTCTTCGTCCATAAGATTGCTGGTGCTGCAGCTGCAGATGGAAAATCACTGAGTGAAGTCAAAGCAGTCGCGGAAAAAGTCATCCAGGGCGTTCGTTCGATCGGAATGGCACTCTCGCCATGTTACATGCCGGAGAGTGGCAAGCCAGGCTTTGAGTTGCATGATGACGAGATGGAGATCGGAATCGGGATCCACGGTGAAAAAGGACTCGAGCGAAAAGCGGTCGCTTCCGTGGATGCGATCGTTAAAGAGTTGCTCGATCGTCTGACGAAAGAGGTACCAGACAAAAAAGTTGCCGTCATGGTGAATGGGATGGGTGGAACACCAGAATCCGAACTGTATATCACGTATAAATACGTCGCGGAAGAACTTCAGGCACATGGTTACGAGATTGCCCGTTCGTTCGTTGGAAACTATATGACGTCGCTCGAGATGCACGGATTCTCAATCACGCTTTTACCAGTGGATGATGAACTGCTTGGGTATCTCGATGCAGAAACGAAAGTGATTGGATTCTAATTTAGATAAACGGGGTGTACAAAGATGAAGTTGACGACGGAACAGTTACGAAGCGCGCTCATCAAAGCAGCGGAAAAGATTGAACAGCACAAGGATGAATTGACGGACCTTGACCGGGAAATCGGGGACGGGGACCACGGGATCAATATGTCACGTGGCTTCCAAGCAGTCCAAAAGACGTTAGAAGAACACGGCGAGTATGAGGACTTAGGAGCTTTGTCGAAAGAGGTCGGGATGACGCTGATCAAGACGGTCGGTGGGGCATCCGGTCCTTTGTACGGCACGGCATTCGTTAAGTTCGCTGGTGCGTTCAAAGGGAAAACGGAAGTCGAAGGTGCAGAACTCGCGGATGCTTTCCATGAAGCGACGGAAGGCATCAAATCGCGTGGGAAATCGGAATTCGGTCAAAAGACGATGGTCGATATCTGGACACCGTTCCAAGAGGCGCTCTCGCAAGAAGGGGATTTGAGAGCGGCAATCGATCAAGCGCTTGCTGATACGAAAGCGCGTATCGCAACGAAAGGGCGTGCGTCTTATTTCGGTGAAGCGACGGAAGGCGTTCAGGACCCAGGTAGTCTATCGAGTGCTTTGTTACTCGGCGAAATCGCGGAGGTGCTTCATGGTTAATCTTGTACTCGTTTCCCATAGTGAAAAACTTGCAGCTGGACTAAAGGAACTGTTAGCAGAGATGGCACCGGATACGCCAGTCTTAGTAGCGGCAGGTCTTGAGGACGGTAGCATCGGAACGGACGCGACGCGAATCGAAGAAACACTAAATACACTGGACGATGATGGAGTTGTTTTAACGGATATCGGTTCTGCGACGATGAACACGGAACTGGCCCTTGAACTATATAGTGGCGAACGGACGGTTCGGTTTATCGACGCACCACTCGTCGAAGGCGCGTTTTTAGCGGCTGTTCTTAGCGGACAGTCGAAATCCGTTGATGAGATTGAAGACGGATTGAAAAAAGAGTTCGGTAAATAATTGGTGAAGCCCTCGATACTGAAGACAAAGTGCAATTGTTCTCTAATGAGAAGGATTGCGCTTTTTTGTTCGCCTCGAATCGTTTTCCTGGGACAAGCATCGCGCCGCTTCGCTTCGCTGCAGGGTCGCTCTTGCTTGTTTTTCCCTAGGAAGCGATGTCGAGTGAACAAAACGCTTCTCTGATCTTTCTTCCGAGTATAAAAAAAGATGCGTCACACGCCACTCCTACAGGAACAAGCGCATATTTACGCTGTCAGAGACAAATAAGACCCGCTTTCCTGCTTGAATGAAGCAGGAAAACTGGCTGGTGTCTCGCCTGAGGAAAGGGCGTGAAAAAACGCATCATTTTTTGGAATCAGCCCTTTTGTCTACAGTCTGAGCTCTCTTTGCAATAAAGCGAAGAGTGGTTTTTTATATTATTGGATATCAAAAACCCGGTCCCTCTGCAAAAGGAACCGGGTCAATTGTTTTATTTTGATGGTTTGAAGACCATTGTCGCTTCCACCGCTTTTTGCCATCCAGCATAGCGTTGTTCGCGATCGTCTTCTTTCATCTCTGGTTTGAACTGGTGATCCAGCTTCCATTGTTGTTTGATTTCCGCTTTATCTTTCCAGTAACCAACAGCTAATCCAGCAAGGTAGGCTGCACCGAGTGCTGTCGTTTCGTTAATTTGCGGACGATCAACAGGAACGCCGAGAATGTCCGATTGGAACTGCATCAAGAAGTTGTTAGCTACAGCACCACCGTCGACACGGAGTGTCTTCAGTTCGATACCAGAATCTTGTTCCATCGCTGTTAACACGTCGCGTGTTTGGTAAGCGAGTGATTCAAGCGTTGCCCGAACGAAGTGCTCCTTATCAGTTCCGCGTGTTAATCCGAAGATTGCTCCGCGAACATCTGAATCCCAGTACGGCGCACCAAGACCAACGAAGGCAGGAACGACATAAACACCGTCTGTTGAGTCGACTTTTGTTGCGTAACCTTCCGAATCTTTCGCGTGTTTCAACATCCGGAGTCCATCACGGAGCCACTGGATCGCAGAACCAGCGACGAAGATTGAACCTTCTAGCGCATATTCGACTTTTCCATCAACGCCCCAAGCGATCGTCGTCAAGAGTCCATGATCAGAAGAAACAGCTTTCTCACCTGTGTTCATGAGCATGAAGCAACCTGTTCCGTATGTGTTTTTCCCTTCACCCGCTTCGAAGCACGTTTGACCGAAGAGTGCGGCTTGTTGGTCACCCGCAATACCAGCGATTGGCACTTCGTAACCGAAGAAGTGATACGGTACCGTTTTGTCGTAGACTTCACTCGACTGACGAACTTCTGGCAACATCGAAGCAGGAACACCGAGGATATCGAGTAACTCTTCATCCCATTTTTGTTCGTAGATGTTATACATCAATGTTCGTGAAGCGTTCGTGTAGTCCGTGATGTGCGTTTTTCCACCAGACAGTTTCCAAACGAGCCACGTATCGATCGTACCGAAGAGCAATTCACCGTTCTCCGCTTGCTCACGCGCACCTTCGACATTATCGAGGATCCATTTGACTTTCGTTCCAGAGAAGTAGGCATCAATCAGAAGTCCTGTTTTATCGCGGAACTTCTGGTTCAAACCTTGTTCTTTTAAGTCGTCACAGATACCAGACGTTTGACGCGATTGCCAAACGAGTGCGTGATAGACCGGTTTACCTGTTTCTTTGTTCCAGACGACCGTCGTTTCACGTTGGTTCGTGATGCCGATTCCAGCGATTTGCTCAGGTTTGATATCTGCAGTTCCGAGTGCTTCGGCCATGACGGCAAGAATCGAACCCCAGATTTCGTTTGCATCATGCTCGACCCAGCCTGGTTGTGGGAAGTACTGTTTGAATTCCCGTTGTGCCGAGTTGACGATTTTCCCATCGTGATCGAAGATGATTGCACGTGAGCTTGTCGTACCTTGGTCGAGTGCTAGGATATACTTGTTTTCCATTTCGAAATCCCCCTTGAGCGGTATGTGTTAGTGAGACGTGATCTTAGTAGATCAATTGATAGATGAACACGGCAATCGCTCCACCGATGATCGGACCGACGACAGGAATCCATGAATAGCCCCAGTCAGATGAACCTTTATTCGGAATCGGTAGGATAGCGTGCGCGATACGCGGTCCAAGGTCACGAGCCGGGTTGATGGCATACCCTGTTGTACCACCGAGCGAGAGACCGATGACGACGACGAGTAAACCGACGATGAGTGGTTTTAAGCCATCTCCGAACGTTGTTAAACCGAGTGCCAAGATACCGAAGACGAGAACAAATGTCCCGATGATCTCAGAAATCAAGTTCGACGGCGTATGACGAATCGCTGGACCTGTTGCGAATACACCGAGTTTTGCAGCTTGATCATCAGTCGCTTCAAAATGTTTCATGTAATGAAGCCAAACGAGAATGGCGCCGATGAAAGCTCCGACAAGTTGTCCGGCAATGTAGATCGGAACGTCTGCCCACGGTAGGTCAGAGTTCAAAGCAAGTGCGATCGTCAATGCGGGGTTCAAGTGTGCTCCACTTTCAGCAGCGACGAATGCTGCTGTCATGACGGCAAGACCCCAAGCGAACGTGATGACGATCCATCCGCTGTTTTCCGATTTCGTCTTTTTCAAGACGACACCGGCGACGACTCCATCCCCGAGCAGGATGAGGATCATCGTACCGATCATTTCCAATACAAAGTTATTCATGCAAAAACCCTCCCTTTGGATTAAAGCAGATAATGGCCTTTCTACTTTAAATTACTCCGAATTGAGAACGTTTTCAATACATATAATTGAAATATAGGAATGGAAATTTTTTATTTTGATGTTTAAAGATACGAAAAAGTGGATAAGAAAACACCTCATTCTGCTTGCAAGCAAGCAAAAGAGGTGTTACCGACGACGTTTTTTTCTTTTTTTAGGTCGAAACCAACTGCTGGAATAATCTAGTAGGATATGAATCGTACTTGCCACCATGATACCGACGACGAATGCAGGCAAGGAAGCGAACCACGAATCAATCATAGTAGAATCAAGAACCTGAAAATATAGACTTAAAAATAGTAGCGGAATCAGAATCGCAGCACTATAAAGAAGCCGGATAATGTCTCCGATGATCAGTCCATGTGACCAGATCGAGCGATGGGGCATGATTTTGACGTACGGCATCCAAAGGACTCGAAATGGTCCAAAGCGATAATACGGTTCTGACTTTAAATCGAGGTCGGGTGACAACCAAAGGGTACCGACAGCGATACCGATGGCGGTTGGTAACCAATCGGTTTGTTGCGTTGCGACCGAATACGCAACGTAACCCGTCAGTGCGACGGTATTGACGGTATCATGTACATTTCCTGAAGGCATGAAAAAAGACCAGTCGTAACTGGTCCCTCCGTCAATGAATCGTCCGATACACGCCGATTACCTTACCAAGAATGGAGACATTATCGAAATACATCGGATCCATCGAGTCATTTTCTGGTTGTAGACGTACCTGTTGATCTTCTAAGAAGAACCGTTTCACCGTCGCTTCGCTATCTTCGGTCATAGCTACGACGATTTCTCCGTTTTCTGCTGTGTTTTGTTGGCGCACGATGACACGATCGCCGTCAAGAATACCTGCGTTAATCATCGATTCACCATCGATTGTCAACATGAAGACCGTTTCGTTTCCTACATAATGTGCAGGGAGCGGGAACTGTTCTTCGATGTTTTCAATCGCTGTAATCGGAAGACCTGCTGTGACTTTCCCGATGACGGGAACATGGACGATGGCTTCCGTGATTTCTTCAGGCTTATCAAGCAATATCTCAATCGCACGTGGTTTCGTCGGGTCACGGCGAATCATTCCCCGTTTCTCGAGTCGATCCAAATGACCGTGTACCGTCGAGCTAGACGCGAGTCCGACTGCTTCTCCGATTTCACGAACTGATGGTGGATACCCCTTCAGTTTCACTTCAGAGACGATGTAGTCGAGAATCTCTTGTTGGCGCTTAGACATTTTCCGCATACGAATTGCCACCTCTTTCTGGATTGAAGTTTGAAATGTAAGAATATATGTTTCTAGATTCACTATAACATAGAACAAATGAGCGTACAAACAATTGTTCGACATTTTGTGTTGACCGAACACGGGTTCTGTGTTTATTATGAGTTATGCGAACAATTGTTCCGCGAACATTTATTCTAACTCATTCATTTCATATTTGGAGGGATTCATGATGATTCATACGATTCGTACTCATGCTTTTTCAATTCTCTTCTATGCATTAAGTATTGCCTTCGTGATCTTTTTACTCACACCACGCCCGGATGAAAAAGTGGCGCAACTGATGACTGCTTCCGTTACGGTCGATGAGAACGCCACAGTCGAACAAATTGCTGAAGTCTACAATGACGGTTCGATGTCAGATGAAGAATACGTCAACTGGTTGATTAAAAATAATGATGTCGAGACAAAACACGTCATCTCAAAAAGCAAAATCGTTGTACCAATCGCACAACAATGACAAAATGGAAAAGTTGTGAAAGAACGAACAGGGATGTGAGGTACGATGAAGGTCGTGATTTATTGTCGGGTGTCGACCGAAAAAGAAGCACAAGATAGTTCGATTGAACGCCAACGGATGGAACTTTCGAAGGTTGCGTCTCAAAAGGGTTTTGATGTCGTGGATGTCGTCTCTGAAAAAGAGAGTGGATATGACGTCGATCGGGAAGGGATGCTGACGGTTCTTGATCATGTGACACGTGATGCGGTAGATGCGGTCCTCGTGACGGATGACACACGGATTGGTCGAGGGAATGCGAAAATCGCTATTTTGCACACGTTTAAGAAGCACGGTGTTCGGTTGATGACACTTGATTCTGATGGAGAATACCAGCTTGCTGATGCAGAAGCGATGGTCCTTGAGATCGTCTCACTAGTGGAAGAATATCAACGGAAACTGCATAACGCAAAAATCGCGCGCGGCATGCGGCGAGCTGTCGAACAAGGTTTTCGCCCGGAACGAAATCTGAATCGCCAAGGAGAGAACGCTGGGCGTAGTCGAAAGGACGTACCGATCGAAGAAATCGTACGTCTCCGTGAACTCGGACTGACGTTTTCAGATATCGCCATTACGCTTCGCGGGATGGGACATGATATTTCAAAGGCAACGGTCAATCGTCGATACCTTGAATACCGCGAATTGACGCCTAGCCCGGAATGAGAAGCAAGTAACCCGTCGACTGACGCGGTTAACTTGCTTTTTTTAGTAAGCTCTTTTACAGTAAGAATACAATTGAACAACTCAAGTTTGAGTCGTACAGAAAGAGGGATTCCATGTTATCACAAGAACAATTAGATCGAATCAATGCATTAGCGAATAAATCAAAAGTCGAGCCGTTATCGGAAGCAGAAGCAGCAGAGCAAAAAGAGTTACGTGCAGCGTATCTCGCAGCATTCCGTGGATCATTTAAAAACCAACTCATGGGCATGAAAATCGTCGATGAAGAAGGTACGGACGTAACACCAGAGAAATTAAAACAAGCACAAGAAGAAGAACGGAATAAACAATAATCGTTTGTTTCTTCTTATAAGAAGAAAGAGGTTTCGCGTTAAGCGGACCTCTTTTTTGTTTAGTGCTGTTAGATGAGGAAACATTGCACGATAGCAATACATCTTAATAACGATCTTTCATCAATTCATGCATCCTGTATGAGTCGATAGAACGGCTATAGATAGCGCATTCATTTTAATGTGACATACTATTTAGAAAAGTTGTATCACATTTGAGAGTGTGCTAAAATGAGTAGGAATTTGTGAAAAAGAGAGAGGATGATTGTTTTGACGAACATGACGACAGTAGAACAATTAGCAATTAATACGATTCGTACCTTATCGATTGATGCCGTACAAAAGGCGAACTCGGGTCACCCAGGTATGCCAATGGGAGCAGCGCCGATGGCATTCTCGCTTTGGGCGGATCATATGAACCACAACCCTAAAAATCCAGAATGGTTCAACCGCGACCGTTTTGTACTTTCAGCCGGACACGGTTCGATGCTTCTCTACTCACTCCTCCACCTATCGGGATATGATCTATCAATGGATGATCTTAAATCATTCCGTCAATGGGGATCCAAAACACCAGGTCACCCGGAATACCGTCACACGGCTGGTGTAGATGCGACAACAGGTCCACTTGGTCAAGGGATTGCAATGGCAGTTGGTATGGCGATGGCAGAACGTCATCTTGAAGCAAAATACAACCGTGACGATCTCAACGTCGTCGATCACTTCACATACGGAATTTGTGGAGATGGAGACTTAATGGAAGGTGTCTCAGCTGAGGCGGCTTCACTCGCAGGTCACCTTGGTCTTGGTAAATTGGTCGTATTGTACGATTCAAACGATATCTCACTTGACGGCGATCTCGATAAATCATTCTCTGAAAACGTCCAGAAGCGCTTCGAAGCGTACAACTGGCAAGTCATTCGCGTAGAAGACGGAACGGATATCGATTCGATTTCGAAAGCGATCGCGGCTGCACAAGCAGAGACGACAAAACCAACGTTGATCGAAGTCAAGACAGTCATCGGCTTCGGTTCACCGAACAAGTCAGGGAAATCGGCTTCTCACGGTGCACCACTCGGTGAAGCGGAAATCAAATTAACGAAAGCAAGCTACGTTTGGGATCACGAAGAGTTCTACGTGCCTGAAGAAGTTAAGTCATTGTTTGACGAGCGGATCGTCCAACGTGGTGCTTCTGCAGAAGACGCATGGAACGAGACGATGAAACAATACGAAGCAGCGCATCCAGAATTGCATGCTGAACTCGTTCGCGCAATCGCAAACGAATTGCCAAGCAACTGGGAAGCAGATCTTCCGACGTACGACTTGTCATCGAAAAAAGCGACACGCCAAACGAGTGGTGAAGTCTTGAACGGTCTTGCGAAGAACGTTCCGACATTGTTCGGTGGTTCAGCTGACCTTGCAGGATCGAACAACACGATGCTCAAAGGCGAAGCAGACTTCGATATCGACCCAAGCGGTCGTAACATCTGGTTCGGAGTACGTGAATTCGCAATGGCTGCGGCTGTCAACGGTATGGCGCTTCACGGTGGCGTCATTCCTTACGGCGCGACATTCTTCGTCTTCTCGGATTACCTCCGTCCAGCGGTTCGTTTAGCAGCATTAATGGGACTTCCATCAATCTTCGTCTTGACGCACGACTCGATCGCTGTCGGAGAAGATGGTCCAACACACGAGCCAGTCGAGCACTTGATGAGCTTCCGTGCAATGCCGAACGTCACGATCTACCGTCCAGCAGACGGAAAAGAGACGATCGCAGCATGGAAAACAGCGGTTCAAGCAAAAGACAAACCGACGCTTCTCGTCTTGACGCGTCAAGGTCTTCCTGAACTTGAAGGTACGACGACAGAGGGCGCTGAAAAAGGTGGTTATGTCATCGCTGGTGACGTCACGAAAGCTGATACGCTCTTGATCGGTACGGGTTCAGAAGTTCACCTTCTTGTCGAAGCACAAAAAGAACTTGGTGAATCAGCAGCTGTCGTTTCGCTTCCATCATGGGAAGTATTCGAAGCGCAGTCAGCAGAGTATAAAGAATCAGTTCTTCCGAAACACATCACGAAACGTGTCGCGATCGAAGCAGGCGCTTCGCTTGGTTGGTACAAATATGTAGGAACAGAAGGACAAGTCATCGGAATCGATCGTTTCGGCGCATCTGCGCCTGGAGACTTCCTCTTGAAAGAATACGGTATGTCTGTTGAGAACGTTTTAGCGACAGTCAAGCAACTCGGATAATCTTTTCCGGAAAAACGGGTCCGATCTTACGTCGGGCTCGTTTTTCATCTATTATCATCTATGCAAACAATTGGAATTATAGTATAGTAAAAAGCGACGTTTTAAGTTAGAGGAGGAAGCAACTTGGCTACATGGATTTGGATTTTAATTGCCCTTCTTTGCTTGGTAGCAGGTGTCGCCCTTGGTTTCTATATCGCTCGTCGATACATGATGAACTACTTGGAGCAAAACCCACCAATCAACGAAGATATGATTAAGACATTGATGATGCAAATGGGTCAAAAGCCATCACAAAAGAAAGTCAACCAAGTGATGCGTTCAATGAGTGGTTCAATGAAATCACCTAAAAAATAAGCTGTACGAAAGGGGACCAAATGGTCTCCTTTTTATTTGCTATTTTTTAGAAAGAGAACTAATCTAAAATGTGAGACTATTTCAAATAATCATAGGATTTAAAAAAGGGGGGAGACTTGAATGGGAGTCTTCAGGAAACTCGGTTGGTTTTTCCGACGAGAATGGAAAGCATATAGTCTTGGGGTCGTCTGCTTGATTTTTGTAGCAGCGTTAGAACTCATTCCACCGAAGATCATCGGGACGACAGTCAATGGTCTAAGCGAGGGGAGCTTGACGAAGAATGATTTGATTCGTCTAGCAGGTACATTGTTGCTCATAGGGGTCGCGACGTATTTTATTCGTTATTTTTGGCGTTTTCATATCTTTGGGGCATCGATTCGTCTCGGTCGATTGTTACGCAGTCAACTGTATGGTCATTTTTCAGATTTGGATCAATCGTTCTATAAGAAATATCGGAGCGGAGACTTGATGGCGCATGCGACGAACGACGTACAGGCGGTATCGATGACAGCAGGTGCCGGTATTCTAACGCTCGTCGACTCGGTGACGATGGGGAGCTTCGTCATCATCACGATGGTCACGACGATCAGTTGGAAATTGACGCTCGTATCACTTCTACCGATGCCGCTGATGGTCTACTTGACGTCACGTTACGGGAAAATGTTACATTCGCGTTTTCATGACGCACAGGAAGCCTTCTCCGATTTGAATGACAAGGTCGCGGAAAGCATTAGTGGTGTCCGCGTCTTAAAAGCAACAGGGGAAGTGGAATCTGACGTGCAGACGTTTACGGATCTATCGGATGACGTCGTCCAAAAGAACCGTCGTGTCGCAAAAATCGATGCATTATTTGATCCGACGATTTTTGGATTAGTCGGTCTATCGTACATCATCGCTGTCGGATATGGTGCATATCTGTTACAACAAGGTGAAATCCGAATCGGTGACATCGTCTCATTCACTACATATCTTGGTTTATTGACATGGCCAATGCTTGCCTTCGGTTGGTTGTTCAACATTGTCGAACGTGGTCGTGCTTCCTACGATCGGATCGAGCGAATGCTTGCGATCGAACCGGAAATTAAAGATGCGAAGGAAGCAGCAACAAGTGTTTCCTCACCTGAACTCCACGTTGGGATTGAGCGTTTCATCTATGATACGCAACCGGTCTTACAAGACATCGATGTGACGTTGAAGCCCGGTAAATCGCTCGGAATCGTCGGGAAGACAGGTGCCGGGAAATCGACGTTCGTTCGCTTATTGTCTCGCGAATACGACGTCAAACAAGGCGCCATCACGATTGGTGGACGAGACATCAAACAATTGACGCGTGACACCGTCCGTCGTCAAGTAGCGATCGTTCCACAGGATCATTTCTTATTCTCGGCGTCGATTGCTGACAATATTGCCTTTGCAAAACCGGATGCATCAATGGAAGACATCATGGAAGCAGCGCGGATCGCAGCAGTCCATGATGATATTCTTGGGTTTAAGGAAGGGTATGCGACGATGGTCGGGGAGCGTGGGGTGACGTTATCCGGCGGTCAAAAACAACGGATCTCGATTGCCCGGGCATTACTAGCAGACTGTCCGATTTTAGTGCTCGATGATGCCTTGTCTGCAGTCGATGCTAAAACCGAGGAAGCGATCATCCACCACTTCCGCACGGCGGATCACGATCAGGCACAAATCATCGTTGCCCATCGCCTGTCGGCTGTGTCGCATACCGATGAGATCATCGTCCTTGAAGACGGTCGGATCATCGAACGGGGCACACATGAGCAATTACTCGCTCATGACGGTTGGTATAAAGAGACGTACGATCGTCAGCAACTAGAATCACTCGTCGAACAAGGAGGGCGTTCTAATGAATCATGATATCAATGAAAAAGCCGTCCTGAAACGATTGCTTGATTTCGTCAAACCGTTCAAAAAACAGGTCAGTATCGCCTTCATCCTGCTGTTCATTACGACGGCGGCAAAACTCGGGGGACCGTATCTCGTCAAGATTTTCATTGATGAATACGTCGCACCGGGTACGTATCCGGTACAGGAAGTCGCACTTTTGTTTACAGCGTACTTGTTACTGCATACGACAGGGATCATCGTCGATTACTTGCAGGCGTTCGAATTCCAAAAGATTGCCTTGCAAGTCATTCAACGCTTACGCATTGATGTGTTCCGTCATGTCATGCACCTACGGCTTGCCTATTTTGACCGGACGCCTGCTGGAGTGCTCGTGTCCCGGATCACGAACGATACGGAAGCAATCAAGGAGCTCTATATCGGCGTCTTGTCGACATTCGTACAAAGTGGTGTCCAGTTGATTGGAACATATATCTTCCTCTATCTACTAGAGCCGCGACTCGCGACGATTGCATTACTGTTGTTACCATTGTTTTATTTCATCATTTGGATTTACCGAAAGTATTCGACGAAGTATTACGCGGAAGTCCGCGATTTACTATCGAAAATCAATGCCCAACTGAACGAATCGATCAACGGGATGGCGATCATCCAACAATTCCGCCAAGAAAAACGCTTAATGGCAGAGTTCGAGGAAACGAACGTCGCCCACCAGAATGGACGTTATAAGAACTTGAAGCTCGATAGTTGGTTACTGCGACCAATCATTGAATTGTTACTGGCGATTTCAATCGCAACACTCGTGACGTATTTCGGTGTCCTATCGTTCTCACAAACGGTCCAAGTCGGTGTCGTCTATGCCTTCATCAGCTACATGGAGCGGATCTTCCAACCGGTTCAGCAAATCATGCAACGGTTGTCCGAGTTCCAACAAGCTGTCGTCTCAGCAGACCGTGTATTCAAGGTCCTCGATACGGATGAGCCGGAACCAACGAAACAACTCGAAGGGGATGCACGAGTATCGGAAGGACATATCGTCTTTGAAGACGTGCGCTTTAGTTATGACGGAGAGAAAGATGTCTTGAAAGGGATTTCGTTCGAGGCGAAAAAGGGGCAGACGATTGCGCTCGTTGGTCATACGGGAAGTGGGAAAAGTTCAATCATCAATATCTTGATGCGCTTTTACGCGTACCAATCGGGTCAGATTTTGATTGATGGTCAACCGCTTGAGCAGTTATCGGAAGAAGAACTACGACAGCATGTCGGACTCGTGTTGCAGGATTCATTCTTGTTCACGGGAACGGTCGCTGACAATATTCGATTATTCGACAGTTCGATTTCCTTTGATCGTGTCGAAGCGGCTGCTAAATTCGTACAAGCGGACGGATTCATCAATCAACTCGACCAGCAATATGACAGTCCCGTTGCGGAACGGGGGGCGACGTTCTCAGCTGGGGAACGTCAGTTGATCTCCTTCGCACGCACGATGGCGCGAGATCCCAAAATCCTGATCCTCGATGAAGCGACAAGTTCGATTGATACGGAGACAGAGGAGAAAGTGCAAGTCGCACTTGAACGGATGCGTCAAGGGCGGACGACGATTGCCATTGCCCACCGTCTATCGACGATTCAAGATGCAGATTTGATTCTTGTGTTGCATCAAGGGGAAGTAATCGAGCAAGGAAATCACCAAGAATTAATCGCACAAGATGGTCTGTATAAGAAGATGTATCAGTTGCAATCCGGTCATGTCACGGTCTCTTAAAAAAAGACATAAAAAAAGCCTGCCAGGCGGCCTCGCCCGGCAGGTTGTTTGTTCTGATTAGTAGACTGTGACTGTGACGTTTTGGCGTCCCCAGTTAAGTGCTTCTTGTTGTGAACCAACGAGAAGGTCAAGTTTGTTACCTTGGATTGCGCCACCACGGTCGAGTACGATTGCTTCACCAATGCCTTCGATGTGCATACGTGTACCGATTGGGTATTGTGAAGAAGCTGCTACGATACGCATACCATTGTACGTGATCGTATTTGTAACGTCATAACCGCTTGCTGTCAACGCACGACCGTTGTAGAGTTGGCTACCGTTGTTAGATGGGTCGTTTGTGTAAGCACTGACGTTCATCGTCACTTTCGTACCTGATTTTGCAGGTGTCGATTGTTTTGTTGCAGTTGCTGGTTTAGCAGCTGCTTTTGGTGCTGGCTTCGCAGCTGGTTTAGCCGCTGGTTGTGCTTGTGCTGCTGGTGCTTTAGCTACGCTACCGAGTGTTGTATATGCACTGTGTACATAGCGTGTTTTACCGTCGATTGTTGTCTTGATCCATGCACCAACTTTTCCTTCTACGTTGACTTTTTCACCTTTGTAGAGGTTACCGACATCTTTCGAGCTTGTCGTTGGTTGTGTGCGGACGTTTAGTACTGCCGTAGTAACTGTCGCTTTTTTAAAGTCGAATGAGCCTGCTGCAGACGTATACGCGCCATGAACATAACGTTTTTGACCGTTAATGTGTGTTTGGATCCATGCGCCAGAACGTCCTTCGACATTTAATGTTTGACCTTTATATACATTGCCTACGTCTGCTGATGCAGTTGTAGGTGCTGTGCGTACGTTGAGTACTGGTGTATTTACTGTTACCGTTTCTGAGGCAGCCTCTGTCTCTTGGGCAAATCCTACTGATAGAGCTGTTGCTGCAAGACCGGCAGCGAAAACTGCTTTTTTCATTATTGATGTCCTCCTGACATATGCTGTGTTTACTGTTCCTACTTTACACGGCAAAACTGACCTGTGCGTTTACAGGTCAATGTCATTCGAGTTACAAACCGGGCTATTGTGACAACGAGATTGCAAAAGGTCGGTTTTTGTCATCGATAGGACATACTGATTATGAAAAACGGATGTTTATAGGTCTTTTGGATTACTTTTGCTGAAAGATTCGCACAATTCAACAGAAAAAAGTCTTAAAAATAGAAACTATGTCATCCTTCTATCGTCTAGTGATGAAAAAGTGAAATGGAGGATACGCAGATCAATACTTGACGATCGTCGTCACGCCGAACGCTGTCAGGTAAGAACGATGGAACAATTCCTGCATCCAATCGTTAGCGGAAAGCTGAAACGTGCCGTGAATCGTTTGGTACGTTCGCTGTCGAATATTGATTTCGATTGGCTCTAGTAGCGGAGTGGACGGGAGATGGTCCTGCATGCTTTCATTTTGATTTTCGATATAGAGCAGCTCGAGGACATCTCCTTCTTCCATATAACGCTGTAGATAAATCATGAACTCCCACTGATCGGCACCTTCGATCGTGTACAAGTAGGCATCGTGAATCGACCTCGCTTCAATGAGACATATTCAAGCGGTTCGACTTCATGTACGTATAGTTGAGGGAGATCGTCAGGTATATAGAGAGGACGAGAACTAGCAATGAATGTAAGAGCGGACATGAAGCACCTCCATCAGAAATAAAAAGTCATAAAAAAAGTCAGCATTCACACTCGAATGCTGACCAAATCGTGCATTAAGATAAGAGCGGTTCGTTCGAACCGTGAATGGTGTAGTTTTGGACTGTCCGTGAATATTCTAAAAGCAGGACGTCAAGTTCATGGCTAAGTTGTAGAACACGCGGGGAGGTGAAGCTGGACTGGTCAGCTTGATGATATAGTTCGCTACGTTTGGCTTCGATGGCTAACGTCAATAGTTGTTGTGTCGTCATAGCAGTCTCCCTTACATTGGTGTCGTATCCATATTCTAGCAAGTCCATTTACTAGGTGCAATGAGATTTCAGTAAAATCGATGAAATGTAATTTTTTTGTAATTTTGGCGGACACGAATCTTTTGCAACTTTCTGTGAGATAATAGGTGCTAAATGCAGAGGAGTTTGGCAAAATAGAGGAGGAACTTCTTCTATAGTAGTAAAGAAAGGGGATGCTCATATGGAGCTCTCATTATGGTTAGCGTTTGGAGCAGGATTATTATCTTTCGTCTCTCCATGTACGCTACCACTGTATCCTGTGTTTCTCTCATACATCACAGGCGTGTCGGTGACGGATTTAAAAGAACGGGGCGTACGAGAAAAGCGATCCTTGTTTCATACGTTAGCGTTCCTCGTTGGTTTTGCGATGGTATTCGTTGTACTCGGTTTATCGACATCGTTGTTCGCAGATGTCTTTATCACATATCGGGATACGTTACGGATGGTTGGGGCACTCGTCATCTTCGTATTTGGGATTGTTCTCGTCGGATTATGGCAACCAACATTCTTGATGCGTGAAAAGAAACTGAATCTCGGGGAACGAAAAGGAGGATACGTCGGGACGGTACTCGTCGGAATCGGTTTTGCAGCCGGTTGGACACCATGTACAGGTCCGATTCTCGCAGGAGTCATCGGATTAGCTGCGACCAATCCGAGTCAAGGTATGTTCTACATGCTGGCGTATGTCCTTGGCTTCTCGATTCCGTTCTTATTGATGGCGTTCTTCGTCGGTCGTTCGCGCTTGTTCGTGCAGTATAGTCTGAAATTAACGAAATTCGGGGGAGCCTTGATGATGGTGTTCGGAGTCATGCTGTATTTTGATGGCTTGAGTAAATTCGCAGCATGGATGAGTGACATCGTCGGATTCACTGGATTTTAATCAAGGAAGTGATCGGATGATTTGGATATCAACTGGGGTAGCGCTCGTTATGGGATTGCTGATCAGCTTCATTCGTGTGAAGGCATCAGCAAAACCGACGAATGCTAAAAAAATCTTGATCCCGCCTTTTGCGATGTCGACGGGGATGCTGCAGTTTTTATACCCAGCATCCCGTCTGACATGGACGGAAGTGGCAGAAGCATTGCTCGTTGGAGCCATCTTCAGTATCTTTTTGATCAAGACATCCAATTTTTATGAAGCGGAAGGGCAAATTTATTTGCAACGTTCGAAAGCATTTTTCATCGTCTTATTCGGCATCTTACTCGTTCGGACGGTTGCGAAGTTCTTCATCGGCGGACAAATCGATATCTTCGAAACGGGTGGGATTTTTTATCTCGTTGCCTTTGGAATGATTGCACCGTGGCGCTTCGCGATGTATATGAAATACAAACGAGTCAAGTCGGGCACCGTGCCGGTTGCGCACTTACCTCACTAAAAAAACCGCTGAAGGTGACTTCGGCGGTTTTTTGTGCATCCTTCAATTTTGGAAGTATAATGCGTAGTCTCGCCAGTCGATGGCGTGCTCCGTTAGTGCTTTTTTCAAGAATTTATGATCGCGTTTCGGTGTCGCAGAAATATATCCTTTGACGACCAGTTCGGATGTCATCTCTGTCGCCCGTTCTTCAAGTGCGAACTGTCCGATCCGCCCGGCAATCTTGCGGCGTGCGACATCACGAAATGCCGATGGAACCGGCATGACGAGAGCGTTCAATAATTCCATCGTCTCATCCGTCCAAAGATGTCGTGTTTGGTCGATGTACTCATCTTCCCAGTCCATCATCGATTTACCGTCTTCTTTCGGTAACTTCTTGAGGAACTTCCGGAACATGAAAAACCCGCCAATTGCCATGAGTGTGATCATGATAAAGCCCCAGAGCAGAATCCCGTTCATGAACCATTCCATGCGCGACTCATCCCCCTTTCACATCAAATATAGATTAGCATAAATCAGGTGGACGTGCTATGATGAATGACGGAGAAAGTGAGGCGAAAGAATGCTGCAACCATACGTACAATTGGACGAGACCGGACAGCCCCGTAAAGGTGTCTTACCTGAAACAGCGGACGGTCGGATCGTTGAATTCTATTATGATACGAAGGGTGAGGAGATCACAGTCATCTTCGTCACCGTTCCGGCAGAAGATGCGAGCCGGAAGCGTGCGTTTACGGTCGGGAAAACGTTCAAGACGGTCTCGACTCTTGAAGACTTCACGTTACTTCACTATGAATGGGCAAATGACCAGATTTTCGCGACACTCGAGATGTTTGCGGATGGGTCGAAACGTCAAATCGACGCTTCGAGATTGCTCGACTACTAAAAAAGAAGGAGATGCGGATTGCCGCGTCTCCTTCTTTTGATATTCAAGAAATATGAAGTCGGATGACCTCGTCATGCAGTTCCACCTGACCACCAATCGGGAACGTGAACAAAGGACTCGTATGTCCGAAGTCGACATTCGCAAGAACCGGTACGTGCTCTAGGAATGGATAGAGTGAGATCAGATATCGCAGATGCTCTTCCGTCATCTTCGTTGCGAGTTGGAAGCGCCCGAAGACGATCCCGCGAATCGTTTCGGCACCCGGTTGTGCCATCAAAGAGGCGAAATCACGGGCGAACGTCGCTGGATGGACTTCGTAATCGTCTTCAAGGAATAAAATCGTATCCCGTAAATCAGGGAAGTGCGGTGTGCCTTGCAGAAGATTTAGCGTACAAAGATTCCCGCCGAGCAGTCGACCGCTTGCTTGTCCCGGAGATAATAGAATCGGTCCTTTGTTTGGTAACGTGATGACGTGTCCACGATCGGTATCGCGCCAATGAACCGACGGCTTGATCGTAACGGGTTCTTTTCCAAACAACACTTGCTTGAAGTAATCGATTGTATAGGCGTCGCGATCACGGAAAGCCCGTAACATTGGTCCGGAGTAAGTGATTAATCCAGTGTTCGTTAGAATGGCGTGACTGAGTGCTGTGATATCGGAGAAGCCACACAGGATTTTCGGATGTGTCCGAATCAATTCGTAGTCGAGTAAGTCGACGAGTTCATTCGTACTGAATCCACCGCGAACGCACAGAATCGCATCAACGTTCGGATCAGCGAACGCGGCATGGAGGTCCGCGACGCGTAACTCAGGATCACTGGAACCAAACGGATTGACAGCACGCGCATGTTGACTGATCGAGACACGTAATCCGAGTGATTCGAGGGTTTGAATCGCACCATCGATGATCTTCATCTCGACTGTCGAGAGACTGGAGGCTGGTGCGACTAAACGGACATGAGAACCATCCGTCAATTTCTTCGGTGTTAACGTCGACAGATGAGCAGCGATGATTTCTAACCGGTTACCGAAGGGATCGGCTGTGAAGAAACGACGACGTGGCGCAAGGCGTGTGTCATGCTCAACCGGATAACCGGCAGCTTGAAGAGCATCGCTCAAGGCTTCGAACGCAGCGACGGTTAATCCAGGATGTGCTTTTTTAGCAGGGGAGAAGGGATCCTCGATGCCGAGATGAAGTGCTGCACCATGATTCTCGAACCAGACACCGCCACTGGCTTGAACACCAGTCGGTTTTTCGACTTCCTTCATATGTAAAAGCCCGGCATAAAATGCACGGGCGCGATCTTCTTCGTTTTTCGGCATAGCGAGCTGGACATGATCTAACATGAAGACACTTCCTTTACAAATGAGATTCAAGCAACGAACTGGGTGATTCGTTTTAGTTCACGTTCGACGAGGTTCAAGTAGAAGACACCTTCGATCCGGCGATCGAGAGACTGTGCAATCTCATAGAGATTCGTCCGAAGCGCTGCGAGATACGACGCTTCCTCACCAAGCGATTGACGATGAGCAAAGGCATAGTGAGCGAGTAGGAACTGAAGATATCCACGATCAGTCAAGAACGGGATCAATTGTTTTTTCTCTTCCATCGACCAAGTATAGTTCGTATCATAATACATCTTCGCATACAGGTGATACGGTTCGTCACCGCCTGTAAAGAGGGTTTCACCCCGTTTGACTTCTTCGATCAAGCGTTCGCTCCAATCGAAGCGTTCTTTTTTGCGACTGAGGAACAACGGTAGGATGTATGGATGAGCCTGATCCGGCATCCGCGAGCAACCGCGTTCATGCCGCAGTGCTGCATAAAGTAGCAAGGCACGATCTTCGAAGCCACGATCAATCGCATACGTCATCCGGCTGAATGCTTCACAGGACGGGCAATCACTGAGTTCGTCACTTGGCGCGTCAACCCATTCCGATAGATAATGATCGGCCTGTTCCTCGTCACCGAGTTTGCTGTAGACCATGAAGCTGATATAGTCGCGCGTTCGAATAAAGCCATGCGCGTCACAGAAGTCGATGAAACGGTCGAGGTCTTCTTCGAGAAGCGAGACCGTCACATCTTCTTGTTCTGCCATATAGATCAAGTAGGACTTGTAGTTCCAGTACAAATCAAGTTCTTGTTTGGGAGTCAGTGTCATCTCATCTTTTCGAATCCATTCCATCAAGAGCGTGAAGGACACGAGAAACGATCGGAAGTGTCCTAAATCAAATTGATTTTGTGAAAATGCCCATAAGGAGAGGAAGCGGAGTGAATCATCAGCTGTTTCCTCAAAGATGGCCCATAAGGCTTCACCGCGTGCAACGGAGGGTTCTTCTTCCTTTAAGCGAAGATATAAGAGATGGAGTTCTTCTTGAGGGTTCATCTGTACCCCTCCTTTCTTATATAAGTATACCACGAGCGTTTTGAGAAATCGCAATTGAGCGAGGATGGAATAAAAAAAAGATTCCGAACCCGCTCAATCGCGGTTCGGAATCATTTCAAGTATTTGTGGATGAGTTTCAGCTGTCGGATGTAGCAAATCATGTACTGTGTAACCATTGAGTACTTGATGGAACGCCGCAATGGCATCATCGAAAGCATCACGTGCTGGATTGAGCGAAGGAATCTCGTGAATGCCTTCTTGCGGATCGAGAAAATGAACGGTTGGTTCAAACAGTTGTACGACGTCACCGATATGAATTGCATCCGGAGGGCTCGCTAATCGAAAACCACCTCCACGACCACGGACAGATTCAATCAGACCACTCTGTCCTAAACGATAGACTACTTTCATCAAATGATTCTTAGAAATGTCGTAACAATCCGCTACTTCCTGGATTCGGACTAAACGATCGGGATGAGCTGCTGCGAACAGCAGGGACCGAATCGCGTAATCCGTATAACGTGTCATGCGCATTTTCATCACCTACTTAACACACATACTAGGGGGGGGCGCAAGCATTTACAACTTTCAATGTGCAAAAAATAAGATGCATTTTAGAGATTGTTTTTGAGAGTGAATTCACGCATAATGGACGGTGAAAGGTAGGTTAAATTATGCATTTCGATCAGGCATTACACCTTTTGCAACAGCTCGGTCCATCGATGGAGCAAAAGGGATTGCGGATCGCGACGCGCTTCTATGACTCGCTCGAGGCGACGTACGAAGAAGAATTGCGCGCGCTTCGAGAAGCAGGAGCTCAGGACGGAACTCGCGCATTACGGATTTTACGCCTGAGTCAATTACTGAACCAGATTACCAACCAGCACGAATCGAGTGAACTGTTTAAATTGATTTTGCTGAATGAAATCGATCAGACGAAATCGTTTCTGCTGACGTACCCGGACATCATCAGTCGTGAAATTCTTCAAGCTATTCAAATCGAATATGACCTTAAAGAAGATGCACCTTTACTTCAAGCATGGGCAATTGTTCACCATCAACTCGTCGATACGTGCCGCCATTTTTGTAAATACCGTCATGCTGAAAATTGGCGTCAACAAGATATTTTGTTGATCGCAGAAGAACATCATCTCGGAGCCGTCATCGACGAAGCCCGGCATGCGCTCCTGAGTGGTCGAAAAACGACCTTGTTACATGTCTCAGCTGAGGAACTGGCAGAACGAATGTTAGCGAATGTCTTATCCTTGACGACGAAAGGGATGGTCGTTCATCACATTCGTCAAGAAGGATGGGAACAACAGATGCACGAATTCTTGACGATGATCACGGCAAATGATCCGATTGTCTTCGTCAGTGGATCGACGAATTTCATTGAAGAAATCCAGCAACGACTTGATCCTTTGCCGGTCCTGTTCGGTCCGTTCGTAGCGGCAAATCAATTACCCTCTTAACGAGAAAAGCGATGTGTAACGCTCTGACTGAAGTCGGAGCATGACACATCGCTTTTTTTTAGGCGGATTTCGTTAAGCGTTTCGCGCGTTGAATCGATCGGTCTAGTGCGAGATAGACCCCACCTGATACACAGCAGAGCAGTCCGACGAATCCGAGCGCAAAGTCACCTTTTCCGGTATCAAGGAATAACGATCCGAGAAGCGGTGCGGTGACGCCGCCAATCAACCACTGGAGACTCGCAGCACCGTTGTACGTTCCGCGGAGGTGTTCCGGGGCGATCAAAGCGATGAACGTCATCTGCACAGGAGACATGATCATCTCACCGAGCGTATAGAACGCATAAATCGCAAGCAATACCGTCACGAGCACGACATAACTCGTTCCGAGTGAGAACAGGTAAGACGGGACGAATGCGAGGAAAATCATGCCGATTCCGAAAATCGAGGCCCCGAGCAACATGACTTTTCCGAATGCTTTGCCAGACAAGCGAGCAGCGATCGGGAACTGGAACAAGACGACCATGATTCCGTTCAGAGCCATCAGATAAGGGAACGGATTTTGTTTCGTCGGTAATCCCGGTAGTGCTTCCTTCAAGAAGACCGGTAACATACTCTCGACGAGGGCAAATCCCATCGAGATGAAGACACCCGCCCCGATGAAGATTAAAAAGACATGATCCTTCCGCAATACAGTGAGCGGTGATACTTTGACTTCGTCCGTCTTTTCGATATACTCCGGTTTTGTCTCTTCGATGAAGAAGTAGAGAACGAGTCCGTACAGGAAAAAGACGAAAGCGGCAGAGTAGAAGATGAGTGAACGGTCGACGAATAGGACCGCACTTCCGAGAAGTGGACCGAATGCGGCCCCGACGTTATGTCCCATCCGCAGCAGGCCGAACGATTCGTTCAGGCGTTCTGGTGGTGTGACGTCAGCGACCATCGCGCTTGCCGCCGGATGGAACAGTGAACTCGATAAACCGAGCAGCGCGTTCAAAGCGAGAAGTGGTCCGAATGAATCAGCGAACGAAAAACCGATTAGTGCGATGACGTCACCGATGATCGAGAGGACCATCAGTGGTTTTCGACCGAATTTATCGGCGAAGTGACCACCAAGGACGGCACCGACGAGCGACATGATCGGTCCGGTCGCCATGATGACACCGACCAAGAAGTAGGAATCGAGTCGATCCGCATAATAAAGAACTAAAAATGGTGCAATCATGAACATCATGATCCCCGTGATCGTTTCCCCAACGAACCGGATCCAGATGTTGCGATCAAGCTGTTTAAGTGCGTTAAGCATAGTGAAAACCCCTTATATTCCGTTTTTAGACAATAGAAAAGACGGATACGCACAAATATGGGCATACCCGTCCTAATATAAGAGGGCAGCATGTACGTATACGCATACGTACACCCTGCTTAATTAAAAATTAAACGATTGGGTGACGTACAGTTGTAGCCGATACAAAGACAGTGTGGACAGATGTCCGGGCTTGATGGAATACCATTGTACGTCTCCTCCTTCTGTAATAGTGAACTTCCTTGTCATCGTAAAGAAGATCGTGATGAATTGTCAACTTTAAATCTGAAAATTGAGTCAATGAAGTGAAATGGACGAGACCTTGAAAATTCGGTATGATAGACTAGTTGCGAAAAAGATTGATCGGACTTTTGAATATATCGGTGAAAGGAACTACCATACATGACAAACATTCTACAAACGGAAGTCGAAAAGCGTCGGATTTTCGGCATCATTTCCCACCCGGATGCGGGTAAGACGACATTAACTGAAAAATTCCTCCTGCACGGAGGGGCAATCCGTGAGGCAGGTTCTGTCAAAGCACGGAAAAACTCGAAATTTGCGAAATCCGACTGGATGGAAATCGAAAAACAACGCGGAATCTCCGTTACGTCTTCGGTCATGCAATTCGAATACGACAAAAAGATCGTCTCGATCATGGATACACCAGGTCACTCGGACTTCGGTGAAGATACGTACCGAATCCTGACAGCGGTTGACTCAGCGATCATGGTCATCGATGCGGCGAAAGGGATCGAGTCACAAACGAAGAAACTGTTCCAAGTCTGTCGGATGCGCGGGATTCCAATCTTTACGTTCATCAACAAGATGGACCGTCAAGCGCGTGACCCACTCGAATTGATGGAAGAACTCGAAGAAGTCCTCGGCATCCCGTCTGTTGCTGTGACGTGGCCAGCTGGTTCAGGTCAACAGTTCGAAGGGGTCTATGACCGCGTCAAAGGACAATTCCACTGCTTTAAAAATGATCGTAAGACGATCGAACTCGGCGAGGAAGGTCTCGCAAACGAAGAACTCGCGACGACGATCAACTCGGAAATGTACGAGACGTTGATGGATGAAGTCGACTTACTCGACGGCGCAGGTAACGAATACGATGAAGAATTGATCGCAAAAGGTGAGTTGACTCCGGTCTTCTTCGGATCAGCCCTCGTCGATTTCGGTGTCACACCACTTCTCGAGCATTACTTGAACTTGTCTCCTTCACCGACACCACGTGAGTCGAACAAAGGGAAAGTCGAACCGGCACAAGACTTCTTCAGCGGTTTCGTCTTCAAGATTCAAGCGAACATGAACCCGAATCACCGTGACCGGATTGCGTTCGTCCGTATTTGTACGGGTAAATTTGATCGTGGAATGGACGTCGTCTTGACACGGACAGGCAAGAAGATGAAGTTATCTCAATCGACACAATTCATGGCGGATGAGCGGGAAACAGTCAATGAAGCGTTCGCAGGAGACGTCATCGGGTTGTACGATTCAGGCAACTATCAAATCGGTGATACGATCACGAACGGTGATCCATCATTACAATATGAGGCACTACCAACGTTCGCACCAGAACTCTTCTTGAAGGTCTACACGAAAAACGCCTTGAAGTCGAAACAGTTCCAAAAAGGTGTCGAACAGCTCGCGCAAGAAGGTGCGATCCAGGTCTACAAAACGGAATACAACGAAATCATCCTTGGAGCAATCGGACAACTCCAATTCGAAGTCTTCGAGCACCGGCTCAAAGGCGAATATGGCGTTGACATCTTGAAGGATGCTGCGAACTTCCAAGTCGCGAAATGGATCAAGCCAGCTGAAGTCGCTGCCGTCAAACAATTGACGGATTCTCGGACGGTTCTCGTCTACGACCGTTGGGAGAATGCCGTGTTGTTATTTGCAAATGATTTCGTCTACGAGCGGTTCGTTCAGAAAAACGAAGGAACGATCACATTGGTCGATTCACCGCAACAACTCTAAGCTTTGACGGACTACTTTTCGAAGTGGTCCGTTTTTTCGTTCCTGAAATCTCGTTTGATGGCAAGCGAACAAGGGTAAAAACAGAGCGAGTTTGAATTCATATGAAAAAGGAAGGTGTCATGTGATGGCGAAACGGTTTGTTGGAATCTATCAGGATCAATCGAGTCTGGAACGAAAAATCGAGGAATTGAAACAACAGGGGTATCATGATTCGGATTTTTCTGTCGTCGGTCGAGATGATGCGGCAGACGAAGCATCGGGTGCAAGTTGGATTGATCAGGTCAAATCAAAATTTTCTAAAGAACCACCGCTCCGCGAGACATTAAAACGTGTCGGACACTCGGACGATGAGGCAGAACGGCATTACGCAGAAGTCGAGCGTGGCGGTCTTGCATTGTTCGTCAAAGATCGAGATCACGATCATGACCACGACCATGAGCACCATCATCACCATGACCACGACCATGAGCACCATCATCACCATGACCACGATCATGATCATGATCATGACCATCGGCACGATGATAACAAGGTCGAAAATCCAGGGAACAACGCCTATGAATCCAATCACCGCGGGGACGGTGAGAAGAGCGACCGGGCGAAGTGGAAAGCGGACGATATCGACTAATACCTAGAAGTGAAGGCGCCGCTTGCGGTGGACTTCACTTTTTTTCTCGCATCCGGAGTCGCAAAGCGAGATGTGTGGGGAATCGAGGTGCTATACTGAGAGCATCGAAGAGGTGATAAGACATGAAAAAAATAGTGACAGCTTTAGCAGGAATCGGTCTTGCCAGTGCTTGGTTCATCAACCGATACCCAGTGTTCGGGAAACGACCAAGCCGTGCAGAGCGGCGGAGTTTCGAACGATCAGACCGTTTTGTCGACGGGAAGTTCAAAAATGAGATGGATTTCCAGTTGAAGATGGAATGGGACTCGATGAAAAGTATCTTAAAGGATTACGGAAGAAACATTCCGAATCTGCGTCCTGTCAAAGCGTTACCGACGCTTCCGTATCAGCGACGTCAAGACGATAGCGAAACACCACGTGTCACATGGTTCGGACATTCGGCATTTTTACTCGAACTCGATGGGCAAACGATTTTCTTTGACCCGATGCTCGGGCGCGCACCATCACCGTTCCCGAAGCTGGGCGGAGGACGTTTTCAAACAACGCAGACGGTTGATCTCGAACGTTTACCGTTGATTGATGTCGTCGTCTATTCGCATGATCATTATGATCATCTGGATTATCCATCCGTCCTCGCCTTGAAAAATCGAGTCGGTCGCTTCATCGTGCCGCTCGGTGTGGGGAGTCGTCTCCGTGGATGGGGCGTCTCAGCTGAGCGAATCACGGAACTCGACTGGCATGAATCGACACAAGTCGGTGGCATCAAACTGACAGCGGCTCCGTCGCGCCATTATTCAGGGCGAAATGGTCTTGATCAATTTTCAACGCTATGGGCGTCATGGGTCATCGAAGGCTCGCAAAAGGTCTTCTTTAGTGGCGATAGTGGATATGGTCCACACTTTAAAGCAATCGGCGAACAATATGGTCCGTTTGACCTGACGATGATGGAATGTGGGCAGTACGATGTCCGGTGGTCCAATTCGCATATGTTACCGGAACAAACGGTTCAAGCACATCGTGACGTCAAAGGTCGCGTCCTGATGCCAATTCACTGGTCTGCCTTCATCCTCGCGTTTCATGCATGGTTCGAGCCGGTCGAACGGTTGCTCAAGGAAGCAAAACGCGATGAGATTCCGGTTCTGACACCAATGATCGGGGAAAGTGTGACACCCGAGAGCACGACACGGAAATGGTGGCGGGAAGTGCGTTGAGTAGTTGATTTTCAATCTAATTCATAAGTTTTTATCAAAGAGCACGATTTTAAAATCGTGCTCTTTGTTATATCTAATAAAGGAGTGAGAAGATTGCAAGAATACTTCAAAGTGCTAGATGACTTATCAAGTTTTCGAAATAAAAAACAGATGGATGAATACTATGACTACATAAAAGAAGAAGTTAGTAAAAATCGTCAGATCACTGAGTTAATCAGATTGAAAAAAGGAAGGTTTAAAGAGTTCATCGAGGAATTTATTCCAGCTTATACTTTTTCGAAATCAGCTTATTTTCCTGAAGATGCTCAAATTAAGATTGTCATTGGGAACCAAGGATATGATGCATTGATGAAATTAGAAGATGGTTTAATCGAAAAGCTTGAATTTACATCGTACATAGATGGTCCGAGAGAAGTTGAAATTGCCAAAGCTTTAAATGAGAAGGGTATGTGGAGATCGCGATTAAGTAGTTTGGGTACATTAGAAGAGAAACGGAGACATTTTTTAGAAGAAACAAAAAAGAACATCGATAAAAAAGCTACAAAAAATTACAGTGATGTAAGTTTAGTTTTTAGTATTCACATCATGGAACTAGAACAAATTCCAGAACATCATGACTATCGTCTGCAGGATAAAGTGAGAGAATATCTTCAAGCGACAAACTTTAACGCTAAGGAAGTATTTTTAATAATCGATGACGGTGGAACAACGGAATTGATAGATGATCGTGTCATTCGAATTAAATAAGTAAACAGAAAGGGAGCTCGATAACCGAAATGTACTTCGGAATCGAACTCCCTTGCTATTTGAATGATTCAGGACGAGATGTTCATCCTCGACTCTTATAGAAAAGCGAGGATGATGACATCGTCCGGTCGTAAAATACCATTTAGCTTGCCAATCGATCTGCTTGTTTCGCGCGACGAGAACGTACTTTTTCGATGATCTCGAAACCGAGCACAAGCATCGTTCCGACGAGTAATCCATTACTGAGGAACGGACGAAGCGTCAAAGGCAGAACTTCCGCGATGACGGTCGATTGCAACAAGATACTGATACCGATGACGGCACTGATCGCAAACGCATGGCGGCGACGGCTATTCTCCATGTTACTTTCCGCAGACTGCCAAGCAATCAGGAACATGTGTGGCAATGTCGCAAGCAACGCGGCACTCGCGACGCTACGCGGTAATGTTGCGATGATACCGATCAAGCTTGGGAAGAAACCGATCAACGCGATGACGAGCGAGGCAATCAAGAACGGGCGACGTTTCCGGCTTCCCGTTTGCGCGATGAATCCGCTCGTGATCGGTAACGGCACCGGCACAAGCGTCGAGAATGTAGCAGCGAGTAAATGAATGACGCCTTCGATGGATAACCCTTGGTGCAGACGTCCTTGTTTTTGAAGCGTCGCTTCGACGGCGCTTAAAGCGGCAATTAAATTGACGACGAGCAAAATCGCGAACGGAATCGCGACAAGGAATGCACTGCCGTCAAACTGTGGCCATCCGAACGGTAACGCTTGCGGTGGTGCGAACAAACTAGACGATGCAGGAAGCGACGGACGGCTGACGAGCCAACCGACGATGATTCCGATCATCAAGGCAAACGGACGTAAGCGACTCGGTCCGAATTGGCTGAGTCCGAGTACGAGCAAGAACGTGATGATTCCGGCGAGACGTGTTGCCTCGACGGCAAGAACGGCACCGAGCATGACGCCTGTTAATTGAATACATAATAAGAGCAAAAATGTTCCGCTGACGAGCGGTGTGAAGACGGGTAGTAAGTATTTCGTCCATCCTGTCAAACCGAGAATGATGAGGACGACGCCGGCAATGACGACGGCTGCCATCGCGATCGTAAAGGCCGTTTTTGAGTCGACCGGTAGTGCGGCGATGACGACGAAGATGCTGACCCATGATCCGGCAGGTCCCGATACGATCGGAAGCCGGTGGCCGAAGGCTCCGTGTAGGAAACAGGCAATCCCGCCTACAAAGAACGACCGTTGGACAAGGGCAGCAGTCTCAACTGATGAGAGGTCGAACAGACTGGCGACGACGATTGGTAAAGCAATCGTGTTCGCGAGTAAAAAGACGATCCACTGGAAGGTAGAAGTCGTTTGTTTCATGAAAAAGCTCCTTTCTTAAACTTCAGATATTCCTGCATCATAGCATATGATTGATGTTATGATTCATATATCTTTATACATGAAAACATATGAAAGAGATGATGAATATGGATTTACGCCAGTACCGCTATTTTTGTGCGGTCGTCGAGGAACAATCCGTCACGCGAGCAGCGGAGCGCTTACGGATGGCACAACCTGCCTTGACGCAGCAAATCCGGCGGATGGAAGAAGAGCTAGGCGTTCGTCTGATTGAGCGGGCAGGACGCGGGATCCGGATTACCCCAAGCGGCAACCGCTTATATGAACGAGCGGTTTCTTTGCTGCAGTTCGAGCAGGAGACACGGATGGAAGTGAGCGACATCGAAGCCGGGCGAACGGGAATCTTGCGCATTGGTGTCAACACATTATCAGCCAGTCGGCTCGTCGAATGGATTGAACAGATGAAACGACGACATCCTGGCATTATCTTACAAGTCCACCAAGGAGAATCGAGTGCGCTCATCGAACGGTTGAAAGAGCGGTCGCTTGATGCAGCGTTCGTCCGTCTGCCGATTGATGCGCAAGGGATCTCGATTGAATGGATGGAAGAAGAACCGTTTCATCAAGTCTGGCACCCCGATCATCCGACTGCGGATCTCATCATTCCGAGTCAGGAAGGACTCGGTGTCTTTCAGACGTTAAGTCAAAGGCTCGGCGTCGTATCGCAAGAGACGTGTTCCGATGTCTTGACGCTGATTGGACTCGTCCGCAGTGGACAGGCGGTGACCGTTTTGCCGGAGAGTACGTTGCGGGAACTGGATATGACAGGACTGCACCAGACATACCTATCCGGTGCCGCGAGTACGACAGCCTTCGTCTGGTTGACGGAGACGGGACCGACGACACTGACAAAACAATTCATTGAAATCATGAAGGAAACAGCAGAATAATTAAATGGATAGGAAAGAAAGGAACGATCGTATGAAAACGATTCAAGGCACGTATGGGGAAGCGAAGATTTTCACGGATAACGTCGACGACCTGACGATTAAGCAAGTCACAGCTATGTTAGAGGAACAATTTGCGACAGACAGTCGCGTCCGGATCATGCCGGATTGCCATGCTGGAAAAGGATCTGTCATCGGAACGACGATGCATGTGACGGACGAGGTCGTACCGAACCTCGTCGGTGTTGATATCGGTTGTGGCATGTTATGTACACGACTTGCTGAACAAGAACCAATCGATTATGCGGAACTTGACGCGACGATTCAGCGTCTCGTTCCAAGTGGCATGTCGGTACGTCAAAAAGCCCATCCATTATCAGAACAGGTACCATTTGATCAAGTACTCGCACCGTTCAACGAGACACGGGCACGATTATCGATTGGTACGCTCGGTGGAGGAAATCACTTCATCGAACTGAATCAGGACGCGGCAGGCGAGCTTTATCTTGTGATTCATTCCGGAAGCCGAAATCTCGGGAAAACGATCGCTGAACATTATCAGGCAGAAGCGGAAACGACACGCTTCCAATTTGACGCGGATCAAGTTATCGGGGAATTAAAGCAAGCGGGGCGCGAGTCGGAGATTCAAGCCACCTTACAGCAATTGAAGGAAAAGCGGTCTACGTTTAACAAAGATTTAGCATCTGTTTCCGGCGAAGCGATGGAGCGCTATCTGCATGATCTCAAGATTGCGCAACGATACGCGGCACTGAACCGTCAGGCGATGACCGAAGTTATTTTTGAAGCGATGGGGTGGACGGCTGCGGATCAGTTCGATACGATTCACAACTACATCGATCTTGACGCGATGATTCTACGAAAAGGTGCCATCTCTGCAAAAGCCGGCGAGCGGGCAATCATTCCGATGAACATGCGTGACGGCTCCTTGATTGTCGTTGGAAAAGGGAATCCTGATTGGAATTATTCCGCACCACACGGGGCAGGACGCATCATGTCGCGGTCAAAAGCATTCAAAACTGTTGAACTGGATGCGTTCGAAAAGACGATGACTGATGTCTGGTCAAGTTCAGTCGTCGCATCGACGCGTGACGAGTCGCCGTTCGTCTACAAACCGATGGATGAAATCATCCGTAACACGAAAGAAACGGTCGATGTCGTCGAGATCATTAAACCGCTGTACAACTTTAAGGCGAAATGATGGAAGGGTATCATCAATTGGGGAGGATATTCTATGAACTATAAGGGAACTATGCTGATTCTGTTTTCAAGTGTGTTTTTATTCGCTGGATGCACGGATGAGGCGGTCACGACGGAACAGAAAAAAGTAGAAGTCAAAACTACTACGCATACGAATCAGACGAAACACCCCATCTTAAATCCAGTTCAGTATGAAAGGCTGTTCAAGCATATGAATGAACACTTGAAGATGGATCAGTTTCATTTGAAGGGAAGTACGATCGGTGCAGACTTCACGGCTGTCGACCAATCCTTGAGTTTTGGGAAGAGACGATGGTTAACGGTTGACGGAACGATTGACACGCCATCGACCCAGGAGACACTTTATTTTGAAAACCAAAAACAAGATACGCAGTTAGCGATTCATTTTGCGTATACGGATCGATACATAGGCAATGATTTGGTTCAGTATCAATCAAACGGTGATTACGGCGAGCTCCTCATCATCAGCTACAAAAATATCCTCATAACCGTGCAACAAAATGCTTTACAGAAAGTCGATTCAGACACGACACAGGAAGCAGCAAAACAGGTAATCCAGGAATTAAAAAACGTTCCCGTTTAAAACGAGAACGTAAAGAAGACAACACTGATTTGATTAGACTGCACCATCCGGTAATGTCTCACCTGTCCGGCGAATCGTCGCTCCGAGTTCAGCGGCGATCGCATTGACGGCTTCGGAATCTTCGTTGACTTCACTGATCAAGATGACACCGTAATGGTCAGGATTGATCTGATTCAGCGTCCGGTTGAATAAATCAAACGATTCCCGCTCGTTCTTCTCATCCCGGTTCGCACCGATCAAGTAACCAGCAACGGAGCCGACGAGCATACCGAACGGACCACCGACGACACCGATTGCCATGCCGATCAATGAGCCTTTGAAGGATTGGTCCTGCTGCGTGAAGTCGATGGCATCGATGAAAGAGAAGCCCTCTGCTTCGTCACGTTTTGCGAGAACCATCTGATCCATCTCGATTTCCTTGATTGCTTCGAGATCCTTAATCATCGCAAAGCCTGTTTTTGCTTTTTCTAAATCACTGAAAATGATTGTCGTAATGACGTGCGTTGCATCGCTTTTATATTTCGCCATAATAAACGCCTCCACAAGAATCGGATATCGTACTACACTTTTTAAGTACCCTGAACATTCTAAATGGAAACGCATGACTGGAAATATGAGAAAAACAGGACAACAGAATAATTTTCTAATATCGGCAATAAGTAAAACTTATCGAAAGTCTTTTGTTCTTTCAAATTGTAACGGAATCCATATTATACTATGATAGAACTGTACAAGTAAGCGGTATCAGGGGCTTGATGTCGTGAACACTTAAAGGGGGAATCACCATGAAGCAAACAGATGTGTCGCAAGATGTCTTTGGCGCACGCCGTTCGTTTGAAGCAAACGGTAAGAATTATCAGTACTATAGTCTTGAAAAATTGGAAGAACTCGGATTGACGGAAGTCAAACGTCTTCCATACTCGATTCGTGTCCTACTCGAGTCAGTACTTCGTCAACAAGATGGTCGTTCGATCACACGTGAACACGTCGAGAACTTGGCGAAATGGGGAACAGCTCAAGTTTCGAACGATGTCGATGTTCCGTTCAAACCGTCACGCGTTATCCTTCAGGATTTCACAGGTGTTCCAACGGTCGTTGACCTCGCGTCACTTCGTAAAGCCATGCAAGATCTCGGTGGAGACCCATCGGTCATCAACCCAGAAGTACCAGTCGACCTCGTCGTTGACCACTCGGTTCAAGTCGATGCTTACGGTTTTGCTGGAGCACTTGCAGAAAACATGGATCTCGAATTCGAACGTAACGAAGAGCGTTACAAATTACTTCGCTGGGCGACATCGGCATTCGATAACTACCGTGCCGTACCACCAGCAACAGGGATCGTCCACCAAGTTAACCTCGAGTACTTGGCATCTGTCGTCCTCGAAAAGGAAACAGCAGACGGTACAGTTGATGTGTACCCGGATACACTCGTCGGAACGGACTCACACACGACGATGATCAACGGTCTTGGCGTCCTCGGTTGGGGAGTCGGTGGGATCGAAGCGGAAGCGGGCATGCTCGGACAGCCATCGTTCTTCCCAGTACCAGAAGTCATCGGTGTACGCATCACAGGTGAGATGCACCCAGGAACGACAGCAACAGACGTTGCCCTTCGTGTAACGGAAATGCTCCGTCAAGAGAACGTCGTCGGTAAATTCGTCGAGTTCTTCGGTCCATCACTCCACTTGATGTCACTTTCTGACCGGGCAACAATCGCGAACATGGCGCCAGAATACGGTGCAACATGTGGATTCTTCCCAGTCGACACAGAAACATTGACGTACCTTCGTCTGACAGGTCGCGATGAAGAATTGATCGAAAAAGTCGAGAACTACTCGAAAGCAAACGGTTTGTTCTACACGCCACAAAACGAAGATCCAACATTCACGAAAACAGTTGAACTTGATCTTTCAACGATCGTTCCTGCCCTTGCTGGACCAAAACGTCCACAAGACCGGATCGATTTGACGGATGTTCATACATCATTCAAAAAAGCGTTGACGGCTCCACAAGGAAACGCTGGATTCGGCTTAGCGGAAGAAGAAGCGGACAAAGTCGCTGTCGTTCAGTTCGAAGACGAAGCAGTTGAAATGCGTACGGGTGACGTTGCAATCGCTGCGATCACGAGCTGTACGAACACATCAAACCCATACGTCATGATCGGTGCGGGACTCGTCGCGAAAAAAGCGATCGAACTCGGTCTTTCGGTTCCGAAATACGTCAAGACATCACTTGCGCCAGGATCGAAGGTCGTTACGGATTACCTCGAGAAATCAGGACTCCAAACGTACCTTGACGAACTCGGCTTCAACACGGTCGGTTACGGCTGTACGACATGTATCGGGAACTCTGGTCCACTCGACCGCGCTGTCGAAGACGCGATCCTCGGTTCAGACTTACTCGTTTCGTCTGTCCTCTCCGGTAACCGTAACTTCGAAGGTCGTGTCCACCCGCTTGTTAAAGCGAACTACTTGGCTTCACCGCCACTCGTCGTCGCGTATGCCCTTGCAGGAACAGTCGACGTCGATATCATGAACGCGTCACTCGGAACAGGCAAAGACGGACAAGAAGTCTTCTTCGCTGACATCTGGCCGTCACGTGATGAGATCCAAACGATCATCAACACGGTCGTCACACCAGAAAGCTTCCGTGCAGAATACGATTCAGTCTTCACAGGAAACGAACGTTGGAACAACCTTGACGTGCCAACAGGGGATCAGTACGACTTCGACGGTGAGTCGACGTACATCCAAAACCCACCGTTCTTCGAGAACTTGGCGAAGGAAGCTGGTCAAGTCGAAGCCCTCAACGGACTCCGTGTCTTCGGTAAGTTCGCTGATTCGGTCACGACGGACCACATCTCACCAGCTGGTTCATTCTCGAAAACGACACCAGCCGGTCAATACCTCGTCAACAAAGGGGTTGCACCAAAAGACTTCAACTCATACGGTTCACGTCGTGGTAACCACGAAATCATGATGCGCGGAACGTTCGCGAACATCCGCATCCGTAACCAAGTAGCACCAGGTACAGAAGGTGGCTTCACGACGTACTGGCCAACAGGCGAAACGATGGCGATGTACGATGCTGCGATGAAGTACAAAGAAGATGGCACAGGTCTCGTCATCCTTGCTGGTAAAGACTACGGTATGGGTTCTTCACGTGACTGGGCAGCAAAAGGAACGAACTTGCTCGGCGTCAAAGCCGTCATCGCGGAGAGCTTCGAGCGGATTCACCGTTCAAACCTCGTCATGATGGGTGTTCTTCCACTACAATACGTGGCAGGCACGACAGCTGAAACACTTGGTTTAACAGGTGAAGAAGCGATCAGCATCGCAATCGATGAGTCTGTTCGTCCACGTGACATCGTTAAAGTCACAGCGACAGCGGCAGATGGAAAAGTCACTGAATTCGAAGCGATCGCTCGTTTCGATTCAGAAGTTGACATCGATTACTACCGTCACGGCGGGATCCTTCCAATGGTCCTTCGTGAGCGTCTCCAACAAGCATAAGTTGTCTAATCAAAGGTGGGGGAAACCCCACCTTTTTTTGACGAGAGGAGGAAAAAGGTGAACCGATTCAAGAAGTGGTTTCAACCGAAGGAAGACCAGCCGTTGCCGATGCGTGACGTGACGCTTGATGAAGTCAAACAAGCGACGCATGCCTTTGAATCCGAACTACCGAAAGGGACGAATCGCACAGTGCTTCTAGATAATGAGCAACGCATTGACTTAAAGCAGTTGGAGCCGTATTTGAAAGCACGTTCGACACAAGTGTTTTACATGTCGCGTGAGACATTCACCATAATGGAGGCAAAAGACCGGGAACTCGTCTATGAGATGGATCATGTCCAAGTTGCCGTTGATCGCTATTTTGATCGGGTGAAGAAACTCCCGTTGAAACCGTATAGCAAAACGTTCCAAGTCGACTGTGCGATGTTGTTTCAGGATGGCTATTTGCGTGAAATGCCGCATCATAGCTATTACTTGGTCGATGAGTCGATGATCGTCTCGCTGACACCGAAGGAAGCGTAAACGTAATCAAGGGTGGACCGAATTCATTCGGTTCGCCTTTTTTTGTCGTCCTGACCGTTTTCTGATTTGTTCAAAAGTCTGACGAATTTAGTCAGAAATCGTGAAATCTCGGACAAACCCTTTGTATTCTCCTTATAAAACCGATACGATGATAAGGAATAGAGACTTGAGCTAGGAAGGTGTACATGGCATGACGAAACGAACGAGCACGTGGATTGCAGTAGCAATCGTGGCAATGGCGATCCTCCTTGCCTACAATTTTTATCTCTTGAACAAGACGCAGACCGCAAGCGATGAAAAAGCCGCGACGGTCAAACCGTTTTATACGATGACACGCATCCAATATGTTGAGAAGAAGCTCGCGACGAAAAAAGATGAACTTGAATCACGCACGTATGAAGTCGTCTTTAATGACAAAGGTCATTTCCGGACAGAAGTCGTAGACGGTCCGTCAAAAGGATCGCTTGCGATTTGGAACGGGACGATGTTCCGTGAGTATGATGCGACAGGGAAGTTAGTCAACGAGACGAAAGCGGGCAAAAGTGTCAGTGCGCCGCGGCCATTCCTCTCACGTGGCTTCAACGAACAGATCCTCGCCTTCATTAACAAAGGTGACTTTGGACAAGTCGAGGGAGAAGCGGACATCGCCGGAATGGCAGCGGACGTGTATGTGAAAAAAGAACCGTCCAGCACGGTACCAGAAGAATGGATCAAACAATATCCATCGATCTTCGATAAAGAAAACAATCAAGAACAAGCAACGTATTATGTCGCTTCCGACCGTTCGAAAGTACTCGGTGCGGAGTCACGCAATAACGGTAAATTGTTCTACTCTGTCAAGATGAAGAGTTTTGAAACGATCGATACGTTCGATCCGGATTGGTTAAAAGCAAAATAAACAAGAAACGACCGGCGATGACGCTACGAAACGGTAGCGGACAAAGTCGGTTTTTTCGAGACGCAGGAGGTTCAACATGGAAGCATTCTCGAAAGAGGAGATGTTCAATCAAATCAAAGCGTGGGAAGAGGGCGCGAAGGTCGAGGAGGTGCTCGCCTTACGGTATGCTCAAAGTAGCCGGTTGCTTGGAGAGACGGAAGCACTCGTCCGCATCTTGGCGTTACTCGTCGAACATCGCTATATCATGACGGGACGACTGGATGCCTTAGCTGAGAGTTGGATGCAAGAAATCCGTCAGCATGGTCGTTTGCCAGCTCGTCTTGAGCAATTGTTGACGGAACAACAATTACAAAGTACGTATCAGCGCCTTGTCGCGCATACGTTTCCGACGATTCGCGAGACGGACAATGCGAACGCCAAACGATCAGCGACGAAAGAACTGATTCTCCAAGCAAGTCAAATCGTCGAGGAGACGGAACAAATCGTCGAACTGACGGAACGACTGCGTCGGTTGGATGCTGGTCGCTGGACGGAACTGTTCGAAGCTGGAACGGCATTACTGCGTTCGAGTGCCACGCTTGAACAGACAGCGCAGACATTCGTCGACAGCCTACAAGAGCGTTTCTATTCCCGAGAAGCGTTTCGCGAGATGACGGAACTGAAAGCGACGACGATCCAGGATCTCAAACGTGTCGTCGCTTTGCTCCCCGTCGAAAGCAAACGAGTCGAACGCTCAGCACTCGAAGAACTCGACGCGATGATTGGTCTCGAAGACATCAAACAACGGGTCCATCATATGTATCGCTTCTTGAAGTATCAACAAAAACGATCGGAAGATGGTTACCGTTCGAGCGATCAACCATCGCTACACATGATTTTCATGGGAAACCCCGGAACCGGGAAGACGACCCTTGCCCGTCTGATGGCGAAGATCTATCACGAGCTCGGACTTCTCGAACGACCGGAAGTCGTCGAGACGGATCGTTCGTCGCTTGTCGGTGCGTTCGTCGGTCAGACGGAAGAACAGGTCATGAGTAAAGTCCGCGAAGCCGTCGGAGGAGTGCTCTTCATCGATGAAGCCTATGCCTTAAAACGTGCCGGACAAAGTGGGAACGATTATGGTCAGGCTGCGATCGATACGCTCGTCGCAGCAATGACGAGTGGGGAATATGCAGGGCGATTTGCGGTCGTTCTTGCTGGATACCCAGAAGAGATGCGTGATTTCCTGAAGGCGAATCCTGGACTCCGGAGTCGTTTCCCGGAATCCAATCATTATCTACTCGCCGACTATACGGATCAGGAGCTGCTCGCCATCGGACGGTCGATCGCGACCGCGAACGATTACGTCTTGACGGAACAAGCAGAGCGGGCGTTACTCGGACGGCTTGAGCGGGAACGCGTCGACGCCAGTTTCGGAAACGGACGCGCTGTTCGCAATATCGTGCTCGATGCCATCTTCAAGAAGGGTGCGAGCCTTGGAGAGAGTGCCAGTCATGAAGACTTTGCCTTACTCGAACAAGAAGATTTCGAGATGGTACAAGAACCGGACGCAACCGTTGAGGAGCGGATCGCTTCGCTCGTCGGATTGTCTGATCTCAAAGACGAACTCAAGCAGATTGAAGCCTTATTGTCGATGCAAAAACGTCGAAGAGAAGCAGGCTATAAAGTCTTGCCGGTTGAACTGCATGCGGTCTTTAGCGGCAATAGCGGGACCGGAAAGACGACTGTCGCGCAGCTTTATGCTGATGTGTTACGACAATGCGGTTATTTGAAACGCGGACATCTGAAAGTTGTCAGCCGGGCAGATCTTGTCTCCGGTTACGTCGGACAAACAGCGCAAAAGACGCGTGACGCGATTCGCGACGCGCTGGGTGGTGTCTTATTCATCGATGAGGCGTATGCATTAAATGGTGGAGCGAACGACTTCGGAAAGGAAGCAATTGATACGCTCGTGGATGAGATGACGAAACATCAAGACAATCTCGTCGTCGTCCTTGCTGGTTACGAGCAACAGATGAACGCCTTGCTCGCAAGTAACCCAGGACTGAAATCACGCTTCAAACGGTCATTCCACTTCCCGAATTACTCGCCAGACGAGTTGATTCAAATCATTGAAGGATACGCGGCACGGTTCGGATACGAGCTGACGGAGGACGCACGATTGACGCTTACCGAGAAGATTGATGTCGTTCCGAACGGAAACGCACGAGCGGCGATCACGATCGTCGAACAGGCGATCGCGAAGCAGTCGATGCGATTAATTGACAAAGTTAGCTTATCCGGTTCAGAATGGTCCTATCTTGAAAAAGAGGATTTTTAAGGGGGAAGCTACATGCACACGATTGAAATACCTGTCCGCTACGCCGAGACGGACATGATGGGCATCGTCTATCATTCGAACTATCTCGTCTATTTGGAACTCGCACGGACGGAATTGATCCAGTCTTTGGGTCTTGATTACAAAGAGATGGAAGATGCGGGATATGTCTCCCCGGTCACGAATGTCAATCTCGATTACAAACGCTCGTTGACGTATGGTGATACAGCGGTCGTCACGGTCTGGATTGATCATTACGATGGATTACGGACAATTTATGGTTATATGGTCAAACATCCGGACGGGAAGCTTGCAGTATCGGCGAAAACGACACACGTCGTCGTCAAGAAGGAAAACTTCCGACCGATTCGCTTGCCGAAGGTATTCCCGAACTGGCACGCCATCTATGAGAAGATGAGCGAAACGGATGCAGCTCTGTTGACGGAGGCGTAAGATACAATGAAAGCGGGATCGATTTAGTGAATCGGTTCCGCTTTTTCTTTTTTCAGTCTGAACAGTAAAATTTAGCACTTGGTACTAACGACCGATGACAAAGTCAGGATCATTTGCGAAAATAAAGAAGCTGAAGTAAGGTAGGGACTTACTCTATCTGTCGGAAGTAGACTCGACGGATGGAACGATTAGCGGTAACATAGAGAAGCATAAAAAGAAGAGGGGTCTTACTCATGAAAAAAATCGTAACCGTCAGTACGTTAGCGCTTCTCCTTGCAGGATGTAATCCTGGGGATCAACAAGCGGATGATACAACGAAAACGGAACAGAAATCAGATGAGACAAAACAATCAAACGACGAAACGAAAAAAGAAGACACAGCAAAAGACACGAATAAAGAAGAAACAAACAAAGCAGACGAAACAACAAAAGACGATACGTCAGAAGATGCAAAACAAGAAGACAATTCGTCTGATGCGGCAACGCAAGAAGATCAAGAATCTTCGGATGAGACGAAAAAAGAAGAAGAACAAAAAGACGATACACCAGCTTCAGAGAACAAGACGGAGGACAAAAAAGACGAATCGACGGATAAACCGGATAGTTCATCTCAGGATCCAGAACAAGAAAAACCGTCGAAACCAGAAGATGAGACACCGGACGTCGATAAATCAGCAGAAGCCAAAGCGGATTTATCACTTGGTAATCTTGTCGTCGTCAATAAAAAATACAGCTTGCCAATCGACTACAAACCATCAGATCTTGTCGTACCAAACGTCAGCTTCTCATACTCAGGTGTACTTGAGCAAAGCTACATGCGGGCGCCAGCTGCGAAACAGATGGAGAAGATGTTTGCCGCTGCTAAAAAAGAAGGCGTGACATTGAACGCTGTCAGTGGATTCCGTTCAGGCGAACGTCAAAAAGTATTGTATAATAATTATGTCGCACGTGATGGCAAGGCTGCTGCTGATCAATATTCAGCACGTCCTGGTCACAGTGAGCACCAGACGGGTCTCACTTTCGATATTTCGGCACCAAGCGTTGGTAACGGATTGACGGCTGCCCTTGGTGATACGAAAGAAGGAAAATGGATCGCGAATAACGCAGCGAAATATGGTTTCATCGTGCGCTACGATCGTGGCTTCCAATCACGGACAGGCTATACGTATGAGCCATGGCACATTCGTTATGTCGGTGTCGATGTCGCGACACAAATTAAAAATAACGGACAGACTCTTGAGGAATATATGAAAGTCGGTCACTAAGAGGTTGGAGGTTGACTATGATTGAAATCATAGGGATTTTAGTTCTTGGCTATCTGCTTGGTTCGATACCGTTCGCACTTCTTGTCGGGAAGTGGGGACATGGGATGGATATTCGCCAACACGGTAGCGGGAATCTCGGAACGACGAATACGTTCCGTGTCTTGGGAAAAAAGGCGGGAATCATCGTATTGATCGGTGATTTCGGAAAAGGAGCCGTCGCAAGTCTCGTTCCCATCTTGATGGGAGCAGATATACATCCGTTGTTTGCTGGACTAGCAGCTGTCATCGGTCATATCTATCCGATCTTCGCGAAGTTCAAAGGCGGAAAGGCAGTTGCGACGTCCGGAGGGATGTTGCTCGTGACGAGCCCTGTTCTGTTCATCTTCCTGCTCGTTTCCTTTTTGACGACACTTCGTCTGAGCCGGATGGTGTCGCTCAGTTCAATCGTGGCAGCAAGTGTCGGAATCGTTGTTTCCATCACGATTGGTGTCTTGACGAACGACTGGATCGTTCCGACGTTCTTTACGGTTCTTGCCTTGTTCGTCATCTTCAAGCACCGCGAGAACATCCAACGGATTCGCCAAGGTACAGAGTCTAAGATTCCACTCTTTGCAAAGAAACCGTCTGAATGAGTCATTAAGACGCATCTACATCTCGTTCATTGAGATGCGGGTGCGTCTTTTGTTTGTGGAAAAAGTCGGATAACGGACGAATTCAACGACATTTCATAGGAACTACACGTTTATTTACATCGGATTTACAAGACCTTTACAGACGTTCGATACACTAGAACTAGAACTTGTCTGTGAAGGGGGAAGCGCACGTGTCGTTGTTAGGAGAAGAGCGGAAATCACGCATCATGGAATGGCTGGAAGAGGAAGGGAAAGTCATGACGAAGGATTTGATCGAACGTCTCGATGTCTCAGGAGAAACGGTACGACGCTACTTAGAGGAGCTCGAACGGGAACGGCAGTTGAAGCGCGTCTATGGCGGTGCCATCTATCAAGGAGGAAAACGAGAAACACCGATCTCGCGTCGGACGGATCAGTTGTCTCGCCGTTTAGCGCGTTATGCGAAAGGATGGCTCAGCGATTATTCCTGTATCTTTCTTGGTCGAGGCGAGCCGGTCGAGCATCTGTTGCCGTATTTAACGGGGAACGCGACGATCGTCACGAACTCACTAGTGGTCGCTAGTCACTTGGAGCAGTGCCGCAAGACGGGACCGTTCAAAGGTGAAATTCGGTTACTTGGTGGGACGGTCGATGCCTATGGGCAGACGGTCGGAGTCGAAGTCTTGCAGGCGCTCGATGCCTACGCTTTTGATGCCTGTTTTCTATCGTTTGACGGTGCCGAAATCGAGCGTGGCTTCGTCAGCGATGATATTGAATCCTCGCTGATTCAAAAAGCCGTCATCAGTTGTACGAAAGACGTTTATGCCTTTTTGGCGAATGATGAATTCCAGGGCAATCGTAAATATAAGGTGGCAGAGTTCCGACGTGCGAAGATCGTCCTCAGTCCAGCCTCCTATCCACCATCGTGGGAGATGAAACTGTTCAACGAACGCGTGAACTGGATGGTCGTCTCATGATACACTGATGCGGGAGGGATGTATCATGTTAGAAATCATCGCATCGACCGTAGAAGAAGCGGTCGCAGCAGAACAAGCCGGAGCGGACCGGATCGAGCTCGTTTCCGCATTATCCGAAGGTGGGTTGACGCCGAGCTATGGACTGATTCGTCAAGTCGTCTCGACGGTCGAGATTCCAGTTCACGTCCTCGTTCGACCACATAGTAAGTCGTTCGTCTATTCGAAATCAGACGAAGAAACGATCATCACGGATATCGACTTGATCCGAGAACTCGGTGCTGCCGGGATCGTCGTCGGCTCATTGACCGCAGACGGTCGCGTCGACGAAGGATTCCTTGGTCGAATCATCAAACATAAAGGGGAACTGTCATTGACGTTCCACCGAGCAATCGACAGTAGTCGCGATATTCTCGAAGCGGCAGAAGTGCTCGCTGATTTTCCAGAAGTCGACCGGATCTTGACGTCGGGTGGTCAAGCGACGGCGTTAGAAGGAAAAGAGACAATCGCTCGCTTGATCGAGGACCATCCGGACTTAATTATCTTACCAGGTTCCGGGATTACGCTTGAGAATGCGGAAGCACTTATTGAGGCGACGAAGGCATCGGAACTACATGTGGGTTCCGCTGTCTTACAAGACGGTATCATTCAAAAAGAACGTGTTGAGGCATTGACGCGACTTCTGCGCTAATCCTATACCGCACGAATCCATTTTTCAAATCTTATGAGATGAGAGAAATGGATTTTTTTGTATGTGTTCGTGACGGATTTTCGACGATTCCGTGACGCGTTTGAAAAGCAGAGCGGGATAACTAGGTTTTTCAACGGGACTACGCTAGAATCAAAGATGGAAATAGTGGAAATGAAGGAGTACGACATGAACCCTAAACAATTAAAACAAGACGCCCTTGGTACACTAAAAGGACGTTGGCTGGTCGGGCTAAGCATCTCGATCATCTACTTCCTTATCTTTGCGCTTGCAGCAAGCCGGATGTCCTTTGACCAAGATGACATCGACAGCATGGTCCGTTTCATTGGACTGAACATGGTCGTAACGATCGTCCTTGCTCCGGTGACGGTTGGACGAACGATTGCTTACTTACGCTTCACACGCGGGGAGTCTGCCGGTATCGGAACGTTATTCGAAGGGTTTTCTTCGTTTCGACGTGCTTTTCGAACGATTGCCGCTTACGCGATTGTGACGGTATTGGTGTATGTCGGATCATTTTTGATTTTACCGGCATTGTACTTTTATCTAGCGTATCGCCTCGTCCCGTACATTTTGGTCGACCGACCAGAATTGTCGTTTTGGCAAGTACTCGGCGAGAGCCGTCGGATGATGAAAGGGCATAAGCGTGAATTGATCATGCTTTACTTGAGTTTCATCGGCTGGGGTATCCTCGCACTACTTAGTACTGTGGGTGTCATCTTCTTGACGCCATATTTCGATACGACGATGGCACACTTCTATGAACGCTTGAAACCAACACGTCAATCATCCGTCGAGGGATGAACGAAAAAAGCCTGTACATTACGTCAGTAGACGTAGTGTACAGGCTTTTTGCTCATTCTACCGAAGCGCGTGAACGTTCGGCGAGCAACAGATAAAGCGCTTGTGTACCGGAATCGGCGTGACCCAGCTCAGCAAGTTGTTCATATAAATCCTTCGTCAGTGCGAGACCAGGTGTCGCGATGCCCATCTCAGCTCCTCGCTCAAGGGCAAGGCGCATATCCTTGATGAAGTGTTTGACGAAGAAACCAGGTGAGTAGTTTTCAGCGATGACGCGCGGAATCAAGTTCTCAAGACTCCAGCTACCGGCAGAACCAGATTTGATCGTCTCGATGAATTGCGTCGGGTCAATCCCGGACCGCGTGACGAACAACAGCATCTCCGCTGTTCCGATCATCGAGCCGGCAATCGCGATTTGGTTCGCGAGTTTCGCCGATTGTCCTTTACCAGGACCACCGAAGAGTGAAATCGATTTTCCCATCGCTTCGAATAAGGGCTTCGCTTGTGCGAAAGCCGCTTCTTCCCCACCGACGAGAATGGCGAGTGTTCCGTTCTTCGCGCCGAGGTCACCACCTGTGACAGGTGCGTCAAGTGCCTGAAGACCGCGTGCTGCCGCTTCCTTCGCGATTCGTTCTGCAAGAGCCGGACTGGATGTCGTCATATCGATCAGAATCGTTCCTGGTGCCGCATGATCGAGGATTCCGTCTTCGAAGTAGATCTGCTCGACGTCTTGCGGATAACCGACGATCGAGATGACGACGTCGACATCGGTGACGACGTCTTGAATCGTATCGACGATCTCGACACCATCTGCTTCAAGGACGAGTCCTTTTTCTTTCGTGCGATTATATCCTTTGACTGTAAAACCTGCCTTGCGCAGATTGCGGACCATGCCTTGTCCCATGACACCTAATCCGATGAAACCGACTGTCTTCATACGTGATTCCCCCTTGCACGTTCCGTGCCGATGAATTGTTGCGTTACGAGCTTATTATACAATGGATTGTCGACGACAAGACGATCATGTGTCCCAATGCCGGAAATCCGACCATCTTCAAGGACAATGATTTGATCGGCATGACGAACTGTCGCGAGACGATGGGCGATGACGAACGTCGTCCGTCCGACCATCAATCGCTCGAGTGCTTCCTGAACGACCCGCTCGGACTCAGAGTCGAGGCTTGACGTGGCTTCATCCAGCAATAGAATTTCAGGGTCTCGGAGGAGTGCACGTGCGATCGCGATCCGTTGGCGTTGACCACCAGACAACTTGACGCCCCGTTCTCCGATTTCAGTTGCATACCCTTCCGGAAAACGTTCAATGAACGCATCGGCATTCGCCATCCGTGCAGCCTCACGGATTTTGTCTTCACTGACGTCTTCTGCAAGACCGTAGACGAGATTGTCACGGATCGTTCCTGATAAAACAGGGGAGTCTTGGGCGACATAACCGATCGCTTGGCGCCAAGACGATAGCGTCAAATCAGCGATGGGTTGATCTCCGAGTCGAATCTGCCCGGACGTCGGTTGATAGAATCGCTCCAGTATCGCGAATAATGTCGTCTTCCCGGATCCACTCGGACCGACGATCGCTGTCGTCTTGCCGCGTGGTAACGTAAAGCTGACATCCTGGAGGATTGGCGTCTCATTGTATCCGAATGACAAGTGATCGACCGTGACGTCCGTAAACGGACGCGGCGCAACAAGCGCTCCCGGTGCTTCCGGTGTCTCATCGAGAAGTTCGATGATTCGTTCTGTCGCCCCGCGAGCCTTCTGTAACTTCGTGATGAATTCAGTCATCGTCACGAGTGGCGTCATGATTTGGAACAAATAGAGTGAGAAGGCGACGAGTTCACCTGCCGTGATCTGGTTCGTCGCGACGCGATAGGCACCAAAGCCGATGATCAAAATCAACATCGTCGTCAAGGTGACGTTAAAGATCGGCAACAAGAGGGCTTGGATGCGCCCTTCCTTGACGCCATAGCCATAAAGATTCTCGATGCGAGTTTTCCCACGGTCGAGCTCATAGGATTCAGTCGCTTGCGATTTGACGAGTCGGACTTCGCCGAGCATCTCGGCAAAAAAACCAGATAATCCCGCGAGTTCTTTCTGAGTCTCACGAGATATCTTATGCAGCTTCCGCACGAGCGGGATGATGATTAGTAACGTCACGGGTACAGCGATGACCATGACGAGTGTCATCTGCCAGTCGAGGAAGAATAGGATCGTGATCGCCCCGATGATCGAGACGAGTGATGTCAGCAGGCGGACGAGTTGCTCCGACAGCAATTGCTGGAGTGTCGTAGCGTCACTGTTGAGTCGCGAGACGAGCTCGCCAGATTTCGTCTCATCATAGAACGGAATCGACAAGGTCAACAGGTGTTTCCATAGGAGCGTCCGCAAATTGGCGACGATTCGTTGACCGACGATCTGTAACCAATAGATGGATAAAGCATTCGCGACGACTTGGACGACGAAGACGATCACAAATAAACTGATCAGCTGCGGAGTCAGTCGATCGACTGTAAAACCGTCAATCAACGTCTTTAAGAACCAAGGAATGGCGAGGGCAGCCAGCGCTTGGATGACGGAGACGGAAACAGCGGCGGATAATAATCCGACCGGGGGTTTCGTTTTTTTCAATAACAGGTAAAAAGATTGGAACGTCGCAGCGTTCATTTCAACACATCCTCTCTTTTCCATTGTCCGAAAGAACGAAGAAACGGTCAAATGGGAAACGCGACTTGACAAGAAATCTTTTGGTTTGTGACACTGATAGTGGAACCAACAAGGGAGGATGCAAATGTCTATTTTCGTAGATGCGGACGGATGTCCCGTTGTCGATCTCGTCATTCGACACCGACAGGGACGTGACGTCTTTTTAGTTTGTGATACAGCACACCAGATGATGCGGGAGGGGGCGACGACGATCACGGTCGGACAAGGACCAGATGCCGTCGATTACGCGATCGTCAATCGGATGAAACGTGGTGATCTCGTCGTGACGCAAGACTACGGTCTAGCAGCACTCGTCTTAGCACGAGGAGGACTCGCGATTGACCAAAACGGTCGTCAGTTCACGAACGAGAATATCGATCTATTGCTTCATACACGCCATGTCGGACAACAAATCCGGCGAGCGGGTGGACGGAAGAAAGGACCGAAAAAACGGACGCGCGATGCGGACCGGGCATTTGAAGAGGCATTTCGTGCATTAGTGTAAACCAGCATATAAGGAAGACAGTACTCGAACTGTCGATCAAATAGGGACCATGCTATAATTTGTAACAGGAATGCATTCAGAAAGGAGGATACACGTTGAAACGAATCTTACGCGACCACTCGAAGGACCGTCCTTACCGATTGCGCCAAGGAACGGTTCCGGCATCAGCTGAGGCACGACTCACATCACTCGATCAACGTGAAATCAATCGATTACAACAGAATTTACGAGAAGTCGAACTGAAATTGAAGCAACGTAATGAGATCATGGAAGCGTTAGCGACGCAAAATGTCGAAGCGGCCTGTGAGACTGTCCTGACGATCCTGTTGCAACTGCTCGATGTAAAAGAAGGTGCCATCCTCTTGTACCGTCGTGAACAGTTGAATCATTTCGTCGCGCAAGGCATCGACGAGATGGAGCTGATCGAAAAAGATCTCGATCAATATTCGGTCTTACGTCGGGCGTTCGTCATGCGTAAATCGGTTCAATTACCGATTGACGATCAGTTTGAATCGGCGATCCCCGTTCAATCTCCAAGTAATGGACAAGTCGTCGGGTTACTTTATATTCGTCATGCTTTTCCTCAGTTCAATCTAGAGCAAGTCGGGGACTTACTTGATTTATCACGAAAACTCGGAATGACGCTTGAGCGCCATCTCCTGTTTCATCAGATGGAGCATGAAAAGATCAAGACGTATCAGCTCCTCGACTCGATTCGGGAAGCTGTCCTATACATCGAGAGTAGTGGGGAACAAATCTATGCGAACCAAGCTTTGTTGAACATGTTTCCACCGAAGCTCGTCAATCAGGCGCAAGGATTCCGCCACGCCTACGAACGGGCGACGTCGCTGTTTGAACATGTCGATCAGCCAGACGCACTCCATGACTACATCGGTCAACTGATGAATGGAGATATTCCGGGAGAAACGATCGAACTATCAGCGTTTCGGGGGAACTTGCTACTCAGTGCTTACGCCGAGCGGATTGCGATCGCAAACGTCGAGTGGGGTATGATGCTCGTCTTACGTGACGTGACGAAAGATAAGGAACTTGATCTCAAGCAGGCAGAATTCGTCTCGATCGTGTCGCACGAGTTGCGGACACCGCTCTCTTCCATCATGGGCTTCACGGAATTATTGATGAAACGAGAAGTGGATCCGAAGCGCCAAAAGCGATATTTGCAGACGATTCATTCAGAAACCGTTCGTTTGGCGGAATTGATCAATGACATCCTGGAAATTCAAAAAGGGGAAGACTCGACGCATGGGACGCAAAAAGAACCGCTTGATGTGAAACAATTGATGTTCGAGATGAAACCGATGTTTGATCTCGCGAGTCGCGCGCATCGCATCAGCGTCCAGTTCGATCCAGGCTCCTATACGATTTCAGCAAGCAGTGAAAAGATGAAACAACTGTTCACGAACTTGATCATGAACGCGATTAAATATTCACCTGAAGGTGGCGCAATCCGGATCAAAGGGTCAAACCAGTCGGATCAATTACGGATTGAGATTTCGGACGAAGGGCTGGGGATTCCAGAAAAAGCGCTCCCTTACATCTTTGATAAGTTTTACCGAGCAGATAACTCGGATACACGTAAAATCGGTGGAACCGGCTTAGGGCTCGCGATTTGTCGCATGATCGTGCTTGATCATGGTGGAGCGATTTCCGTTCAATCAACGGAAGGAGAGGGCAGTACCTTCATCATTCAACTTCCGCTCGACGCATGACCGACAATCGACCGAGAAAGGAGGAAGACACGGTGAATAATTCACACATTCGATATGAAGCATTGCATCCGCTCGTCGAAGAGATTCTTGAAAAACTGAGTGAACGGATTGGCGTCAACACGTTGTTTTTTGCATTGAACGACTCCTATAGCAACTTTGTCGTCAAGGCGATCAATCAAGAACGACAATTGATTGAAGAAGGCTCGACCCATGTCTTCCAACATGTCCTCTGTAAGTTGGTCGTCGATGAGACGGACGGGAAGGTCTCGATCAATGAATTGCTCAATGATCCATTGACGGTCAATCATCCGGTCACGAAAGCACTGGGGAACGGAAGTTTCATGGGAGTGGCAATCAAGAATGCTGAGAATGAGAAGATCGGGACGTTGTGCGCCTTCGACGATCAACCATTCGACTTCAAGGAACAGGACATCGCGCTCGTTGAACGATATGCAGATATCATCAGTAAATCAATCAATGTCGAAACATACGTCATTAAGGATGCCCTGACCGACGTCTATAACGAACGCTATATGAATCGTTTGATTTCGAGTGTGACGATCCATCCGGCCTTTTTGATGGTACTGAACCTCGACCGTTTTCATGCGATCAATGCTACGCACGGTTACCGGATAGGGAATGAAGTATTGCGTGAAATTGCAAGTCGTCTAAAATATGTACCATTACCGAATCATGTCGTCGGACGGATGGATGGTAATGAGTTCGTCGTATTGGCAGAACTTGAGCAAGAGCAAGAATTCGAACAGCATGCAATAGACTATGCCCGCATCGTCACGGAAGCGATCGAGCAACCAATCGTTGGTGTCGCGGACGAACCGATTCACGTGACGGCATCGTCTGGTGTCAGTCTCTTGACGGGTGACATGGCGAGTCGTCAGACGCAGATTTATGCAGCGGAAGCCTTGATGCAACAAGTCAAACACGACGGAAAACGACGGACCTCGTTCGTCAATCCAAACCGGCATGCGGAACAGCACCCGTTTGCATCGGTCCTTGAATCAGAGCTGTCGCATGCACTGGAACGGGGGCAGTTCGAACTTTATTACCAATGGATCGTCGATGCGAAACAAGAACATTATGTCGCGGTTGAAGCACTTTTGCGCTGGAACCACCCAGTGCTTGGCTTCGTCAGTCCGACGGATTTCATTCCGATTGCTGAGAAGATGGAGATTTTTCCGGACATTGGTCGATTTACGATCTGTCAGGCCATCTTGGATCAACGCCGGTTAGAAGAAACGTTTGGTCGTAAGATTTCCGTCGCCGTCAATCTATCGGCAAATCAGTTCGAGTCGGATCAACTATTTTCCGAGTTAATTCGACTAGCGGAAGAGTCTTACTTCCCGAATGAGCGTCTCATTCTTGAAATTCGTGAGGAAGTACTGCAAACACGTCGTCGTTTTGCCATCAAACGCTTGGAACAGTTACGCCAAGCAGGCTATCGTCTGACCGTCGATCATTTCGGCAGTCATTATGCGTCGCTCAATTCGTTGTTACGCTTACCTGTTCAAGCGGTCAAACTCGATCCGATTTTTACACGTCGACTCGTTCAAAATCAGTTGGAGCGCTCGATGATTCGCTCTGTCCATTCCTTGACGTCGACGTTGAACATCGCGCTCGTGATTCAGGAAGTCGAAACACCGTCACAGCTGCAACACATTCAAACGTTAGATGAGTTATTGTATGTGCAAGGATACGAGGTCCATCATCCTCAGCCCATCGATCAACTGCTCGTCGAAGACATCATGCGAGGACGTGCTGAGGTTTAACCGTTCTTCAGTCGGGAATACCTTAAAAGGTGGAACAAGTACATTTTAAGGGGGATGCCAAATGGCTGATCAACACGATAAAGAAACGGATCCAATTACTTCAGGTAACCGAATGACGAAGGATGAGATTGCGGGGCGTGATCCGCAGAACCATGCGGAGGTTCCGGAAAAATCGAAGGATGAAAAAGAATCGAAGCATCCAGATCAAGAAGCAGACACATCAAGTGAAGAAGCTTCAAGTGAAGAGGCTCCCGATTTGTCCCATGCTTCAGATGAAGATGGGGATGTCCAGCCGTCTGATGAAGACAACCAACAAGATAAAGAATGACTAAAAATAAGGGTAATCGACGTTCGGCAGTAATGCCACGCGTCGATTGCCCTTTTTAGTGTAGTGTTCTCGAATGTTACTCGCCACCCCCACCGCCGTCACCACCACCATCAAATCCACCGTCGATCCCGCCGTCCGTCGCATGGGACGTATCGGTCAAATCAACAGGGAAGAGTAAGAACGGAAGCGCGTCGGCGCCGTCCGGTGGGAGAATCGAAGATGGGAAGAGTTGTTGCAAGATCGTTTGTTGACTTAAATACAATCGGATCGCTGTCAAATAGACTAAGTCTTTCCGGTACTTAAAATGTAAATCGGAGCGTAACGCCTCTGCCATCCGTTCGAGTGACGAAGCGTGAACGTTTGGATCACCGAGTAACGCAAGCATGCCGTGGAACGACAGCGGAACATGGTGTTTACGATGTATCTTACGGGATGCCTCCACTTGTGCGATATAGCGATCCCAATCGTCTTCAGGCAATAAAGCGAATATCAAGGCGACGACATACGTCTGTTGAGCGCGTCCGAACCGTCGTTTGAGTCGTTGATAGACCGTTTCGATACGCGAGGCGAGTTCGTCTAACTCACCGCGTATCGTAGCGTGAAAATAGACGAAAGAGATCAATAGCGGTGACACGATGAACCGATGTTGTTTTTTGAGGCGTGTGTATAATTGTACTGTTCGTTCAAGTACCGCGTCCTGTGGAGTAAGACGGCTGATGAACAGGGCAGTAGAGTAGGCATTCAAGGGATGCGACAAGCGATGCGATTTAAAATAGCCATGAATCGACATCATCTCAGCAATCCGACTCGGTGTGTGGGCGTCAAAGGCATGAATCTTCGAAGCAAGTAATAATGCCTGGGTGGTTTGTGTATGCAAGCGTATTTTCAAGTCATCTGCTGTCTCAAGCAACACACTTGCGGAAACCTGCTCCGTTCCGATCGTCCGGTCGAATGCCAGTTCGATGAGAATACCATCCTGATAGGTTCTGAATTCTGGTCCGATGTGATCCAGCTGTCGCAAGAAAGTCGTCGCGATCTCCATGACTGTTCCTCCTCTGCCTTTTCTTCTAGTGTATCACGCAGTGAAAGCGTTCTCTTATTTTTTCAGTTGGGTGTCAATCAAGTGTTCTGCTGCGCGCCGGTACAAGTTACTCATATGAGCCATCGCTAAGATCTGTTCCAGTGGGTCAGTCGTCGAGGCGGTTAGAGCGTCTTGTTCCGTTACGAAGCGGGCTGTATTTCGTTCCGTCAGTTCGAGGTAATTGCGATAAAACCCTTCAAGATCGAGTTGATCCTGTTCGATTCCTGCGTTTAAGGGCGAGAGAATCGTCTTGATATCATTAATCGAAAACGAACTTTTCAATTGATAAATCAAGCTGATCAGAATCAAGTGCTCCTTCGTATATTTTTTATTCGTGACCGGAAAGAATAATTTCTTTTTGGCATAATTGTTGATCATCGTCTTCGTCAAAATCGTCTCGTCTGCACTTCGCGTCGTTTCCTCGAATGTCCGCTCGAACAGTTGGATGACTTGATCCATATAGAGATCGATATTCGGGATATCTTCGATCCGTAATTGACGATCGTGTCTCGTGTCATCAGAATGTGTCATAAAAAAACCTCCAAAATCGCTAAAATAGGACTTTCTACTTCTCCATCATATGATAGAATACGTATATAACGCCATGTAGTATTCGAAACTACATATCAGGGGAGGAACGAAAGTGAAAGCTTATATGAGAGAACCGATTAATGGATTAACGCATCTTGGAGGGGCTGTCTTTGCTTTTGTCGGGTTACTGGCACTTGTCATCAAGGCATCGTTAGAACGGGGGGCATCACTTGCAATCGTTGCAGCGATTATTTTTGGTGTCAGTATGATGGCGCTTTATGCCGTCTCAGCGACCTACCATATGGTGCTTGCGAGCGACCGGGCAATCGCGATCTGGCGACGGTTGGATCATTCGATGATTTATCTGTTGATTGCCGGGTCTTACGCACCGTTTTGTCTCGTCAGTCTGAACGGTCCGACCGGTTGGGTCTTGTTCAGCATCGTCATGTTGATTGCAGTCTCTGGAATCACCTTTAAATTGGTTTGGTTCAACAGTCCGCGTTGGTTATCAACGACGCTCTACATCGGAATGGGCTGGATCATGGTATTTGCGATCACACCACTCGCGCAAGTCTTATCACCGCTCGGCATCGGATTGTTGTTCCTTGGTGGTATCTTCTATACGATCGGTGGCATCATCTATGGGCTGAAGCCACGTATCTTATCGTTTAAACATCTTGGATTCCATGAAATCTTCCATATCTTCGTATTACTTGGTAGCTTAGCACATTTCCTATGTGTCTACTTCTTCGTCTTATGAGGATGTCCTCCTTCAGTCAATGGCTGAAGGAGTTTTTTTGTGTCTGATGGAAATTACAGGAGAAGTCGAGTGTTCTCACGAATGAAAGAACGAATAGATCACGCATAGGGGGAAAAGCATGAAACACACACGATGGCAGTTAGAGACACTCTACACGATAGATGACGTCAAATCAGGAATTACTAAGATACAAGCAGCGTTGACGAAACATCCGGCTAATGTGGCAGAACAGGTCGAGCGTTATCAGCAAGTCGCGCGCGACGTCGAGGAATGGAGCGACTTCATTTATTGTCTGTACGCTGAAGATGTCACGCGCTCAGAAGTCCATCCATTGCTCGAAGAGATCGAAATCGTGCAAGCGATGGTGCGCAGTGAGGCAGCAGCACTCGATACGAAGATCGCCGCACTGTCACAAGAAGAGTGGGAGGAGCTCGTCACGGGTTCACCATACGCCTTTTTCTTGAACGAACGCCGTGACATCCAATCTCGTCGTGCACCACTAGTTCAGGAACAATTGTTGCAGGATCTCGGTGTGGACGGGTTCCAAGGCTGGGGGCAGCTCTACAAACAGCGCTTCATGGCATTGCGCGTCGACTTGGACAAAAAGCAGGTCACGATTGGTCAAGGGCTACACGAAGCGATGTTCGCACCTGACCGTTCGGCTCGTTTAGCGGCAGCGACAGCAGTTGACACCGCGTGTGCACAAGAAGCTGACCTGTTTGCGACGATTCTGAACCGGATTGCCGGCTTCAGATTGCAATCCTACAAGATGCGGAACTGGGAGCAACCGTTGACCGAGTTGCTTGAGCAGAACCGGATCTCGGAAGCGAGCCTAACAGCGATGATGGAAGCACTCGATCAACACCGCGACCTCTTTCACACCTATTACGCTCGGAAGATTGCCCAGGCGGAGCGGGTGACGGGAGAATGGCATGATTTTGAGACGAACACCTATCGCTCCGCGCGTCACGTTCCGTTTGAGATGGCAGAGACCATCGTCACGACACAATTCAAACGATTGAATCCGCAGCTCGGCGCCTTTGCGGAAAACGTGTTTAGTGAGGGATGGGTCGATGCAGAAAATCGTCCTGGAAAAGCAGAGGGCGGGTTCTGCGCTGCCTTTCCGATTGCCAAGGAGAGCCGGATCTTTATGACGTACCGTGATAGTTATCCGGACGTCGCGACGCTCGCTCATGAATTCGGTCATGCCTATCATAATTATTTACTGCAAGACGAACCGTATTTAAATCAAGTCAAAGGAACGAGCATCGCGGAGACGGCTTCGACGTTCATGGAGAATCTCGTCCTCGATGCTGCCATCAAAGAGACGACGGAACGGGAGGAAGTGCTCGCTCTCTTAGAGGTCAAGATCCGAGAAGGGTTAAAATATGCCAGCATCGTTCCCGGCATGTTCCGATTCGAGCAACGGTTTTATGCGGAACGTCAGCAAGGGACGGTCAGTGCCGAACGGTTAAGTGAACTACTGCAAGAGGAAGAACGGTTAGCCTATGGTCCGGTATTGCCTGAACCGGCGCGCTATAAATGGATGTACATCAGTCATCTGTTCAATTCGAATCTTGCATTCTACAACATTCCCTACACGATCGGTTATCTGCTCAGCAATAGTCTGTATCAGACGGTTCAAGCGGATCCGAGTCAATTTTCGACAGTCTTTGAAGCCGTCATGCATGATTCCGGTCAAGCGACAATCGATGAGATCGTTAAACGTCATCTCGACGCTGATCCGACATCTGTCGCGTTTTGGATGGAAGCCCAGCAACCGCTCGTCCAGGCAATTGAGCAGTACCTGACGTTAACGGAATCCTCTCTCTCCGTCGATTGAAGACGAATCGAAACGGGAACAGAAATGTAGGGAGGGATGCGGATGTATGAACAGGAGAAACAATTAGTCGCTGAGGCAGCACTAACTTACGTGAAAGATGGGATGATAGTGGGTCTTGGGACGGGTTCGACGACGGAACGGTTCATCGAGGCGCTTGGTCCACTTGTGCAGGCGGGACTACAAATTCAAGGCGTGGCAACGTCACTTGCGACGGTCCGACTCGCGGAACAGTTACACATTCCGTTGATCGACTTGGAAGAGGGAATGGAAATCGATGTGACGATCGATGGGATCGATCAAATTGACGGACACTTCCAAACAATCAAAGGTGGTGGCGGTGCACTATTTCGCGAGAAAATCGTCGCGCTGATGAGTCGGGAATTGCTCTATCTGACCGATTCCTCGAAGTTCGTCCATCATTTAAGCGGACCGTTACCGGTCGAACTGGATCCGTTTGCGTTACCGTATGTGCGACAACGGTTACGTGATAAGCATGTCTCCGCAACGTTGCGGCTGAAAGATGATCGTCCCTTCGTCACAGATGGAGGTCACGTGATTCTTGACGTTGATGTATCAGCCATCTCGGACGTCCGATTGTTCGCAAAAGAAGTGAAGAGCTGGTCGGGTGTACTCGAGACGGGTTACTTCGAGCGACAGCCCGATCATGTCCTGACGGTCGAAGAGGGAAAGGTCAAACGTATCGCGCATCCGCGACTGCGTGACGGTGGTGGTTTGGTTTAAGGAAAGAAAGAAGGGAACCGTATGGGATTGAAAAAACGGTATTTATTCGGAGCAGGTGTCATTGCCGGTGCGAGTCTACTGTTGTTCAGGAAGCGGGAACAGGGCACACAGACCGATGCGCTACGTGATTATTTAGCGCATCTCGATCAGGATCCGAGTCCAGATGCTGCGAAGGACCCGGATGAGGTCGGATTGACAAAACTCGATTCGATCTATCGAGCCGAATGGCAAGCGAATGGATTCCCACGTTCGCGGACGGAGCTAGAGGAGCTTGAAAAATAGTGGCAGTCAACTATGAGTAATTAAAACGGCTAAAGTCCGGATTTGAACGGACTTTAGCCGTTTAGTTGTGAGCGTAGTAAAAATTGAACGCAATCCATAGAAAATTAAAAATGTTCAGCAGGAGGCAAATGTATGTACAGTTGGTCAAGAAAAGTGAGGCGTATGTGGTTGAAGTTTGGCTGGATTGTGATAATCGCTTGTTTCGTTGTTATCGTTGGTTCATTCGTTTTAATCATGAATGGCAATCCGATCAAAGAAAAAGAAATCGGAAAACGATTGGAATTAGATTTAGAGCGAGAGTATAAAAAGAAATTTGACCTAGAGTACACTCGTTACGATGCGACTAGAAGCGAATATGGGGCAATTTTTCATACGAACGAACCGGATAAGAAGGATGATGTCTCGTTCTATGCAACGTATCATAATGATTATGAATTGTACGATACATATCGGGAAGAAATTTGGTCACGTGATATTCGTAAGGCAGTCTCTAATGAAGCAAAAGAGGTGTACGGTAACAATTTTATTAGGATCGAAGTAAACTCTCCACCAGAATTATTCATAGATGACGTAAAACTAAATAATGTATTGCAATATACCGAATTGAGCGAAGAATCGATGCGGTATGTTGAAATCATGGTGAACGTACATAAGGAAGCGAGACATACAGTGAAAAAAGACTTGGCAAAATTAGTGACGAAAATGAAAGACGGATCGATGAAGGCTGGAAAGGTGATCGTGATGGGAGCAGATGACGAGAAAGCTACAGCATTTCGTTCATGGGTATGGATTGATGTAACGAATCTTCCAAAGGATTTTAAGATGGTTGAGTTCAATAAGTTATTGGAATGGGATCAGACTTTTACAAGTATAAAATAAGAGTATGGAAATATACTTGGGTATAAAAAAGCTCCTATGAAAGAAGACAATCTTCTTCTCTCATAGGAGCTTTTTAAAAGAATTACGGGCAATTTTAATATGTAAGCGATCCTGCAATGATCAAACCGATCGAAATCGATAAGAAGAGGAGCAGCAAGCCGACTGCTTCGTTATTTGCATCAATCTCTTTCGTCATGCTTAAGCGTGGGATTAGTAAATCCGCGAGATAGAATAAGACGATTTGTAAGACGATCGCGAGTGCGCCCCATAACACCATATCGAGAATGCTGACGGAGTTCGAGATACTCGAATAGAGGACGATGGCGAGGCCGAGAATTCGTCCACCGAAGGCGTAGACGGCCGCTTTCTTCCCGTTACGAATGAGTTCGAGTTCCTTCGATTTCGTCGTCACCTCGAACAGGACGACACCGATTGCAAGGAGTACGGTCGCGACACCGATATACGAGAGCGTTGAAAGGAATAGATCACTGAATGTCATGCTGGTACCTCCATCATGATTTTTTATTTTTCTTGCGTTGTTCGTATGCAACATACAATTCAAGCAGTGCTCCGACGAGAATACCTGCTGATACATACAAATAGAAGTTGTCACCAATGAATCCGAACAAGAGACCTAAAATGAGGCCGATCAGGATATAGGGACCTTTTGCTAACTTCATGCCAATCACCTACCTCTTCTTTAAAGGTAGCGGATTTCAGAGGTGACGTCCATCGTTATTCTTGAAAGCTGACGGCAGATTCTGCATTAGGAGAAAACAGGACGACTTGATTCCGTCCTTGTTGCTTTGCCTGATAGAGAGCAGCATCCGCATCCAGTAGAAGATCGTCGATTTGCAGTGTCGTCTCATCGTATGCGGCTAAACCAAACGATGCTGTGAGCGATAGCTCTGTCGTCGCTAGTCGGAACGGACTAGAAGCAATCCGTTCACGTAATTGCTCTGCTAAAGGCAGGACTTCAGCAAGCGGAACACCCTCGAACAGGACTGAAAACTCCTCACCACCGTTACGGGATAAATACCCGCTTTCTGCCACTCCATCGCGCAGTCGATTGGCGAACTGCCGTAGCACCTCATCGCCCGCCTCATGTCCATACGTATCGTTGACCTGTTTAAAATGATCAATATCGATCGTCAACAACACGACCGACTGTTTGGTTAGAATCAATCGCTGTTTGACATCCGTATAGTATTCGTTGAAGGCGCGTGAATTATTTAATCCTGTCAAAAAGTCGAGTTGCGCTTTTTGCCGAAGCATCCGTAATGATTGTTTGGTCAACCGAATATCACGGATGATCACTAGGGCGAGCCAACTACTGACGAAAGAAGCAGGAATGACGACTGCCATCACTTCAAGTAGAAGAATCTGTTTCGGTAAGACAATCCATAAGACAAGAGCGTGTAAAGCCGTCGCGTAGAGCGTCACGAGTGTGAATGTTCGTTTTGCATAGGGTGGCATTTCGCGAACGATTAAGCTTGTTCCTAAGGCGACGGCGACGATGAAACCGAATGCGGTGAAGGCTGCTAGGTTCGTTCCTAAACTGAAACGATAAATGATGATCGCGATCGTCACGATCGTTGTCGGGAGGACGCCACCAAAGTAGGCAGCGACGACGACCGGAATATGACGCAAATCAACCATGACGCCAGGAGCTGCTTCAATCGTCATCTGCATGAGTAGTAACGAGATGACACTTAGAGCAAGACCGTACAATACGCGTGTCAGCCGTGGGGAGTCACGGGTGATCGGGAGCGGTGATAATTTTCCGAGCAGATAGAAACCAGCCATTAATAGCGTCACGTTATGCAAGACGTCAAAAAGGATGCTTTTCATGAACTGTCCATCCTTTCAAATAAAGTACGTTACTTAAAAGACATACGCCATAAAAGGACTAACTCCTGTTTCTTGAAAAAAATAATCTATCTGATGTAATTGTGTCTATAATGTGAACTTATGATTTCTATAAGCTGTACTTATAGTTTGACGGAATTTAATTGACCTCCTTGATACTGCGTTGTTAAATGATGAAGAAGCGATATGAAAGCGCTTACTAAAATCGAAGGAGATCTACTTATGGAACTTGTCATCATTCTTCTTGCCTTATCCTTATTGATGTTCGTTGCCTATCGTGGTTTTTCGGTCATCCTATTTGCGCCAATCTGTGCCTTGTTCGCCGTCTTACTGACGAACCCGGATTGGGTGTTACCCTTCTTCTCGAATATCTTCATGGAAAAGATGGTCGGTTTCATCAAGGCGTACTTCCCGGTCTTCCTCCTCGGAGCGATTTTCGGAAAAGTAGTTGAGATGTCTGGTATCGCGGAGTCGATCGCGAAGACGATCATCCGCATGATCGGTGCGAAACGCGCCATTCTTGCCATCGTCTTACTCGGCGCCATTCTTACATATAGCGGTGTCAGCCTGTTCGTCGTTGTCTTCGCTGTTTATCCGTTCGCAGCGAACTTGTTCCGCGAAGCGAACATCCCGAAACGCCTCATCCCGGGAACAATCGCCCTTGGTGCATTCACGTTCACGATGGATGCCTTACCAGGAACACCACAGATTCAAAACGTCATCCCAACGACGTTCTTCAAAACGGATATCTATGCTGCACCAATCATGGGAACAGTCGGTGGATTGTTCATCCTAGTCGTCGGCATGTGGTATCTCGAGTCACGCAAGAAAAAAGCCCATCAAGCAGGGGAGGGCTACGCTGGATTTGAAGCAACGGCGGCAAGTGCCGCACCGCAGATGGAGTTGAAGAATGAACCGGAAATGGCACTCGAGACGGATCGTCAACCAGTCTATCGTCAAGTCCTTGCCTTCGTTCCACTCGTCCTCGTTGCCGTCATGAACAAAGTCTTCACACTCTCGATTCCGAAATGGTATCCGGAAGGATTTGATTTTTCAGCAATTGGTCTAGAAGCATTCGGAAAGATCGAGACACCGGCCGTTCTTGCGATCTGGTCCGTCCAAATGGCGTTATTGATCGGAATTCTCGCAGCGATGCTGTATGACTTCCCGAAGATCAAGACGAATTTCCAAGCTGGTCTGAACGTCAGTATCGGTGGCGCGCTCCTAGCGGTCATGAATACAGGTGCTGAGTATGGTTTCGGAGGCGTCATCGCCGCACTTCCTGGATTTAAGTCCGTCTCAAGCGGGATCTCAGAGACCTTTACGAATCCGCTCGTCAACGGAGCCGTCACGACGACGACGCTTGCCGGCGTCACCGGTTCCGCATCGGGTGGAATGGGAATCGCGTTAAGTGCGATGTCGGATAAATATACGCAGGCCATCACATCAGGCGGCGTGCCACCGGAAGTCATGCATCGCGTCATCTCGATGGCGTCCGGCGGAATGGATACGTTACCGCATAACGGTGCCGTCATCACGTTACTTGCCGTCACGGGGCTGACGCATCGTCAGTCGTATAAGGACATCTTCATGATTACGATTCTCAAGACAGTGACGGTCTTCTTGATGATCGGATTGTATAGTTTGACTGGCTTGTACTAAGGATTTTTAAAGGGGGCATCATCAGATGAAACAGGGGAAAGTATACGGATCATTCGCGGAAGCGACAGCAGACATCTTTGACGGGGCGACGCTAGTCGTAGGGGGCTTCGGACTCTGCGGAATCCCGGAAAAATCAATTACCGCGTTGCAAGATAAGGGCGTCAAGGATTTGACGGTCGTCAGTAATAACTGTGGCGTCGATGACTTCGGTCTCGGTCTCCTCTTGCAGACACGACAAATCAAGAAGATGATTTCGTCGTATGTCGGGGAAAACAAGACGTTCGAGCAACAATACCTCAGTGGCGAGATTGAAGTCGATCTCGTCCCACAAGGTACGCTTGCCGAACGTATCCGTGCCGGTGGAGCTGGCATTCCCGGTTTCTATACACCAACAGGAGTCGGGACACCGATTGCTGAAGGGAAGGAACAAAAAGAGTTCGATGGAAAAACGTATCTGCTGGAAGAGGGAATCGTCGGCGATTTTGCGATCGTCAAGGCATGGAAAGCAGATCGACTCGGGAATCTCGTCTTCCGAAAGACGTCACGCAACTTTAATCCGATCGTTGCGACAGCCGGAAAAGTAACGATCGTTGAAGTCGAAGAACTGGTCGAAGTCGGTGAACTCGATCCGAATGAGATTCATACACCTGCTGTCTACGTCCAGCGCATCGTCGTCGGAACGGATTATGAAAAACGCATCGAACGCCGGACTGTCCGGGAAGCTTGAGGAGGAGACGGATATGAAAACGACACGAGAGATCATCATTGAACGCGCACTTCAGGAAATCGAAGACGGGATGTACGTCAATCTCGGGATCGGGATTCCGACATTGATCGCCAATGCGATTCCGGACGACATGCATGTCATGCTGCAATCCGAAAACGGATTGCTTGGCATCGGACCGTATCCACTCGATCATGAGGTCGATGCCGACGAGATCAATGCCGGCAAAGAAACGGTCACGGCACAATCCGGAGCTTCTTACTTCGACAGTGCCGAATCATTCGCGATGATTCGCGGTGGGCACATCGACCTCGCGATCCTCGGCGGGATGGAGGTCGATCAAAACGGTGACCTCGCGAACTGGATGATTCCGGGCAAAATGGTCAAAGGCATGGGCGGGGCGATGGATCTCGTCAACGGAGCAAAACGCGTCGTCATCATCATGGAGCATGTCAACAAACACGGCGAATCGAAAGTCAAACAGGCGTGTACCTTGCCGTTGACAGGACGCGCCGTCGTCAACCGTTTGATTACGGATCGGGCCGTCTTTGATTTCACACCGGACGGAATGGTCTTGATCGAGACGCTGAATGGTCATACGGTCGAAGACGTCAAACAAGTCACGGAAGCACGATTCACGGTCAGTCCGGAACTCGAGCGCGTGACGGTAGGGGAGTGAAGCAGATGGTCCAAGGAGATATCGTACTCGTCACAGGTGCAGGAAGCGGAATTGGTCTTGAAATCTCAAAGGCGTTCGCTGTGGCAGGAGCGAAGGTCGTCGTAACGGACGTTCGCGCGGAAGCAGCAGAAGAGGCGGCGGCGGCGATTCGGGCAGACGGTCATGAAGCGGTCGGCATGACGCTCAACGTCACCGATGAAGCACAGGTCGAAGCCGTCTTGAAGCAGACGGTCGAACAATTTGGTCGACTCGACGTCTTGATCAATAACGCGGGTCTTCAACACGTCTCACCAATTGAAGAGTTTCCGACTGAGAAATTCGAATTGATGATCAAGATCATGTTGACGGCGCCGTTCATCGCTATCAAACATGCCTTTCCGATCATGAAGGAACAAGGCTACGGACGGATTCTTAACATGGCATCGATCAATGGTTTGATCGGTTTTGCCGGGAAAGCGGCATACAACTCGGCGAAGCATGGGTTGCTCGGCTTGACGAAAGTCGCAGCCCTTGAAGGAGCGGAACACGGAATCACCGTCAACGCGATTTGCCCGGGGTACGTCGATACCCCTCTTGTCCGCAATCAGATGGAAGATTTAGCAAAGACGCGTCACGTCGAGCTTGAGAAGGTACTCGAGGAAGTCATCTATCCGCTCGTTCCACAAAAACGGTTGCTCGCCGTCGAGGAGATTGCGGATTATGCATTGTTCCTCGCGAGCCGCAAAGCAAAAGGCATCACCGGACAAGCGAACGTACTTGATGGAGGATATACGATTCAATAAGGAGATGGAGGAGATGGAGCAGATGAGTGAAGCAGTCGTCATCGTCAGTGCGACGCGCACGGCGATCGGGAATTTCAATGGAAGTTTGAAGGACATCAAAGCAACGGAACTCGGAGCGACAGTCATCCGCGCAGCACTTGAAAAAGCAGGTGTCGCTGGGAATCACGTCGACGAAGTCTTTTTCGGTAACGTCCTCTCAGCAGGACTTGGTCAAAATCCAGCACGGCAGGCGGCACTGGCTGCCGGTCTACCAGAGACATGCCCGGCGATGACCGTCAACAAGGTCTGCGGATCCGGTCTCTCAGCCGTCCATCTCGCGTATCAGGCGATCAAATCAGGAGAAGCCGATGTCATCGTTGCTGGTGGAATGGAGAACATGAGCCAAGCGCCTTACGTCCTATCGGGCGCACGGTCTGGGCTGAAGATGGGTGACCAACCGCTCGTCGATACGATCATCCAGGATGGACTTGAGTGTGCGTTTAATGACTATCACATGGGAATCACGGCAGAGAATTTAGCCGACGCCTATGAACTTTCCCGCGAAGCTCAGGACCAGTTCGCTGCGACGAGTCAGCAAAAAGCACAGACGGCATTAGCGGAAGAACGGTTCGTCTCAGAAATCACGCCAGTGTTGATTCCACAACGAAAAGGCGACCCGATCCGTTTTGATCAAGATGAGTTTCCGCGCGCCGGAACATCTGTCGAAACACTCAGTCGTTTGCGCCCGGCATTTAAGAAGGACGGAACGGTCACGGCAGGCAATGCATCTGGCATCAATGACGGGGCTGCGGCACTCGTCATCATGTCCGCGACAAAGGCAAAAGAATGCGGTGTGACACCTCTTGTTGAGATCGTCGCGAATGGAACGTCTGGTGTCGATCCGAGCATCATGGGAATCGGTCCCGTCCAAGCGGTCCAAAAGGCACTTGATAAAGCGGGACTGACGCTTGACGAGATCGATGTCATCGAAGCGAACGAAGCGTTCGCGGCACAATCTCTTGCGGTCGATGTGGAGCTACAGTTTCCGCATGAGAAGCTCAACCGAAACGGCGGTGCGATCGCGCTTGGTCATCCGATCGGTGCGAGTGGAGCGCGGATTCTCGTTACGTTGATTCATGAACTCGAGCGAACGGGTGAGACGCATGGTCTTGCGACGTTATGCGTCGGGGGCGGTCAAGGGGTAGCGACAATCGTCAAAAAATACGAAGGCTGATAAATGAAAGCACGAGACGAAGGAGATGCATGCTCCCGTTGTCTCGTGCTTTATTGATTTTAGCGAATCGTTAATTTCTTCTTGTAACTGCTTTTTTCGAGAATTTGCACGGAGGACATCCGTGACCATTCCTTCAAGGAGATCTCGGGATGTTGTTTCACGAAGTCGGAGACGATCATGTAGCCGAGTCTGTATTTTACGAACGCTGGAATTTGTTTTTCGTAATTTCCAAAGAATAGATCATCCGTCGTCAATCGTTCCGCATTCAGCTCCGAAATCACATGCTCTAAAGTATGGTCAAGTAGAGGGGCGATCGCTTCCGATGATTCCACTGGATAAAGCTTGTGGGCAAAGAATTCCGCTTTTCCTTCGAGAACGATGTAATCGAGCATCGTTGCACGATTCGGTTCATCGAGGGCAACAGTGTGATGGTACTCATGCGCCGTCGTGTTGCGTAATGATGTTTCCGAAAAATCCTTCAAGAAGAACAGACTCATTGAATTGTTTCCTTGCGCGACACCGCTGACACCACCATAACGTTTGGCATCATCATGCTCGATTGGTGTCGTCGGGGAGACGAAGACGACGAGCTTCTCATCCCGTGGAAGTTGTTTCATCGAAGTCAGGAGACTGGACTTGATCTGTTTCATGATGTGCTGATGGTGTTTTTTCAAATATGTATTCATCTGCTTTAAGTCCTTGATGTTTTCCGATGGCTGTTCATAGAGGCTAGGAACGGGCATCGCTTGGAGCTGTTTTTTTTTGATGACGCTATTTTTAGCGCCCAATACATATTTTTTAAATAGTGCCTCATTGTCCTCTGGATGTTTCGAAGCCGCTTGAATGTAATCGTCATACGCCTTGTACAAAGGAACGATTTGAATCTCTTGTTTCTCATGCGTAAACGAGATGTCATACGTCTTTGGTTTTTCGGCAGCGGGGGAACAACTGGCAAGTAAAAGGGTGGCGCTAAGAAGATAGATCGATTTCATAGAAAAACCTCCTGTTTAATTATCCATATATTTACTTTCTTCATGAAATCTTTTAATCCTACTACGTCATATGAACTTATGAATCCGATTTCATGCTTCGACGCACAGACGTAACAAATTCTATAGACCGTAGCTCTACCAAACTTCCTGCGCAATTTTCAGAATATTCTCCAGATAAACTCCTAGCACGAGCTCTTAAACGTATGGTATCCTTTCGAACGAAGTACTTCATCTGCTTAGGGAGCAAGATGAAGTCGATCATCATCAGTGGGGGTTTATTATGTCTAAAACTGTTCCAACATCATTTATCATCGTCATCGGCATGATGCTCTTCGCCTTATTCTTCGGGGCAGGAAATCTCATCTTTCCGCCGATGCTCGGACAGCTCGCAGGGGAGCATGTCTGGGTCGCCAATGCCGGATTCCTCGTCACCGGTGTCGGTCTACCATTGCTTGCGATTCTCGCATTCGCGTTTTCAGGGGAACGCGATCTACAAGCGATGGCGTCACGCGTTCATCCTGCGTTCGGAATCGGGTTCTCGGTCATTCTGTATCTTGCGATCGGGCCATTCTTCGCGATTCCTCGTGCCGGAACGGTCTCGTATGAGATTGGAATCAAGCCGTTCTTCAGTGAATCGACGAGCCACTGGCCGCTGCTCATCTTCACGGTCTTGTTCTACACGGTTGCGTGTCTCTTATCATTGAATCCGACGAAAATCGTCGATGTCGTCGGGAAAGTACTAACACCGATTAAGATCACGTTCATCGGTCTGTTGATCGTCGTCGCTGTCCTGCATCCGATCGGAAGTTTTCAGAATCCTTTGAAGACATATCAGTCGAATGCCTTCTTTAACGGTTTCCAGGAAGGATATATGACGCTCGATGCACTTGGTGCTTTCGTTTTCGGGATCATCATCATCGCAGCGATCAAGGAAAAAGGTGTCACATCGAAGCGACAGTTACTTTTGATTTGTACGAAAGCGTCATTGATCGCAGCAGCCTTGCTTGCAATCACATACTCGGCGCTTGCCTTCATGGGTGCTTCGAGTGTCTCTGAAATCGGACAACTGGCGAACGGAGCAGAGATCTTGTCTGCTGTGTCCGATTATTACTTTGGTGAATACGGTGCGATTTTACTCGGTCTGATGATCACAGTCGCCTGTATGACGACAAGTGTCGGCTTGATCACGGCCTGTGCGTCGTTCTTCTCGGCACTCGTGCCAAAAATCTCGTACGTCAAATGGACGATTGGTCTATCAGTCTTCAGCGCACTCGTCGCGAACATCGGTCTGAATCAATTGCTCGCCGTCTCAAAACCAGTCTTGATGACGCTCTATCCACTAGCGATCTGTCTCATCTTCCTGACGTTCTTGCATCCACTCTTTAAAGGCAAACCAGCCGTCTATCAAGGGGCACTGTGGATGACATTCGTTGTCAGCTTGTTTGATGGATTGAAGACAGCAGAGATTAACGTCTCAGCTGTCACGAAAGTGTTCGACGCGGTATTACCGTTTGCTTCCGTCAGTCTCGGATGGGTCGTTCCAGCCATTATTGGTGGAGTGATCGGAGCAATCATTGGTAAGAAAACAGCACAGACACAATCGTCGTCGCGTGTAGCTTAAATTGTCATGCATAGAAGGAAGCGGATTTTTGATCGCATGATCAAAGTCCGCTTTTTTGTTCACGCGATTGTGGGTTTAAGCATAAGCGGAAACGGCAATTCCTCTATTGTATGTCATTGACCATCGTGTCCCTTACAGAAAGGATGTTGAAACATGTCAGAACGTGTCTTCATTAGTCCCTCGAAGTATGTCCAAGGAAAGGATGTCATTGACCGGCTCGGTACATATGTGAGCCCGTTCGGTGAAAAAGCGCTTGTCATCGCGGATGATGTCGTTTGGAAAATCGTCAAGGAACGTGTCGAGCATTCGTTGTCCGAAGAAAATGTCGGCATCGAGAAAGCGGACTTCAGTGGTGAAGCCTCACGGCATGAAGTGAAACGAATCGCTGAGCAAGCACAAGCAGCAGATGTCCGGTTCGTCATGGGTGTGGGAGGCGGAAAGACGCTCGATACGGCAAAAGCCGTCTCGGATGAGCTGAACGTCTCCGTCGTCATCGTTCCGACGCTTGCTTCGACCGATGCCCCGACGAGTGCCCTGTCCGTCATCTATTCCGACGAAGGGATTTTCGAAAGTTACCGCTTCTATAAGAAGAATCCCGATCTCGTTCTCGTCGATACGAAGCTGATCGCCCAAGCACCAGCGCGTTTCTTCGCGTCCGGAATCGCCGATGCGCTCGCGACGTGGGTCGAGGTCCGGAGTGTCGTCGCTTTTGGTGGACAAACGATGGCAGGGGGACGACCAACGATTGCGGCACAAGCGATCGCTAAACGGTGTGAGGAAGTCTTGTTCGAGCATGGACGCTTGGCGTATGAATCCGTTCAGGCGCAAGTCGTCACGCCGGCACTTGAAGCCGTCGTCGAGGCGAATACGCTCTTAAGTGGACTCGGTTTCGAGAGTGGTGGATTAGCTGCAGCGCATGCCATCCACAACGGGTTCACGGCGCTGGATGGTGAGATTCACCACTTGACTCACGGTGAGAAAGTCGCCTTTGGTACACTCGTTCAACTGGCGCTCGAAGAACATCCACAAGAAGAAATCGAGCGGTACATCGCGCTCTACACGGATCTTGGCTTACCGGTGACGCTCGAAGACGTCAAGCTGAAAGATGCGTCGCGTGAAGATATCGTCAAGGTCGGCGAGGCAGCGACCGCTGAAGGTGAGACGATCCATAGCGGTTTCAACGTCACAGCGGACGAAGTCGCGGATGCGATCATAGCAGCTGACCGCTATTCGAAAGCGTATCAAGCAAAACAAAAGCAATAAGAAAAAATAACCCTTACCGAGACGGTGAGGGTTATTGTCGTTTACAGATAATCGAGTGGATTGACGCTACTACCAGCTGATGTTGCGCTGTAGACGTACGATCCCTTATGGAGTTCAAAATGTAAGTGTGTTCCGAAAGCGTTACCTGTCTCGCCGACTGTACCGACTTTTTGACCTTGGGCGACGGTTTGACCGACCGAGACGGAGCGACTATTCATATGTGCATACAGACTGATGAACGGCGATCCGTTGACAGTGTGTGAGACCATGACGTAGTTGCCGTAGGCGCCTTTGAACTGAGACGTAATGACCTTACCGCTTGCTGTCGCATAGACTGGAGTACCTTTTGCTGCGCCATAATCGATACCGTTATGGAACGTATAGCCGTAAGCACCGCTTGCCTTACCATATCCTTGCGTGATTGGACCACTCGTTGGTGTCGCGAAGCTTTTTGACGTCGACGTCGAGGCTTTTGATGCGCCACTGCTGTTCGTCAGTGTCAAGACAGCATATTTCGAGACATAGTCAGCGTGAACGAATCGTTTGTCGCCACCGTATAGGAACTTGATCCAGTTACCTGTACGACCGAGGTAACGAAATGTTTCGCCTTTATCGATACTTCCGACGACTGCACTGCTCGTAGAGTTGCTGCTACGAACGCGAAGATTGTCGACGTTGACTTTAATCTTATAGATCCGAGTCACGGAATATTTCTTAACATATGTAGAAGAGACGTAGACTTTTTTCGAACCATAGAGGATTTTCGTCCAGTTCCCTGTCCGACCGAGATACTTGTATGTATCACCTTTTTCAAAGCTCGTGACCGTGCCGTAAGATGTCGAAGGACCCGTCCGAGCGCGTAAGCCGTCCTCCATGACCTTCACCTTATAGAATGTCGTTGCTGCATCCGCACGCGGGATGGCAAATGATGCAAAACTTGCGACAGCGATGGCTGTTGCCGAGACACCTTTCCAAAAACCATGCATGATTCATTCCTCCTGAATATGTAATCTGTGTGACTAAACCGTTATGTAAATTTCATAGATGAGTATAACATTTACGAATTTGTTTAAATGTTACATTCACATTTCGATATTATTTCAATAAATTATATTAAACGGACTTAATTTTATTCTTTTTCCAATAATCCATAAAATACTTTGACAAGATTGGATGGAATTGGATAAGATGAAATGCCCATTGAAAATCAAAAAAGGTACCTCAGATGAGGTACCTGGAAATGCTTATAAGAAAGCGAGTGGGTTGACACTGCTTGCTGCAGAAGAACCGCTGTAGACGTAGTTTCCACGATGAATCTCGAAGTGTAAGTGTGATCCAGACGAGTTCCCTGTACTACCGACTGCTCCGATGTTCGCGCCTTTCGGGATCGATTGACCAACGAAGACAGAACGTTTGCTCAAGTGAGCATACACCGTTGTGTACGAAATACCGTTCACTTTATGTTCGACCATGACATGGTTACCATAAGCTCCCTGATATGACGACTTGATGACTTTTCCGGCAGCGGCTGCTTTAACTGGTGTTCCAGTAGGTGCACCGAAGTCGATTCCGTTATGGAACGTGTAGCCGTATTTCCCACTAGCATTCCCGTACCCTTGTGTGATCGATCCGCTTGTCGGACGCATGAATCCAGTCGACGAAGAGAATGATGCTTTTTTCGCTGATTTTCCAGAAACACTGTACTTCTTGACGTAACCAGAATAGACGAAGCGTTTTTCACCTTTATGCATGATCTTCGTCCAGTTTCCTGTCCGACCAAGGTATTTGAATGTTTGACCCGCATTGACGCCGTCGACGATGCGGTGTTTTAACGATGGGCCAGTCCGGACGCGAAGTCCGTCTGCCTTGATTTTAACTTTATACGATGAGCCAGAAGCGGCTTCAACCTTACCTGTACCCGTAGCTGCAAAACCTGAAACAACGAGGGCGCTCATTGCTAACGTCGTGATTGTTCGTTTCATGAATGTTCCTCCTAAGTTGAATATCTAGTGTTGTCGTCGGAATGACATCTATAGAAGTGGATGCGTTTAGTGTGTGTTGAAGTGAGTGATGCGGTCATTTGACTAACGAGAGTATAGCATTCAAACATCAGACGGTTGTGTTTCAATTTGATTGCTTAAATATATTCTAATAACAATTGTTGTAATATTGAATACATATTCAATCTCAAAATCCCTTAAAATCAAGATGAATCCGTGTTACAACGAGATGAATTTGATGACAAAACGCAATCGTGGGAAATGATGAAAAAGTATGGGAGTCTAATAAGATGAGAGTAGGTAATGGAATGGATTTGACGTTTACAGTAAATCAAAAAAAGCTTAACATTCGCGCAGTGGCGCTGTTGATTCAAGATAGACATCTGTTGATTCATCGCCAAGGAGAAGATGATTTTTGGTCATTACCGGGAGGGCGTGTTCAGTTCGGTGAAAGTGGTGCTAAAGCGATTGCACGTGAATTGGTAGAAGAACTAGGTCAGTTGATCGAGCCACCGGTCTTCCGTTTCCTCCATGAAAATTTCTTTGAGTACGCTGATCACCAGTTTCATGAACTAGGAATGTTTTATGAAGTCGTTTGCAGAGAGCCAATGCCACTTTCGACGGAAGACTTTTACGGTCCAGAAGGCGACGGATTGACGTATCGCTTCGTTCCGTTCGACAAACTGGATCAGTATACATTGTATCCAAGTGAACTCGCGCATATGTTGCAGACGAATTTCTTCCCAACGTTACTGACGAATGACATCTGACTTTTCCGGAAAAACGTTTATAGATGTATCGCAAGGGAATCGTTGAATATGTAGTTCATTACGTTAGCTAAGGGAGCTGACCGTTCATGAGAGAAGAGCAGTTCGAAGCGATGCATCAGGAGGCGCGAGGGCAGACGCAGGAGCGACAGCCGGGAATCGAGTACGTCATGAAACCGGAACCGATCTACGATGATCCAGATTATGTCGGTTCGGGGAAATTAGCAGGGAAAGTTGCCCTGATCACCGGTGGGGATAGTGGGATCGGGCGTGCTGTCGCTGTCGCTTTCGCCAAAGAAGGAGCGAATGTCGCGATCGTTTACTTAAATGAGGGGAAAGACGCTGAAAAAACGGTGGCAACCATCGAATCATACGGCGTCAAGGCGTTAAAGATTGCGAAGGATATTAGTCGACCGGAACACGCACAACCAATTATCGATACCATCATCGCGGAATTCGGTCAATTGAACATTCTCGTCAATAATGCCGGCAAGCAGTTTCCGCAAGATGACTTTCTAGCCATCACACCAGATCAACTCCGAGAAACGTTCGAGACGAATGTATTCTCGATTGTCTATCTGACGCAAGCAGCGTTACCTCATTTGAAAAAAGAAGACACGATTATCAATACCTCGTCCGTGACAGCATATGCCGGTGCACCGACGTTGATCGATTATTCGGCGACGAAGGGCGCAATTGCGACACTGACACGTTCGCTTGCATCAAACTTGATCAAACAGGGGATTCGGGTTAATGCCGTCGCGCCCGGTCCGATCTGGACGCCGCTCATTCCAGCGACGTTCACGAAGGAAAAAGTGGAGGCACATGGGGAAAACACGTTAATGAAACGTCGGGGACAGCCGTCGGAGAATGCAGCGGCTTATGTCTATCTCGCCTCCCGTGATTCAAGTTACGTCACAGGTCAGACGATTCATATCAACGGCGGCGATTACATCACGTCTTAAGGGGGAGATCAAGATGAAGAAGAATCCGAATGAAGTGCCTGAACGCGAACCGGATCATCAACCGGACGAGATACCACAGACACCACCGAGCGAGGTGCCAGATACGCCACAGGAAGACCCGGTCCGTCAGCCGGAACCGGATACGTTCCCAGAACCGACCGAGATTCCGGATACACCGCAGGAGGATCCGAATCCCTACCAATAAGTGAAGTGACCACCATCCAAAATTGGATGGTGGTTTTTTTGTGATAAAGAAGACAAACTATCTTGACAGTCAAACTGTATGGTGAGTATGATACAGAAGAGAAGTGTATTATTGTTTTAATACATTAAACAGGAAAGGGAGGTCTACCGATGCAGTTCGACCAAAGAAGCCCGGTGTACCTGCAGGTCGTCCGTTGGTTCAAACAACGAATCGCGACCGAGGAATTGCAAAGCGGGCAAGAGATCCCGTCCCGCCGCGAAATAGCCGCACAGCTCGGAATCAATCCGAATACCGCACAAAAAGCATACAAAGAGATGGAGGAGCAGCAATTGATTACGACAGAACGGAATGTCCCGAGTAAGATTACACTTGATCCACAAGTCGTCCAAAAAGTACGTGCCGAGATGCTAGAAGAGGCCGTCTCTGAATTCATCGATGCCGTCAAAGCGATTCAAATCCCACTCGATGAGGTCGTCTCAAAAATCGAGACGGTGTATCAGGAAACGGAACGGAGGAAGATCGATGCTTGAAGTCCATGGGTTACAAAAGAAATACGGTAAAAAGCCAGTTCTTCAAGGCGTCTCGTTTTCCGTTCCGATGGATCAATTGACGTGTCTGATTGGACTTAACGGTGAGGGGAAATCAACGATCCTGAAGGCAATCGCAGACCTTGTCCCAGTTAACGCGGGAACGGTTCTCGTCGATGGAGAGGTCAATCGAAACAAGATTGCCTTCGTTCCGGATATCCAGACGATGCCCGGCTACATGACGGTCGGTGATGCGCTGACGTATATGGCGGATTATTACTCCGACTGGAACCAGGCGACAGCGGATGAACTGATGCGGATCTTCCAGCTGTTATCGACAGATAAGATCACGGACTTATCAAAAGGGAACCAGGCGAAGGTCAGCTTGATCCTCGGTTTCGCTCTCGATCGTCCGTACTTATTACTCGACGAACCATTCGCTGGGATCGATCTGTTTACGAAAGAACAGATTGCCGGACTATTCTCGAGTCACTTCATGGAAGGACGCGGCATCCTGATGACGACACACGAAATTCAGGAAATCGAGCACTTGATCGACCGGGTCGTCTTCTTACAGGACGGTCGAATCATCGATGAACATGAGACGGAAGAGATGCGGGAACTGTACGGGAAATCGGTTCAGGACCGGATGCGGGAGGTCTATTTGCGATGAAACAATACATACAATTGACGAACGAAGAGATTAAGCGGAGTTTTAAGATATATGTAATTGCGGTCCTTGTAATGGCAGCGATTGAGTTAGTGTCGGTCGTTGTAAACGTCAAACTACATGAGCGCAGAATTGAAGATTACTTGAAGTCAAATACAGCTACATTGTATGAAGCATTCAATGACATCGGAAAAATTTCATTCATTGATACAACTTCCTTTTTCAGTTACATGACATTGCTTGGTGTAGCATTAGTCGTTATTTATTCTATTCAGATTTGGTACCGCGATTGGATAGGTGAAACGAAGTATATCTATCGTTTATTGATGCTTCCAGGGAATCGTGCAAGTATTTTCTTCTCGAAATTGACAACAGTTTTTTTAATCATCATGAGTTTTCTTGGTATCCAATGGTGTTTGATTCAAATTGGTAACCGTCTCTTCCGGTTGGTTGTTCGAGAGGATTATATGGATAAAAATAGCTTACGAACTGTCGGAAGTACATTAGGTGAATTATTTTCGCTGAATTTGACGAATTTATTCATCATTCTTGCGGTAGCGTTGTTTATCGTAAACTTTATGTTTTTGCTTGTCTTAATTGAACGCTCCTATCGTAAATGGAGTGGATTCATTCGAGTGGGAATTGAGATTTTTATTATGGTCATTTGCTTAGTAGCAAGTATGTATTTCTTAGATCAGACTAAGCTGTTATTGAACTCGGAAAAGGCATATGTATTGATGAGCTTGTTTGTTATCTATTTTGTTTATGTGATTTGGAGAAGCCTTCGTTTATTAAAATGGAAAATTGCTGTTTAAGGAGGACACTATGCGTTCAATCAAATATGTATTACTTTTAGGTGTCATCTGTATTGTGTCTTTAGGATTTTATGTTGGGCAGGTCCTTTCGTTCGATAAGGTGAAATTTATCGTCGAAACGAAAAAAGGCGATCCGAACGAAGATGTCGTTCAAAATATGCAACTTCGTCTCAGTGAGTGGGGTCAAAATCCGAACGAATACAATATTTCGATGAACGGGAACGTTAAGCAGTACAATAAATCAATACTGTCGTATCTATTTAATGATGAATCTAGTTGGAAGGATGCCCCACGTTCGTTCCAGCAATTCATTTGGAAAAATGATACACATGTATTTTCACAAGATTCGGTTACATATGGTATAAATAAGTTGAGTAATGACGAGCTGGAGCTACAGTATTGGAATGCTTTGAATAACAAATTGTCAAGCATGACAATTAAATTGCCTGAAACACAAATGAATGAAAAGTTACGTTTTTCTCCGTTTCAACGAACAGAAGATATGTTATTGATTGATTCGTCTACTCTTAACAAAGAAATTGAAAGAGAACATATCTATCAAATCGACTTAACAAAGAAATCGATGACAAAAATTAAATTACCTGACGCTTTAGGAAAAGATGATGCGATTCGATCGTTTTATGATGGGAAAATGATTGTTGACCAAGTAAAAGAAGTAGAAGGTTCTGAGGATTTTTTATCTGAAACCGTCGTGAAGGATGGTAAACAAACGAAAATATTAAAAGAATTCGAGGAAGTGTACTCCTCATACGCTATAAACGGTGGAAAATATTTCTTAGGTCTTGATGAATCATCTTCACAAGTATCAGATAAGAAAAGATTTGAATGGCAAATCTACGATTTCGAATCACACCAGTCCTCTTCGCACTCGATTCAGCTTGATTCGATTGCGACGGATGAAGCGTTCTCAAATAGAAGCGTTACGGTAGATCGTGATTATATTTACTTCGCTTACCGAACGAAAAAAGATGAAGTCAAATCATTAGTGATCAATCCACTGACATCTGAGATTGTTTATGAAGCTGACATTCATAAAAAAGGATCAAAAAATGAACTACTCTTAAATAGCATCATAACAAATTAATAAAATTAACTAATTTCCACTCTTAATTTGAAACCTCCCGTTTTCTTCCAACGTATAAAGACTATACAAAGGGGGAACTCACATGCAATTCTTGATTTTTGTCGTCTTTGCAGGTGCCATGTATTGGTTCTACTACAATTTCTTACTCGGGTACCGTAAGAAAAACATCACAATGACGTTCGACGATCGGTTTTATTCACTCGACGAACATGTTGCAGCCATCGAACAAAAGCTCGCAACGGATGGGCACTCGGCCCGTTATCTCGGTGACCGTCGTTTTGAAGTTGATGGTAAACCTTATCTGTTCCTCGAGCGGACGGTCTCAGTCGGCGGGACCCCGACACAACAGACGATTCTTGAGCAACAAAAAAAATAACTCTCCCATGTGCGGGAGAGTTTTTTCGTTAGACCGGAATCCGGTCCAGGGGGTGCGGTTGCTGCGACGAACGATACCAGCGGATGATCCAGTGATCGATGCCGATTTGATAGGCAAAGCGTCCTGCAGCCAGTAAGGCGATTGACGCTGCTAAGAACAACGGGTTTAACGCAATCGTCCCAGCGAGTAAGTAATTGAGATTCATGATACTACCGATGACCAGTGCAGGGACCGTCAACAGACTAAGAAACAACAAGATCCCGACGACGAGTTCCGCGAACGGAATCAAGGCGTTGATCAGCCCGACGTTCGGTAAGGCGAGTTGCTCAATCATCGTCGCATACCAGGAACTGACGAGTGCGTCTTCGCCAGTTGACTTCGCGAGTGCTCCTTCGAGAAACGGTTTCGCATCGAAGCCATTAATGTACTTACCGATTCCGGCGATGAACCACTGGATTCCGAGCCAGAGTCGGATGATCGTCAATAGACCGAGACCGATGATGTGTAATGCTTTCACTTTCAGACACTCCTCTACTACAACATAGTCCCCATCATACTGAAAAATCATCAGCGAGATGGGGACTATCATCATAACGTCATCGAACCGTCATCGACCTGTTACAAAAAAGGATAAGGTAACGGTTTCATGACCGTTGATCGAGGCGATGACTGATTGCAGTTAATAAAGCAGCAACGAGCGCAACCAGTCCACCGACGAGTGCCGTGTTCATCATCGGACCGTTCGCATAGACGATGCCACCGAGTGCCGAACCAAAAGCAATCCCGACGTTACTCGCAACCGGCATCAATGAAGCGGCGAGTCCTTTTGCTTCTGGATTGAACTTTTCAGCGAGGTCAATCAAGTAGATTTGTGTCGAGGTCGTCAGTAGAATCGACATCAACGACATCAAGGCGATGTTGAACAGACCAAGCGGAAGGGATGCTGTCGTGAAGTATAACGCAGCAAGGACGATTGCTTGTACAACGAAGACGAACCGTAAGCGTCCCATCGGATTTTTACTGGCGATTTTACCGGCAAGGATGTTACTAAATATCGAGACGACTCCGTAAGCGAGCAAGATCGGACTGATCCACGTTTTCGCAATCCCAAGTTCTGTTTGTAAAATCGGTACGAGGTATGTGTAGACGACATAAGTTGCCCCGAATCCAAACGACGGAATAAAGAAGGCGATCAGGATCCGTGGGTTGGCGAGCAATCCAAGCTGTTCCTTAATTGAACCGGAACCCGTCGATTGCTGGACCGGAACGATCTTCCATACTGCGAGGAACGCGATCAATCCCATGACTGTCGTTAGCCAGAACGTAGCTTCGAAGCCAGCGTGTTGACCGATGAACGTTCCAATCGGAACACCTAAAACGTTCGCAAGTGTAAAACCACCGAAAATGAACGAGACGGCAACACCGCGCTTCGCGACAGGTACACCGTCACTGGCGACAACCATTGCGAGTGAGATCAAGACACCAGTCAGGATGGCTGTCAGAATGCGGGTTGCGAGCAATACTTCGTAACTTGGTGCAAAACTACTGGCAAGATTCAATAAGACCCAGGCGAGTAAGAGACGTAGGATCAGACGACGCCGTTCCAGGTGACCGGTCAGCGACATGACGATCGGTGTACCGATTGCAAAGGAGATGGCAAAGGCTGAAACGAGCGTACCTGCTGTTGCGATCGTGATATCAAGGGCTGAGGAGATTTCAGCGAGGATCCCGACGATGACGAATTCGCTAGTTCCGAGAACGAACGTCAGGAGCGACAACGTGGCGATCAAGAGCCAATCGCGTCGACTTAAACGAGTAGTAGGTGACATGGATGATTCCTCAATTCTAGCGCTTGCGCGCGAAACTATGAGTAACAGAATAGCATGAAACGATTTCGTCGGGTATCGCAAAGCGAGATTTCGGGAAAAGAACCATTATTCGAAATAGCGTGTGAATTTCCAGGCTTGCTGTTTTTTGCGTATACTACAGAAGAAGACTACTTATAAAGGAGTGGAAACGATGCAAGCGACAGTGACATGGAACAAACAGATGGGATTTAGTGGACAGACGGAATCAGGGCATCATCTGGCGATGGACGCAGCACCCGAAAACGGTGGCGAAAACCAAGCGCCACGACCGACTGAACTCTTGCTACATGCCGTTGCCGGCTGTACAGGAATTGATATCGTCTCGATTTTAGAGAAGATGCGCTTGACGATCACCCATTTCGAAATGGATATCGAAGGAGAACGGGCAGAGGACCATCCGCGGCGTTTTACGTCGATCTCGATTCATTATCGGCTCGAAGGTGATCTCCCGGAAGATAAGGTCCGTCGCGCTATCTCGTTATCAAAGGATAAATATTGTTCGGTCTCGCAATCCCTGAACGCTGAGATTTCCGTCTATTATTCAATCAATGGTGTCCGGAGCGAGGATCCTTTGTGAAAAAAGTCGTACTGATCGGTTGCCTGTTGCTTGCAGGGTGTGCGCAGGAGACGATGGAACCAACGAAACCATCGCAACCGGAAACGAAGCAACCAACAGAAGAAAAGAAACCGAAACCTGAGCCAACGAAAGAGGAACGACAACAAGCAAAACTAAAGCAACAATTAAAAGCGATGTCGACGTCAGAAAAAATCGATCAACTGCTCTACATCGGAGTCGCCGGCACGGAACTTTCAGCAGCTGACCGGAAATTGTTACAGACGCATGCGATTGGCGGGGTCTTATTGCTCGGCGGAAACATTACGTCGGAAGAGCAACTCTTGACGTTCACGCGTGCGATTCAAGAGACGAACCAAAAACCGTATGCGTTCGTCGGGATTGATGAAGAAGGCGGACGCGTCAGCCGGGTACCGGATCAACGATTACGTCTCCCGACGAGTCAACGGATGGCGCAAGGTGCAGATGCTGCAAAAATGGAAGATGTCGGACGTACGCTCGGTCACCTGTCACGATTTTATGGGTTCAACATGGACTTCGCACCGGTCCTTGACGTCAATAGCAATCCGAACAATCCAATCATCGGCGACCGTGCGTTAAGTGCTGATCCGAAGACCGTCGCGACTCTCGGTACGGCCCTGATGCATGGGATGCAAGAGACGGGAACGATTCCGGTCGTCAAACATTTTCCCGGTCACGGCAATACGAGTGTCGATTCCCATGTCGGTTTGCCGAAAGTGACAGCATCAAAGGAAGAACTGAAGCGAACGGAACTGTTACCGTTCCAAGAAGCGATTCAAGAGGGCGCCGAGATGGTGATGGTCGCCCATATTCTCTATCCCGCGTATGACAATACGAATCCGTCCTCGCTCTCAAAGCCGATCTTGACTGACCTCTTGCGTCAGCAACTCGGATTCAACGGTGTCATCATCACGGATGATCTCGTCATGGGGGCGATCACGAAACAATATGGTCTTGCGGAAGCGGCACGCCAGGCACTTGTCAATGGAGCAGATATGGCGATGTTTTCGGAAGCAGGTGCCTATACGAAGGTCCACACCGAAGTAATGCAAGCCGTTAAAGACAAAACGCTGACGCCTGCGATGCTCGATGCTAAAGTGATGCGGATCTTAAAGCTGAAGCAGACCTATGCCGACAGCCAAGAGCAACAGCGACCGACGAAATCGGAGCTGATTCAGCAAGTGGAAGCGCTCAACTAGGACTAGCGAAGCAAAGCGACTCATGCTAGACTAATGGGGCAAGCCAATTAAACACGAAAAGACACTAGGGGAGTCTCCCAGCAGACTGAGACGGAAGTATCCGGACCCTTTGAACCTGATCTAGTTCGTACTAGCGGAGGGAAGTGGCTCGAAATCCTAGATATCCTTAGCGCTTCAGCGCATTTTCGGACCACTCCCTTCAACATCGGGAGTGGTCCTTTTTCGTATGGAAAGGAAGAACATGATGCGTTTACATCTGATTTCGACGGGATCCATTAATCCGCTTGACGAAATAAAGACCTTTCAATCGCTTCAACCTTATACGGATCAGCTACATCTACGAGAACCGAACTTATCGGCAGCAGAATTGCTTGATCTGATTGACGCGCTCCTTACACATGGTTATTCGCCTGAGCAGTTAACGGTTCATGACCGGGTCGATGTCGCCCATGTCGCAGGCATCGGTGTGCAGTTGACGCGCCGGTCCTTGAGTGTCCGTGATGTCCGTCGTCATTTTCCGAATCTCGTCATCGGGAAATCGGTCCATTCACTAGCAGAGGCACTGGCAGCAGAAGCGGAAGGAGCCGACCGACTGCTGTACGGTCATATTTATTCGACAGCGTCGAAGCCGAATGTGCCACCACGAGGGATTGACGCCTTGAAGCAAGTCGTCACCTTCACGACGAAACCAGTCATTGCAATTGGCGGGATTACACCAGAACGCATGCCTGAAATCGCAGCGACCGGTGTAACCGGAATCGCCGTCTTATCGGGGATTCTCGGTCAAGCGGATCCACTTGCTGCCATTCAGCGTTATCAGGGGGTACGGGTATGACGGATCACATCATCATCGGTGGTGGAGTCATCGGTTTGACGCTTGCTTACAGTCTCGCTTGTCAGAACGAATCCGTTCTTGTCCTTGATCGCGGAACATGCGGACAAGGGACGAGTCGGGCGGCTGCCGGGATGCTTGCGACGGACATCGAGCTGAGAGAAGAATTGCATACGCTTGCCGCGCGAAGTCGCCGTCTGTATCCGTTACTTGCGCGACGCCTCACGCGCGAGACCGGGATCGATTGTGGCTACCGGGAACAACCATTTTTATTGAAACGAAATGGGCAAGAATACTTATTTCCATCGGTCGGTCAAATCGATCCGCGACGACTAACGACTGCATTGATGTATGCCTTACACGCACGTGGCATATCGATTGAAGAACAGGTGGAAGTCACACGCATCGAAGAGAGCGATGACTTCGTCAGGATCGAGTCGAACGCGAGAATGTGGACCGGACGAACGGTGACGGTCGCTGCCGGACGCGGGTCGCAAGCCTTGCTCGATACAGCTGGTATTTCGATCGCGACTTATGGGGTCAAAGGGGAATGTCTCGCCGTCCGTCTCGCGGGTCAGCCGTTACGCTCGATTCTGTTTGATGACGCCGTCTACCTCGTTCCGAAAGCAGACGGACGAATTTTGATCGGTGCGACCGAACTGCCGTACGACGAGACGGTCGGTGTCAGTGTCGCTGGGATCACGTCACTGCTTCAAGCAGCAGAACGACTGTATCCACCGATTCGTGACGCGGTCATCGAAGAAGTCTGGTCCGGTGTACGACCGCAAACGGTGTCCGGCTTGCCATATATCGGAGTCGCCGATTCATCCCGTCAAATCTTCCTAGCGACGGGGCATCATCGGCATGGCATCTTACTCGCACCGGCGACAGCGGAAGTCTTGGTAAATACATTACGGTTGATTCAGAAGGAGGAAGTCCGATGAACATTACGATTAACGGCAATGACCACACGATCGAACAGATTAAAACGATCGAGGACATGCTCACGCAACTCGGCTTAGGGGAGAAGCTTGTCATCGTCGAACAGAATCGACAAATCATCGATCGCGCGGCGTATGGTCAGACGGTCGTTCGGGACAATGACACATTTGAAATCGTTCATTTCGTAGGAGGAGGATAAACATGCTGAAAATTGGAGAAAAGACATTTGAATCACGGTTATTACTCGGAACAGGGAAATATACGGATGCTACGGTACAGCAGAAAGCAATCGATGCGTCCGCCTCACAAATCTTGACGTTCGCCGTCCGTAGGCTCGATATTTTTGATAAACAACAAGCGAATTTTTTGGAGTCGCTTGATTTAACAAAGTACGATCTACTACCGAACACGGCCGGTGCGAAGACGGCGGAGGAAGCCGTACGGTTGGCGAAGCTTGCGCGGGCATCCGGTATGTGCGACATGGTCAAGGTCGAAGTGATCGGTTGCGACAAGACGTTATTACCTGACCCGATCGAGACGTTACGGGCTTCTGAAGAATTACTTAAAGAAGGCTTCATCGTCTTACCGTATACGTCGGACGACGTCGTCCTTGCGCGACGACTCGAAGAACTCGGTTGTCACGCCATCATGCCGGCGGCGTCACCGATCGGCTCCGGACAAGGTATTCTCAATCCGCTCCATTTGCAATTCATCATCGAGCAGACGACGGTCCCTGTCATCGTCGACGCCGGGATCGGCTCGCCGACCGACGTTGCCTATGCGATGGAGCTCGGTGCGGACGGTGTCTTATTGAACTCCGCTGTCGCCCATGCTCAAGATCCGGTCAAGATGGCGTACGCCATGCGACTAGCTGTCGAAGCAGGGCGCTTCGGATACGAAGCGGGACGTATCGAGAAGAAACAGTATGCGGTCGCGAGTAGTCCGACAAGTGGATTGATTCGATGAACCGTTACTCACGGCAAACTCGATTTCAACCGATCGGGGAAGCGGGACAAGCACGCTTGGCAGCAGCAAAGGTACTGATCATCGGCATGGGAGCGCTCGGAACGGCATCGGCAGAGCAACTCGTCCGCGCCGGTGTCGGTGTCGTCCGCATCGTCGACCGCGACTATGTCGAGTGGAGTAATCTACAACGCCAACAGCTTTATACCGAGGAAGATGCGCGTCACATCGTACCAAAAGCGATTGCCGCAAAAGCACGGCTTGAAGCGATCAATTCGACAGTGGCGATCGAAGCACATGTAGTAGACGTCGACCGGGCAGCACTGACGTGGCTTCTCGATGATATCGATCTGATCATCGATGCGACGGATAACTTCGATATTCGCTTGCTGATGAACGATATGGCGTTGATGCGTTCGATTCCGTGGATTTACGGTGGCTGTGTCGGCAGTTATGGGATCACGTTTACCGTCCGTTCCGGGGAGACGCCGTGTCTGCATTGTCTACTCGATCAATTACCACGGGATCAGGAGACGTGTGATACGGCGGGGATCATCGGACCAGCTGTACAGATGGTCGCTTCCTTGCAGGTGACAGAAGCATTGAAGTGGTTGAGCGGACAGACGGACGCCATGCGGACGCGCTTGCTTGCGTTTGATGTCTGGTCGAATACGTTTCAACAAATCAACGTCCAGTCACTGAAGAAAAAGGAGTGCCCGTCGTGCGGCATCGAGCCGTCCTATCCTTACTTATCGGATCAAACGGTACGTTTCACGGCACTGTGCGGTCGCGATGCCGTTCAAATCCGGGGAGACGGACAGCGGGATCTGGAACAGTTGAAACAACGTCTCCTGCCGGTCGCTGCGATTTCCGCTCATAATCCATATTTGCTGGCGTTTACGACGGACGAACATCGGATGGTTGCTTTCCGAGATGGACGTGTTCTGATTCATGGCGAGGCGGATCTCGTTAAAGCGAAGCGGCTCTATCATGCCTATTTCAGCTAACGTTCACAAAACAGTAAAACTAATTTTAAATATATATGTTTTAAACGTTTGAAAAACAGGTAAATAAGACTTCAGACGTAAATCGGTTTACAGGTTTTGAACGTGAAGAGGAGTGATTCAGATGAAACAAGAATTCGATCCAATCAAGGATCAAGCACAGACGGAAGACGCCCAAGCAGTTGTTCAGCAAGCCAACTGGAATCCGGATCGGTACCGGACGAACTTGAACCCATTCTATCTGTCACCTTGTAGTGTCGAACGTAGAGAAGACGTGCATCAGGATGCATCGAAAATTCTCGAAGTCGAGACGTCGTCGCCCCTCCAACAACTTTTTGAACACAATCAAGCAACGCATACATCAGAACAATCGGGCAAAAAATTCAAGACAGGCATCGTCGTCGGCGTCGGTGCGATCATCGGCGGATCAGTTTCTGTGATTCGTTCCGTTCAACGCTCTAGAAAAAAACGGACGAAATAACACATTCGTCGCAAGAGTGAAAAAAGCAGGAGGCATTCGCCTTCTGCTTTTTGTGTTACCCTTTCGTTTCATAAAAGAAATAAAGGGGTTTTAGTATGTATGTTGTTTCTACTTGTTATATCTAGATTTATCAATTAGTTACGTTATCAAATGCGGTAGATTTACCGTTCACGTAAACATCGATGATTTTATGTTCAGGATCTAATGTTAACTTGTAGACATGCTGCTTCGTTTTCTTATAAGTTTTAGATTCATTCAATTTAATCTTTAGCGTATCTCCTTGTTCCTCAAGATCAGTAGCAACTGTTTTCTTTGACTGATAAACAACATAAGCGACTTTGTCTTTCGTATTGATCAATTGCAAGGTATTGGCGGGATTGATCTTCGTTTGTATTTCGTTTGGTACAATCTTTAACTCACTAAAACTGAGTTTAGAATCGTTTACGTTACAGGCTGATAAAGTAGTACATAATACAGTCAACATTAATAATTTCTTCATATTTTAGCTCCTTCAATTCGGATGGAAATGTATACCTTATATATATCTTAGCAGTTTTTTGAAGTTCAAAATTATTAAAAATGATAAGGTAAACAGAAATTGATTTGATGTTGAAGATAAAGTAATTTTCTCTTGATCAAGAAGAATCCTAATTTCATTTCGTCTAAATTTGTCATAGCATCGCTGGGTGTCAGAATAACTCCTGCTTTTTGTGTTCCAAACGGATGTTCGTCGCAGAACGAACGCTTGCATGCTACACTTAAGCTACTATATTCAAAAAGTGAGTGTGATGAAGATGAAATGGATACATACTGCCGATTGGCATCTCGGCAAAATCGTTCATGGCGAGTCGATGCTCGAGAACCAGCGGGCGGTCTTAGCGGATTTTTTGACACTCGTCGACCGCGAACAACCGGATGCGATCGTCATTGCGGGTGACTTGTACGACCGCGCTGTACCACCAACGGAAGCCGTCGAACTGCTTGACGAGACGCTCGCTGCCTTGATTCTCGATCGAGACATCCCGGTCGTTGCGATCAGCGGAAATCACGATTCGGCCGAACGGTTAAGTTTCGGAACGACGTTACTCCAACGGGCTGGTCTGCATCTCGTCGGAAAACTAACGCCGGTCATTACTCCGGTCACGATCAAAGGGGTGTCATTTTACCCGGTGCCATTTGCCGATCCTGCGACCGTTCGTTACGTGCATCAAGACGAAACGATCAAGACACATGATGACGCGATGCGGACGATCCTTGCCGGATGTATTCCGGATGGACCGAGTGTCCTCGTCGGTCATGCCTTTGTGATCGGTGGACTCGAGACCGATTCGGAGCGACAATTGTCCGTCGGAACAGCAGGACAGGTCAGCGCGAGCCAGTTTGCACCGTTTACGTATACGGCACTCGGTCATTTACACAATCCGCTTGCGATTCAATCCGAGACGGTTCGCTACAGCGGATCGCTCTTGAAATATTCCTTTTCGGAAGCACATCATGTCAAAGGGGTCGATGTATTGACGTTGAACGAAGCGGGTACGTTCGATCGCCGATTCGAACCACTTGCACCAAAACGTGACTTGCGGGAATTGACCGGAAGTCTCGCTGAGCTGACAGACCCGGCATTCGTCGCGACACAAGACACGGACGATTACTTAAAGATCAATCTAACGGACGGAGAAGCTTTGATGGATCCGATGGGCAAGCTGAAAAAAATCTACCCGAACATCCTTCACCTCGAGCGAATTGGATTCGTCCGTGAGAGTACGCGGGCAGTCAAGGCGTCGCGGGAGCAAGTCAAGGATGCATCCGTTGCAGATCTATTCAGTGAGTTTTATGAAGCAGTCCGTGAAAAGAAACCGACGGAAGCGATGCAAGCCGTCCTGAAGGAGGAAGCGACATGCGCCCAGAACGACTGACATTACGCGCCTTTGGACCGTTTGCTGGTGAAGAGACGATTGATTTCACTGCACTTGCCGGACGGACGATGTTCGTCATCTCCGGGAATACCGGAGCAGGAAAAACGACGATCTTTGACGCATTGACGTTCGCTCTGTATGGCGAAACGTCAGGCGGCGAACGGGAAATGAGCGAACTGCGAAGTCATTTTGCCGTGCCTGAGCAAAAGACGGAAGTTGAACTGGAGTTTACGCTGAAAGGAGAACGGTACCGGATCATCCGCCAACCGAGTCAACCGCATCCAGTCAATAAAACCGGTTACTCGCATGAAGCCGAGCTCGCTCGGTTCGACGGAACGACATGGAAGCCGCTCGCGGTCAAGATTCCAGAAATCAAACAACGCGTTCAAGAGTTGATCCAGCTCGACCATAAACAATTTTCACAAATTCTCCTGTTGCCGCAAAATAAGTTCCGCGAACTGTTGATGGCAGAGTCAAAAGACAAACTCCAGATTCTCAAACAGCTGTTTAAGACGGAACACTATGGTGAGTTCCAGCAACGTTTGCATCGACAAGCGCTCGATCTTGCGGCACGCATCAAGGAAACAAAGACGAAACAATGGGCAAAGCTTGAGGAATTACCATTGCAAGCGAACTGGAGTGAACTGACGGAAGGCGACATCCGGTTACGGATGGAGGCATTGACGACAGAACGGGACGAATGGTTAACGGCTGCACGTCAAGCTGAAGTAGAGACACGTGCGATCGTTGAGAAGAAAACGACGCAATTGCAACAAGGCGAGCAACTTGAAGCGGTTTTCCAAGAGCAGGAGCGACTTCAACAGACGGAACAGTTGCTAATTGACCGCTTACCGGAAATCAAGCGGATGCAAGAAGAAGCAATGGCGGCTGAGCGCGCTCAAATCGTCGGACCGATCTATGACCAGTGGCAACAGGATCAAGAACAATTGACGCAACTCACGCGTCGAAAACAGGAAACCGAACAGCACATCGCTCGCTTGAGAGAGCAACAAGATGTCGTGCAAGCAAAAGTCGATCGATTGCTAGCGGAGGAACCACAGATCGAGCAACTCAGTCGTCGTCTCGAAAAGATTCAAGAAGAGCGCGAACGTTTGGAAGCAGAAACGGCTTTACGACAACAACAGCAACAACTAGTAGAACGTTTGAAGCTTTTGGACCCAGAGCCATTACGGAAGCAACTCGAACAAGCACGGACAGAACGTAAGACTATTCAAGAACAACTGCATCCATTGCAAAACGTTGGAGCAGAGCGCTTACAGGTGCAAGAACGGCGCTTCATCCTGCAACAACTAGCGACAAAGATGGCGGAACATGACAAATTGGAAGCAGAACGGCAACAGCTGATCGTCCGCGGCACGAGCGTCCGGGATCAAAAAGAGGCAGCGGCGCGCCAGTATGAAGAAGCGCGCAGATACGAACGGGAACAACTGGCTGCTGAACTTGCTAAAGGATTGACGGACGGGACGGCTTGTCCGGTTTGCGGCAGTACGTCGCATCCACATCATGCTGTCGCCGTCGCAAAGGAATTATCCGTCGATGTAGCACAGCAGCGGTTCCTTGAAGCCCAACAAGCGCATCAAGAATTACAAGCCTCGTACCGGACGGTTGCGGAGCGTCTGCAGCAACTGACGACCGAGATGCAAAAGACGAGTGAAAACGAGTCATCTCATGCGGATGTTTCAGTACAGCTTCAGGAAGTCGGACAGACGGAAGCCCGATTAGCGGCAGCGCAGACGGAAAAAGCGCGTCTTGAGACTCGTCTGCAACAACTCGAACAATCCATGGACCAGCTACAACTAAAGATCGATGCAATGATCAAAGACCGGACCGGCATTGAATCGGAATTGGCACACTTGACGGGTCGTCTGAGTCAATCAGGAGAGTCCGAGAAATCGCTACCAGCACTCCGTGAGGAACAACAACAGGCAGAAACACGTATCGAGCAGTTCAAACAAGACAAACAGCAACAGTTACGCGAGAAGGAACAGCTTGATCGTGACTTCGCGGAACACCAAGGACGATTCCGTCAATTGACCGAGGCATCTGCTGAACAAAACGACCGATTAACGAACCGCGAAAACGCATTACACGCAGTCCTGGCAGAAGAAACGTTTCCGACGATCGAAGCCTTCCGTGAAGCGAGACGGTCGCGTGACGCGCTTCGTCACCTCCAAGAACGTTTGGAACAAGACCGTCTAGCGCGGCAGGAATTAAAGTTGAAACAGGAACAAGCCCGCTTGAAGACGGAAGGTCAAGTGCGTCCGGACCTTGAACAATTGCGGATGGATGTGAAGACGGTGTCGCTCGAACTGACGGAGCAGATTGACCGACGAGTCGGGCTCGAGAAGGAACGCGCACATATCGATCAATTGATCGCGGCCTGGGAAAGCTTGCAACGCCAGATTGAGGACGAGGATGCGAGATACGGCATCATCGGCGAACTCGCTCGCGTTGGTGTCGGGGAGAATGCGCAACGGATGACGTTCGAGACGTACGTCCAGACGGCATACTTTGATGAAATATTGTTCGCCGCAAACCGGCATCTGCACGAGATGACCTCCGGGCGTTTCCAGCTTGAACGGAAAACGGAGGCGGGAAAAGGGCTTAAGAAATACGGGCTTGATTTAAATGTCTTTGACGCTTACACGTCGCAAACGCGTCATGTCAAGACGTTATCCGGTGGCGAAAGCTTTAAAGCATCCCTTGCGCTTGCGCTCGGATTGTCGGAAGTCGTGCAAGAAGCAAGCGGTGGCGTGTCACTTGAGACGATGTTCATCGATGAAGGATTCGGAACACTTGATCCAGAATCACTCGAACAAGCGATTGAGACGTTGCTCTCGATTCAAGCGAGCGGTCGCATGGTCGGGATCATCAGTCACGTCCAGGAACTGAAGTCACGAGTTGACGCAAAAATCGAGGTCAAACAAGGAAAAACGGGGTCGACGATTGCACTAGTCGTCGAGTAAGGAGATAAGATCGATGGAAACACGAAACATGGTCACGAAATCACAAATCAAAGAGGCGTTACACGAATTAGGTGTGACGCCCGGTATGAAACTGTTCGTCCATACGTCACTTAAACAAATCGGCTGGATTCCCGGCGGCGTACAAGCATTGATTGAGGCATTACAGGAAGTCGTCACGACGGAAGGGTTGATCATGATGCCGGCGCAAAGTACCGATAATTCGGATCCGAAGAACTGGAGCCAACCCGCTGTTCCCGAGGAATGGTGGGAAACGATCCGCCGGGAAATGCCGGCATATGACCCGGCAAAAACGGTCACACGCGGTATCGGGCGCGTCCCGGAAGTCTTCCGGACGTATCCCGGCGTCGTTCGAAGCGATCATCCGATGTGGTCCGTGACTGCCTGGGGGAAAGATGCGGCGACATTCGTTGCCGGTCATACACTAGAAAATGGCTTCGGTCCCGGTTCACCGATTGAACGCTTCATCGAGGCGGACGGTCAAATTCTGCATATCGGTTCTCCTTGGGATACGACGACCGTCTGGCATTATGCAGAATACGGGTTGAATCGTCCGGACGTCGAGGATGGTTGTAAAATCAAAGAGGGAACGACGGAACGATTCATTCATTACCGACACCGCCAAATCGATAGTGACGCGTTTGGTCCGATCGGCGAAGCGTTAGAAAGTGCCGATTTCGTCACGTCCGGTCTGATCGGACAAGCGAAATCGTACCGCATCGATGCGAAAGCCTCGATCCCAGTCGTCATGTTGCAATTAAAAGCGCTTGATCAATGGTTATTTTGAAACTTTTTCGGGAAACCTTCGTAGTAGAAAACAGAATCACAAAAAGGAGTGAAAGCAATGGCTTCGCGTTTTAAAGTAAACCCGGCATTGCGTCGCGGATTCGATACGGCACGTGTCGGAGAACGACCAATGACAAAAAGCGGTACGATGAGCAAGATTTTCTTGATGCTCGCTCTCGTCACGGCAGCAGCAGGGGGCAGTTGGTTCTTCCTCGCAGAAAACCAAGCGTTCCTATTCCCAGCCTTAATCGGTGGATTCGTCATCGGTCTAATCCTTGCCTTGATCATCACATTCAAACCAGCAACAGCTCCAGTCCTTTCTCCGGTTTATGCGATCGTTGAGGGTGTGGCAGTCGGAGCGTTATCGTTGATGTTCGAAAGTATGTACCCAGGAATCGTCGGAAAAGCAGTCGTTGCGACATTCGTCGTCGCGTTTGCGATGTGGTTCGTCTACTCGACGGGGATGATTAAAGTGACGCAACGTTTCCGTTCTGCGGTCACAGCAGCGATTCTCTCGATTTTCGTCTTGTATGCGGTCAACTTGATTCTCGCGTTATTTAGTGTCGACCTCCCATTCATGACAGGTAGCTCACCGATTGCGATCGGCGTTCAGTTCGTCATCGTCATCGTGGCATCCTTGTCACTCGTAATGGACTTCGATTTCATATCGCAACAAGTTCGCGCCGGTGCTCCGAAGTCGATGGAGTGGGTTGCAGCATTCGGATTGATCGTGACGATCATCTGGCTCTATATCGAATTACTTGATCTCTTGTATCGCCTCGCGGCGCGGGATTAACAGCAATAGACGACGGAGAATCCGTCGTCTATTTTTTTATCGAAAGCAGGGATGGTCGCGGAAAACAAGAAATGATAAAACGTAACTGAAAGGAGAGAAGATACATGAAAGAACGTATCGTCATTGGAGCAGGACCGTATCACAACAATCCCGGTTGGTATCATTCACAAGAAGATGAGTTGAATTTGCTCAATCGGTCCGATTGGGAACGATTGTTTTCGAACGACACGTTGCAAGCGATTCTTGCGGAACATGTCTGGGAGCATTTGACATTCGAAGAAGGGATTGACGCGGCAAGTCATTGTTTTACATACCTTGCACCAGGAGGATACGTCCGTTGTGCAGTGCCGGACGGTTATTTTCGGGATGAGGCATACCAATCAATCGTCCAAGTCGGTGGTCCCGGTCCAGTTGACCATCCGGCAGCGAGTCACAAAATCGTCTATACGTACGAAACGTTACGGAACGTATTCGAAGAAGCTGGGTTTCAGGTACGTTTTCTCGAATATTTTGATGAGAATGGGGTGTTCCATCAAGCGGATTGGGACGGCGCAGACGGTATCATTTTCCGTTCGAAACGATATGATCCCCGTAATGCAGAACAGATGAGATTTCCTTCGTTGATACTTGATGCATATAAATGAATACATAGTTGAAAAAGACCATCTGAACTTCGCTGTCAGATGGTCTTTTTGATCATAGTCCGTGCTCACTTTTTAGTTGATCGACGTATTGTTTTGCTTCGAGCAAGGACGATCCGAGCGTCTCTCGAACGCGTTTCACAGCTTCAACCGTCTTTCCTTCATGAAGCAACTGAACCAGTTCGACTTGTAACGCTGCTTCTTCTAGTGACACCTCATTCAGACCGAGGTGCTCTTCGATCCGTTGTAGCTTCTTCAGAATCGTTTGTTGGCGGCGTTTCGCTTCGTCTGCTTTTTGGGATAAGGACATCCAGATGAAGAATAAGACGATCAGTGGTGCGAACGTGACGACAGAATCCATGGTGAACACCTTCCTTTGTTTCACCGTACCATAGGATAGTCACCATAACAAATAGTGGAAAATGATGCAGAAATTGATTATGCTGATATAGTGGAAAATAAAGGGTTAATATGGAAAGGAGATAAATCTAGTGGATAATGTGTTAGTGACATTTTTACCGCTCTTGATTCAAATCGGACTGATCATGGTACTGTTCTTCTTCGGAACGTTTGGTCTGTTTTTCTTCGTAAAACGCAGTTCGTATCACAGTAGTCGTTATTATCGTTTAACGCGCGAACCGTTTTTACGGATCGTTCGTGATAAAGGGAAATGGGGCGAATACTTGACGACACGTCAACTCGATCAAGTTTCCGGATACGGCACGTATGTCTTTAATACATACTTACCACGTGCGCGTGGAGAAGGAACGACGGAGATCGATGTGACGTTCATTCATGAAAGTGGCATCTATGTACTCGAATCGAAAAACTACAGCGGGTGGATTTTCGGACGCGAGCAGGACCGTCAGTGGACGCAGCAGTTCCAGAATCGCTTCAAGCAACGGTTCTATAATCCGATCAAACAAAATGAAGGGCATCTCAAAAGCATGCAACGCTTCTTAGAAGGAACGGATCCCGCGCTCTTTCACTCCTTGATCGTCTTCAGCGAACGCTGTGAACTGAAAAAGATCACCGTCGATTCAGCTCATGTCCGTGTCTTGAAACGAAACGTCTTACGTAAGACGATCGAGCAACTCGCGACAGGAAAGCCATTGACACCGAGTCAAGTCGATACGATCGCGGGAAAACTCGGAGTTCATTCACAAGTCGATCGTGCCACGCAACAAGCGCATATCGATGGGATTCGTCAACGCCAGGCAAAATGAGACCGTTGACGGACTTGTTCTTCTTCAGGTATAGTGGATAAATAATAAGTAGTGCAACTATATGGAGATGATGGGATGAAAGAATCGGAATGGTCGCTTGGCATGCAATTATCCCGTAGTTATTATGCGTTCAAACGTGCTGCTGCTAAACGGATGGAAGCGTTCGGACTGACACCAGAGCAGTTTTCTGTCCTGAGCGAACTCGCTAAACAAGATGGTGTTTCGCAAAAGCAACTGGCACTCGTGACAGAACGTGATCAAACGACGATTGGTAAGATTCTCGATAAGCTCGGTAAAAAAGAATTGATTGTTCGAACGCCGGATCCCCGGGACCGACGAGCGGTTCTGCTCTTGATGACACGAGAAGGACGCGATATCGTCGATCGCCTCGGACCAGAGCTCGATCAGCTACAACTCGAAGCGTTCCGTGGACTCTCGCGAGATCAAATCGAGCAATTAAAGGAAACACTTGAGACCATTCACCGGAATGTGACGTGAATGGTTTTCCTTCGGACATATAGTTGCACGTGATATTATAAGTAATGCATATAAAAGGAGATCGTAATATGAAAGCATGGAAAGATGTCTGGTCAATGACACAAACGAAAGTGGGACTCGTCTTCGCGATTGTCGTCCCGCTCTTGTTCCTCGTCGTCTGGATGACTGGTTACGAAGGAACGACGGAACGACTCGATCAATTGAACGTCGGTGTCGTTGGCGAAGTGAACGACCCGTTCGTCACATCACTAAAAGAAGCACCGTTCACGGTCCAAGCAGTTCCGACCGAAGCGAAAGGGTTGGAAGCACTCGATGCCAATGAAGTCGATCTCGTTCTACAAAAGGATGATGCTTCGCGTCAACTGACGGCACACGTCAGCCAGTCGAATGCCGAATTCGCGAATGCAATTCTCGAGCGGGCAACGGAAACGATCGGCAAACAGTTGAATGGTGAGCCAACGTTCACGACGTCGGTCGTCACGGAGCATGCCGTCTCAGATTTTGCCTTGTCGATGCTGCCACTCATCCTCGGGTTCGTCATCTATATCGCGACGATGACGATGGGAATTCAATTCAATCTCGTCAGCACGATCTTAAGTAAGCGTCATTCGATCTGGTCACTATTTTGGAGTCGCCAACTATTACACGGGATCGTTCTTTTGGTTGTTCCATTGCTACTCGTTTCCGTGGCGCATGTATTAACGGATATTACGACACCATTCATCAAACTATGGGCGTTTGAGCTCCTTGTCGTCGCGACCTGTATCGCCGTCACACAGATGAACTTTGCGATATTTGGACCGATTGCTCCACTCGTCAATGTTGCGTTGATTCCGTTCCAATTGATGACTGCCGGAAACATCGTGCCGGCGAAGATGCTGGCACCGTTTTATCAATCCCTCGGAACGTTCTTACCTGTTCCGAATGCCGTGGCTGGATTCAGTCGATTGTTATTCATGAATGGATCCATCGGTACGCAAGTGTTGCATTTATCCCTGCTTTGTTTCGGTAGTTTTATCATAACGTGCTTAGTGCTGAGTTGGATGGAGCAACGACAAGCTCGACGTGTTGTTGCATGAAGAATGTAAGAAGAATCGTCATCGAATGAGATGGCGATTTTTTTGTTTGAAATCGATTTACGAAAAAATCATTGCATAACAAAATCGTTATATAATAATATGGTTATGTGAAAAGCGAAATTGATATTTTCGCTCCTGTATCATGCATGGACTATACGTATAACAGAGAGGAGGATACTCTAGTGATCGAGACAGCAAAACGGGTAGAAGAAATGAGTCAGTTCTTGAAGCTACTGAGCGATGGAACACGACTTGAAATTTTGCGAAGGCTACACGTTCGGGAACATTGTGTCTGTGATTTCGTCGAAATGTTTGATATTTCGCAACCGGCAGTCAGTCGTCATCTAAAATTATTGCGTCAATCCCAGCTCATCTTGGAACGACGGGAACGACAATGGATTTATTTTCGAATCAATCCAGATCACCCGCAACACAGATTGTTATTGACGATTTTAGCAGAAATGGACACGCCGGACATCCCGGACAGAAGCTGCTAAGACACATTGTGGATGAAATGGATTAGCCCGAGTAAGGCAGGGGAATTAAAACGATATTCCATTCTGAATGACACGTTCAAGGATGACGAATCGTTAACAAAACCACTCGAAATTTAATACAGAAATGAAGTGAACGCATTGACCGGTACACATTTACTAGCGATCGGAATTTTTCTGATCACCTTATTCTTAATCATTAAACAACCGAAAGGACTCGGCATCGGTTACTCCGCGATGGGAATGGCGCTCATTGCGCTATTGACGGGAGTCGTCAACCTCGATGATGTCTCGACGGTCTGGGGCATCATCTGGAATGCCACCTTTACTTTCATCGCTCTGATCATCATCTCATTGATTCTTGATGAGATTGGGTTCTTCGAATGGGCGGCACTCCACATGGCACGCATCGCACGAGGTGGTGGTGTCAAACTATTCGTGTACATGACATTACTCGGTGCTGTCGTTGCGGCTTTATTCGCGAACGATGGGGCAGCCTTGATTCTGACACCAATCGTCCTCGCGATGGTTCGTCACTTGAAACTTCCGGATTATGTCGTGTTAGCCTACGTATTCGCTTCCGGATTCATTGCCGATACGGCCAGTTTACCGTTCGTCGTCTCGAACCTCGTCAACATCGTCTCAGCAGACTTCTTTAACATCGGGTTTACGGAGTATGCGTCACGGATGGTGTTCGTCAATCTCTTTTCTGTCATCGGCAGTCTGATCGTCTTGTATCTCTATTTCCGAAAGAGTATCCCAAAGAATTACGATGTCGCGCAACTCGTCGCACCCGCAACAGCGATCAAGGATCAACGGATGTTCAAGCTTTCATGGTTCGTCCTCATTTTGCTTGTCGTCGGATACTTTACGAGTGACGTCATCGGCATTCCCGTCAGTCTTGTCGCTGGAATCATCGCTTTGTTCTTCTTATTGATGGCACGCCGTTCACCGAGCGTACCGACGAAAAAGGTCATCGGTGGTGCACCGTGGGCGATCGTCTTCTTTTCACTTGGCATGTACATCGTCGTCTACGGACTTCAAAATGCAGGATTGACACAAGTTCTCGCTGACATCATTGATGGCTTTGCGACGAATTTAGCAGCCGCGACATTTGGTATGGGCTTCTTGGCTGCCATCTTGTCGTCCATCATGAATAACATGCCGACCGTCATGATTGATGCCCTTGCGATCGACTTGAGCCAGGCAACTGGAACGATTCGAGAAGCGCTCATCTATGCGAACGTCATCGGATCTGATCTTGGACCGAAGATCACGCCGATTGGTAGTTTAGCGACATTACTTTGGTTGCACGTGCTTCGAACGAAGGGTGTGAAAATTGGTTGGGGTCAATACTTTAAAATCGGAACGATTCTGACGATCCCGACACTTGCCATCACATTGCTTGGCTTGTATATCAGCTTGATACTTTATTGATTTTCAAGGAGGAACGAGAGATGAAATTGATGATTATTGGTTCAGTTGCTGCGGGAACTTCCGTTGGAGCAAAAGCACGTCGTAACAGTGAAGAGTTGCAAATCACGATTTATGATCGGGATCAGGACATCTCGTATTCAGGTTGTGGGATTCCCTACTTCGTCGGTGGGGAGATCGCTGACATCGACGAATTGACACCGCGCGATGCCGCTTTCTTTAAAAAACGATATAACATCGATATTCATACACAACACGAAGTCGAATCGATTGATCATGCGACAAAAACGGCGACGATCGTCAATCTCCTGACAGGGGATCGTTTCACGGACACGTATGATACGTTAGTGCTGGCAACCGGTGCTTCAAGTATCATTCCACCACTTCCAGGCGTTGAACATGAGAATGTCTTTACGGTTCGAAATGTCCGCAATGCCGACGCGATCCGGTCCTACATTGATGCTCACGATCCGAAGACAGCAACGATTGTCGGCGGAGGATTCATCGGACTCGAGATGGCAGAGCAATTGACGTATCGCGGTATTCAAGTCACGCTCGTCGAACGCTTGCCGCAAGTCATGCCGCCACTTGATCGCGATATGGCAGAACGTGTAGCGGATCATTTGAAAGATAAAGGGGTATCCCTCTTGCTTGGCGAATCCGTGACAGCGTTCAACGGAGAAGAACGTATTTCTGAGGTCGCGCTTGAGAGTGGAAAAACGATCGAGACGGATCTTGTCATTTTATCTGTTGGCGTCAAGCCGAACACGGGTCTTGCGAAACAGATCGGTGTGGAGCTCGGTAAAACAGGGGCGATCGCAGTCAACCGTCACATGCAGACGAATGTAGCCGATGTCTACGCAGTCGGCGATGTCGCGGAGAGTTTCTCCGTCATCACGGGTGAGGCACTTTATCGTCCGCTTGGTTCAACAGCAAACAAGATGGGACGGATTGCCGGAATGGTCATTACCGGAGAAGAAGCGGAGCACCGTGGTATTTTAGGGACAGGAATCTTTAAGGCGTTCGATTTGACTGTCGCTCAAACGGGGTTGACGGAAAAAGAAGCGCGTGAGTCAGGCTATGACATCGAAGTCTTGCATAACATCAAACCAGATCGTCCGGAATACATGGGCGGGAAAGAGATGACGATCAAAGCGATTGCCGATCGGGCAACAGGGCGAGTTCTCGGAGCCCAGATCGTAGGTCCGCAAGGTGTCGACAAACGGATTGATGTCCTAGCGACAGCGATCACCTTTAAAGCGAAGGCAGAGGATTTATTCCATCTCGACTTAGCTTACGCTCCACCGTTCGCGACGACGAAGGATCCCGTTCTCTATACGGGAATGGCACTCGATAATGCCATCAAAAAAACAGCGCGTTTGATGACACCGAACGAATTAATTGACCAAGTCGCGAATGGGAAGTCGTTCCAAATCATCGATACACGCTCAAAAGCCCAATTTGAAAAAAACCATGTCGATGGAGCAATCCATATTCCGCTTGGTGAACTACGGACACGCGCAAAGGAATTGGATCCGACGTTACCGACGATCGTCTACTGCAACAAAGGCGTGACGGGGAATGCTGCGCAAAACGTCTTGAAAAATCTTGGATTTACGGATGTATGCAACTTATCAGGTGGCAATAAGAACTATCAACATATCAAAAAATGTTTGTCATAATCTTGAATTGAGTTATATAAGAATTTCTAACCATTATGTAAGAAGTGCACACCTGCTTTTAATGAATAGACAAGATTTTGTTTATAAAAAGCTCACGTCTCGAAAATGGAGACGTGAGCTTTTGTATTAGAATAACTCGTTGATTGGTGTGTCACCTTCGAGTAGTGTGACGACTTGCTTCGACGCCTTGTCGTGACCGATTGCAGCCAGAATGACGCGTGCGACATCCTCGCGCGGAATTTTTTTGGTTGCTTGTTCGGACGGATCCGTCGTGACGTTTCCTGTGCCGGCTTCATCTGATAGTCCGCCTGGGCGAAGAATCGTGTAATTAAGTGACGATTCTTTCAGGACACGATCCGCGTAGCGTTTTGCAATGTAATACGGCTTCATGCTGTCGGACCATGTTTCCGGCGAATCGGCATTCAAGGCACTGACCATGATGAACTGTTTTGCATGGATTGCTTCCGCTGCTTCGATCGCTTTGACAGCACCGTCGAAATCGATCAGCATCGTCTTGTCCGCTCCTGTGTGACCGCCGGATCCTGCCGTAAAGATGACGACATCTGATCCTTGTAATGCATCAGTGATCGTCGCGACGTCCGCTTCCAGATCGAGATGGACCGGGGTATGACCTAATTTCTCAAAATCACTGAACTGGTTCTTGGAACGTAATCCTACTTTGACATCGTGCTCCGAATCCTGCAGTAAGCGAGCAGCATGACGACCTACTTTACCATTTGCACCAATGATGAAAATCTGACTCATGTTCCATTCCTCCATTTCACGATTTGATGATTCTGTTTCAGTATGGAAAAGACGGGGGGTTCTGTAAAGAGAGACGACTTGTAGAACTGTAACCGTCATCAAAATATCTTTTTAACGCTTTTATGCATAAAATCATCAAATTATCTTGAAATCACGTGTAAGTGTGGTAGGATAATGACTATTACCCACACCGAAAATCATTTGGGTTAAATTGTAGCAATATTCGGTGAATGGGCAACGACGAAACAGAAAGGAGAGATACGATGAGAAAGAAACCATGGCTACTGGCAGGACTTGTTTTGACAGGCGTTGCCGCTTGGACAATCTGGAATCAACAGACGGATGCCAAAGCACATGACATCTTCGAAGACCACAAGCTGGTCGTCGGGACGACGGGGGATTATAAGCCCTTTACATACTGGAACGAGGAACGGAATCGTTATCAAGGCTTTGATATCGATGTCATCCAAGCGTTCGCCAAAGCAGCAAATCTTGATGTGACGTTCGTCAAGACGACATGGCCGACATTATCGGAGGATACGAAATCAGGCAAGTTTGATATCGCTGTCGGTGGCATCACGAAGAAAGTCGAGCGCGAGGTCGTCGGAGACTTTACATTGTCGTATTTCTCCTTTCAAAAAGCACCGCTCGTAAATAAGAAAGATGTCGAACGCTTGAATTCGCTCGCTGCAATCAATGATCCAGCAGTCAAAATCGGTGTCAATCCGGGTGGCACGAACGAAGCGTTCGTGAAGAAGCATTTTCCGAAGGCAGATGTGACCGTCTTTGAGAACAACTTGGACATTCCGAAAGCCGTAAAAAGCGGACAAGTCGATGTCATGGTGACGGACGACATCGAGGCGTTGCATTACGCGACAGAACTCGATCTTGCGGTGCCGAAACTGACAGAGGCGTGGGAACCAGCTGAGATGGCGTATTTGATGAAACCGGACCAAAAACAGCTTGGAGATGTCTTCCGGGTCTGGATTGAAAGTGCAGAGGGGCAAGAACAGGTTGAACAACTAAAGAAAAAATGGAACATCGTCTCGACGCGTGAGACGGTCGGAGCGAAAGGAGCGGGAGCACATGAGTAAATGGGGATGGATCGTCGTCGGAGGTGGCGTCTTATTTGCGAGCTTATTGACGCTATGGCAAACGGAGCAACCACGACGTGTACAAGCGAAGAATGTCTTTGCGACGAAAAAAATCGTCGTCGGAACGACTGGGGATTACAAACCATTCACGTACTTGAACCGGAAGACGAACGAGTACGAAGGGTTCGATATCGAAGTGATCCGTTCATTCGCGAAGACGACCGGCATCGATGTCGAATTCGTCCCGACGACATGGCCCACGCTGTCTGCTGATCTTGCTAGCGGGAAATTCGATATGGTCGTCGGGGGTGTGACGAAAAACATCGAGCGCGAGATCATCGGCGACTTCACGTCGAGTTATCTGTCATTCCAAAAGACACCGCTCGTCCGTAAAGAAGATGCTAAACGGCTTGCTTCGATCGAACAAATCAATCGTCCAGACGTGACGATTGGTCTAAATCCAGGGGGAACGAATGAACAGTTCGTCCGTAAGACGTTCACGAAGGCGAACATCGTCATGTATGAACAAAATCTCGAAATCCCGCATGCAGTCGCATCGGGCGAAGTCGATGTCATGATCACCGATACGGTCGAGGCGATTCATTATGAAGCGCTCGACAAACGACTCGCAGCACCAAGAATTCAAGAAAAATGGATTCCGGCGGAGAAGAGCTACCTCGTCCGAGAGTCGGAAGGGGACGTCGTCGATGTCTTCAATCTGTGGATGCAATCGCACGAAGGTCAAGAAGAGATGGAGCAATTAAAAGAGAAATGGCAAGTAGCGTCATAAGTGAATCGTGTCTCCTGACAGCAGGAGGCACGATTTTTTAGTAACAGGAATCTAATGGGAAAGGGCGAACAAGTATGTAGAAGTAAATTAGGAGGAAACCAATATGTTGAAAAATTTGTCAGCAAGGCGATGGCTCATCATGACCGTTCTTTTTGCTGGTATCACTTACGCATGGATCGTCATCGGAGATGCATGGATCAATCCTACATTGTTATTCGCAGGGGCGATTGTACTTGCGAGTGGTACAGTGGTTTCGTTTAGTCTCGCGTTAGCCCGAACTGTTCGATTAACAGGAATCGGATTAACGATGATGCTGGTGTCGATCGTCACAACGCTCGTAGTATCTGCCGGCGTCTTGTATGGTGTGTATCAGATTGTAGCATAATCGTTAAAGCTTGAATCAAGGCATCGAATCAGATGTCTTTTTTTGATTCGAGATCAGAAAAAACGGGAAAATCTTGGACATGACTTTGAATTCAGGGAAAGAAGGAATGAAGATGATTCATGTCGAGAACTTGACGAAGACGTACGATGGGAAAGATGTCGTCAAAGGCATCTCGTTTGATGTAGAGGCAGGAGAGATCTTTGCTTTTCTAGGACCGAACGGGGCAGGAAAGTCGACGACCGTCCAGATGCTGACGACGTTGATTCCAATTTCCGGAGGTCGGGCGACGATTCAGGAATTTGATGTCGTCAAACAGGAAAAACAGGTCCGATTGCAAATCGGGGTCGCCTTGCAAGATACCGGCATCGATGAAGATTTGACCGGACTTGAATTACTCGTCTTACAGGGAAAATTATTCGGATTAAGTCAGACGGAAGCAAAAACACGGGCAGAGGAATTGTTGCAGCTCGTCGGACTCGATCAAGACGGTCAGCGTCGATCAGGTACTTACTCCGGCGGGATGAAACGACGGCTTGATCTGGCATTGACGCTCGTCCATCAACCGACTGTCTTGTTCCTTGACGAACCAACGACAGGACTCGACCCCGCGAGCCGTGTACAAATCTGGAACGAGGTCCGACGATTAAACGAAGAGTTCGGAACAACGATCTTTTTGACGACACAGTACTTGGAAGAAGCCGATCAGCTAGCCGACCGAATCGCGATCATCAATGAGGGACAATTGATTGCGGAAGGAACGGCAGCTGAGCTGAAAGCAGCAAACGGAGAAGAGCGGATCGAATTGACGCTAGCTGAAAAAGAGAACGAACGGATCGTCTTAGAGACGTTTGCCGGTCGTCAGGAAAAAGACCGTCTCGTCATTCCTTCGCGGGGAACGGAGACATTGCGCGCGGTCGTCCGTTTTCTCGATGAACGAAAAATGGTCGCTACGTCACTGGTCGTCAAACAACCGTCGCTTGATGATGTCTTCATTCGTTTGACTGGACAAGCTTATAAGGAGGAATCGTGACATGATACGTGAAACGTGGTTTTTGATGCGTCGGAGTCTCCTCGTCACGTTACGGAATCCGTTTTCCTTCATTCCGAACTTGATCATCAGTGTCTTCTTCCTGCTCGTCTACACGAGTGGTTTGTCCGGAATCTCGAATTTACCGCAGTTCGACGGCGTCGATTATTTGAACTTCATTTTGCCTGTTTCGATCGTCTCGGGTGCTGTCGGCGGAGCAGGGGGAGCGGGGCAAGCACTCGTCAAGGACATCGAGAGTGGTTATTTCGCTCGACTCTTATTGACACCCGTCTCGCGAACGGCAATCGTCCTCGGACCAATGCTTGCCGGGATGCTGCAATTATTCGTTCAAACGTTACTGATTTTCGGGATGGCCTTTTTGCTTGGTCTATCGATTCCAGTCGGTGTTAGCGGCTTTTTCTTGACGATTTTACTCGCGCTTGGCTTCGGTCTCGCCTTTGCCGGTTATTCGGTCGGTGTCGCTTTGAAGACACGGAATGCGCAAGCCGCTCAAGCCGGAACGCTCTTATTCTTCCCGCTGATTTTCTTGTCAACGACGTTTGTGCCGAAAGACTTGATTGAAGCCGAGTGGTTGAAGATTGCTGCGACAATCAATCCGACGACCTATATCATGGAAGGCATGCGTAGTGTACTGACTCGTCCGGAAATTGATTGGTCGGTCTACTGGCAAGGTTTGATCGTCGCTGCTGTTCTCAGTATTGCGATGGTGATCTTTGCTGCGTTGAACGCACGCGGGGCATTGAAAAAGTAAAAAATGGACCCGTTTTTAAGCGGGTCCATTTTATGCGGCTATCTAGTTGACTGTCTTATTTCAAATCGCGTTTTTCTTCCTCTTCTTTCGACGATTTACTTTTTGCGTCGAACTCAGAACGTGTCATGACATCTTCGACATGCATGTTGATTTCGATGACATCGAGTCCTGTCATATCATGGACTGATTTTTTGATTTTCGTTACAGCGTCTTGGAAGATGGAAGGGATGTTTTTGCCGTACTCGACGATGACTTTTAAGTCGAGTGCGACTTGTCGTTCGCCGACTTCCGCGTCGATGCCTTTTGTGATATCTTCCGTGCTCCGGAAACGATCTGTCAATCCACTCATGAAGCCACCGCTCATTGAGAGGATGCCTTTGACATCATTTGATGCGATACCGGCGATTTTTTTAATGACTTGATCTTCGAATGTGAGTTTGTTTTCGCGTACTACTTCGTTTTCGTTTTGTTTAGTGTTGATTTCGTTAGCCATGAGAAATCTCTCCTTTTAGTGTAAGTTAAGTGATTTTTATTTTCTGTCTATGCTCAATCCCGCTGAAAGAACTGAATCCATCCTTCAACATCGAGCGCATTATCCCGCCACTGACCGATCAGGTAACCGATTGTTGCGAATACGATGATCAACAACGTCGGTCCAAAACCGATCGTCAAGAACAAGATGGCGAGGATCAGTCCGACTAGCCCGCCAAGTAGACGGTAGCGATACGGACGAAGTGCTTCGCTCGTTTTCATGATCTTCCTCCTCTCGGATCTTAGACGACGCGTTCAGACGTTTTGGTCTTCGTGTCACTGATTCGGACGCGTGTTTTTGTGACAGGTAGTTCGAGCAACGATTCGACCGCGTTCTTGGCGCGTTCTTGAATGTCTTTGCCGATTGTCGGCAAGCCTTCTTGACCGAAGACGGAACAGTCGACTTCTAACGCGACGGTTTCTTTTTTCGAGTGAATATCCGCGTTGACGCGTGGCGAACGTACGCCGTTGATACCACGAATCGACTCGAGTGCCGTTCGTTCGATCGTTTGCTTAGAGATCGTGATATTCCCGTCACCCGTCTGAATCAGGAGACGTTGTCCTTTTGAACGACTGAGTAGTCCAGTGAATAATAGAATGACAAATACGAATGCTAGGAAGCCACCAAGTGATAAAATCGTGTAGCTATACCATTGTTGATCTTGCCACTGTTCAATCAAAGGACTGAGTCGTGGAACATCATAGACGCCAAGTACAAGAAGACCGACGCTGACTAAACCGAGAATGCCGATCAGAACGAGTAGGAAACGATTGAATCCGTTCATGTTACATCTCTCCTTTCTGCCGTTAAATTGTTTTAACGTGATTGTTCTACACATGAAATATTATGTGTATGGTGAGAATATTCCCGCTCAAACGAACTCGAAACATGAAAATGCACTTAGAATGAAAAGACTATTTATTCTGAAAATTCATCTATTTATTAGAAAAATAGTAGATGAAATACGGCTTTACGCATTGAAATCAAGAATGTTACGACGTCTTAAGGGTTTAAGCGTTCGCGAAAAATATCTATCATGAATATTATTCAATGTCAATATAGAAAATCATCTCCATCAAAAAATTCCTCTCATGCGGTCATGAGAGGAGAGACAGACGTTTATTTTTCGATTTTCGGTACTTTTACGATGTAATAGACCGTACTTAAGATCAAGAAAGCGACTCCGATTAAGATCGAGACGCGTGTCTCATCGTTGAACAACATCCCGACGAGCACTGTCAACAGCGCGACGATCGACAGATAGTTCGTCACCGGCGCACCGGGCATCTTGAACGGATGTGAGGCTGTCCGTTCACTTTCGAGTTTACGATACCGGATATGACTGATTAAAATCGCGAACCACGGTACCATCCCTGGTAGTACCGAAGCACTGTAGACATACACGAAGATATTCGTATCCTTCCCGAGAACGAGTGGCAAGGTGATATCGAGAATGACACCGAAGAAAATCCCGATTGAAATCGCTAAGACCGTGTAGAATGGAATGCCGCGTTTGTTGACCTTTAAGAAGAAGGACGGCACTTGTTCTTTTTCAGCCAATGCATAGATCATCCGGCTTGCGCTGAAGATCCCGGAGTTACAACCGGATAAAGCGGCCGTGATGACGACGAAGTTGATGATCCCGGCAGCAATCGTGACACCGACCTTGGCGAATGTCGCAACGAACGGACTGCCGAGATCAGACAACTCATTCCACGGATACACCGTGACGATGATGAAGATGGAGCCGACGTAGAAAATCAAGATTCGCCAGACGACACCATTGATCGCCTTCGTAATGTTCTTCTCTGGATCTTTCGTTTCTCCAGCTGTCACGCCGATCAACTCAACACCGATGTAAGAGGCGAAGACGATCGAGAGCGCAAAGAAGAAGCCGGTGAAACCATTTGTGAAGAATCCACCGTTCGCCCAAAGATTCGAGAAGCCGACCGGATTTCCGTCATTTCCTAGACCAAAGAAGATGATTCCAAGTCCAGCGACGATCATTAGAAGAATCGTTATTACCTTGATTGAGGCGAACCAAAACTCGAGTTCACCGAACATCTTGACGGAAGCAAGGTTCGCAAGCGTCAAGAGAATGATGACGACGACGCCTGGAATCCAAGTCGGTAGTTCCGGCCACCAGAAGCGTAAGTATGTCCCGACAGCGATGACTTCACTCATCCCGACGACGACCCAGTTGAAGATATTACTGCTTGCTGTCAAGAAACCAGCTGCTGGATGGATATAGTCGTTTGCGAACTTTGCGTACGAACCACTGTGAGGATGGGTGTAGACCATCTCACCAAGTGCCCGCATGATGAAAAAGATAAAGACTCCTGCTAGCATGTACGCAAGTAAGACGGATGGACCCGTCCAAGCGATCGTGCTTGATGCCCCAAGGAACAAACCGACCCCGATCGTTCCACCAAGTGCAATCATTTGTACCTGTCGTGCTGTTAAATCGCGTTTCAAATTCGAACTCATCATTTCCCCCAAAAAAAATTCTGTGACGTCATAATGTTCAGACAACTTGCCCGAATAACTATAACGCTGAGTATACTATCCTCAGATAGAACTCGGCTAGTCTTTTTGAAAATTTGAAATGAGGTTTTCAAAAATCAGAAATTCATGAAACGATTGTGTAACAGCTTTCATTCGTTGGCAATCAAAGCCGGGAGGTGTCGATCCAACTTACCGAAAAACAACTGATTCGAGGTGGATAAAACAATCAAATCTTGACGCATTGTAAGTTCACCTGACAGGATTTCACCCTGTTCAGACACGAATCGAATCGAGCGAATCGGCTGAAAGATAGTCCCATCCCGCTTTAATAATTGGACATCCTCGTGATCGGCAGCGAGAAGGTATTCACCATGACGAGCAAACTGGGAAAAAGCAATCGTTGGTGCTTCACAGACTAAATCCTCTTGACTGATACGGACGAAGCGAAAATCGGAATAATAGAAAAACCAGACTTCCTTTGACGAACAAACGTTTAAAGCGTAGCAGTCATCAATTGGATATTGACGATTTTTATACTGGACCTCACCGCGGTCGTTGAAGGCAACGAGACCAAACGCTCCGTTTGAACTCGTCATTGCGTCCGCGTAAATGCCCTCATCGAAATAACTGACCCAGATCTGACCTTGTTCATCGATTTGAACGTTCTGAATCCCATCGTCGAGACAGTAGCTATCGAGTATGTGCCCTTGAACATCATAAATGAATGCATTCGGCATCCAGGAGCCGTCGATGTCGTCATCGCAGCGTGAGGCGACGAGCAGGAGCCGACCGTCCGGGAAACGATCAACGAACGAGAAATCAGTTTCTGACTGAGCGACGATCGTCGTCTTACGCCACTCGTCCTTTAATTGATGGATCGACAAAACCGTACGACCGCGCGCTTCATCCAATGTCTCTTCAACGAGTAGGATGTGTCCGTCGACACTGATACCGGTCGCGACCGGCTTACCGTTCCGATAGGATGCAGTCAAACGACGGAGTGGAAAATGAGCAAGTGGGGATGTGAGCATGGCAGGACCTCCTGTTTGTTTAAAAAAGCAGTCCGTCGTCAGACAGACTGCTAGTTGTTCAAACCGTTCGTTGACGGCGTTTGTAGATAACGTAGAAGATGATCAAGACAACGGCAGCGATTAGGACACCGTTCGTATAAGGTGCTGCTACTTCTTTGATCGAGCGCCAGTTCGTTCCGAGCGTTTCACCAAGATACAGGAACAAAATTGACCACGGAATGATCGCAAGCACCGTATAGAGAGAGAACTTCGTTTGATCCATCTTAGCAAGACCTGCCGGAATCGAGATGGCATGACGAACGACGGGGATGAAACGGGCTCCGAAGATGACGCCTTGACCATATTTCAAGAACCAACGCTCGGCTAAGTCCAAGTGATGCTCTGAAATCAAAACATACTTCCCATATTTCAGGATAAGGGGACGACCGCCGTAGCGAGCGAACCAATATAAGAATAATTGCGAGAATAATCCACCGATGACGGCAGCGACGATGGCGAGCGGCCAGCCGATCGTTCCTTGGGAAATCATGAATCCACCGTAAGAGAGGACGATTTCACTCGGTATGATTTCAATCATCAACCCGAGGGCGATGCCGAAATATCCGAGATCGGCAAGCGAAAGTAAAATCTGGTTGACGACTTGAGATAACACGTTAGACAACTCCTTTGTATCAGTTCATTCCTTTATTTTAGAGAACCGGCGACGAAATGAAAAGGAAAAAAACGGAGACAATTCAAAAGACGGATTCGCGATGACAGCGAATCCGTCTTGTTTTTATAATACGACCGCAGCGATCGTACCGAAGATGAGTAATGGAATGTTGTAATGCAGGAACGTCGGAATGACCGTTTCTCGCATGTGATCGTGCTGACCATCAGCATTCAAACCACTCGTTGGTCCGAGTGTCGAGTCAGACGCCGGGCTACCCGCGTCACCGAGCGCACCGGCTGTACCGATGATGGCAATCGTCGCTTCTAAGCTGAATCCGTACTGGATACAAAGTGGAACGAAGATGGCAGCGATGATCGGAACGGTCGAGAAACTCGAGCCGATCCCCATCGTGACGAGAAGACCAATCAAGAGCATGACGAAGGCGGCAACGAGTTGTGAATCGCCCATCAACGCTTTCGAATTCTCGACGAGTGGCTCGATATCGCCCGTCTTACGCAAGACGTTCGAGAAGCCGTTCGCTGAAATCATGACGAAACCGATGAATGACATCATGCGCATACCGCGTGTAATGACGTCATCTGCTTCACTGAAACGAACAAGACGAAGCAGCAAGAAGAGGATCAACCCCGTCGTCGCAGCGAGAATCATCGACTCCGTTTGCAGTTGGACGATCAATGTCGCGATGACGACGATACCACTTAAGACAAGCTTCGTTTTCGTGATGACTGGGATTTCATAATCGTCCGGTGCGATGTCACGCATCTCATATGTCCGTTCTTTACGATATGAGTATAGACCGATCAAGAGACCGACGACCATCCCGAGTGCTGGAATCGCCATCGCTTCGATGACGGATGCTCCTGCTGTATCGAGACCATTTGCCTTCAAGTTCTTTAATAGAATCTGGTTGAGGTAAATGTCTCCGAATCCGACTGGTAGGAACATGTATGGTGTCACAAGACCAAACGTCATGATGATCGCAATCCGGCGTCGATCCATCTTCAATTGATTGAAGAGACCAAGAAGCGGCGGAATGATGATTGGAATGAAAGCGATGTGGATCGGCAACACGTTTTGTGAACTGATCGCAAGCAAGAGAATCGCAAACAAGATGAATCCTTTTAATTTTTTGACGGAAGCGGCACTTGCGTTACCACGCGAACGCGCAATCAAAGAGTGAGCAAGTGCATCCGGTAAGCCCGTTTTCGAGAGGGCAACGGCAAATGCACCGAGCAACGCGTAGCTCAGGGCGATTTCTGCCCCGTCACCAAGACCACCGGCAAACGCTTCGGTTGTTTTCGTTAAATCAAGACCACCGACGAGACCACCGGCAAACGCACTGATGACCATCGCGAGCACGATGTGGACGCGGAAGATCGCTAAAATAAACAGTAAAAAGACGGCAAACAATACGGCGTTTATCATTCAGTAAAACCACACTTTCTTTTGTTATCACTGTACTATACTAAAGTATCTTACAGCCATGTTGGAATGCTGTCAAGAGTAAAAGTCTGACCTCGTAATCAAAAGATGAATGATACGCTTATTAGCTCTCTACAAGATGATACATTCTGTTATACCCCGAAGCATGAAGTGAGAAGCGTTTTGATCACTGAAAATGACTCATACGAAAAAACGTGCCATCCTTCTCCGGTAAGAGAGGATGGCACGTTATCTTTAGTTTAAAGCGGAGTAAATCATCCAATTCTATTTGCGTTTCTTCTATAGAGAGTGATCAGCAATCGACGACGTCAAGCTTACCAGTACCTGGATCGATGACGAGTCCGTGGACGTTCGTCCCAGGTGGCAGTAATGGGTGGTTCTTCACGAGGCTGACTGAGTGAGCGACGCTTTCTTGAACTGACGTGAAGCCACGCAACCATTGATTCAAATCAACCCCGGATACTTCGAGTGTATGAAGAATCTGTTGGTCGATTCCCCGATCCTTCATCTCGTTGATCATGTGGTTAGGATCAATCGTGCTCATGCCACAGTCGTGGTGACCGATGACGACGACTTCTTCAGCGCCAAGAGCATACAACGCAACGAGAATCGAGCGCATAACGGAGCCGAATGGGTGCGATAGGATAGCGCCGGCATTTTTGATGATCTTCGCATCCCCGTTCTTAAGACCAAGTGCGTGTGGGAGGAGCTCCGTCAAGCGGGCATCCATACACGTCAGGATGACGACCTTTTTGTCTGGGAACTTATCCGAGACGAACTGCTCATACTGTTTTTCGGCGACGAATCGCTCGTTGAAGGCTAGCATTTCCTGTACAACTGACATTCAAGTGTCCTCCTTTAGTGGTAGCTCTTAATATGTCCCCATATCAGAATACAAGATGATGAAACGGCTATCAAGTCACGAAAATGCAAGGTGTGACAAATCGCACACATTCATGTACATGAAGCAAAACGATAAAAAAGAAGAATTTACAACAGTTGTAAACGCTATCAAAGGTGTGAGGGAATTCACAGGATGGTCATGCACAAAACAGGAAAAAGGGGTTATGATTGATTTGTGAAGGAAAGCACAAACTATTGAAAAACAGCTTGGCATTCCTGACATAATGGTTGGCAAATCAAACTCAGATTCGTTCCACGACAGGGAGGAAACCACTCATGGCTGTGAAAGAAAAAACAAAATCGACGGCAACGCCGGTCGAACAAGCAGTTGGGCAAATCGTTGAAAAAGGGCAACGTGCATTACAAGAATTACTGACATTCGATCAAGAAAAAATCGACACGATCGTCCGGGATATGGCACTTGCCGGACTTGAACGGCACGTCGAACTCGCTCGTCTCGCAGCAGAAGAGACGGGACGCGGTGTCTTTGAAGATAAGATGATTAAAAATATGTTTGCGACAGAATACATCTACAATAGTCTACGTCATGAAAAAACGGTCGGGATTCTCGAAGAAGATGTCCAAAACGGTATCACCTATATCGCTGAACCGGTTGGTGTCGTCTGTGGTGTCACACCGGTCACGAACCCGACATCAACGACGATGTTCAAAGCATTGATTGCAATTAAGACACGCAACCCGATCGTCTTCGCATTCCATCCATCGGCACAACGTTGTTCCGTTGAAGCAGCGAAAACACTCCGTGACGCAGCCATTAAAGCAGGTGCGCCAAAAGACTGTATTCAATGGGTCGAAGAACCATCACTTGAAGCAACGAAAGTCTTGATGAACCATGAAAAAATCGCCATGGTCCTTGCGACAGGTGGAGCAGGAATGGTCAAATCAGCGTATTCAACTGGTAAACCGGCACTCGGTGTTGGACCAGGGAACGTTCCGTGTTATATCGAACAGTCTGCGAAAGTCAAACGGGCAGTCAGCGATCTTGTTCTCTCAAAAACGTTTGATAACGGGATGATTTGTGCGTCTGAGCAAGCCGTCATCGTCGATCAAGAGATTTATGCGATGGTTCGTACGGAAATGGAAGCACTCGGTTGTTACTTCTGTACACCGGCAGAAAAACAACGCCTCGAATCACTCGTCATCAAAACCGATACATGTGCCGTCAACGCGGACATCGTCGGGAAACCTGCGACATGGATCGCAGAAAAAGCCGGCATCGATGTTCCGGAAACAACGGTCATGCTCGTCGCGGAACTCGAGCACGTCGGAGCGGCAGAACCATTGTCTCATGAAAAACTCAGTCCCGTCCTCGGTGCGTATCGCGTCGCTTCGACCGAAGAAGCGTTCACGATTGCTGAACAAATGCTTGAAATCGGAGGTCTCGGTCATACAGCTGTCATTCATACGACGAACGATGACTTGATGACAGCGTTCGGACTCCGCATGAAAGCCTGCCGGATCCTCGTTAACAGCCCATCTGCTCATGGCGGAATTGGTGATCTGTACAACGAGTTGACACCATCTCTGACACTCGGTTGCGGATCATACGGGAAAAACTCTGTTTCTGAAAACGTAACAGCGAAACACTTACTCAACGTCAAAAAGGTGGCGAGACGACGCGTGAACATGCAATGGTTCAAAGTCCCTGAAAAAATATACTTCGAAAAGAACTCTGTTCAGTACTTGCGGTCGATGACTGACGTTTCACGCGTCATGATTGTAACCGATCCAACGATGGTACAGTTCGGGTATGCCGATAAAGTGATTCAAAACTTGCCACAGTCCGTCAGTTACCGGATCTTCGACCAAGTTGAACCAGATCCATCGGTGACAACTGTTCAGACGGGTGCTCAAGCGATGCGTGACTTTAAACCCGACTTGATCATCGCTCTTGGTGGTGGTTCAGCAATGGATGCTGCGAAAGGAATGTGGCTCTTCTACGAACAACCGAACGAAACGTTCTCGAACTTACGTCAAAAATTCCTCGATATCCGCAAACGGGCATATCAATTCCCGGCACTCGGTCGTCAAGCGAAGTTTGTCGCGATTCCGACGACTTCTGGTACGGGTTCAGAAGTGACACCGTTCACCGTCATCACGGATAAAGAGAAAAACGTCAAATACCCGATTGCTGACTATGCATTGACACCAGACGTCGCAATCGTTGATCCAGAATTCGTCATGACCGTCCCAGCTTCAATCACTGCTGATACTGGAATGGATGTCTTGACACATGCAACAGAAGCATACGTCTCGGTTCTTGCGAACGACTATACGGATGGACTGGCACTGAAAGCAATCAAGATGATCTTCGACTACTTGCCACGAGCATATGCTAACGGATCAGACGCCGAAGCACGCGAAAAAGTGCATAACGCGTCAACGATGGCAGGGATGGCATTCGCGAACGCCTTCCTCGGCATCAACCACTCGATCGCACACAAAATCGGTGGCGAATTCCACACACCACACGGACGGACGAACGCGATCCTGATGCCACATGTCATTCGCTATAACGCGTCACGACCAACGAAACTAGCAGCATTCCCGAAATATGAATCATTCGTTGCCGATGAACGGTATGCTGACATCGCACGCTACCTCGGTCTTCCGGCAGCAACGACGGAACAAGGGGTCGAATCCCTCATTCAAGCGGTTGCTGATCTTGGGCAACGTCTCAACATCAAGATGTCATTCAAGGCGCAAGGCATTCAAAAAGCAGACTTCGAGGCAAAACTCGATAAGATGGCAGTCGATGCCTTCGAGGATCAATGTACGACGGCGAATCCGAAGATGCCGCTTGTCGCTGAGTTACGGACGATCATGGAACAAGCATACGAAGGCATCTAATAGAGAAAAAAATACCATGGCACCTGATCGTTCAACCGGCTTCTCACTGTGAGAAGCCGGTTTTTATTTTGGAAATCAGTGGAGACAGTCGGAGAAAAGGTGGGATATAATGGCTGTTGAATGAATTTGATGTTTTTGGTTTCGCTGTAGCAGGAATATTCAAACATCAGACATAAAAAGGAGGAAATGGGATGGAGTCAAGGCAAGAAAGGAAACAACGACGGTTTTCCGTCTGGGATGTCCTGTTTGGCGTCCTCATCGGTCTCATCTTTTTCGGTGTCATCTATGGCGTGATGGCATTTTTGACTTCACAAATCACTTCATCCTCAGACTATCAGGATCTCGTGACGCAGATGCAACAGGCGGACGTCTCCTGGAAAGATGCAGACATCACGGTGTCATTTATGCTTCTGTTCGTCGGTGGGCTATCGATCACGATGCCGAGCGCGGTCCGAGAAGGAATCATCAATCAGGTGCTCGATGCGAGTTCTGCCGGCGACGTCTTATCGTTGTTTGGGATTGACTTAAAGCAAGTCCTTGCACCACTTACGTTTGATGTCTCTTACGGCACGTTACTCTATTCCGTTTTTGGCATCGGTTTGATTGTCCTGTTATTTTTGGTGTTACGGATTAAGGCAAGTCGTCTCGGGTGGACGATTCGATCGATCAGTTTCTTCTTAACGGTCGGAATCATCTGGTTCGTCCTTGCCGGACGCGGAAACGACGTGCCGTTCCTCTCGTTACAAGACGGCTATGCGATGAGTGGGATCCTACCGCTTCTCGTCGTCAGTTTGCTTGGTTGGATGGCGTTCTTCCCGCAAAAGTTATCTGGTCTGACAGCTGCCGGTCGTGCCAGCTTGCTGATTTTGATGCTCGCAAGTACACTTCAACTCGTCTTTACGGTACAGGACGAAGCGGCATATGACGGAGATTCCTCACTTCGGACGGCACTCACCGTCGCGAGTCTGAACGCCGGAAGTGGCGGGATGTACGACTGGATCCACGGCGGTCAGGTCGTGTATCAAGCAGACGTCCTTGGAGCGAATGCGGAAATCCCGGTCTCGATGTTGAACGGGGAGACCTCAACGGATCAGCTCAATGACTCGATCCAAAAAGTCGTCGATGGAATCGACACGGACCGGGTGACAGAACAATTGTTGACGTTACTCGGTGGAGAACGTCCGGATTTGTCAGCAACACAATTGAAGCTCGATCCGGTTGATTACGGTGTCGCGCGGCAGACGATCCAAGTAATTGATGCGGAATCGGCAGGAGCGACGCCACCGAATGTCTCGAGTGAGAGTGCGTACTGGGTGCTGTTGCTCGTAACGTTCGCGATCTACTTTGTCTGTAGTATCCGCAGCTTCAAGTCGATTATCGATCCGTTCGTCTTTGCGATCGCGATCGGTGTCATCAGCTTCATCGTCAGTCAAGCTTCATACGTTCAGTTCGCGATGAAATGGCGCAGTGACGTCTTATTCGAGTTCGCTCAACAGACGGCAGGCTGGACGGTACTCTACGCTGCAGGTCTTGCGTTACTTGGCGGAATTCTTGGTTATGTCGTCCGACGGAAACCAGAGAAAACGGTTTAAGGGACGTGGAGTGATGAAGCTCCTCCACTAGGAGATGTGCCCTGAATGGAGACGACGAACGTTGCTGTAATTGCCGCTTTCCACAGGCGGAAGGTAAGCCGCGGTATCCTAAACTATGTTTCATCTGCCGGGCGAAAGCGAAAAACATGCTTTCTTTGCCTGTAGGAGTCGAGAAGGAACAGTTACGTTCTACATCAAGCATAAACGATACGTTTTCAGGTTCATGTCCTGAAATGTATCGTTTTTTTACGTGGTTCATCTCATTTGCATCATCTCCTTTTTTTACCATATAAACTTGGTTTGTAAAGGTAAAATCAACAATGTTAAGCCAGTATTTGGAATTAGTTAAGTAGGTTAAATAAGACGGATGTCCGACCTATTTGAAAGGACTATTAGCTATAATCGAACCATGCTAAATTAATGAAGCAGTCAAAACATCCTGGGGGGAAAATCCATATGAAAAAAGCAACGAAACTCGTCATCGCGTCGACATTGATCGCACCGATGCTCGTACCAGTCGTTCAAGTCAAGACACTTGCTGCCGACAACAGTGTCGTCAAGTTACGCTTCTTAGAAACAACGGATTTACATACGAACTCAATGAACTACGATTACTTCAAGGATGCGCAGGACGAAACGATTGGTCTCGTCAAAGCGGCTACAGTCATCAAAAAGCAACAAACTGAAGTGGGCGCAACGAACAGTTTCTTATTCGATAACGGGGATACACTTCAAGGAACGCCATTCGGTGATTACGTCAAGAATCAGTATGATAAAGGAAACAAAGGCAAACATCCGATGTACGAATTGATGGAATACCTCGGTTATGATGCAGTCACGCTCGGAAACCATGAATTCAACTTCGGTCTTGATTTCCTCAAGTCAGCGATGAGTGCTTCGAGCGGTTCAATCAAGTTCGTCAACTCGAACGTATTGGATGCAGTCACGAAAAAGCCGATCGTCGCGGACTACAACAAAGATGGAAAAGACTATCAAATCATCGAACGTCAAGTCAAGGACCAGAACGGTGACATGAAAACAGTCAAGGTGGGTGTGTTCGGAGTCGTCACGCCACAAATCATGGCATGGGATGCGGGGAACCTGACGGGGAAAGTCACGGCTGAAGATATCATTCCGACTGCTAAAGCAACAGCGAAAAAATTAAAAGATGCTGGCGCAGACGTCGTCGTAGCACTCGCACACACAGGGATCGGAGATACGACGGATCAAAAAGATGGCGATGAGAACGTTGGTTACGCGTTGACGAAAGTCGCAGACATCGATGTCTTGATGACAGGTCATCAGCATGGGAAGTTCCCAGCAGCCGATTCAGCGTTCAACAAGCTGCCGAACGTTGACGCGACGAACGGTCTAATCAATGGCAAACCGGTCGTCATGGCAAACACACAAGGGAAAAACGTCGGAGTCATCGATCTTCAGTTGAAGCAAGTCGACGGGAAATGGGTCGTTGATACGTCTGGTGCGAAACTAGCGGACGTCACGAAAGACACGACAGCAGATGCCGGTGCTGTCAAGTTGATCGAAAAAGCACATGAAGGAACGCTCGCTTACATTCGTCAAGAAGTCGGGACGATCAATGATGATATCCAGAGCTTCTTCGCTCTCGCGCAAGACGATGATTCCGTTCAGTTCGTAACGAACGCTCAGAAATGGTATGTCGAGAAACAACTCAAAGAAAATGCCGATCTTGCGAAATATAAAGATCTCCCGTTGTTGTCTGCAGGTGCACCATTCAAGACAGGTGGTCGTAACCAGGTCAACGCATCCGATTACACGTTGATCAAAAAAGGACCAATCGCACTCAAGAACGTCGCCGATCTTTATGTTTATCCGAATACACTCGAAGTCGTCAAAGTAACAGGTGCTGACGTCAAAGACTGGCTCGAGATGTCTGCGGGTCAATTCAACCAAGTCGGCGGTGAGCAGACAGAGTTGTTGAATAAAGAATTCCGTAGCTATAACTTTGATATCCTCGATGGATTGACGTATGAAATCGATATCACGAAACCAGCGAAGTTCGACTTTAACGGTGTCGTTGTCAATAAAGACGCAAATCGCGTCCAAAATATCAAGTATCAAGGCAAAGCGATCGCAGACGATCAAGAATTCCTTGTTGCGACGAACAACTACCGCGCAGGCAGTGCGACGTTCCCAGGTCTTGGTGGCGGAAAGAATATCGTCTACAAATCAGCCTACGAAACACGTAATGTCATCTCGGACTTCATCAAAGCGAAACAACCGGTTGATTATAAAGCCGATGACAACTGGTCACTCGTCGCAAGCAAACCGACGACGGTCAGCTTTGATTCAGCGGCTGCAGCTGCACCGTACGTCAAGCGGTATGAAGGCATCACGAACACAGGTGAAACACGTCCAGGTGAGACAGGTACGTTCCTTAAATTCAATATGAACGTGCCGATGAAAGACTTCACGGTCTCGGCAAAAGCAGTTAAACCGGGTGCAAAAGTCGTTACTGGTCAAGCCGTTCCAGGTGCGAAAGTCACAGTCAAACTTGGCGAAAAAGTTCTTGGAACAGCAACAGCAAACGAAGCGGGTCAATACGAAGTCGGAACACGTCCGCTCAAATTGCGTGACAAGTTGACGATCGTCTCTGAACTCAGCTTCATGAAGACAGAAACGAACGTCACAGTCGGAACAGGTGTCGTTGCGACACCAGCGATCGATAAAAAGTCAGCAGTCTACGGATCGACGGTCCTCCGCGGTAAAGCAACGGAAGGTCTTGACGTGACGCTCTATAAAGGATCAACGAAAATCGCAAAAGCAAAAACGGCGGCAAGCGGTTTCAAGATTGCGGTCAAGAACGGTCTAACGACAGGGACGTACACGGTCAAGTCGACAGACATCTCGAACAAGATCACGAAAAAAGCGTCGTTCACGATTAAGAACACATACCCAGTTAAAAAATGGTCAGGTAAAAAGACGTTGACAGGTAAAGTCGAAAAACGTCAAATCGTCCGTCTCTATCAAAAGACAGCATCTGGTTATCAGTTGATCGCTCAAGACGTGGCGGATCAGCACGGGAACTATGTTCTGAAGATGCGTAAGGAATTGACGAACGGTTCGTACAAACTCAACATCTATACAGCGAAGGATCATCTTGATCAATCACGCTACTTCATTACAAAATAATAAATATGTAGCCCGTAATTCAATTATGTTAGAATTTGGATTGCGGGCTATCTTATGTCGAATAAATAGAAAAGAGTTGGATTTATGAAAAAAAATGAAGTATTTAAGCAACAAATATTTTTCTGGTTGTTTATTTTGTTAATGCTATATTTCACAAATGATTTTAGAATAAGAGATTTATTTAAATCAATTCTAGTTTCCCCAGAAAAAATCTTGAACCTCAGTAATGTCTCAATTTTTATTTTTTTGTATTTATATGTAAATCAACTTATTGTAGTACAACAGAAAAAAAATCAATTTATTAAATTCAATCAAAATATAGTATCTTTTGATTATTTGATAATAAATGATGATTTTTCTATAAAAAGTTACAACGAATCCAGAAAATTTATTATTCCATATTTATTTATTTTTTATGTATCAAGTTTAGCTTTTGGTCATTATATTATTGATAATTTTGTGGACAGTAATCGACAATTCAACAATACATATCTTTTCTTATCAATTATCTGGATAAAACATTTATTATTAGCTACTTCAATTTATTTTGAGAGAAATGAAATGAATAAACTTATAGATTTAACAATTGTCCAGAAAAAATTATCAGTGTTAATTACATTATTATTATTTTTGGGGCAAACTTTTAGAAATGTTAATTTTTCTTTTAGTGGTTTTTTGAATTATTTAAATTTATCTAGTTTAAAAGATGTAATGGAGTTAATGTATAGTGCTCAAATTACTGTCATATCCATAATAATATTAAATCCTTTTATCTTAGCATTGATATACATAGTATGTAATTTTAAAAAAGTATCAATGAAAGAGTACTATTCAGCAAATAAGCGAAAAATTATTATAGAAAATGAGGTAATTGTTAATGATTATTTAAAACAATATAACTCTGAATTTTTATTTGATGAATATAATATAAAAGATGAAATGAATAACTTCTCAGGTTCCTTAAGGAATAAAAAAAGTTTCTTAAAATTTATTAATGAAAACAATTTAGTGATCAATAATACAAAAGAATCGAGTGAAGACTATTTTGAGAAACAAATTGTACCATTTGAACAATTAAAAAAATTTAGAGGTGAGTATATAAGAGAGAGAAACATGAATAACTTATATATTTCTATTTATACACTGCTGATATTTTTTATTTCTTATATTTTACTCAAATTAGTAATTTATAAGGAGATTATACATTCGGAAAATTTATTCTTAAATTTTATGGATATTATTTACATTTTAATTTTTTATAGATTATTTATTAGATCTGTTGAAATTTGTTATTCATTTTTCATGGATATACATGACGAACCAGAAGATAAAAAGTCTAATCTCGATAAAAATATGAGATCTAAGCTAGCATTAAATAGTCTGTTAGAAATCATACTTTTTTCATATCTCTTAATTTTGTGTGTTATATCAGTAAAAATACCTAATGTGAACATATCTATTTTTTTATTTTTGAAAAACGAATTAATCAATTTAGTTAACATATTTATGTATACAATCTCAGTTTCCATATTTAATGTATCTTTTGAAAGCTTGAAAGATCTATTAAAAACTAAAATATATTTCATTAGACCAGTTCATTTAACTCAAGTAATAAGCAGTCTGGTTTTATTAACTATTTGTTTAAGCTCTTATTTAAATTCTAAATCGAGTGTTAAATCGTTATTTTTGAGAAAAGACGAGTCAGGTATTCAATTTATAGAAAAAACTATTACTGGTACTGAAAGAAATATATTTAACAAAGACTTCAAGAATATAAATGAATTGTATAAAGAGATTGATTCAAGATTTGTTGATGGAAAAATTTCTAACGATGAATACACTTCATATGTCAAAATAATTAAAAACTATTGTTTTGAATAAATTCATTAATATCTTTATTAAGCATTAACAATCAAATTGCAGAGGTATAGCATAATGCGACAAGTCTTTGTGTTACCGTATCAATCAGAATGGGAAAGTGAATACGCGCGAGAAGCAAAACGATTACGAGACGTGTTTGGGGCACGTCTAAATAGCATTCATCATATGGGAAGTACATCTGTTCCAGGACTCGCAGCAAAACCAATCATCGATATCTTACCTGTCGTTAATTCGCTTGATGGAATCGAGCAGTTTGATGAACCGATGGAAGCACTTGGTTACGAAGCGAAGGGTGAATTCGGGATGCCCGGACGACGCTATTACCGAAAAGGCGGAGACGAACGGACGCATCACATTCATCTGTATGCGGTAGGAAATCCAGAAATCGAGCGGCATCTCGTCTTCCGGGACTACTTGCGCGCGCATCCAGAAGAAGCTAATGCTTATGGGACATTAAAAGAGCAGTTGGCTGCAACATATCCGTATGATATCGAAGCCTATATCGCCGGAAAGGATGCACTCGTCAAGGAACTTGAACACCGTGCCATTGCTTGGGGGAAAGAACATGACTGACTGGGAGCGTGCCCTTATTCTCCATGTTGGAGTTGGTGTCAAAACGTCGAAAGTGTTATTTGAGAAGATTGAGGCGAAGGATTGGGACGCAAGGCCAATCCCTGGCAAACGGACTGTTGGCGAAGTGGCGGTTCATCTTGCTGTTTTGCTCGAAGCCGATTTGTTGATTGCATCAGGGGTAACAGCGGAAACGATGGAGACATTTTACGTAAAGCCGGTCACACGCGATCAGCTCTCTGAACGAATTGATCGTGCGTTTTGCATCTATCAAGAAAAACTAACGACTGGATTTGTGACGCGTCCGACCTACTGGGGTGTTGAAGATTCGATGAACGGCTGGGCGATTGAGGCTGCAGTCCATCTCTACCATCATCGATCCCAGCTGTTTGATTATTTGAACATCCTTGGCTATGAGCTAAAAATATCGTTATTTGAATGAATGGAAGTAGGGAGATAGCGTGGAATATATTGTTGAAACACCAGCCGGTCGATTTGATATCCGGCTAACAGGAAGCGGGGACATCACATTCGTCCTCGATCACGGGATGATGTCGAATCGGCATCAATGGGGTTGGTTACGAACTGAATTATTAAAACGTGGACGGGTCTTTGAATACTCGCGTCTTGGTTATGGTCGCTCGAGTCGTGGGAAAAATAAACGTCTCTTTTCACATCAAGCGGATGAACTCGCGGACGTCTTACGGATCCTTCGTGTCGAAGGACCATACGTTTTCATCGGTCACTCGCTTGGAGCCTACATTTCACTTGCGAGTGGACGACTGTTTGATGATGAGACCCGTGGTATTGTCTTACTCGATCCATCGCATCCGGATGTTGATGCGGCATTGCCGAACTGGTATGAACGAATGCAAGAGGAGTGGAATCGTTTTCTCTATTTCCTTAGTCACATACGACCGATTGCTTGGATGATTCCTGATCGAATTGGTAAAAAGATGTTCAGTGTCTTACCAGAAGCTGATCAACTACCGATGTGGCGACATTTTGCAGCGCCCGGGCATTGGCGTGGAACACTTGATGAATGGCAGGCGGTCGAGGAAAACAATCAAAAAATCCTTTCACTGATTGAAGAAGTGACACAGCCAGTTCTCATTCTGTCTGCCTCGGACTGGGCAGGTGGTATGCCAGAAAGTTGGTTGAATCCGGCATTGACCAAACAAATCAATACTGCTCATGCTATGTTTGCAGACCACTTATCGAACGGAATGTATCATGTGATTGCGGACACGAATCATTATACGATTGCTGGTTTTTCCCACGAGGCGGCAAAGAGAATTACGGATTTGATTGGTACGACATGGGATTTACCGATTCAAAAATGAGTGATGGAGAAAGTCGACAAGCGTCGGCTTTTTTCTTATATGAAAAATAAATCGAAATCATTACGATTGACGTCAGGTAAAAAGTCGGTTACTCTATAAAACGTAACGATTACGTTTTAGGAGATGAATGATGATGCAACCGATATCGATCACCGTTTTATCTGGATATCTTGGATCCGGTAAAACGACACTATTGAACCATTTACTACATAATCGCGAAGGACGCCGCCTCGCGATCATCGTCAACGACATGAGTGAGGTCAACATTGACGCGGCATTGATTGAGCAAGGCGGATTCTCGCGGACGGAAGAGTCGTTCGTCACGCTCTCGAACGGCTGCATTTGCTGCACGTTACGTGATGATCTTTTGCTTGAAGTCAAACGCCTCGTCGACCAAGGCGATATTGACGGTATTGTCATCGAATCGAGTGGTATCTCGGAACCGATTCCAGTCGCACAGACTTTTACGTACGAGGATCCGGACAGTGCCATCGACTTATCACAAGTCACGAAAATCAACGCGATGGTCACGGTCATCGATGGTTACCGTTTCCTGAAGGACTTCGAATCCGGTGAATCGTTGATTGAGCGGAAACAGGCAGTCGATGAGACAGACGTGCGCGAAGTCGTCGATCTACTCGTCGATCAAGTCGAGTTCGCGGACATCATCGTCTTGAACAAAGTTGATCGTCTGACACCGGAAGAACGCCATACCGTCATCGGCTATCTAAAGGCATTAAATCCAGTTGCCCGCTTGATCGAGACGACATATGGTCAAGTCGATCCGGCAGACATCTTAGACGTTGATCTATTTGATTTTGAACAAGCGGTGGCGAGTGCTGGCTGGATCCGTGAGTTGAATGCGGAAGAACATATTCCGGAAACGGAAGAGTATGGGATCAGTTCGTTTGTCTACAAGCGCGACGTGCCGTTCCACCCGGAGCGTTTGCTTGCCTTGATCGAAGACTGGCCGCAAGAAGTCGTTCGGGCGAAAGGCTTCTTGTTCCTTGCGACACGTCCCGAGATGGCATTGCTGTTCCATCAGGCAGGATATGCGTCGAACATGGAATACGCTGGTCGTTTTGCATCAGATGAGGATCGACGGACCGAACTCGTCTTGATCGGCATCGGACTAGAACAGGAGAAGCTCGAAGCGCTATTTGATGCGTGTCTCGTCCAGGAACACGAAACGGACTGGGCGTCATTGAATGATCCAATTCCTGGTCGCGAGATGTACGAAGAAACATTTTTATAAGAGGTCAATCTTTCGAGAAATCGTATCTGCGGTTTCTCTTTTTTGTTATATTTTCATAGTGAATGGGGAAAGAATACTAGTGAAGGTATGTTAATTGAAGGAGGAAAATCTGTGCGCAACCGGATTTTACAATTCGCACTCGTATTTTTAGTCGCCGGCGGCATCATTTGGGGACTATATCAACTCGGCTATTTATTTTATGTCTTAACGATTTCAGCGACGGTCGTGCCGCTTGCTGTCATCATGATCATCTTTATCGAGAACCGGACCGCAGAATCGACGATTGCTTGGTTCCTCGTCCTGATCTTCTTACCGATTCTCGGAGTCATCATCTGGTTGATGTTCGGTCGGAATCCACGGCGTCGCCGTCGGAATCGTCGTTCGCATGACGAACGGAAATTGCTCAAACAAGCGATTCGTCCAGTCCGGTCGCTTGCCGTCAGTGAGTTGCCACCGAACCATTTGAAGCTCGCGAATACGATTCGTAACTTCGGTGGTGGCGGGGTGGACGTTCATACAGCAAGTGACATCCTGACGAACGGGGGAGAGACGTTCCCGGCGATTCTTGACGCGATTCGTCAAGCACAGCATCATGTCCACATCCAGTACTACATTTATCGGAACGATGAGACAGGTAAAGCGATCCGGGAAGCATTGATCGAGCGACTCGAAGCCGGTGTGACGGTTCGATTCATGTATGACGGACTCGGAAGTTATATGCTCGGTGAAAACTTCCTGCGCCCGCTACGCGACGCGGGAGCGCATATCGCAGCCTATGACCCAATCTCAAGTCCCTTGTTCATCTTCACGGCGAACTTCCGCAATCACCGGAAAATCGTCGTCGTTGATGGAAAAGTCGGCTTCACCGGTGGATTGAACGTCGGAGATGAGTACGACGGCAAGAGTAAGAAGTTCGGGTTTTGGCGCGATACGCATTTACGGCTCGAAGGACGTGCCGTTAAGGAATTACAAGCGACGTTCCTCGACGACTGGATTTATGCCCAAATCGAATCGGACGACACATGGGAGACGTTTGCGGGGGATGAGTCGATCCACCAGTACTTCCCGAAACATGATGTGGCGTCCGACGGAGCGATTCAAATCGTCACGAGCGGACCGACATCGAAGGATCCCGCGATTCGCAATGCCTTGATTGCGGCCATCATCTCGGCGCAACGCTCGATCTGGATTGCGACACCGTATTTGATTCCGGACAATGAGACGATGACGCTACTTCGACTTGCTGCACGTGCCGGGCTTGACGTCCGCATCTTGACGCCGGGGAAAGGCGATAGTTTTACGTCTTACTACGGCACCCGTTCCTACTTTGGACCACTCTTGAAAGATGGGGTCAAGATTTACACGTACAACCGTCACTTCATCCATGCCAAACTGTTTCTCGTCGACGGCAAGATCGGTGCCGTCGGAACGGCAAACATGGACATTCGCAGTTTTGTCCTCAATTATGAACTAATGGCGTTCCTGTATGACACAGAAAGTACGGAACAGCTCGAGCGTGACTTCATTGCTGATTTCGACGTCTCGATTCAGTTATCATCGAATGATTACGTCAAACGCCCGCTCCGCTTCCGGGTTTTCGAGTCACTTTCGCGCTTGATTTCACCCTTATTATGACGTAACGTCCCGCATCTATTTTCAGGTGCGGGACATTTTTAGGTTGATTCTTCCTTGAAGTGGGAACATGAACTCTTATACACTAGATGTGTAATCGGTTGCACACTACTTAGCCTGGAAGGAAGTGAAAGGGGCGCAAGTCCCAAATTCGTATGCGAACAATTGATGAATCCCATTTCTACACGCGCGACATGAAACCACAAGCACGACCAGACGCCATCATCCAAGGAGATGTCTACCGTTTCACGGTCTTGACGAGTCGGATGATCCGACTTGAGTACGCGGCGGATGGACAGTTCGAGGATCGACCGACCCAAACGGTCTTCAATCGTGATTTTCCGGTACCTGCTTACCGCATCGTCGAAAACGAGGAAGAATTGCAAATCATCACCGAGCACGTCCATCTGCATTATACGAAGGGACCGTTCGCTGCGAACACACTTTATATCGATGTCTTAGGGAACTTCAGTACCTACTACAGCCGCTATACGTTCGGCGGACCACTCCGGACGTTAAAAGGAACGGCACGGACGCTTGACCACGCGGACGGTGTCATTCCTCTCGAGGAAGGAATTGTCTCACGGCAAGGATACGCGGCGATCGACGATTCGAACGCCTTCGTACTGACGGAAGACCACTTCGTCGAACCGCGTCGCTCTGGTACGCATGACATCTATTATTTCGGATACGGTCACGACTACAAACAGGCACTGCGTGACTTCTACCACCTGACAGGACCGACACCGATGTTACCGCGTCAGGTACTTGGCAACTGGTGGAGTCGCTACTGGCGATATAGTGAGAAAGAATATAAGGACTTGATGACACGCTTCAAGACGGAAGATATTCCATTCTCGGTCAGTGTCATCGATATGGACTGGCACGTCACCGATATCCCGGAACGCTACGGAAGTGGCTGGACGGGCTATACGTGGAACCGTGATTTATTCCCGGATCCACGCGGATTCTTACAATGGTTGAAGGATGACGACCGGATGGTCACGCTCAACTTGCACCCGGCGGACGGTGTGCGTGGGTTTGAGGAAGCATACGAGGCGATGGCGGTCGCGATGGGCGTCGATCCCGAATCGGATGTCCGGATCCCGTTTGATTTCTCAGACCGGACGTTCATCGAGAACTACTTCACGAAGCTGCATCATCCGCACGAGGCAGATGGCGTCGACTTCTGGTGGATCGACTGGCAGCAGGGCGCGAACTCGAAGATGAAAGGGCTTGATCCGCTCTGGATGCTCAATCATTATCACGCGCTCGATATCGCCCGCGATGGCAATCGACCGTTGATCTTCTCACGTTACGCGGGACCCGGAAGTCACCGCTATCCGGTTGGTTTCTCAGGCGATACGATCATCTCGTGGGCATCACTCCAATTCCAGCCATATTTTACAGCGACAGCGTCGAACATCGGTTATGGATGGTGGAGCCATGATATCGGGGGACACCAACGGGGAGAGAAAGATGACGAGTTATCGACACGTTGGCTCCAATACGGTGTCTTCAGTCCAATCATGCGCCTGCACAGTACGATGAGCATCTTCAACGGGAAAGAACCGTGGCGTTATTCGACCGATGCGGCGAACGTCATGAAGAAATATTTACGACTTCGGCACCAGCTCGTGCCGTACATCTACACGATGAATGCCCGTAATCACTTTGACGGCTTGCCACTCGTCTCACCGATGTATTATGAGCATCCGGAAGACGATCAAGCATACAACGTTCCGAATCAGTTCTACTTCGGAACGGAATTGATCGTCGCGCCGATGGTCACACCGATGCACCGGAAACTGCACATGACGGCGACGACAGCGTGGTTGCCGGAAGGGGAATGGTTCGATTTCTTTAATGGGCACCGATACCGCGGCGGCAAGCAGATCCGTCTGTTCCGTTATCTCGAAGACCAAGGCGTACTCGCAAAAGCCGGTGCGATCGTTCCACTCGGTCGTCATCTCGAACAGTCGAATGCCCTGCATAATCCGGACGATCTCGAAGTCGTCGTCTTCCCGGGAGCATCGAACCGGTTTACGTTGTTCGAAGACGATAGCACAGGTGTCGCGCACCGCGACGGTGTCAACGTCGAGACGACGTTTGCGCTCGACTGGGAAGCACGTGAGTTGACGATCGCGGCACCAACCGGACACCGTGACTTGCTACCCGAAAACCGCTCGATTACGTTGATCTTACGTGGAGTCCGTGAAGGATACGTTCAGCGCGACGGAGAGAGTGTCACCGGCGTCTATGATCATGCGACGCAGTCCCTTCGCGTTGAACTGGGTGAAGTGACCGATACGATCACGTTGTCGCTCCAAGTTGAGATCTCGACGAACGAGAATAAGATGGACCGGTTGTATGCATTCCTCGACCAAGCGGAAATCAGCTATGATTTGAAGGATCGTTTGTACCGTCTGCTGTCACAAAAGCTCGACCCGGTCAATATGATGCACCAGTTGCAAGCACTCGAACTCGAGAAGGATCTCGTCGACTGTCTGCTTGAGTTGATGTTGTCTTAAACGATTGGATAGGCATGCGAAAAAGCCAGTATTCGTCATCCATATGGACGAGGAATACTGGCTTTCTGGTTGAGGTCAGAACTCTTCGTCTATCTCTTCATCCATCCAAGATAGCAAGTCTTCTGCATCGAGATCGTCACCTTTACTGAGGATCAAGGTCGTGACGTCATCTCGTTTCTGTTCTAACAACTCCGGGTTGTTCGTCAAGACTTCCATGAGGTAATACGCATAAGAGTCGAGGAAATCAGGCTGGTCGTTTCGTTCGATCAGTGTCATGAACGCTTCGATGAGTTCTTCCTGTTCTTCATCGAGAATCATCCAGTGGGAGTATGCGAGAAGTTTTTCGTTTTCGTCATCTCCACGGAGAATGTCCTTGATTTCAGGTAACGTCAGAAATACGACATCCGGCATGACGACTTCCGGAACATCGGTACTCAGCTTCGTTAACCACTCGTCATAGGTCGCCGCGACGAAATAGGTCGTTTCATCCGAAATATCGAGGCACCAGACAGTCGGCTCAGCAGCCTCCATGAAGTGGAAGTACCAAAAATAGCTCCCTTCTCCTTCCGCGAACATCATGACGTTTCCTTCGACATCCCATTCCCGGAGGACCGACAATTCGTCCAGATACCGTTCGAATGTCAATGACGTCATGGAGCGGAGTGGGAGGTGCAATCCGCTTTCTTCGTCCGACCATGTATTCTTGAACTCGACCATCACGGCCATGGCTTCTGGGGCACCACCGTTTTGTTCCCGGATTTGTTCGAGGTAACGGACGGGGAGTGAACCGTTGACGGCTTGCTCGATTCGTTGAATGTCTGTTTCTTTGACTGAAATCATCGTTTCTTCTCTTAAATCTTCATCCCAAAATGGCATCGTATGACCTTCTTTACTATGTAGTATGTAGACTTTGATTATACGCGAAGTTGATGGAAAATGTTTCAAAAAAAGGACCCTTGCCGTTATGGAAGGGTCCATTGCGTCATTTACGACGCAATTTTTTCGCTTTTTGTTTCATGTCGTTGTACGTGATCATCGGGCTATCGTCCATCGTCAAGCGTAGATGGTTCGGTTCGCCTTTGTTCGTGATGCCGGAGCAGTACAAGATGTCGGCATATTCATTGAATAGATCCTCGTAAGCCGGCAGGTGGTGCATCAGGCGACCGGGCGATCCCCAGCCACAGAGGACGACGCCATTTTTTGCTTTGACTTCAGCAAGTGTCTTCGCGACGAACTCGTAGTTCGTCTCATCGAAGCTCGCTTGCGCGAACGGCAGATCCTCGCTGACGAGCAGGTCCGGCATCAAACTGATGATGTCATATTGTTTGACGGGGTCATTGACATACTTCTTCATCAAATTGTACGCACGTTGTGTCGTCGTTCCAGAGAGAAAGGCGTCCGTCGTCCGTGGTGTGTAGATTAAAGCGGCGACGTGCGTCCCTTCTGCGATGTCGTCAAAGATGTAGCTGCGTAAATAGCGTTTCGTCTTGTCTCGATCAAACGTCGTCTGGACGCGGATCGACGATTCCTCAATCAAGAGTTCGGAAGAATCGGCTGGTGTCATGGGTGGTGCCTCCTTTTAATTGGTCAAACGTGAGCTGATGCGAAGGAAGAACGCGAGTGTCTTCTTCTTGAGGTCGAGGTCGTTCGCATCGATCGCCTCGACGTGTTGCTGGTAACGATCGTATTGGGCGAGCACGTCAGAAACATATTGTTCACTGCGATTGTATTCAAACAGTGCTGTCGCGAGCGTGTCTCGGTCGGATGTCTTCGTGACATCATGTTGTTTCAGATATTTCGCTGCCGTGTGGGCGCTGTCGACGAGACTCGTCGGGTCAGCTTTCCCGTCGCCGTCCGCGTCCACTCCGAGACCACCATATTTCTCGATGGCTTCCGGATCCGTCACGTCGATGCCGTCATGCTCGATGTCACCGAGCGACGTGCCACCTTCGTATCCCCAACCGACCCATGTTTTCGGCATGAATTGGAATGGACCGATAGCGCCGACGGACGATTGCATCGCTGACGAGTTGGAGAAGATCGTCTCGACGCGATGAATGGAGGCGAGCAGCTTCCAGTCGATGCCGTAACGTGCCGCGGCTTGTTCGTAGATGTCGATGTTCTCGGCAGGTACGCCATGCTGTCCATAATACGTACGATACATTTCATTTTGAACACGTTCCCGATTTTGCCAGTAGATGAAGCTACTGACGATGAGGGCGAACAGTACGAACAAGATGCTGATTCGAAAAACTTTTCGCATATTGTTCTCTCCTCTGTTTAGGATTCCACTGAATGGTATCATATTTTAGTAGGGTCTAATAGCACTTTCTGTGACGGGAGTGTGGAATCAAAAAAGGAGTCGAAGTCATGTATCTCTTCGTAAATGGGTTTTTACTCGGATTACTCGTCGTCCTTTCGATCATCGAAGCGGTCCGTCGGGTCGATTTGACGATCGTCCCCCGCAAGGAATTCTACCCCTCGATGGTCCAGTCGAGCGGAATCTTATGTCTGTTGCTCGTCGGTGGAACGCTGATTAGCGGTACGCTATTGCCGGAAATCGGCTTGACGTTTTTTGTCCCAAGTGGACCAGTCTGGTACGCGACGATCGGACTGATCGTCTTTCTTTGTATCATCTTGCTTTTGACAGCGACCGTTCCAGCGTTTCGCAAACGTTTGTTGCCGCTCTATCAAAGTGAAGCGGAGCGACTGATTCTGCCGCGAACGAAAGAGGAGCGGACCGGATTCCAAATGGTCGCGCTAATGGCAGGAGTGACGGAAGAGTTGATCTATCGCGGGTTTCTCTTCCATACGCTTGGATTATTTTTACCGTTTTCTGAAGTCAGCTTCGTCTGGATCGGTGCCATCCTGTTCGGGATTGCCCATCGCTATCAAGGGTGGTTCGCGATTCTCGTGACAGGACTGATCGGAGCGGGATTCGGCTACTTGTATCTAGCGCTCGAAACGCTCTGGCCGCTGATCATCATCCATGTCTTGATCGATCTCGTTGCCGTCTACGTTTACAAGGACGATGTTAATTCCTGACATCGTCAAAAAGCGTTGAATTTGGTAGACTGAATGTCAAGCGAAGTCATCGTTTAAATTGGTCAAGTTGACGGTTGCAGAACAGGTCAAATGACAGGTAGAATGAGAAGGTAAACGCTTACACATCAAAAGGAGATGGATGAAACCATGCGAACGATCACTTCCACTGGCGAGCGAAAGAAGACGAGTTGGACATTGAATATCGGCAATCAGCCACATTTGATGATGGATGGTGTGACAGAACAAACGCTTGATGCCGAACAACGTGTCATCTACGACGAATTTTTGATTCCGACGACGGATACTTTGATTCATCGGTTTAAAGCCCGCTTCCCGAACCATCTCTGCGAGAACGGGTATGATGTGTATGGTGCTGCCGCTTTTGACGAACAGGTCGTCGAACTGATCTCGAATTGGTTCATCGAGCTGGTCACCGTCTTAACAGCGATGCAGCGGACGAAGGGCATTCAGCATGTCCAGATTGAAGGCGGTGTCGCAAAACGGACCGACTTCTTACCGACCGTGCGTCGGACATGCCGGGCACTGGAGTCAACGATTGATATTTATTGAAACACCAGTCACGTGTTCAGAGAGGCCGTCCATTAGGGCGTCCTCTCTTTTTTTGTTCATCTCGAATCGTTTTCCTGGGAAGTGATTTCGAGTGAACAAATCGCTCTCCTTTCTTCCGGTCATAAAAAGTAGAAACGAAGTCGAAATACTCGCGGAGTCGGACATTTTTGTCCGGCTCCTTTTCATTTTCTGGATGATAGCAGGAAAAAACAGGTTGACGCTAGACTGTATGGCATGTACCATACAGTTAACAGATGTACTATTGTCTTAATACAATGGTGATAATGAAGGAGGGAAAGTTTAGTGCTTGAAGTGAAGGGGCTACAAAAACGATACGGACGAAAGAAGCACGTCTTACGTGACGTGACGTTCTCTGTCGGTCTAAACGAAGTGACATGTCTGATCGGCTTGAACGGGGAAGGGAAGTCGACGATTTTAAAAGCAATTCTCGGTCTGATTCCGGTAGATGCCGGGACGGTGACGGTCGACGGCAAAACATCGCGCGACCAGATCGCGTTCGTGCCTGATCTCCAGACGATGCCGAGCTACATGACGATCGGACAAGCGCTCGCGTATATGGCGGATCATTATCCAGATTGGAATCAAGAGACAGCGGAACGGTTGCTGCAGACGTTCCAGCTGTTTACGACGGATAAAATGGCAAACTTATCAAAAGGGAACAAGGCGAAGTTCAATCTCGTCTTAGGATTCGCTCTCGATCGACCGTACATATTACTCGACGAACCGCTCGCAGGAATCGATCTCTTCATGAAAGAACAAATCGCTTGGATTTTCTCAAGTGAGTTCATGGAAGGACGGAGTATCCTGATGACGACTCACGAGATCGCCGAGGTTGAGCAGGTGATTGACCGAGTGTTGTTCTTGCGGGACGGGAAAATCGTCGAAGTCAAAGAGACGGATGAGTTACGTGGCCGTCATCATCAATCGGTCCAGGACCGGATGCGGGAGGTATATCAAGGATGAAACGCTGGTTGTTATTAACGAATGAAGAGCTGAAACGAAGTACGAAATTACTGGTGTTGTTGATTTCAGGATTGATTGTCGCAGAAATCGCATCACTGCTCTATCAGATTTACGATTATCAAAGCACGATCGAGAAAACGATGCGTATCGATCAGATTTCAGAAATGGATGCCATCGAACAAGGCGGTGGTGCGTTGACCTTCGCACAAGCGATTGATTTTTACGATTCAATCATCGTATTAGCAATGGGAATGATCCTCTTGTTCGCGTTCTGGATTTGGTATCGCGACTGGGTGGGCGAGACGAAGTACATCTACCGGCTACTATTGTTACCGGGGTCACGTCGGGCGATTATTGCATCGAAAATGACGGCGCTTTTACTTGTCGTTACGAGTTTGATCGGAATTCAGTGGGTGTTGCTGTTACTTAGTCGCAATCTTTACTTATGGCTGTTGCCAGATGCTCAACAGGTCACAGCCAGCATCAACGAATACTCCTTCTACATGAAGTTGTTCTATACGATGTACCCAACTGACATTTTATTCATCTTACTGATGACATTCATCGTCATCTCGTTCGTTTTCATGACAGTTTTACTTGAACGATCGTTTCGAAGAGGAAAAGCGTTCTTGATCGTCGGATTACACGGGATTGCGCTGATTGGTGGTAATATCATTTTAGGCTTAGCATTGTCAGCTATTTCAAGCAACCTGAGTCAACTGCATATGCAATTTTATTTCGGATACGTCGTACTATTAACGTTATATGTGTCATACAAAAATCTGATGCTAGTCCAGACGCGACTATCCGTTTAAGGAGGAGACTTCATGAAGCGATATCGACAACTCCTGATCTATGGATTGATCATTTTCATAACAATCGGAAGCTACATCGGCTACACGCTGTCGATCAAAGGAGCAGACTTTTCGCTCGAGACCGTCAGTGGAAAACCTTCGCAAATCGAAAATTTTAATTTACGTCTTCAGACGAAAGGCATGCGTTCGACGATTTATGATGTCAACGCTAAGGGAGACATCGAAAAACAGTCAAATTCTTACGTCGGACAACTATTCCGTGAAGATAGCATGACGGATTTACCAGATAAATATTACGAATTCACGACGCATATGGAAACGAATGTAAGTGGAAATGGACAATCAGAGTATGCGATTCAGATCAAACACAATAAACTGCAACTTAAGATGTTTACGTTTAAGACGGAGGAGATGTTCGAGAAAACATTTCAGTATGATACAAAACTTGAGACGGGGATGGACATACAAGCCAGTGTCGTCGATAAACAGGCGATGAAGGTCTACATCCAACTTGATCGAGTCGATCAGCCAAGGGAAACGAAACTGCTTGTGCTCGATTTAACAGGCGACCGGGTTGAAGAGATCGTTCTTCAAAAGCCAGTAGCGCCTAAACACGCTCGTCAATTTTTAGCGATTCATCAAAATGAGGTCGTCTACACGGAACAACCGTCTGACAGCGATGAGGAGAACACCAAACTATCTTATTTCCTCGATGACGGCAAAAGCGTTCGTTCCATCAAGGAGTTGAATCAGCAACAAATCGGGTTTACGCCCTATGCGAACGGTCGTTATCTCATCGGCTTCCGTCTGCCGGAAGGGGAGACGAAACGAATCGAATGGTCGATGTTCGACTTGGAAACGAAACGATTATCCGAGCATAGCGTAAGCAGTCCGCTTGTTTTGAAAAAGATCGATTGGTTGGATTCGACTGACGAAATGAAGCTCTATCTCTCTTCCGAGACGAACGAAGGATTCCAAGTATCCGTGATCGATTTAAAAAATGAACAACTGATGTACCAAGGGGAAATCAAAGATGCGAATCATAAAAAAGGAACGCATATCTATGATTTTGCGATTCAATGATCTACGAATGAAAAAACGCTTCGGACCGGAAAAAGTTATCCGGTCCGAAGCGTTCTTTTTTTCGTTTTGACTAGGAATCAATGCGTCCTAAGGCGAAAGCATCAAGACGTGAAGTTTTTCTCTGCCGCTTTACATGCACGCAATAAGGCATCCTTGAAGAAACGATCTTCCTGCGAAGCGAGTTGTTGTGTTGCTTCCTCGTCCCCGCGCAGGGAGCGGGCGAGCATCTGGATGACTTTGACCCAGCGCCGGACGTGATCGAGTTGCGGGCGACCCATCGCGACGTATACCGTGAACCAATCGTTCTGATCGCGACGGATCATCCGTTGGAACAGTGATTTTGCGAGATCGACTTCTTCGGTCGTCGGGAGCTCGTTCGTCTCGAAATAGCGACGTAACGCGGCGACGGCAGTCGCATACGCTGCCTTGACGTCTTCCGACGGCTGATGTTTGCCGTAGTCGGATGTCGATAGATGAAGTAAGGCAGGTTTTTTCTCGACACCCGTGATCCAGGCGGAGATCGTCTTATTGCCCTTATAAGCTTGACGATTCGCGACCGGGAGCTTCGCCGTGACGTTTCCGACTTTCCCGATCAAGGTCACTTTGTTGTTGCGATCCTGGATTTCGGTCACTTTCATCTCGACCGTATCCCCCATTTCATGAGGAATGGCTTTCGGCTGGAGCTTTTCTCCTGCCGAGAGCGGCGAACGCTTGCGGATCATCCGCAGTGCTTCTTGTTCAATCCGGTCGTCAAGCGACCACAGATGTTCCGGTGGGACGTTGCGGAACCGGCGACGTCGGACCTTGATGTACTGGTCAAGCGCGTCAGCAGCTTGCTCCCGCGTCGATTCACCACGTGCGACGGGGCCGATGATGTCTCGGAGCGTAATGGATTCGAGACGTTCCATGATGCCTTCGAACGGGATGAGTTCCATTACGTAGAGACTACAGACGACGAGTTCGCATTCGCGAGGAGTGAGTGGGCGTTTGGCCATAAATTGACTTCCTTTCAGCTGGTTGATGTTTCTAGTATACCAAAAAAAAGCCATCGTCACGTAATCCCGTGACGATGGACTGAAAAAGCTTACAAGACGAATGCCGATTCCGAACTGTTTTGCAATTCGGCGGACGCGAGACGTGTGACACCGTTCATGAACGGGTCATGGGCGACGAACAAGTCACCGATTGCTTTGATCTCCGCCACGGTCGCATTCTCCTTCGCACCAGCGATGCGCAAGCGATACGGTTTTTTCGTCACCGTATCGAACGTCAGGACGATCGTATGTTCCATCAATGGTCACTCCTTTCATGAAATGTAGAGGATGGGTTATGCCTTCAGTAAAGCGTAGTCACGGCTGATTTCCGTCAGCGCGTAGCGTCCGTCGAGTAAGCTACCGATCGATTGCCCGATCGAAGCGACGACGTCTGCTGGAAGATTCGAACGTAAGCCGTTGTAGTGGCGGCGAGCGACGACGGCATCACCGTTCGCTGTCACCTTGTCCTTACGCTCGAAGACGATGACGAGACTCGTCTTGATCTCTTCTGCTTGTGTCATGTGTATCACCTCCTTCGCCCTTATTGACAGGGGAAGAGACCGGATTGTTCGAAAGGAATGAAAAAAACATGGTCTGGTTACGTTTTTTACGAAAAGTCTCGTTTCTACGGATGCGGACGCTCGGGTATGCGTCCTTAATTTTCGTCTTCGGTGTCGCGGGCATCATGTATGCGCTTGAGCCGGAGACGTTCGGGTCCTACTTCCGCGCCGTCTACTGGACGATGACGACCGTCGTCACGGTCGGATACGGTGACTTCTTCCCGAACTCGGATACCGGTCGGATTCTGACGATTTTCGTTTTCATCTTCGGGATCGGAATCGTCGGTGGATTGATCTCAAAACTGGTCGACGGTGTCCAGTTGATTCGTAATCAAAAGGAAAGAGGGTTGTTACAAGTGAAGGAAACAGGGCATACGGTCGTCTTCGGTTACAGTCGGCGTTCGAAGCACGTCATTGAGTCATTGCTCGAACATACGGATGTCGTCCTCGTCGACGATCTAGAGCGAGAGCCATTCAGTCACCCCCGGTTCCATTACGTCTGTGGTGATCCGGCGCTGACGTCGACGCTTGAGCGAGCACACATCGAAAAGGCGGTCCGCGCGATCGTCCTCGCGGATCATTCGATTCCGCCGGTCCACGCTGACGGAAGGACACTGTTAATCGCTTCAAGCATCGAACGGGCGAATCCGAACATCTATACGATCGTCGAGATGATGCTCGAAGAACACCTCGACAGCTTCGAACAGGTCAAGGTCGATGAGGTATTGCTCGGTGACGAGACGATTGCCCGGATGGCGATCCTCGCGTCCCATCATCCTGGCGTAACGAAAGTCGTGACGAATCTATTGACGAAGGATGGTGAGGGAATGTTCTCGATTCCGACACGACCGGAATGGGCGACATATCGCGATGCGTTTCACGCTTTGCTGGAAGAAGGGGTGACGATTCTATCTGACGGGAAGCGGCTGGATTTGAACCAACGTCTCGACGAAACGATTCCGAAAAATGGAACGCTGATCGTCTTATGTTCGGAGGAAACCGCCCAACGAATCGGAGCAATCTAGGTCGGGCATGATTCAACTAATCTTTTTTCGGGTATAGTAAACAAATTTACTAAACGGAGGAAAAGGATTATGACACAACCACAACCAGAATGGATCCAAGAATTATTCGAGACGGTCGATCAAGGTGAAATTAAAAATGCACCGAAATTACTCTATATGGCATTGACGCTTGAACCAAGTTATTTTACAAAAGCAGTTAGTCGTTTTAATCAACGATTGGAAGTCGAACCATTAACGGACGTTTCGGAACTACTGACGGTTTATCGTCAATTCTTCCTCTCAGCTAATCCGTCAGAGGAATACTGGTCACTTGCCTGGAACGAACTCATCCAGACCCTACAACATATGATTGATCGGCCAGAAGCGCAGCAATTACTTAAAGAACATGTTGATTTACTCGACTGGTGGTCAAGTGAATCCTTGCTGTCACTCCCGAGCTGGTTGACGATTTTAGATGTCGCAGAACGGATTGACGCCCTCGATCAATTTAGCAGTTATCTTCCAGATATCTTCGAGAGCTATGCGCTCGAGACAGCAAAGGATGAACCGTTCGCTCGTCTTGCCTGGTACGCACTCGCAAGCAATCAACAAGAGTTGCTTGCCCCGTACAGAGACCGGATTGAAGCCGGTTCATCGAAGGAAATTCAGTCTCTTCGTCAAGCGGATCTCGTCGATCAAATTGAAACGACACGGGTCGTTATGTTAAAGTCGAAAGATAACGAGCCGATTGAATTAACATTTGATCGAAAATGGACATTATAAATTATCGAAGAAAAAATGACACCTAGAAGCCGCACGAATCCAATCCAAGGGGTGTAGGGATGATTCACGTCAATTTACCGAGTGGTGACTATGTCGTGTTAGTAGAAATAAATCGTGAAGTGCTGCTGTGTCATTCGATTGAAGAAGCGGAACAAGCACAACGTGACCGGTATGAACTGGTCGGACGGATGAGCGAACGCTTGCCGGCAGAAGTGATTGGACCCTCGATTGCGGACTTCGTCCGCTTTTCGACCGGGTTCATCGGCGAAGAAGTAACGTGGCATGAAGATGAAGAAGCGTTCTTTTGCCAACAGTTCGAGACGTTCGACGGTTCCCCGTTAGGTGAAGATTTGACGGGTATCGATGCAACGCGTTGGCGTGCGGTCCTTGCACGCTATTATGCTTACGTGACGATCGGAAAGATCATTCCTTTTGAAGTCAGCGAAGAACCGGACGGTACGGTTCCGCTTTAGTCCAAACGATTCTTCGGTCGGCGCGTAAACAGAGAAGGGCAGGGTTCCCATGAAAAAGCAACTTGCACTACTCACGCTAGCGACAATCGTCGCCATGCCAACGTCTGCTTTCGCGCAGTCTCAATACGTACAATACGACCCAACATTTACAGAACAACAAAAACAAGAATGGTTGGCGAATCAAGGTCTGACCGAAATTCGTGCCCTGAAACAAAAAGGATTCTCTCTCGTCGAGCCACTTGCACATATCGAGGAAGAGGATATCGACGCTGATTTGATTCCGATCACGGACGTCAAAAAAGCGACGGATTCTGCCCAGTTCCAACAAACGTACCTCGATCAGTCACGAATTCCGGCTTACTGGAAGTACAGCCGTGGGAAATCGGATGTTCGTGTTGCGATTATCGATGACGCGATCGATACGAAACACCGTGAGTTCAAGGATGTCATCTATAAAACGACGACGATTTCCGGGATTCGCAAACCAGATGATCACGGGACACATGTCGCGGGGATTGTCGGGGCGCGTGAAGACGGTCAAGGGATCGTCGGTGTCGCTTCTGGTGTCAAACTGATTGGGGCGGACGTCTTTGACGGAGAATATGCCGGGTCGATCGATATTGGCGACGGTATTTTGTATGCCATCGAGCAGGGTGCAGATGTCATCAATCTGTCGCTCGGACAATATGAATACGATCCATATATGGAGTCCGCGATCAAAAAAGCAGAAGCGAAAAACATCCTCGTCGTCGGTGCAGCCGGAAACGACGGGAAGGGGAAAGTTCTTTTCCCAGGCTCGATGAGTCAAGTCGTTGCCGTCGGATCGGTCGGGACGCTCGGTCGTGCCTCGACGTTCTCGAACTACGGCAAAGGACTCAACATCATGGCGCCGGGTGAAGGGGTTTACTCGACGATCGTCGGGAATAAATACGGCTACTTGGACGGAACGTCGATGGCGACACCAGTCGTCAGCGGTGTACTGGCACTCGCAAAATCGAAGAATCCGTTCGTCTCGAACACGACGATGCGCAGTAAGTTATATGCGGCAGCGACGAAAAAATCAGGCGATACGAAGTCGCATTATGGGACGGGTCGCTTGAACGCCGGAATCTTGGCGACGTTACCAGCACCGATCTCGAAGATCTCGTTGCCTTCAACGGTCAAGCCGAATCAGCTGTTTTCATTCTATTTCGATGAGTACGCGAGTGCGAAGACGACGACACGTCTTTATAAGGACGGGAAGGTCGTCAAGACGTTCACGCAATCGAATTTAACGAATGGGACGCATAAGTTTACGCATAAGTTGAAAGACAAGGGGGCTTACAAGCTCGTCTTTACGACGACAGGCGGGCGCCATACGCGGACCGTCGAACGACTCCTGACAGTGAAATAAAAAAAGCGCCTCCCACCGAGTGGGAAGCGCCGTACGAGACCTGAAGATTACTTCGGGTCTTTTCCTTTTTTATAGACGGGCGTCGGAGGTGTTAATGCCTCTCCAGTCCACGTGATCATCGCTTCCATCTTGTATCCTGTGTCATCCTCATGGACGAACGACAGGCGACTGGAATCGATCAATTGGTATAAACCATAAGCGACCTGGTCGGCCCAAGAGCGTAACGTCATCGCATTATCATACAACGGGATTTGCTCAGGGAACCGTTCGTTCATAAGCAAGATATCGTGTTGATCGAAATGATAGCTACGTTTTGAGAGTGCATCGGGCGCCTTGACGTTGAACGGCTCGAACGCGTGGATGAGCTCTCCTTGACGATAGAAAGCGAAGATGCCGTTTCGCAGATGAAGTGCCTTGATCTCATCGATCTCGATCAGGAATGTCAACTTGCGAACCGTTCGCCGGTTCGTACCAGAGCGTCGTTTTTTCATACTGCATGCCCCCTTCTGAACTCTTGTACTATACCGTGAAATGAGGCAGGGACGCAACTTTTTCGTTTGTAAAACGAGAATTGCCTCTTGCAGGAAAGCGGCATCTACGCTACACTCATAAGCAGTGACTATGTTGGTTCGGACAATCGCGGGGCATTTCGGTGCTTTGAGGAAAGTCCATGCTCGCACAGCCTGCGATGGCTGTAGTGATCGTGCTACACAAAAAGATAAGTGTAGGCAGCGTCAAGCTGACGGCAGAAGGAACGCCTAAGTCTTCGGATATGGCCGAAACTTCTTGAAGGTGCCACAGTGACGGAGCTTCATGGGAAACCATGAAGGTGGAACGAGGTAAACCCCACGAGCGAGAAACCCAAATTTGGTAGGGGAATTTCCGGAGCGGAATTGAACGCGAAGGAGAGCGTATGCAAATACGGAGATAGATGATTGTCGCCTGCGTGTGAGGGTCAAACCGTTTGGAACACTAAGGAACAGAACATGGCTTACAGGACCACATAGGCTGTTATTTTTAAGTTGAACGAGAGTCCAGGTCCACCCTGGGCTCTTTTTTTATTGCAATGAAACGATCCAGTGGAAGAAACGATAAAGGAGTGAACGCGATATGGCAAAACGCTTAGTCATCGCGACAGCGGCGATGGGAATCGAAGCGCTCGTCGCAAAAGAAGTCCGTGCGTTAGGATACGAGTGTACGGTTGAAGACGGAAAGGTCTACATCGATTGTGAGATGGAGGACATTCCCCGTTTGAACATGTGGCTCCGGACAGCGGACCGGATCAAACTTGTCGTTGCTGAGTTCCGCGCGACAACATTCGAAAAATTGTTCGATCAAGTCAAGGCACTACCGTGGCACGAATTGATGCCGTGGGATGCGAACTTCATCGTCAACGGTCGTTCGGTCAAATCGAAGCTGTTCTCGATCCGTGACTGTCAAAAGATCACTGAGAAAGCGATCGTCTCGCACATGCAAGAGCAGTACAACAAAGGAACGGAATGGTTACCGAAGACAGGTGCGAGCTATCCGATCGAAGTCGCTTTGTTAAAAGACATCGCAACATTAACGATCGATACATCAGGCGACGCATTGCACAAACGTGGCTACCGTGAGTTCCACTCAGCAGCTCCACTGAAAGAGACGATGGCAGCAGCGATGTTGATGCTGACGAACTGGAAGCCGGACATGCCGCTCTACGACGTCTTCACCGGTTCAGGTACGCTTGCGATCGAAGCAGCGATGATCGGGCGTAATATCGCACCAGGGATCAACCGCGAGTTCGTCTCACAGGAATGGAAATGCATTCCGAAGAAGGCGTGGTTCGACGCGATCAACGAAGCGAACGAAAAAGCCGAGTGGGACAAACCACTGAAGATCTACGCAAGTGATGTCGATCCAGAGATGGTCAAGCTCGCGAAAACGAACGCAGAACTCGCAGACGTCCGCGATGCGATCAACGTCATGCAACGCGACGCAGCAGACTTCAAACCGAAGGAAGATTTCGGTGTCATCATCGGGAATCCGCCGTACGGGGAGCGTCTCGAGGACGCACGTGAAGTTCATCAGCTCTACCGCAAAATCGGAACAGCGTATAAAGAATTCCCATACTACAGTGTCTACATGATCACGTCGTATGTTGAGTTCGAAAAAGCGTACGGTCGTCCAGCGACGAAGCGCCGAAAGCTGTATAACGGGAATATCGAAGTTCAATTCTATCAGTACTATGGTTTGCGTCGAAAAAGACCGCAACAGTAAGCCATTTCCGGCTTCCGCCAGACCGTCATTGCACATTCATTGCACAGTTGGTCTGAAAAATACGATTTTTATCAAGAGCCGCTCGGTTGAGCGGTTCTTTTTCTTTCCAGTAAATGTTCAAACTGACTTGCTGTATCTGACTGCAAAGTGTGCAATACATGCGCGTAGGTATCCATCGTCAAGGTGGCATCGGCATGACCGAGACGTTCCTGGATGACTTTCGCGTGGACGCCCATCTCCATCAATAAGGACGCGTGGGTATGCCGCAGCCCGTGTAATGTGATGTTCGGGAGAGACGCCGCTTTGACGGTCTCGATATGACGTCGGCGAAGTCCGGAGTGCCAGAGGTAAGCACCATTGACACCGAGACAGATCAAGTCCTCTTCGTTCCGCCATCCCATCCGCAAGCTATTGTAGCGTTGCTCCGTCCGGATCCGACGCAGTTCTTCCGCGACGTGCGGGGAAATCGTGACGACACGTACTTTCTTTCCTTTCGTATTCGAGAAGGCGTGTCCACCTTTGACCTCGATCGCTGTCCGTTTTACCATGATGACCATCCGTTCGAAATCGATGTCCGACCACCGGAGCGCTGTCGCTTCCCGAGCGCGAAGACCGGTGTAGCTGATCAACATCACAGCAGCGTAGTTTCCGGTCGTCATCACGTCACGAGCAGTCCGTAGGTACGTCGCGAGCTGTTCAGCCGAATAGGTCTGCATCTCCTTCAATCCCTCGTTCAGCTTCGAGACAGCAGAGAAGGGGTTTGGTCCTTTGTAGTTGTTCATACGGATCGCCCAACTGAACATGCCGACGAGAATGGCGCGACGAGAATTGATGGTTGATGCCTTCAACGACGTCCGACTCCAGTCAGCAAGAAGGCGCTGGGCGTGAATCGCTTCGACGCGATCAACCTTCAACTTCGTGAACCATTCCGGAATCTGTTTGATGATCGATTGATACGAATGATACGTCGTCTCAGCTTTCGTCAGACGGACATGGTCTTCAAGCCATACCTCGAACAGTTGCGCCATCGTCCGTACCTGTATGACCTTCCCGATCGTCCCGTCTCGTCGAGCGGTCATCTTCTCCGCGATCCAGAACTCGACCTCTTGCTTTCGTTTGCTAGAAAAATAGGCTTGAATCCGTTTCCCGTTTTCGTCCGTCCCAAGCGAGAGACGAATCCACCAGAGTCCTGTCTTTTCATTCTTCTTGATTGTTGCCATGTTCCTTCCTCCTCTTGCGTACATACGTTCTATTCATGTCAGTAAGAAAAGGCACCTGAGTGCCTTCAGTGTACACCTTTTTAAACGCCGTCGATATCTGGCGTAGGTAAATCGAGTGATGTGAATCCGGATGTATCTAAATTGCTATTTAATTCGTTCAATTTTTGGATAGCTTCTTGTCCTCTATAGTATCCGTCCTGACGCGATTCCATCTCATCACTCTTGAGTAGTCTTTCCGAACTCACTAATTCAGATGCAGCGGATTGCATCTCGATGATCGCAGTCGACAAGACATTGGCGATGTGTTTAATACTTCCATCTGCTGTGGGTGATTTCTGAATGCTGATGATTTTTTCCGACATACCATTTACCATAAGAGTCAAAGAATCGCCAGTTGTTAAATCATCACCTTCTACTGGATATTCGAGTGACATCTCGTAATATTCTTCATCCGCTTCCTTCAGCATGGCTGTCAATTGAAATTGACCATCTAAAAATTCTGCAATCAATTCTCCGTCATCTTCGTTCATTACTTTTGAAGCGTCGTTACTCGTTTTGGTAGTATCACTAGAAGGAACGTTGAAGATTGCTTCATTAAGCGGAATCGCCCGTAACGTTTTTTCCTCTCGATTAGGTAGATAGTTTTCAGCTTCGTCCCATGTTTCAAAACTTCTAGAAACCGTATACGTCTCTAAACTGTATGCCATATCTAACAAGTTTTGAGAGAGAGGTTCGAGTTTCTCCGCTATCACGTTTTCTGCGTTAGTAAACGGAACATCTTCGTTTTTCGCCATGTACGCACCTGCTGCCATCGTATGAGCAACCTGTGCAGCTTCGTTCAGTACTTCAACTTGCGCGTCTACTCGATCCCTAACATCTTGAGTGACGGTTTTTTGAAAATCCTTAATTTGAAGTTGTTCTGCTTCTTTCATCTCTTTTTGTTCTTTAACGATATTGTTCACTAACTCAGTTGTAGATGAAATAGCCTTCTCAATAATAGGCTTTCCTGTATCTAAGGCATTTTGAACATCTTCTGGGGAGAAATCATTGTTTGTTTTTTCTACATTTGTTCCATGACCGAAAGAGGCGAGATCGCGCGGGTCAGATGCTACAGGTGTGTCGTTTTTCTGTTTTGTCTTTTCTGCTTTTGATTCGGTAACAGGAGTTTCCTTTTTTACCTGTGATGATTTAGCGTTCATCCCAAGAAAGTACGATCCCCCAATTAATATGACCGCGAGGATTCCGATGACCCAGCGCATCTGGATGGTCCGTCTATTATAACGACCATTTTTGAAAGTATGTTTCCTTTCTTTGTCCACGATATATCCTCCATTAGTAATTATTTTTTTTAGTCCTTATTTAGAACATTTATGTTTTTAATTTCCATATTAATTTTAACTCAAAATGATTTACTATACGACATTGATTTAAGCGATGGGATAACTATCTTCGCATCTAACAATCGTATATCTAACTTGTATGAATATTGAAATATAGTTATTGCATTATTTTCCAAGTGTTATAGTTTCTATCGCAAAAGGTCTTATGCTTAAGTTACATTTGGTATTTGCGTGACCAGTGTTGCACAATCATTACATAGTTCTTAAGAACCTCTCTAGATTAAATTAAGGCATTATAAAAAATAACTTTGAAATGACATACTTAAAAAGTACTAGTTTTGAAGGTGTTTTTGATTAGCGCAAATAATATTTTTGAGTAGGATGATATGAACAGTAGTCAAAAGATAAACATTATGCATGAGCATACGGATTTTGAACAGGTTGATTTTGCAGCGACGCTCGAAACCGTCCGTTTGGTCGAAACGTTACTCCATCATCGGCTGCTCGAGTGTTATTTCGCTGAGCGGACAGAAAATCCAACTCTAGGCGGATATACCGATTAATGGATTCCAAATATAGTAAAAAGGAGAGGCGAAAGGAGACGATACGATGTGGATCATACTGGGTTTACTGGCGATTGGATTTACGGCACTGAATATCATCTTTTATTTGATCGGTAAGGACTATCGTTTCCTGATGGTGCTCGGACTGAGTTTTACGGCACTGACTTTGTGCGCTGAATACCGACTTGTCGCGGAATTCGTGGCGCGGGAGGACTGGGCAGCGTTACAAGACGTCGTACAGGGCATGGAGCGGGCACTGTGGGTATTGACGTTCATCTCGATCGGATTAAATGTATTGCCGCTACTGTTAGACTACCGAAAGAATCGATCTCGTTGAGGAATCCAAGAGGAGCTGAATCCTGATGATCTATACATTTTCACCGCTGACGCAACGACAGGCGGAACAGATTGCCTATGAGTGGCAATATGACGGGGCGTTTGCATTTTATGATATGCCGAATGACGAAGAAGATTTAGCAGAATTTCTCGATCCAGCAAAGCGGACGGAACATTATTTTGCTGTGTTGGATCGTGAAGAATTGATTGGTTATTATGTATTTGAACCAAACGCAGACGTCGTTGACGTCGGGCTTGGCATGCGACCGGTCTTGACCGGGCGAGGAAATGGTACGGCATTTTTAGAAGCCGGTCTTGCGTTCATCATGGACCGGTATGCACCTAAACAAATCGAATTAGCCGTAGCGACATTCAACGAGCGGGCGATTCGCTTGTATACGAAGAGTGGCTTCCTTCCAGTCGAACGGTTCCAACAGGCGACAAATGGTGGAAGTTATGAATTTTTGAAGATGCGTTTACAACCCATCCACTCGACGGAACCTTTTCCAAAATCTATAAGTAGATAACAGAAAAGGAGATGATGTCATGGCACGCTGTACGAATTGTCAGTATAAGTTCAGCACAAAAGAACTACTCGCTGTCAGTGTTGCAATACATGGGAAAGGCAAACCATGTCCGAACTGTGGCGTGAAACAATACATGTCCCGGAAGTCACAATTTTATCTTTCACTCGGTAATATCAGTCTCTTGTTCGTCCTGTTCTTGCCATTTCTAATCCGGTTGAGCGACCGGGAAGAATCGATGAGGTAAGATGTCGGTTACCTTCGATTTCATGAAACTTTTTCCTGAATCCACCAGTAGATAAGGAAGAAGGAGATGATCAGATGGTACGTTGTACGAATTGCCAGTATAAGTTCAAAACGAAAGAAGTGCTCGCTGTCGGATTGGCGAAACATGGGAAAGCATGTCCGAACTGCGGCGTGAAGCAATACATTTCAAAAGACTCGCAACATTACTTATCGCTCGGATACGTTAGTCTCTTGTTCGTCTTGATCCTACCGTTCGTCATCAAACTGAGCGACAAAGAAGAGGCGATTTGGTAAAGCATTACGCGCATGCCTGAAAACGACAGGGTGCGCGTTTTGTCTTATACTCGGGGCAAAGGAGCTGGGAAACATGCAAACCGTATATGATGCAACCGTACAAAACGCAACGGGAGAGACTGTTTCATTAGGTGACTACGCTGGGCGTGTCCTCGTGATCGTCAACACGGCAAGCAAATGTGGGCTCGTCAAACAACTTGGCGAATTACAAGCATTGTACGATAAATATGACGAGCAAGGAGTCACGGTGCTTGGCTTTCCGTGCGATCAATTCAATCAGCAAGAGTTCGCGAGTCAGGAAGAGACGATGCAGTTCTGTCAGCTGAACTATGGCGTGACGTTTCCGATGTTTCAGAAGATCGACGTCAATGGACCAAATGAACATCCGCTATATACATTCCTAAAACGCGAACGGTCGGGTCTACTGTCGTCAAAGATCAAATGGAACTATACGAAGTTTTTAATCGATCGCCAAGGACGTGTCGTACAGCGGTTCAGTCCGGTCGATTCCGTCCAGTCAGTTGAAAAAACCTTATCCTTTTATCTATAATCCAAGTAACCGTCCGGCGCGAGTCGTTGGACGGGATGAACGAATACCCTACCTTTGGCGAGGTAGGGCTTTTTTATGTCATTCAACAATGAGCGAATCAAATGAATAGGTGACGATTGCATCGCTACGCTTATGTCCGAGATCAGTCAGGACCGGTGGACGGGGGGACAAGACATGAAAATCCTGTTCGAACGCCCGGAGCCAGTAATGGACCCAGTCTTTTGTAGGATCGAGATTCATCATTTTACGAGCAAACGTCAGTAGCTTTGAATCGGTCAGCGTCAGAAGTGGAATCGGATTGATCTCGACATCTTCTTTTAGTTCATAGAGGTCCGGTGAACGAAGCAGAATCGCATCCGCCTCGAAGGTCAATCGGAAGTAATTACAGCTATAGTCACCGACGATGACCATCGTCTCCTCCGTATGCCCACGGAAATGAAAGATCAATCGGTTACCATTCGCGACATCCATCAAGAACTGATTGAGTCCGATGTGATAATCTTCGCGAAATTGTAGTTTCTCAAGCGTGATTTCTTGCATGATTTAGCCTCCAGTCCGAGTTTGTCGTTCTTCTGTCAAAACGGTTTGGCGCGCTGCTAGGCGAGACGAACCGATCAATAAGGCGATTCCGAGTAATAATAACGAGATTCCGAACCAGGCCGTACCACTTAATTCTTCACCGAGGACGAACACACCAAGCAAGGCGGCGGTCAGCGGTTCACCGAGCGAAAGTGTGACGGCAGTCGACGATGGTACGTTCGATAGTCCTTTCGCGAATAACCAGTAAGCGATTCCAGTCGCAACGACGCCGAGATGGAGGCTGATTCCGGCACCACGTGACGTGAACAACCAGGAGAGATCGAATAAGAAGAGCAGAGGTGACAACAGTAAGGCGCTCGTCGTGAAAATGACGGCAACGACTGACAGCGGTGCGTGTGTCTTGACGAGGTCTCGACTGACGAACGTATACCCGGCAAACGATAGTCCGGCACCGAGTGCAAGGACGATTCCGATTGGATCAATCGCAACCGTTCCTTGATTGTTCAATAGCAACAGACAGCCGGTGATCGATAGTCCGGTCGATGCCCACCACAGCAGCGCTGGACGTTTCTTTAGGAACAGCCACTCGATACACCCGGAAAAGATCGGTGCGCTACCGATCGCGACGACGGTACCGACGGCGACACCGGTCATCAAAACAGCTGAGAAGAACAGCGGTTGGTAAGCCGCCATGCTGACGGCAGCGAGTAAAATCGTTCGCAACGGCCAGTCGCGTAACGTCAGCGTTCCTTTGAAGAGAACGAGACAGAGTAAGAACAGTCCACCGACAGCCAGACGAACGGCACCAATTGCAATCGGGTGTGCATCTTCTGGCGCAAAGGCTTGTGAGGTCCCCGTCGTGCCCCAAAAGATCGCAGCGAGTAATATGAGCAACATCGATGATGATTTAGACATGGGTCACCTCTTCGAATGCAATTTTTTAAAATGATATTAGAACGAGAATACCACAGAACGCGTAGGATGGAATACACCAAATAATTGAAAAAATGGTATGGTGTATAGGGTGAAGTCGTATCATTCACGAATACGAAAATGAAAAGGATGGGACCCATGAAAGAAATGAACCAAATCGAAGCGGTACTTGACGTCTTGTCACAAAAAATCAATCACGGGTCGACCTTCATTCAGCGGCGATACGATACAGGAGTCGCTCAATTCAATTTGAATGATCCCGTGACGGAACAGGCGATTCAGTCATTTGAAAAACAGTTCAAACTAACGTTACCAAGTGAATATAAGACATTCCTTCGTTTACATGACGGAGCGGAGTTGTTCATGATCCAAGGTCTTGGTATCGAACTCTATCCACTTGAAAAAGTCATTGAAATGACAATCCAGGCTAAAGAGGACGACCTGATCCATGAAGACTATGATCACTTCTTGATGATTGGCGAAATGAACGAAGGATATGTCTTGATCCAGACGGAAGATGCAAAGACGGATGAGACACCGTATATGCACTGGATGTTTCATGAGTTATCGACAGAGGAGACTGACCCGATTGGACAGAACTTCGGCACGTTCCTCGAATATGCGATTATTGCGCAAGGCGATATGTTCTGGGAGTTCAAGGACTTCTCGATTGCAACAAATACTTATTATGTAGAGAATCACAATTCTGAAGAGGAAGTGAGCAAACCACGACCGATTCGCTTCGTCGACTCTGTTCGCGTTGAAATCGAGTATCCGATTGCGAAGAGGGATGCGTATTTCTCGGTTAAGATTTTCGAAGGGAAACAAGAACAAGAACGCCTTGGTTCAAGCTACGACTCGGATTCGCGCTTTGAAAAAGTGATGCAATCGGTTCGAGAATATCTAATGGCAGAGCGATTCCAGTATTCGTCAATCATGGTCTTTCAAACGGAACATCGGTTTTGGCAGAACGAGGACGAGACAGGTGATCCGTTGATTCGTAACTATAATCCGCAACGTCAAGGACTGCGCTTCGATGGATATCGTGCCTTTGTTGAGGAACCACCACGCCCACTTCCAGGGTGGGAGTAACTCAGCAATTTCTTTATACAGAATGAAGTTTTATAGATGAAAAAATGGTTGTTGATCCCTATGATCCTTTGTTTGAGCGGTTGTATGATTCAACCGTAAAGTGGGAGTGAGACGAATGAGACATCCTTCAAAGGGACTACGAAAGAGGGACTCGTCTTTGAATACAAATTGACGAACACAGGAGACCATGCATTTGATGTCGTAGCTCGCTCTGGGCATTTGTTGAATGTCATCGTTCGTGAGAGCAAATCAAGGACTGTCGTCTTCGATTCAAGAAAGCAACAGAGTAAAACAAGCCAACAAAAGAAACGCGTCAAAGCATCAGAAACCGTCGTTCTCAAACAAACGGTACAAGGCGGTACGATCGAGCCGGGTACATATGATATCGAATATCTCGTTGAGAAGAAAGAAAAGAATAGCGACAGTTCTAGTTCAATAGAGGACATGGAAGAGAAATTAAAACGATTTACGCCTCTGGTGAACGACTTCTTCAATAAATATCTTAGAGCCTCATGCAGGTTCCGGTACGAATGATGCTACTAGTAACATGAGATGTAAAAAGTGGTTTCATAGGAAGCTGATTTTTGTCCTTTAGGCAACTAACGGGTGAAAATCAGCTTTTTGTTTATTAATGGTGTTACGCGACACTGTTCTATCAACTGACGATTGATCAACCCTAGGTCCACGAATCCTATTGGTCCTTGAAACGATCGGTCGCGACCAAGTCTGTTCCTTACTCGATTTTTCAAAAGAGATGGTCAGCGAAGCCCGCAGGAAATCTGCTGATCCATCCTGAAAAAGAAGAAAAGAACTTTATTATTGTATATAGAAATTTAATTTCAAAATTAAATAAAAAATATTGAATTAAAATTTCTTAATTGTATAATAAAGGGAGGGATAACAGAAAGGGTGAAGCAGATGTTAGATCAGTTAGCAACGGAACGTCGAAATGAGCGCACGATGCATCTCGACGATATGTCGGTCGAAGATGTGTTGCGCGTGATGAATGCCGAGGATCAGACGGTCGCAACGGTCATTCAAACGCAGATACCGGTCATTGCTGAAGTTGTCAAACACGTCATTACGTCATTTAATGCCGGAGGACGCTTGATTTACATCGGTGCTGGTACGAGCGGGCGGCTCGGGATTCTTGATGCAGCAGAATGTGTACCGACGTTCGGGGTCTCACCAGATATGGTCGTCGGTTTGATCGCTGGTGGCGAACGCGCGTTGATTAAAGCCGTTGAGGGAGCTGAGGATAGTCGGACGCTTGCCGTCGATGATTTGAAAGCGCTCCAGTTAGAAGCACGTGATACAGTCATCGGGATCGCAGCAAGCGGACGGACGCCGTATGTCATCGGTGGGCTTGATTACGCGAAGGAAGTTGGAGCGGTGACGGCAGCGATCTCTTGTAACACGAATGCGGTCATCAGTCGGCACGCGCGTTATGCGATCGAAGTCGAAACAGGTCCGGAAGTCTTGACGGGATCAACACGATTAAAGGCTGGAACGGCGCAAAAGCTCGTCTTGAACATGATTTCGACGGCGGCGATGATCGGTGTTGGCAAGGTCTATCAAAACCTGATGGTCGACGTCCAGTCGACGAACGAAAAACTGGAGATCCGGGCGAAGCGGATGATCAGTGAGGCAACAGGAGTCGATGCTGTGACAGCGGAGCGTGTTTTTAGCGAAGCGCACGGGCACGTCAAGACGGCGATCGTCATGATTCTCGCGAATGTTTCGTATACGGAAGCCGTCGAACGATTACAGCAAGCGAACGGATTCGTCCGAGACGCACTCTAAGGGGGAAACACGATGAAGAAGGAAGAAGTGCTGGCACACGCGATTCTTGAGCACGTCGGTGGAAAAGATAATCTCCGGCAGCTTGCGCACTGTATGACGCGGGTTCGTTTATCGTTAAAGGATCCGACGCAAGCAGACATCGATGCGTTAAAGCGGATTGATGGAGTCATGGGGGTCATAGATGACGAGACGTTACAAATCGTCGTCGGTCCGGGAACGGTCAATCGAGTAGCGGATCACTTAAGTCGCGAGACGGGACTCGCGATCGGGGAAGAGTCCGTTGATCCAAATCTGACGCCAGAAGAACGAGCTGCCGTCGAACGCCAAAAAGTAAAAGCAAAACAACAGTCTCCGTTCAAACGCTTCTTGCGCCGAATCGGGAACATCTTCATTCCGCTCATTCCGGGTCTTGTTGCTTCCGGTATCATCAACGGTGGTGCGAACTTCGCGAAAAATGCGGGTGTCGATGCAACACAGACATGGATGCAGATTTTACTCTTGATCGGTGGGACGGTCTTTGCATATCTCGCAATCCTTGTCGGTTGGAATACGGCGAAGGAGTTCGGCGGAACACCGGTGCTCGGGGCGATTGCCGGTGGGATTCTATTCAACCCCGTGCTTGCGGACATCACGATTTACGGGGAACCGCTCGTTCCAGGCAGGGGCGGCTTGTTTGGTGTCATCTTCGCTGCGTGGTTGATGACGTATCTTGAGAAACAGATCCGTCGCTTCATGTTCGCATCGATCGATATCATCTTTACGCCACTGTTGACAGTGTTGATCGTCGGATTTGCCTCGCTCTATGCGATCATGCCGGTTGCTGGACTGTTGTCAGACGGTATCATGAAAGCAATCAATGCCGTACTTGAGGTCGGTGGACCACTCGCCGGAGCCGTGCTTGCCGGCTTCTTCCTACCACTCGTCATGGTCGGTCTCCACCATGGATTGACACCAATCCATCTCGAGTTCTTGAACACGATTGGCAACACACCACTCTTACCGATTCTTGCGATGGCAGGAGCGGGTCAAGTCGGGGCAGCGATGGCGATTTTTGTCAAGACGCGCAATCCGCGCCTTCGTAACATCATCAAAGGTGCGATTCCGGTCGGCTTCCTCGGAATTGGTGAACCATTGTTATACGGGGTCACGTTGCCGCTCGGTCGTCCGTTCGTGACGGCATGTCTCGGCGCAGCAGTCGGTGGTGCCTTCCAAGCAACGATGAAGACGACGGCGCTTGGCGTCGGCGTATCCGGGTTATCATTGACACCGTTGATCGATAACGGAATGTACTTGACGTACATCGGTGGTCTCGTCATCTCGTACGCGGCAGGATTCCTGTTCACGTACTGGTTCGGTTTCAAAGAAGAGATGGCAGACGGTATTTAAGGTGTTGACCAGCAGTTGAATCCTTCCCAAAAGAAGGAATCAGCTGCTTTTTCTCTAAGTAGAGAAGAGAAGGAGTGAGTCGATGAAAGGATTATCAATCTATTTAAGTGAACCGATCACAAACGAGACGAGCGAGTGGCTACAGCGGATGCGCGCTGTTGGCTTTACGTCGCTCTTTACATCGCTACATATTCCCGAGGACGATTCTTCACTGTACGTTGAACGCTTGCAAGCGCTCGGTCGCGTAGCATGTGAGCTCGGATTCGAACTCGTGGCGGACATCGCACCAGCGTCGCTCGCGACGCTCGGCAAAACATGGGAGACGGCTGCGACGTTAACGGACTGGGGTGTCACTGGACTGCGTCTTGATTACGGCATCAGTCCGTTGCAAATCGCGACGTTATCGAACCAAATGATGGTCGCGCTGAACGCCAGTACGTTAACAGAAGACGAATTAACGGAGATGAAGGCACAGGGACTGCGACTCGATCACACGGAAGCGTGGCATAATTTTTATCCGCGACCGGAAACAGGACTCGACCGGAAATGGTTTGATGCAAAGAATGCTTGGTTGCAGGCGCAAGGATTACGGGTCCAAGCGTTCATACCGGGTGATGGAACACTTCGTGGACCATTGTTTGAGACGCTACCGACACTTGAAGAACACCGGCATGCGTCACCGTTCGCCAGTTATATCGATTTACAATCGACCGTCGATCGGATCCTCGTTGGAGATCCACGATTGACGGAGGCGACAATCCGGCAATTCGAAGCAGAGCAAGACGGCATCATCATCCTCCGAGCCGTGGCGAACGGACAGCAAGCACGACGGGAGACGGAAACGAATCGGTTTGATCCGGCGCGGGATGTCATTCGGTCCGTCGAGTCGCGGATGAAGCCGTCGACGATCGATCTAACACCGCAAGACCCATCTGCCCGACCGCTTGGTACGATCACGATTGATAATGAACGGTACGGGCGGTATGCCGGTGAGGTACAAATCACGAAACGTAATTTGCCGGCAGATGAGCGAGTCAACGTCCTCGGACGCGTGATCGAGGTCGATCAACCATTGATCGCACGGCTTGGTCCAGGAAGTAAGTTTCGGATTGAATGGGTGACGCCATGAAGCAGCGCGTTGCGGAACGACTCGCCTATTTATACCGAGGGGAGTTGTTCACAGTTATTGCGATTTTACCGCTGAGCTGGTTCGGAAATCGTCTTTTTCCACAGCTTCAGTTATTTGAACTCAGTGCATTTTGGATGTCGCTGTTATTGTTTGAACTGTTGTTGATTCAAGGAGCCTGGTATTGGTATAGCAAGTCAAGACGTCTGAAGAAGGAAGGAACATCGATCACCCCGGAACCAGTCGTCCGACGATTACGCCATTGTCGTGTCATTAACATGAGTTTGCTTGTCCTGACCGCGTGTGCGTTCGGAATCGATTGGATGCGTTTCCGATCTGAGTTTCCAGTGTACGGATTACGAATCACTTTGTTTTTATATGTCTTTGCAATTCTTGAATATATCAATTATTTCCATATCCAACTGATGTACGATAATCGGTCAGATGTGCAATACTTAATACAGAATAGACGTTTGAAACGATCGGCATTATATAAGGATATGCATCGACTTCGTAAAGTCGTCTAAGGGTTCATCGAAAATAGGAGGGATTGTATGCTCGATATGCTCATTCGTGGCTATCGAAAGTTACGCAAATTAAGAGGGCGTTAAAAAGGAGGATATGATCGATGAAGTGGCTCAATCCACCGACACGAATCAAAGAGGAATCGCCATTACGGTTCACGACGGATCCAGACACGGATTTTTGGCGCAATACCCATTATCAGTTCAACCGTCTGACAGGTCATGCTTTGTTACAGGATGCTCCAAAAGGAGAATTCAAATGCCGGATTGAAGTGAAGATAAATCCGAATGCGACATATGACCAAGCGGGGATTTTGCTTTATGTGAACGACGACCACTGGGTAAAAGTCTCGGCTGAGTTCATTCCAGGTGGTCCATCGCATCTTGGTGCCGTCTTGACGAGCTTCGGTTACTCGGACTGGTCGTGTCGGGATGTCGATAATACGTTGTTTGATACTCCGCTTGTCTTTGAACTCCACTATCTCAATCAAGATGTCACGTTGTATCACGTAACAGGAGAGCACAAAGAGCAACTCCGAATCGCACACTTACATGACGTGACCGATTTGAAGATTGGACCGTATGCGTGTAGCCCAGATGTAGAAGCGGCAGGGTGTGAAGTGGAAGTACTAGATTTCTCATTAGAAACTATCGTTAAATAAAACGCCATAGCAAATGGACCGATGTCAGGCATCGGTCCATTTTTTGATCATAACTAGAGACTAATCAAAACTTAGCTGTTTGTTCCGGCATCTGTCCTGTGTATGACGATTGAGGTCTGAAGATCCGGTTGTCTTGCGATTGTTCGAGGATGTGTGCCGTCCAGCCGATGATACGACTAGAGGTGAACGTCGGTGTGAACAGTTCTTTCGGAATGTCGAGTCCTTTTAAGACGGCTGCCGCGAAGAATTCAACGTTCGTATACAGTTTTCTACCCGGTTTGTATTCTTCGAGCAAATCAATCGCCGTTTGCTCCATTTGTGTAATCAGGTTGAACCAATCGCTCTCTTGCGCGAGATCTTTTGAAACGACTTTCAAGGCTTCTGAACGCGGATCGCGTGTTTTGTAGACACGGTGACCAAAGCCCATCAGTTTTTCGCCTTTTTCTAATTTGTTCCGGATCCAAGGTTCGATGTTATCGATCGTTCCGATTTCATCAATCATCTCAATGACTTCTGACGGGGCGCCACCATGAAGCGGTCCTTTCATGGAACCAATCGCAGCACAGACGCCAGAAATGATTTCCGATTCCGTCGAAACGACGACACGGGAAGCGAACGTCGAAGCATTCATACCGTGTTCAATTGTTAAGATCAGATACGCCGTCAATGCTTTTATCTCGACGTCACTCGGTAATTGTCCTTTGATCATATAGATGTAATTCGCGACATGATCGAGTTCCGGATTCGGTTCGATGAAGTCAGCACCTTGATTTTTTTGATATTTATAGGCGATGATCGTTGGTAAGAGTGCTGTTACGTGCATCCCTTGATCAATTGTCGGTGGCCAAGCGAAAGCGGGCGTACCGAGTGCCGAGATCGCTGTTCGCATCGTACTCATGACATCCATCTCGTTCGGCAATGTATCGAGAATCGTCTTAATATAAGAAGGAAGTTCACGGTAGCTCGTCATCTGTTCTTTGAATGTGACCAATTCCGCTTCAGTCGGGAACGCACCGTTCCAGATGAAATACGCCACTTCTTCGAATGAATAGGATAATGCGAGTTCCTTTGCCCAGTGTCCACGATAGATAAGATGACCTAACGTTCCATCGACTAAACCGATTTGTGTTTCAGCGGCAATAACGCCTTCGAGTCCTTTTTTGTATTCCATCTTCAACACTCCTTTTCTAATACCTATAATCAGTATGACGTACGTTACCACTAAATCACCAGTAATTTGAATGCGTTTCCAAAATTATTCTGTGAAGCGCTATAATAAGAGGGCATTCTGTTTCATGAAACAAATCAAATTTAAAGTAGCCATGAAGGAGTACATATGAATAAAGCAATGATCATTCGCTTATTGGGATTTTTCTTTGTATTGATTGTTTTTTTAATGATTGATTTGTTCTTTTCGGTGAGCCGAACGATTCTTGAGCCACTGGCATTAGTCGTTGCTTCATTGACCATGTTCATTCCTGTGAAACGGCTCAAGCCACTAGAAGAACAAACGCTGTCGATTTTCAAATCGAGTATCGCTGTCCTAGTAGGAATGCTCTTGATGAGTGGATTATTCTTACCCATTGTATTCATCTTTGGATAGGTGATCCTATATTCGTCATAACAAAAAAGAGACCGGGACAGTGTGAATGTCCCGGTCTTGTTCATGTCAAAAACGTATCTAATTGGTCCTGACGTTTATCAATCATAATCTGAGCCTTTGGAATGTTAACGCCTTGCAACACCTCAATCGTGTCATGGAGAAATTCATCACTACCAACGATGTAAAATAACCCTTCCTTGTCCGCTGTCATCGCTTTGACAGCATCGTAGTAGGCAGCGCGACTCTCGACATAAGCCGGGTTGAACTGCTCATGCGAAGGAAGCTGAGTTTTGAATAGTTCAGTGCGCGCAGAATCGACGTTTAACGAGTGCATGTGCGGAATACCACTTCTGTCAGCCTGATGTTGCAAGATGATCGGACGAAACGTTGCCAGACCAACGCCTGCTGACAGTAAGTACACCGAACGATTTTCCCGGCGTAGCGGAATATTCGAGTGCGTCTTAAACAAAGCAATCTTCTCACCCATTTTCAGCTGCCGAAGTGTCTCCTTGAAGATGGAACATTCCGGTTTGATTCGCGTCGTGATGCCGATCGTTCCTTCATGAGGGAGCGTCGAGATCGACATATGCCGAATCAGACTGCGGTTCGGCTTTTCGCCTGCATTAAACCCTTCTAGCGCCATATGCGTATGGGCGCCTTCCTCCCAAACGAAACCATCTGGACGTTTCAAGTGAAACGTGTAAGTGTGTTCGCCTTCTTGCGTTACCTGTTCTAGTGGTAGCCAATCGATCTGCATCATTCATTCCTCATTTCTATATAAAGTATCAATAGACGGCAATCGGACCGTATGGACCTTCGATGATCTCAAGAGGGGTCTCGAAGATCTCGGATAATAGCGCTTCATCCATGACTTCAGCGACCGTTCCGAAAGCGGCAATTTGTCCGTCCTTCATCGCACAGATGTGATCGGCGTATTTCGCAGCAAAATTGATATCGTGCAAGACGGTGATGATCGTCCGTCCGAACGTATCAGCGACGTGTCGCAGGTAACCCATCATCTGGACCGAGCGGGCGATATCAAGATTATTGAGAGGTTCGTCAAGTAGAATGTATTCCGTTTCCTGACAGAGTACCATCGCGACATATGCCCTTTGCCGCTGTCCACCGGATAATTCGTCGAGGTAGCGGTTCTCAAGCGACGTCAACTCGAGAAAATCGATGTATTTCGAGATGATCGTCTCATCGTCAGCTGTCAAGCTACCTTTTGAGTAAGGGAAACGTCCGAAGCCGACGAGCTGGCGGACCGTCAGCCGGGTCACGAAATGATTTTCCTGTCGCAGGATGGTGATGATTTTCGCCAAGTCTTTCGATTTGCTACTCGTGACATCCATGCCAGCGACTTCGATCTGTCCGGCATCGAGATCAAGCAACCGTCCGATCATCATCAAGGTCGTCGACTTACCGGCACCGTTTGGACCGATCAACGCCGTGAATCCGCCTTTAGGAATCGTTAAGTCGATTGGACCGATTCGGACATCATCCGTATACGATTTTTTAACTTGTTCAAGTGATATCATAGGGACCTCTTTCTAAGCAACACGACAAGGAAAATCAGTCCGCCGAACAGTTCAATGATGACGGAGACGACGCTTGGCGTGTTGAAAATGTGATACATGAAGAAATAGGCAGTCGTCAAAACGAAGAAACCAATTGCGAATGCCATCGGGAAGACGTATTTATGATCGTACGTCGCAGCGACCTGATAACTGAGTGTCGCCACTAAAAAGCCGAAGAACGTCAACGGTCCAATCAATGCCGTCGACATCGACATCAGGAGTGAAATCAGAATCAAGAAGTAGATGACACTGCCACGATGATTGACGCCGAACGATGTCGCGACCTCTTTACCGAGTGCGACGACGTTGAGTCGTCTTGACGAGAAGTAGAGCAACAGACCGACGATAAGGACGACTGGAATGACAATCGGGAAGTAGGACGCGTCGGCATTCGTGACCGAACCGAATAATCGTGCTTGTAAGATATCGAATTCGGACGGTGCAAGCATCTTTCGCATGAATGACGACAGCGAGTTCAGACCCGTGCCGAGAATGATTCCGACGAGTAACATCAATTGCAAGTTCGCGTACTTACCAGACAATAACCATCCGTATAACAAGAGGCTCATCGCGAGCATGATCGCGACCTGTGTCAAAAAGGCGCTCGTGCCGGTAAAGCCAACGAGTGCTCCCGCACCGAAGAAAAAGATCATCGATGTCTGGATCGTTGAGTAAAGGGCATCAAAACCAAGCAGGGACGGTGTGATGATCCGGTTGCTCGTGATCGAATGAAAGGCGACGGTCGCGAGACTTTGGCAAATTGCTGCAATCGCCATCGTGATGACTGCCGTGATCCGGCGTTCGACGACCGGCCAAAAGGACGGAGAATCAACTGGAACCGGATTATTGTAGAGCAAGAGACCAATCGTGCTGAACACCCCGCCGCTAAGGAACAGGATGAGGAGAATCCAGTAGCGGCGCTCGAGTCGTTTCGACTGAAAGGCAGACGCCCGGCGATTGGTTTGACGTGTAACGCTCGGTTGATTTCTTGTATGTTCCTGTTGTCTAATCGCGGTACTCATCTGACACCTCCAGTCTTCCGCCGACGTAACAGAATGATGATGAAGACGGCTGCTCCGACCGTTCCGAGAATCAAGGAGACCGGCAGTTCAAACGGGCGGATGATCGTGCGTGAAATCAGATCACTAATTAGAATTGTTGCCATGCCAATCAGACAGACCCACGGCAAATTACTACGAAGATCGTCACCGCGAAACATCGAGACGATGTTCGGAACGATCAAGCCGAGGAAGGGCAAATTGCCGATGACGGTCGCAACAACACCGACGGATAGGGCAATCAGCCCGGTCGCGATCAGCATCAGTCGATTGTAGTTGACGCCAAGACTCGTCGCAATGTCTTCGCCAAGCCCAACGAGCGTCAAGCGACTCGCAAGGAAGAAGATACAGACCGTGACTCCGATGATAATCCAGAGATACTCGTAGCGACCGATCTGAACGGACGCGAACGAACCAACGAACCAGCCTTCGATCGCTTGGCTGGCACGGAAGAACAACCCGAGGAACGTCGAAATCGCGGAGATGACGGCTCCGAGCATCAGTCCGATGATTGGAACGATCAACGATGACCGCAATCGGACTGAACGGAGAAACCAGAAGAAGACCATCGTCCCGATGAACGCAAACACGATGGCACCGCTCATCCGCATCATCAACGACGGTGCCGGAACGAGTAAGTAAACAGCTAACAGTCCGAGTCCTGCCCACTCGATCGTTCCTGTCGTCGTCGGTTCAACGAGCCGGTTTTGCGTGATCAGCTGCATGACGAGTCCAGCCATTGCCATCGCAGCACCGGTCAGCATCAAGGCGAGCGTCCGTGGAACGCGCGTGATCCAGAACATATCGAAATCGTTCGCGGCACTCCGTAGTTCGTAGACGCCCGTGAAGAGGGACGCCGTAGCGAGCGCTAAGACGAGACATAAGGTCAAGACGAACGGCTTCGTCCAAACGACAGAAAAGGAAGGTCGAGCGGGTGGCTCAACTCTTCCATTCATTTGTTGCTGTGCATGTGCCATTACTTCTTGAGCGCTTTCGCGATGTCAGTGAAGAATTCCGAGTACGTCTGAATCGATTCATTTAAGTACGTATCTTTTGGTGCATAGACGATGTTGTCGTCTTTGATTGCTTTCGTTTTTTGCAGAGCAGGCGCCCGGTCGATGACATCTTGCGCCGGTACGGCACCTTCTGCGTTTCCAAGTGGCGCGTCACGGTCAAGGACGAGTAGCCAGTCCGGGTTACTTTGAGCGATCGCTTCGACCGAGACTTCATCACCTTGATCGTTCCCTGATTTTTGTTTAACTTCGAGCGCTGGTTTCCAGTCGAACAAATCATACATCGGTCCGAAGACACGTCCACTCATCGGCGCTGAGAATCCAATATCGCCACCCGAGACGATGACCGACATGACGCTGTCCTGTCCATTATACGATTTTTTGACGTCTTTGATCGATTGCTCGAGTGTCGTCACGAGCTGATCCGCTTCTTGTTTTTTATCGAAGATCTGTCCGAGTGTCTCAGTCGTATCTTCAAGTCCTTTGACGAGTAACTCACCTGGCGTACCAGAGTCTTCCGGTAATGCGATGTCAAGATCGATGACAGCGGCGTTTGGAACGAGTTTTTTGATGTCTTCATAATGATCAGCGAAACGCTGCCCGACGATGACGACGTCCGGATTGACACCAGCGATCGCTTCGAGGTTCGGTTCGAAGTGCATGCCGACATCGACGATATCCTTATCTTTTGCATAAGGTGACTCAGCCGGGAGCAGTCCGACTGGTGCTGCAACAAGTTCGACGTCCCATGCGGCAAGCGTCTCAAATGTCCGGTTATCGAGTGCGACGACTTTCTTCGGATCAACCGGAACGTTGACCGTTCCATGTGCGTCTTTGATTTTGATCGTCTTTGGTGCCTCGGCGTCCTTCTTCGTGTCTGCTTCTCCTGCGTTCCCGCATGCTGCGAGTAAAACAGCAAGCGAACTCACGACGAGTGGTGTTTTCCATTTCCCCATGATGATTCAGCTCCTCATATTTGATTTGATAACACATAAATCACGGATTGAGCAGCAGATGGATTATGTATGTCTACGTGATTAATCTGTTCTCAATAAGTGATAATGATTATCATTGTCATGTTCACTGAGAATCATAGCAAACGAATTTGGAAGACGCAACGCCATTTTCCAAGGAATTACCTGGAACAGTTTTTTACTTCTATAAACTATACAAAAATAAAAAAATGATAATCCTTCTCATTTGGATATAGAAATAGGACCATCGGACGCTTTTGAGCAACAGAGGTTTAGACGACTTCAAAAAGAGAAAGTGGTAATATATGTATCAAATTTTCAAATCAGAGACACCGCAGAAGACGACTTTGGAATGAGGTGCTGTATGAATCAACCATTTGAAAAATTGAAGATGTATCAAAATTTTGATGAGCTCGCAGACGATGTACTCGATTTCGCAAAAGAAATTTTACCGGATCAGATGTTGTACTTATCAGCAATCGAAGCAGGACAACAACGGATGTTAAAGATTGCAAACGATAAAGCAGATATTCCGATGGTAGAAGGCATGCAGATTGAATTGAACCAATCATTATGTAAACTGGTTGATTTCGAGACGAAACAGCCGGTCGTCCTCGAAGATATTCCGAACGCGGAACAACTCGGCGACTGGCGAAAAGGCTTGGAGGAGGCTCACGTCCGGTCCTACTTAGGGATTCCGATCGTCTTGACGAGCGGAGAGACGTTCGGCACGTTATGTGCGATCAATAATCGGGTCAGCTTGTATGAACAGAAGAATGTTCAGCTATTGCAACGGATTGTTCGACTCTTCTTGTACTATCTGGAGCTTGAGCGTCATGCTTGGAAGGATGCGTTGACAGGACTGCATAATCGGCGTTACTTAACGAAGCAGTTCGAGGATCATCCCGTACAGACAGGTGCGGTGTTCTTCCTTGATCTCGATGGCTTTAAGCAAGTCAACGACGTCTTTGGACACGAGACGGGGGACATTGTTTTGCAAGAGGTCGCGCAACGTCTACGACAGTTCGTGCGCGAACAAGACGATGCGATGGCCGTGCGCCTAGGAGGCGATGAGTTCATCCTCCATTTCGGTCATGCCGATTCGAAGGAGGGGTGGGAGCGACTCGCGAAGCGGATCGTCACTTCGTTAAGTGAGTGGGAAACAGACTACCGAGTGTCAACAAGTATCGGGATTGTGATATATGACACCGAATTTCGTCCAGAGTTAAAAGTCTTGCTACAGCAGGCAGATGTCGCGCTATATGCCGCTAAGTCGTCAGGAAAGAATACGTATCAATTTTACGAGTTAGTAAAAGAGTAAAGTCTACCATGCCCATGAATATTTGTTCGTTACAGAACAGGATGCTTGTTTTAGTATGGTAAAGTACAAATAAAAATTAAATTGCTTGTAAAACACTCATGTAGCGAATGAGTGTTTTTTTGTGTTGAGAAAGTAGAGACAGTTTTTTGTCATGAGCCAGAACAAACTTCAATCGTAAACGCTTACAAAAAGCAACTGTTTTCGTTTTATACTGAATGCGTAGGAGGCCTCCACTTATGTTATTGAACGAAAAAAGTAAACGAATCCTTTATGTGATGCTTCATGAAGAAATCGTACAAATTCCATTTTTATTAACAATCTTACCGTATTCTAAACGAACTTTAGAGTATGAAATCGAACGTATTCAAGAATGGCTTGGATATCATCAATTACCGTTGATTGATGTGAATGGACCGATTTTGACGATTCCATCTGATAAGGGGATTGGAGAGAAATTAGAGAAAGCTGAATTAATCTTTTCGGAAGAAGAACGTGAGTTGTTGATCACATTCTATACGATGGTGGAAAAAGATTTTGTATCTTCCGTTCATTATCAGCAGTTGTTAAATGTATCGAAGTTTACAGTGCAAGAAAGTTTAAACGCTGTGAAAAAAGACGCGGTTCAATTTGGGATTACGCTCAATTATTCTCGAAAAGATGGATATCACTTCTATGGGCATCTACAAACGATTTATTTGTATATGTACCGAGCGATTGAGCGATTAATTCGACTTTCTACGAAAAACGATTTGATGTCTATGATCATTGATGATTGGTCAGAGCGTTTAATTAAAGCGAAACAACACATTGAATCATATGAAGCAGAACAACAATTCCAATTTGTAGAAGAGCATCGAGAGAAACTATCTTATTTTTTGATGTTAGGTCGATCAATAGCTATCAAGGAAGTTGTACCCAGTGAAGAACCGCTGTTCGTGAAGAACATTGATTCAACTCTCATTTCTTATTTCGAAGAACGGACATTATTTGTTGATACGTTAGATCTCCTTATCCAAAGTGGTCCGAAGATGGAAGAGGAAATTCAAAAAGATCTTCATGCTCGTCTTTTCAAAATCATGCATGAGGTGATTACTCATTTTGAGACGATTTCTTGCACTTTCATTATCGAAAAAGAGGCTCTTTGTGAAAAGTTAGTACTTCACTCGAAAGCTACGATGCAGCGCCTCTATTCAGGTTTGGAATCATCATCGGAATTAAAGCGGTATGTCATGGAAGAACACCAAGTATTACATGTTCTTGTATCGAAAGCGTTAGAACCATTCCGCAAGTTGATGAATCAAGACATACCAGATGTCGAAATCATGTATTATACGCTTCACTTTGCCACACATCTAAATCAGCAAGGAGAGCAATTGGATAAAAAGTTAAAAGCAATTGTTGTCTGTCCAAGTGGGATTAGTGTATCGCATATGCTTGATTACATTCTAAAAAATCAATTTCCTGAGATTGTATTTTTACCACCGGTGTCACAACGTGAAGTGGGTCAATTCGTGGAAATTATCGATGTGATTTTTACGACAGTTCCGTTAGAAGAGAGTATTCATTTGCAGGCAGATGTCATGCTTGTACCTACCTTGCCGACACGTTTTGAGCAAATTACATTAAGACGGTCGGTGGAGCAGCGTTTTCTAAAACGAAACCAATCAGATGAAATTCAATTGGAGGATTTGATTGCTGTCATCAAACAACATGCAACAATCCAAAGTGAATCAGCGTTACGACAGGAATTAAATCAGCTGTTATATCCAAGACAGCCAAAACTGCTACAAGGAGGGCAACCGGTGCTAAATGATTTAATCACAACAAACCAAATACAGATACACCAACGGGTGGAATCATGGATGGATGCCATTCGAGTGGCAGCAAGTCCTTTACTACTTGAAAAGAAAATTCAACCAGCGTATATCGAAACGATGATTCAAAACGTTGAGTCTCATGGTCCATATATTGTCTTAATGCCAGATGTGGCGATTCCACACGCACGACCGGAAGACGGTGTACTTCAACTAGGAATGAGTATTTTGAAATTAGAAGAACCTGTTTTATTTCCTCAAGATAAAGAAGTACGTCTGTTTTTTGTTCTTGCAGCCATTGATCAAACAACGCATCTAAAAGCGCTAAGCCAACTGACGAATCTTTTAGGAAATCAAGCAGATGTCACACGTTTACTAGAAGCAAACTCTGTAACAGATATCGAAACAATCATTGAACCATATTCTGAGGAGGACTAAATCATGAAGAAAATTTTAGTGGTATGTGGAAACGGACTTGGATCAAGTTTCATCATGGAACTTAACGTTAAAAAGGCACTTGAACAAATGGGGAAACAAGCAGATGTTTCTCATACGGATCTCTCGACTGCACAAACGGAACCGGCTGATATTTATTTAGGTGCAAAAGACATCATTATTTCGCTCGACAACGGCACTCGTGACATTGTTGCTCTTGAAAATGTCATGAATATCGAAGACATTAAGGCACAACTTAGTACGAGACTTTAAGTAACAACACATAACAGAAGGGGGGACTGACCTTGCTTGATTTACTTATGCGAGATATTTTAGGGACACCAGCAATTTTGCTCGGTATATTTGCTCTTGTTGGATTACTGTTGCAAAAAAAGGATATTGCGACAGTTGTTTCGGGGACACTGAAGACAATCATGGGCTTTATCATTATTGGAGCAGGAGCCGGTGTTATCATCGCAGCACTCGAAATCTTTAGTAAAATGTTCGATCACGCATTCAGCATTCGGGGAATCATTCCAAATAACGAAGCAATCGTAGCAGTTGCTCAAGATGCATTTGGTGTAGAGACGGCAATGATCATGGTGTTCGGAATGGTCATGAACATTGTTTTGGCTCGATTTACACCATTCAAGTACATCTTCTTGACTGGACATCATACGTTATTCATGGCGAGTTTACTTGCGGCAATACTTTCAGTTTCCGGATTGAGTGGCGTTCTATTAGTTGTTGTAGGTTCGGTTCTACTGGGATTATGTATGGTTCTTTTTCCAGCTCTCTTGCAACCTTTCGTTCGACAAATCACTGGTTCTGATGACTTTGCAGTCGGCCACTTTGGTTCCCTTGGATACTTTATTTCTGGAACGATTGGTAAATATGCAGGAAATAAAGAACACTCAACTGAGCAAATTAAGGTGCCCAAACAACTAGGCTTCTTAAGAGATACATCCGTTGCCGTTTCTTTGACGATGACATTACTTTTTGTTGTCGTTGCTCTGTTTGCTGGACCAGGATTTATTGAAAAAGAATTATCGAGTGGTTCGAACTATATCGTCTTCTCCATCATTCAAGCCATTACGTTCGCAGCAGGAGTCTATATCGTACTTGCCGGTGTTCGGATGTTAATTTCTGAAATCGTACCAGCGTTTAAAGGAATTGCGGATAAACTAGTTCCAAATGCCAAACCGGCGCTAGATTGCCCGACAGTTTTCCCATTCGCACCAAACGCGGTCATCATCGGCTTCCTATCCAGTTTTGTCGCTGGATTGATTTCAATGTTCTTCTTACCTTTACTCGGATTATCAATCATCGTGCCTGGATTAGTACCACACTTTTTCACGGGTGCTGCTGCTGGCGTATTCGGTAATGCGACTGGTGGAAGACGAGGTGCAATACTTGGCTCATTTGCAAATGGTATTCTGATTAGCTTTTTACCGGCATTCCTCTTACCACTGCTCGGCAATCTCGGATTCGAAGGGACGACATTCGGGGATTCTGACTTTGCGTTCGTCGGTATTTTGATCAGTTGGATTGTTTCTCTATTCAGCTAAACGGGTTCCATTGCATCTTATTTCGTTATAAAAAGTTGTGCGTTTCATTTCTAGTTACACTAAAAGACCTGACGCTTCTGAATCTCCTCAGAAACGATCAGGTCTTTTTAGTTGCCATGAAGACGATAGACGATCCGAATGATGTCTTTTTTCGGAAGATCAGGGTACTTGAGACATAACGTCTCGACGCATGTCACAGGATCGATATCTTCTAACAAACGGATGGCGTCTTTAACGATTGGCTCATGTTGTGCATTGTCTTCAGAAGACGAAGCAGTCGAATCGCTTGATTGATGAATCAGGTAAAACAATAGCGTATGTATAGATACCAGAACGACTTTCGTCGCAAGCGGGATCGTGATGGACTCCACGTAGAGATCCATCCAAAGTAAGACGCTCAAACTGACGGAACCGTCCACGATAGCAAACAGAATGTTCGAGAAACGACGCTTAAACAGTACGCTAAGCGCACGCATCATCCCGTCGAAGACGACGCTGACGACTAGACTAGCGAAATAAAAGTATAGGAGAAACACTAGACAACCAACGAACGAGTCGTAGGAAGCATCTCCAACGTATAAGATCAGCCCATCGATCATCAGCAAAGGAAGCACTAAGAGGAGAACAAGAAATACAAGCGAGACGGAGGAAACCAGTCGTGACATCCTATCATCCTTTCCGTGCAAATGATTTCGTAAGACAAGAAACGCAACATTCAAACTAGGATACCGCTTAACACAGTTGATTACAATTATTGACAAAAAAGTGACGTATACAGAATGTTACTCAGTTAAGCGTGGAAATCCTGTCAAAAAGCGCCGTTACGTCCAGTTAACATCTGGATTATCCATTGACAATCCTTCCCTTCCCCTCATACAATTGAAAATGATTATCAATACAAGTTGGGAGTTCTGTCTACCATGAACGTTAACCGTAAAAAATTACTGATTTCTACCGTCTCGATCCTGTCTTTGACGTCATTATTGATCGGCTGCTCGAACCCCGGCGAGTCGACAGGAGAGCGAAAAGATAAAGATACATTGACGCTCGCGTGGCCACGCGACGTCGGAACGATGAACCCGCACGTCTATAATCCATCACAACTGTTCGCACAGTCGATGATCTATGAGCCACTCGTCCAATACGGAGAAGGTGGAAAGCTCGAGCCATACTTAGCCTCGTCTTGGAAGATTTCTGAAGACGGAAAAACGTATACGTTCACGCTCCGTGACGGCGTCAAGTTCTCGGACGGTTCGACGTTCGACGCATCGATCGTCAAAAAGAACTTTGACGCGATCCTCAAACAAAAGGCCTTACATAGCTGGCTTGGCTTCATCACGAAAATCGAGAAGACGGAAGCTGTCGATGCGAAGACGTTCCGCCTGACATTATCCGAAGCCTATTACCCGACGATTCAGGAACTCGCGGTCGTCCGCCCGGTCCGTTTCCTCGGAGAAGCGGGATTCCCTGAAAACGGCGATACGTCGAAGGGTGTCAAAAAAGAAGTCGGGACAGGTCCGTGGATGCTCGACGAATACAAACCGGATCAGTATGCGACGTTTAAGGTCAACAAGAACTATTGGGGTCCGAAGCCGAACATCGATCACATCAAGGTCGACATCATCCCGGATGCGGAGACACGTGTCTTAGCACTCGAAAAAGGACAGGTTGATCTGATTTACGGTGAAGGGGCGATCAGCATCGATGCCTTCAATCAGTTAAAGACGGATAAATCCTACAAGACAGAGATGTCCGAACCAGTCGCGACGCGTCTCCTCGTCTTGAATACGAAAAATAAGCGTCTGTCTGACGAACGCGTCCGCCAGGCGCTCCAGCACGGGTTTGATAAAGCTGCTCTCGTCGAAGGGATCACGTCGGGAATAGAAGCACCAGCTGACTACCTGTTGCCACCGAACATGCCGTACACGTCGAATCTGAAAGTGAAGCAACGGGATTATGACGTCAAGGAAGCGAATCGTCTCCTTGATGAAGCAGGTTGGAAACTGCCGAAGGGCGAAAAGGTCCGCGTCAAGGATGGTCAACCGCTGCAAATCGGGATGATGTATGATGCGGCCGAGCAGGTCCAAAAGGCGATGGCCGAAACGTTGCAGTCGGAATGGTCGAAAATCGGCGTCGAGCTGAAGACGGAAGCTGTCGAATTACCGGATCAAGTCCAGCGCTTCAAGGACAACCGATTTGACATCAACTTCTACAGCAACTTCGGTGCACCGTACGATCCGCATACGTTCGTGAACCTGATTGATACGGATGGCTTCGGCTTCAAAGAAGCGATTTCGGCTTATCCGAATAAAGAACAACTGTTGCAAGAGATCAAAGATGTCTTGAAGACGACAGACGAGACGAAGCGTCAGAAGATTTACGCCGACATTCTGCCATCACTCCAAGATCAAGGGGCATTGATTCCGATTTCGTACTTGAAGAAGATGGCGGTCTATCAGTCGGACGTGACGAACTTCCAGTTCCCGGCGAACCGGGATGAGAGTCCATTTACCCGAATCGGAATTAAGTAAAGGAGGGATGACATGGTGGTCTTCCTCGTCAAACGCATATTATCCGTCATCCCGATCTTGTTACTTGCTGTCTTGATTCTGACAGGGTTGATTCATTTGTCACCGGTTGATCCGGCACAGGCCTATCTATCCGCTGCCCATATCCAACCGACGGATGAACTGCTCGCTGCAAAACGAGCAGAATTCGGACTCGATCAACCGTTCTACAAACAATACTTCGATGCCGTCATCCGCCTGGCGCAGCTCGATTTCGGAACATCGTATCTTTCTGGAAAACCGGTTTTAGAAGATGTCTTGCTCCGCTTACCACCGACGGTCGAGCTGGCAGTGACGAGTCTGCTGCTAGCACTCGTCGTCAGTATCCCGCTCGGGTTCCTTGCTGGGATCAAGAAGAATGGCTTCTTTGACCATCTCAGTCGGGGGATCGCATTCATCGGTGCCTCGATTCCGTCGTTTTGGCTCGGGTATCTGTTCATCTTCTTCTTTGCCGTCCAGCTGGATTGGTTCCCAGTCGGCGGAACGGGAAGTGTGATGCACTTGATCTTACCGGCATTGACACTCGCGTTTCCGTTGATTGCCCTTTATACACGATTGCTACGCGGCAGTGTGATCGAATCATTGAACGAACCGTATGTCTTGTTTGCCCGGACACGTGGATTAAAGGAAGGACGGATTCTTGGGAAACACGTCCTTCGGATGGCGATTCCGCCGATGATCACGGGTCTTGGGATGAACCTCGGGAAGTTGCTGACGGGAACGATCATCGTCGAGACCGTCTTCTCGTGGCCAGGCTTCGGTCGCTACTTCATCGAAGCGATCTTTGACCGGGATATGCCGGTCATCCAAGGCTACGTCTTTCTCGCGGCCCTCGTCTTCATCGGTAGCAGTTTGCTCGTCGACATCATTCAAGCTGTGCTCGATCCACGCCTAGCGAAAAAAGGAGGGACGGTATGAATACTCCACTTCCAGCAACGATGATCCGGTCGCGGTATACGCCGCTTCTTTATCTTTGTGCATTCGTCTTAATCGGTATGGCAGGCATTGCGTTATTTGCGCCATGGATTGCGCCGCATGACCCGAACCTCGTCGACCTGACGCAAAAGCTCCATGGTCCGTCGTCAGCCTATCCGCTCGGAACCGATCAGCTCGGACGCTGTCTCTTATCGCGCTTGATTTACGGCGCGCGGATTTCACTCGGCTGTGCCGTGTTGATTTTCGTCGCCTCGCTCGCAATCGGACTGTTCGTCGGAACACTTGCCGGTTACCGTGGCGGTTGGGTCGACCAACTCTTGATGCGTCTGTGTGACGGTGTAATGGCATTTCCGAGTCTGATTCTCATCCTCGGTCTCGTCGGGATTTTCGGTCCAGGTCTTAAGCAAGTCATCATCGCCTTGATGCTCGTCCAGTGGGTCTACTACGCGCGGATGTTCCGCGGAATGGTCATGACGCTGAAGACGGAAGCGTTCATCGCCGCTGCTCGCGTCAACGGTTCGTCTTCGTGGAAGATCATCCGGACGCACATCCTGCCGAACATCTTACCGCCGCTGCTCGTCATCGGAACGCTTGAGATGGGCTGGGCGATCATGGATATCTCGGCGATGTCGTTCCTTGGGCTTGGTGTCCAGTCACCGACAGCCGAATGGGGGGCGATGATTCACGAAGGAAAATCGTACATCCGGACGAATCCGGAATTGATGATTTATCCGGGACTTGCGATCATGCTCGTCATCATCAGCTTTAACCTAGTAGGAGAACAGTTAGCAGAACGATTCGGTGTATCAAAAACGATGAAATGAGAGGAGGTGCCCGTATCGAACCGATCTTAGCTGTCGACGGTCTGACCGTCCATACGAAACAACAAGTAACATTGATCGAAGGTGTGACATTCTCAATTCAAGCTGGACAGATTCTTGGTCTTGTCGGAGAGAGTGGTTGCGGAAAAACGGTGACGAGTCTCGCCTTGATGCGTCTACTTAATCCACAGACAACAGACGTCACTGGCGATATTCGACTGAACGGAACATCAATTCAATCCTTATCAGAACGCGCTGTGCGAACGATTCGGGGCGGTGAGATTGCGTTCATCATGCAAAATCCGATGAGTGCCTTCACACCGGTCTACTCGATCGGGCACCAGATAATCGAGACGATTCAAACCCATACACGTTGTTCAAAACGTGAAGCAAAACAGCAAGCGATGACGGCACTCGAAGAAGTCAATCTGACGGACGCCGCCCGGTTGCTCAAAGCTTATCCGTTCGAACTGAGTGGGGGGATGTTGCAACGGATCATGATTGCCTTAGCCGTTGCCCTGCGCCCAAGCGTCTTGATTGCCGACGAACCGACGACGGCACTCGATGTCTTCAATCAAAAGACGGTGCTTGAATTACTTGAACGGATGCGGGCAACTTACGGAACGGCGATGTTACTCATCTCACACGATCTCGGTGTGATCGCTGAACTTGCAGACGATGTCCTCGTCATGCAACAAGGACGGATCGTTGAGCAGGCAGATGTCTTTGATTTGTTTGATCGACCGCAACATCCGTATACACAGTCTCTTCTCGCACAGCATCTAGGAAGGGAGGCGTTCGGATGAGTTTACTACAGATCGATCAAGTCTCACACGTCTATAAACGCCGGTTTCAACCAGCACAGACCGTCTTACATGATGTGTCGTTGACGCTTGAAGCGGGACGTTGTCTCGGACTACTCGGGTCGAGTGGTGCCGGAAAAAGTACGCTCGGACGATTGTTGCTTGGGCTCGAACGTCCTTCAAGCGGTACGATTTGGTTCAACGGTGTCGACCGGCATGCGACAAAACGACCGTTTCAAGGAGATGTCCAAGTCGTCTTCCAAGACTCGTTTGCTGCCGTCAATCCAAAGCTGACGGCTGCTGATATTATCGCCGAACCGCTTGATAACTTCATTCGTTTAAAGGGTGAAGCACGGCAACAACGTCTCGTCACGCTTATTGAACAAGTCGGACTCAAGGCAACGGATTTGACGAAATATCCGGCGCAGTTCAGTGGCGGGCAACTGCAGCGGATCGCGATTGCGCGAGCGATTGCTGCCGAACCACGACTGATTGTTTTAGACGAAGCGGTCAGTAGTCTCGACATGGTCAATAAACGATTGATTCTCGCTTTGCTAGCTGACTTGAAGCGGCTACACGGTCTAACATATGTCTTCATCACCCATGACATTAAAGCTGCGGAGCAACTGTGTGACAGCTTCGCGATCTTAGAGCAAGGGCGCCTCGTCGGGAATTACCCGAGTTTAGTTGCATTTGATGCTGCGACGGATCCTGCCGTTGAACGGATGCGCCAAGCAAAGCTTGCCGTGCATCCAAGGCAACGAACGATTCGAAAGACACAATCAAACAAAGGATAACGGACTGCTGAACGGCTCCGTTATCCTTTTTGTGTTGTAGCGGTGGATCAATAAGCCGTTTTTCGGAACCGAAGTGCTGACCAGCCGAGTATGAGAAGAATCCAAATGAGACAAGAAATGATTCCGATTAGATGGGACGAAGAAAAAAACGACGTGTACGATGGGAGCGACAGTAGCGCGCCAGGCATAAAGAATAGAATGTCTGGCATTAATGAAGGAAGTGCAACAAGTAGTAAGGAAACGACGAGCGACAGGATACCAATCGGAACGGCGCGTCGCAAGAAAGTGCTGATCAGAAGCGTCAGACTGACGACGAATAACGTCCAAAGACTAAAATCGAGGATGATGCGTAGCGCAAGCATCGGCGAAAGGAATCCGAACCAATAGACGGTCAGACAGTAGGATGTGAGGGCACCAATCAGCATCCCGAATAGACTGATCATCCCGTGACTGAACCATTTCGACAGGAGATAAACATTCCGAGAGACAGGGCGCGTCAGAATGAAATCCTGCATGCCGGTTTGTCGGTCTGAAGCAAGCAATCCCATGAAGCTCATGATCAGGACGATCAAGCCAAGCTGATTGAACTGCCCGTGGATCGTTGCGCTGAAGACGTCAAGCGGTTGTGGAGCAGGACGATTCGGATCAACGATGATTCCGTCCGCGTTTCCGACGTGTGCGAGCAAGACATCCATGTACATCAACAGCAACGGTTGGGTCACACCGAGAGCAATGAAGAACAGCGGTAACCAAACGATCTTCCATTCTTTCCATGCTTCCAACCACTCGGTCCATGTCAGCGTATAAAACGTCCTCATACGTCTGCCACCATGTCGAGGAACCGTTCCTCGAGTCCGATCGGTTGATAGGCAATCGAAGCAATCGACCATCCCTGTTGAATCAAGGTGGTCGCTAACTGTGAGAGATCAAGCGGCTGCTGTGCGGAGAACTGATAGCAGCATGGGTTGATTCGATCAATCTCGATTCGTGGAAATCGTGTCGCAGAAAACGAAGGGGCAGCTGTAAGCGTCTCGACTTGAATCCGATATTGATCCACGTTGCGTTGATTGTCGAGTGGACCTAACAATTTTCCGTGCTTAATGACGAGGAAGCGATCGCAACACGTCTTTGCGTCTTCTAACAGGTGCGTTGAGACGATGATCGTCATCCGTTTCTTTAAGCGGAGGATTAATTGATTGATATCATGTCGACCACTCGGATCTAGGGCGGAAGCTGGTTCGTCAAGAATCAAAAATGTCGGTTCATGTAAGATGGCTTGGGCGATTCCGAGACGTTGGCGCATGCCGCCGGACAGTCGTTCGACGACTTCTGTTTGTTGGTCGTGGAGTCCAACTTCATGTAGAACAGCTGGAATCCGCTTATTTAACGTTGCGCGATCGAGACCTGACAAGCGACCGAAAAAACGTAGTGATTGTTCGCACGTCATCCAAGACTTGAAATCTGTTTGTTGTGATAAGTAGCCGATCGATTGCTGCTGTTGACGGATAGGGCGCGAAGACATCGTGATCGAACCACGGTCACTCTCGATCATGCCGCTCAGACATTTCAGGAGTGTCGTTTTTCCGGCACCATTCGGACCAATCAGTCCAAGACATTCATGTTCGTGAATCGTAAAGGAAATATCGTCTAGGATAAGACGTCGTTGAAGTGAAAGCTGGAGATGAGAAATCTGAATCATGCTGTCATCCTCCTTCCGAGGACGAAGTAGAGAATCGAGCCAATCGGCTGGACGAGGAGAATGATCAATAACCAAGTAGTCGGTGTCGCGATCCGGTCCTTCCGTCTGAACCAATCGATACAGGCGCAGCTAAGTAGAATCAGGTTGATGAAGATGTAAATCAATAATAGGGGCAGGAATCGTTCCCAGTCGATTTGTGATAAGGCAGAGAAATCTGTATTCATGAAAAACCCTCCTTTTCTATTACCATTATCAATAATGAAAATAGAAAAGTCAATAAAAGATGTACTGATAAAAAACACTCTCCTGAATTCGGAGAGTGTCTACGGTAAGATGACGAGCGAGACAGTCCTTTCTTTTGCCTGGTCTTCTGTCTCCAGGTGATGATATTTTTCGAGCAGTGCCCGCATGTCCTGTTGAAAATCATTGAAGGTTTCATCCGTCAGGTGCAATTTCGCGATCGAGAACGTCGAGTGGTCCTGACCTTGCGTTTGAACGGTCTGTTCGAAGTACGTCTGGTACTGCTGCAAGACGTACATGAAGTAGAACGAGACAAAATTTACTTTTTCATCGTACGTCGCACTGTTCCAGTCTGCTTCGCTGATTTGATAGCCGCTTGTGTTCAAGGCATAGATCTTCTCTTCGACTTTTCCAACACGCTGGACGGCGACGACCTTCAACAACTGATCGTCCATCATCGCATTGACTTGCCGGTACAAAGTAGACTGCGGTACATCCGTTAAACGTTGATTCAGTTGCATGATTGATAAGCCGTCTTCGAGATCAATCAACTCAAGCGCAATCTTAAACCGGACATGATTTTTGAATAAGTTAAAGTTCACGTCGTGTCCCACTCCTTCATCCAATCGTTTCTAAAACTATCTTATCATGCTTTTGGAAACATTCTTAAAAATGATAATGAAAAAAGAGGAAATAAAAAGTGAATAGGGAATAGTCTATAATGACACTAATTGGTAAAGGAGCGTTTATTATGAAAGATTCAAACTATCGCTATGGTACATATGCACTCATTACAAGCTTTTTCTTATTTTTCTTTGTTCAGATGTTCCGAGCATATGTGGAATTATCACCAGAATTTGCTGGCGAAACACTTGAAGAATATCACTTGATGTACTTCCCAATCATTGCTTTAGTCGCCGGACTCGTCCTATTCATCAACGGCTGGTGGAAATCGACGGAAGCGCAACATAAAGCCTTATCGAATACAGAGCAAAAATAATATATGCACATCAAAAGACCGACAACGAATTTTCGTTGCCGGTCTTTATTGTTTCATATGCCTTATTTCGCAAAACGCTTAATCGCGAAAGGTCCGATCGGTTCAGTCGTCGATCGTTCCATGATCAATTCACTGAGTACTTTTCCGACTAAGCTACTGAACTTGAACCCGTGACCGGAGAAGCCGGCGGCGATCGCGATGTGCGGATAGTCTGGATGCAAATCGATGATGAAGTCCTCGTCTGGCGTCATCGTATAAAGACACGTTTTGCCGTGAGTTAAAGTATCGATTGAGGGCATGAACGTATTCGTGAACTGTCGTAAATCAGCCAGATCACCCGTCTCTTGACCGAATGAACGGCGTGGTTGATTTGGATCAACGGGAATGCCGCCGTCGTGGCGTCCAATTTTCAGACCGGCTTGAGCGATACTTGGAAAACCGTAATAATAACCGGCGGGTGTATCAAAGGCAAAGGCCGGGAACACCGTGTCATTGAATACCTCTTCCGCTGCTTCGAACCAGGCGAACGTCTTGCGGACCGGGCGTAGCGGTAAGGCGAGTCCAGTTTGTTCGAGCAATGGACCAGACCAGGCACCGGCTGCGACAATCAATGCATCAGCTGAATAGGTGTCTGTTCCGACGGTTACGTCAACGCCAGTGGCGTGGGCGGTAAGCGTCGTCACTTTCGCATTCGTCCGGATGTCGACACCGTTCGCGACAGCAAAATCGCGGTATGCTTCAATACAATCCTCGCACTTCAACACACCGGACGTCGGTTCAAAACAACCGATATACTCGTCGGGCATCGTTAAACCGGACCAGCGCGTTCTAATTTCCTCAGCCGTCAGGACCTCAAGCGGTAAATCATACTGCGCTGCACTCCTGATGATCGTCTGCATCGAACGGGACGAGCGGTGACCGGCATTCAAAACTCCGGTGTTCAGAAACAGGCTCCGACCGCTGATTTGTTCCAACTCGTACCATAAGCGTTGCGCGGCTAACGCCAGTGGCACATAAGCTTCACCTTCACCGTAGGCATGGCGAATGATTCGTGTCTCCCCGTGGTGACTCGCTTGATCATGCGGTGGATTATAGGCGTCTAGTAGTAAGATGTTTTGATCGGTTCGTGAGAGATAGTAGCCGGCTGCCATCCCCATGGAACCCGCACCGACGATGATGACATCATAATGGGACATCTGGTTCGACTCCTTCATATGTAAGTTCACACCAGTATAGAGTGAGAACCAGAAAAGAACAAATGAAAGATTAAATCTCGAAGCGACGGGCTTCTTGTTCTAAGTGTTCTGTCCGCTCGTTCAAATCACCGACGAGCGTATGCAGCGTCGTGATCGTCGCAATCATTTGTTCAGACGCAGCGGCAACTTCTTCGTTACTCGCCGTGTGCTCTTCTGCGACAGCAGCAATTTCCGTCAAGGCATTGCGGATGAACCGTTCTGCCTGCAAGACGTCTTCCATTTGTTGCGTCATCTGCTGTGTTGCCGTTGAGACATGCGTGACTTGATCCGTCAACCGTTCGAACGTTGTATCTGTATCGAGAACGATCTGCTTGCCGGCTGCTGTTGCTTCGACCGTCGTCTTAAAGCTGTGTTGCATCTGCTGCGCACTGGCTTCGATTGACGTGACAATCGTTGCGATCTCACTGACACTGCTAGCGACATGGCTCGAAAGATTCTTGACCTCGGTCGCAACGACAGCGAATCCTTTCCCTTGTTCACCCGCCCGTGCCGCTTCAATCGCGGCATTAAGGGCGAGTAGATTCGTCTGTTCGGAAATTCCGCGGATGATACCGACGAGCGTTTGGATATCCGATGATTGCTGTTTCAGTAGATCAATCTGTTCAGCAGATTGCGTGACATGCTGATGAATGTGACGCATTTGTTCAACAGAAGTAGACATTTGCTCCCGGCCGACTCGTGTCAGTGTTGCCATCTGCTCCATCGTTCCTTGAATTTCAACACCAGACTGATTCGTCGTCTCAATCAATGTTGCGAACCGATTCATCTCGTCATTCAACGAAAGCGTGACTTGCGTCTGACTTTCAGTTCCCGTTGCGATTTCCGACATCGTATGAGCGATTTGCTCAGATCCGTCGAGTACTTCTGATGTACTTTGATCAATCGATTGACTCGTCGTCGAGACGAGAGTGGCCGTCTGTTTGATGTCGACAATCATCGTCCGCAGCATCTCGTTCATATCACGAATCGAGATCGCAAGCGCATAGATTTCGTCCTTTGAAGCGATTGTCAAATCGCGCAACGTCTGTTTCGCCTGATTCAGTCGTCCGTCGGCGATCAAGGCGGCGACTTTCTGTAACGTCTCGAGCGGACGTAATTTTCGACCGAGCACGATGTAGAGCAAGACGAGGGTGATCGTTAACAGCAGGAGCATTAACCCGATGAAAATCGGAGCGTTTTGTTGTAATAGATCCGTCGTAAGCGCATCGACTTCCTTCGCAGCGATGTCGACGCCAAGAATGCCGATGATTTGACCAGACGCATCCTTTAACGGAACGTAGACACTCATATACTGTCCATTTACAGGATCATCAATGATGTCCGTCGCGTGTGTTCCACCATTTAATACGTCCTTCATGTCAGTAACTTTTGCGCCACTCGCCGGTTCATTAATCTTTGCGGCATCTTTCTTAGGGAGACCGTCAATCAGCAAACGGACCTTATTTTGGTCGATGTGTGCTGTGTATGCATACAGGAGTCCGTTTTGCTTACGTAATGCATCAAGTTCATTTCGTAACGTTTCATATTGCTCAGACGTGATAGGCGATTGTAGAAATTCGCTATAAGCCGCCGTGTCGAATGTCTTGCTGATGCGTAGCGCATCCTTTTCAGCGGTCGCTTTAAGCGTTGAAACCGCAGTTTGCTTCGTATTGAAGTATAAGGCCAGACTACTAAAAACAAAAAAGGCAATCAAAATTAAACTAATCATTACTAAAAGGCGTGTTCGGATGGAATGGTTTTTGGTTGTATTCTTCACTTGTAACTAGTCCTCTCAACTCATATTTTCTATCTATAATTCATTTATCGGTTGGTAAAATACATATTAAACAGGACCTTTTAACGATTTTTTTTATACCACCGCTGGAAGACAAACTATTTTTTCTAAAAAAAGGATTTATCAAGAATGATTCAGGGCACATATTAAATAGAAAAAATACAAATTGAGGGAAGAGGGATCGAGATGGAAAGTGAAGTCGATCATCGAATCAAAGCAAGACATGTATATGAAAATGAATTACGAAGACATGCGGTCAGCACAAAAAAAACTACATTTCGATTGATGACATGTCTACGTTGCCAATCGAAGATTCTGTTGAAACAGGGACATCAGGATAGCCATCAATGTGACGCGAACTAAAAAATCCCGCTCTTAGGAGCGAGATTGAACAAAGTGTTAGGTAGGAAAAGCAACGGCTAGAATGACAAAAACAATCATGAGCACTTGTTTTTCGGTCGTTCACGTTAGGATTTCATAGGCAACACATAGCGTAATAATAATTGTTGGATACAGGCAAGTAGCGTTCCGATTGTCAACGGAGCAAGAATCAAACCCATTCCGATGATAATCAGACCAGGTGCGTCGTCAATCTGACCAATATAGAAAAAGACGGGAAAGAGACATGCCGTTAAAATGGCGACGATATAAAAAGACAATTTCATCGATTGAATGGAAGCTGTGATGAGCGGAAAAGCCGGAGGAGTCATCGACATATATCGAAGGATTCGGAGCGCATGGAATAAAATCAAAAGAGTTGGGATGAAGATAAGGTATGCGGTCAATAGAACACTGTAGCCAGGTCGCTCGAGTAACAAGTTTTTCGTGATACCATGCCAGACAAGTGGGATACCAAGTCCAGCTAAACCGAACAGACTGAAGATGATACCGAAGACGATAAAACGTAAAAACCGGATTTGCCAGACGAAATGATTCACGATATCAACTCCTTTCGAGGCAACAAACGTTTCTTTTAGTATACTGCATTCCCCGATAGGCTAGTAAAAAATTCAAGTGAAAAGACAACCGTACGCCAAAACAGTCTCATGAAGATGAAATAGATTAAGGAAATGGAGGTCACGTGATGAAACGAGAGCAACATGTCACGCCGCATCCCAAAGGTGGCTATCAAGTGAAAGCTGCCGGTGCGACTCGAGCAACCAAACGATTCGCTACACAGAAAGAAGCGATTGCAGAATGGCGTCGCATTGCGAAAAGTCAGAAGACAGAGCTCGTCATTCATAACAAAGAAGGGCAGATTCGCGAAAAAGATTCCTACGGACACGATCCATTTCCACCACGAGGTTGAGCCATCATATAAGACACGTTCTGAGCATGAGAGCGTGTCTTTTTAATGATTCTCATGTCAAAAGTTTTTGATATGAGAATGGAAGTTCATCACAGTAGAGATTTAAAAAGAATTTGACCCGTTGTGGAGGAATGAACGTGAGAAACCACATCAAGGAACTGCGTCTAGCGGCAAAATTATCGCAACAAGAACTGGCTGACCGCTGTCAGGTCAGTCGGCAGACAATCAATGCGATTGAAAACAACAAGTATGATCCGACTTTACAGAATGTACGAGCGAGAAAGCCCACTCCTTTAGAAGTGGGATGATAGCGAGTTCGGGGACGGGATGTCTTCAGACACCGCATGTCGCCGACTGTTCTTCCTGATGAAATACATTTATAGTAAATCTATAATGGAGTTGATTATTATGATGAAGGAGGTGTCAAAGATGAGTCAAGTCGTCACGGTAGAAGTTCGAATCTATGCCACGCGTCGTCAGGATGC
>NZ_DCDO01000002.1:110116-110442 GCF_002316465.1 Exiguobacterium sp. UBA1053 | reverse complement strand
GGTGGCTTAGGAACGTTCCTCAGTATCGTTGCCGTCTTCTTGATCACGACGTTCTTCATCACTTCAGCTGACTCCGCGACATATGTTCTCGGTATGCTATCGTCTGGTGGTAGTCTGATGCCAAGCTTACGCATTAAGCTCGCTTGGGGTGTCGTCCAGTCATCGATTGCCGCTGTACTCTTATATGCTGGTGGATTAGGTGCGTTACAGGCTGCTGCCATATTAGCCGCTTTCCCATTCATCTTCGTCGTCGGGATGATGGTCGTCGCCCTATTCAAAGATTTGTCGGATGAACCCGACGCACAAAAAGAAACAACTGAATTAAA
>NZ_DCDO01000002.1:109428-110069 GCF_002316465.1 Exiguobacterium sp. UBA1053 | reverse complement strand
GGCTTATGCGTAAACGTACACGCTGGCTGTTATCCCTTGGCGTCCTCGCCTTAGGAAGCTGGTTTTTATATCGTGAAAACAACATCATCGATGTCTCACAGGTGACGGTGGCGTCCAGCCGTTTACCGGAAGCGTTTAACGGATATCGTGTCGTGCAGGTCGCAGATTTACATGGCAAGGCGTTCGGGAATGAACAACAACGATTACTGAAAAAAATCAATCAGGCAGAACCAGACCTCATTGTCATGACTGGTGATTTGATTGACTCGAGACGAAACGGTGAAGAAGCTGCCCTTACACTCATGAAAGCACTCGTCGATCGATACCCGGTCTACTTCGTCACCGGGAATCATGAGGTTCGACTCAATCTAACGATTTTGCCAAAGCTTGAACAACTAGGTGTCACCGTTCTCCGGAATGAATCGCGCGTCATCGAATACCAAGGTCAATCGTTTTCGTTACTCGGTATCGATGACCCGACGACGACACGATGGCGCGAAGGACTGTCGGAACCGGATGGGATTCGTCAAAGTCTCGATCAAGCACTGCAAGACGTGTCACCTGATGCGTTTCAGCTCTTGCTTGCGCATCGTCCGGAATATAAATCCTTGTATGCCGAGCGTTCCGTTGATCTCGTCTTA
>NZ_DCDO01000002.1:0-109351 GCF_002316465.1 Exiguobacterium sp. UBA1053 | reverse complement strand
TGCCGCGGCACACGTTCTTTTTGTTTAGACTAACGCTTCATGTAAAGCAGCGTCAGCATTTTCCCACATCTCCGGTTTATGTGTCTGCAAGAAATCACGTAACAATTCCTTTGAACGCTCATCCATATGATCGACGACGATCCGTCCTTTAAGGGATTTATCCATCTTATTGACGTGATCAGCGAGAATCTTAAATCCGCGACGTGCTTCCGCATCGACTAACAGATCGCAGGCAGCGACACCACCATAATAGAATCCTTCTGGCTTACGACCGACCGTCACCCAAACGATCCAGTATAATTTACCGTTTGGCGTATCGGCTTTATCCGTCGTGAATTTGACGCGTTTCTCGATGGCTGCTTTCGCGTGCATCGCGCCCATATCGATGTAAGCTTCACCGTCTTCCGGAGAAATGATGACTGGTGACATACTATTTAAACTGAGTGTTCCGACACCAAATCCTCCGTGACCGTCTGTAGAGTTATCTGAAATGATATTGAAGTTAATCTTTTTTTCCATCGTGTTTTGTCCCCTTTTAATCCTGTTGCTTCTATCATACCGTATTCCGAGGTGTCTGCAACCCGTCACTCGTAACGGAGAAGCTGTAATTGTTCCTCTGTCGCTCGGCGAATCGTTGGGAGACGATAACACGTCATGGACGCAATTTCCTCATGTGCCGGGGGATTGACCTCTTCAAGATGAAGCAAAGCGCGGTCAAACAGGGTTTGCGCCGCACGACCGAACAAGAAGAGACGTTCCAGCGAGGAACACCGCGACCGAATCGCACGTAACTGATGCGCGAGTTCTCGTACCTTCGCCTCGACCTCTTCTTCCATGTCAGCTGTCGGTTTTCGATTTTGAAACAACGGTTTGAAACGTACATCGTCTTCAAGCAACGTCAACATCCCGTATCGCTTTGCTTCTTTTTGATTCAGCAGTTGAGCGAGTTCTTTATCCGTTACGAGTCGTCCGAATGGAATGTTCTGTTCAAAAACGATATCTGCGACTTCGAGTCCTTTCGCACCAGACAACGGATAATTCGTATCTTCCGGTAACGCCCGATCAAAAATCAGTAACGTATGAATCTTCTTCCGTATGATTGCGTCCATATGTCTCTCCTTTTCTGCCGTATGTGTATGACTACCTTCGCTTCCGACAAGAATAGCTCCTACCTTATACCCTTCTTTTTCGAAAACGATGTTCGAATTGACGAATCCCCTATCGAATGCGCTATACTGATGGCGTATCGTCATCATGTTAGAGGGGGAAATGAAGTCATGCCATATGTTACGGTTAAAATGTTATCGGGTCGTACAGTCGAACAAAAACGCGCTTTGATTGAAAAAGTCACGGAAGCGGTGTCGGAAACGACGAATGCTCCTAAAGAAAACATCACGGTCTTCATCGAAGAGATGGAAAAAACAGATTACGGTCAAGCTGGCGTCATGTTCGCGGATAAATAAACAACAAGAGACGTCCGGTCGTTACCGTACGTCTCTTTTTCCCATCTACTTGATCTCTAAGGAGGAAAACTTATGACTATTGTTACTGTACTTGGTGCGACCGGTCGAACGGGTCGACCTTTGATTGATCGGTTATTAGAAGACGGCTATGATGTCCAAGCACTCGTGCGTTCCACGTCACCGGACTTACCCGTCCATGACCGACTCCACGTCCTGACAGGAGATGCGACAAACCCGGACAATCTCGAACAAGCACTCGCAGGAAGCACCGCTGTCTTCAGTTGTCTCGGTACCGATCAACAGCAGGTCCTTTCGACAGCGATTCCACATCTCGTCACGAAGATGAAGGAAGCAGGCATCGAACGGATCGTCTTCATCGGTACAGCAGGCATTCTCGATGCATCAGAAGAACCAGGAAAGTATCGTTTCCAATCGAGTGAGTCCCGTCGACGCTCGACGATTGCAGCAGAGGATCACTTGAAAGCTTATTTAACCTTAAAGGATGCAGACGTCGACTTCACCGTCATCTGCCCAACACAACTGACCGAAGACAACGCACTTGCTGCTGACGACCTATTGATCGAGACAACACGCTTCACTGCACCGACAGGACCGATTCCTCGGGAAAACGTCGCCCAGTTCGCCTTTGAAGTTTATCGTGACGGAACCCATCATCGCGTCCGTGTCGGGATTGCTTCGCATGGATCAACTGAGTGAAAAACAAAAAGAGCAATGGATCGCTGATCCATTGCTCTTTCATATGTGTAACGATTACAGCAAGACGCTGACGACGATTGCCGTCAAGACACTGACGAGTGTTGCGCCGTAGAGTAACTTCAGACCAAAACTAGCCGCAACGCTTCCTTGGCGGTCGTTCAATCCTTTAACCGCTCCAGCGATGATTCCGATTGACGAGAAGTTCGCAAACGAGATCAAGAAGACAGACACGATTCCGAGTGTGCGTTCCGAGAATTCTTTTGAGTACTCTGGAAGGCTCAACATCGCAACGAATTCGTTCGTGATCAATTTCGTTGCCATGACACTACCGGCACTGACAGCTTCCGCCCATGGAATACCCATGATGAAAGCGAACGGTGCAAAGATGTATCCGAGGATTTCTTGGAACGAGATGTTTAGAACCATCAAGAAGATATCGTTGACCATTCCGATCAAGGCGTTATAACCAATCAACATCGCACCGACGATGATTGCGACTTTGAATCCATCCATGATGTATTCGCCGAGCATCTCGAAGAACGTTTGCTTTTCTTCGACGATTTCAAGAATATCTTCTTCCGGGTCAACCGTGTACGGATTGATGATCGAGACGATCATGAAACCACCGAACAAGTTCAAGACGATTGCTGTAACGACATATTTCGGTTCGACCATCGTCATGTATGCACCGACGATTGACATCGAAACCGTCGACATCGCTGACGCACACAATGTGTAGAGGCGGTTTGCTGGTAATTGACCGATTTGTTTTTTGACTGTGATGAATACTTCTGATTGTCCGATCGCAGCTGAAGCAACCGCATTGTAAGACTCAAGACGTCCCATACCATTGACTTTCGATAGGACGAAACCGATACCGCGCATCAAGAGCGGCAGAATCTTCGTGAACTGAAGAATCCCGATCAAAGCGGAGATGAAGACGATCGGTAACAAGACATTGATGAAGAATGGTTGTGCGCCTTCGTTCGCTAAACCACCGAAGACGAAATCGATTCCGATTGCCGCATAACTAAGCAGTTTTTCAAAGACTTTCGCGACGCCACGAATGACGATATATCCGAACGATGTATTGAGTAAAATGAACCCAAGTACGAGCTGAAGAACTAGCATGACCGCAAGCGGTTTCAATTTGATGCCTTTACGATTGCTGCTGACAAGGAGTGCCAAGCCAAAAACGATAGCCAGTCCGAGTAGTGCGATAAGATATTTCATGAAGTACCCCTCTATCTATTAGTTGTTTATCAGTTGTACATTCGTACGATGTCTGACGTTTAATCTCTTTCCAAGTAATAGAATAATCAATATTTCGAAGAACTACAAGAGGAAAAGTTCATTTAGTAACCGCTTTCGTTATTTTCATAGACTTTCAAGACAAACTTTTCCAAGCGTTCCCGAACATTGTCCTGACTAAGGTTTTGCCTTCCATATGCTTTCCACCCCGGATAGACGTCGATCGTTTCAGGTCCAAAATCAAAAATAGCCCGAATATCCCACGCGTGATCGTAAGAACGTTTCGTCTGTTTAAGGTAACTTTTTAAAAAATGATCCGCCATCTCGACGGATTCGAGCAAGGCAAGATTCAAACGACAATGCGCAAGGTCGACTTCAATAGGTCCTACACACGCATTAATCCAATCAATCGTATGACACGTTCCATTCATTTCGTATAACACATTGACCGGGTGAAAATCCCGATGAATGAACCGGATCGTTTGACTTTCGTCCGGTTCGACCGCCAGTAGCTGACGCCATCTCTCCGGATGCTGCGTCCACGTCGGAACGTGACGCTCCGTCGCATACGGCTGATAGACATAACGAGATTCTGGTACCGGTAGCGCATGGATCGCCGCAAGCATTTGTGCCAATCGTTCGACATATTGCTCGTCTACCTGATCAAGCCGGATCTCTCCCGGTGAACGCGTCATATATAACCATGGTGGTACTTCGTCCTTAACGCCTGTTTGATAGTCCAGTACATCTGGTGCTAAGTCACCTGCTGCTTGTAACGCAAACACCTCGTGTAAGACAAGATCCGGCTCCTCATGTAGCCAGTCTTGATTCGTATGGACGCGAAGAATTCCCTCACCGACCGGAAAAACAAGGGAGGATGTCGCGCCTTTTAAGACTTCGACCTCTCCTCCCTCCTGTCCAAGCTGTTGCAAGATTTTCGTAAGGACAGCGGACGATATCATGATGTCACACTACCAATCAATAACTGGTCGATCTGCATCTTCTCATTCGCATGTTCGCGCAAGTCGTGCAAAATTTCTTGCGGGAAGAACAGCTTCTCATCAGTCTGGCGTGACGTCGCAATGGCTTGAACGAGTGGTGAGACTTGCGAAATCTCTTTCATCTGTCCATTCTTCATCTGTAACATGATCGGTTGCTTACTAATTTCACCGTTATCTCCATATAAATCGTAAGGAAGACGACTGAGTTTATCTTCAAGCAGATAATACGTCGGATTCAAGCCGATTGCTTCAAACAACTCACACAACTTATCGTGGACGAGTTCACGCTTTTCAGCCGGATAATCGACATACTTGAACAACTTTCGGTCAACGAATCGCCTCGAGAGATCAGCAAGGATTGGATCCTGCTCGTTCGCCCACTGCTGAAAGTAAAAGTAGACGATCGTCTCATCGAGCCCAAGGAAATCACGCAACTCCATCTTCTGATCAAATAGCGGCATCAAATGAATCGGTGCAATCGCAAACGGATATGTGGACAGGTACAACTCCTGCGCCCGCTCAAGAATAGCCTTTAATAGGTAATCACTCGAACGTGTCACCGGATGCAGGTAGACTTGCCAATACATCTGATACCTTCGCATGATGTAGTCTTCGATCGAATGCATCCCTGATTGTTTGACAACCATCTGATTATGGGCAGGACGCAATACCCGAAGCATCCGCTCGAGATCGAATTTTCCGTAGCTGACACCGGCAAAGTGCGCATCGCGTAATAAGTAATCCATCCGGTCGACGTCAAGTTGTGAGCTGATCATCGTGACGAGCAGTTGATTCGGATGCGTCTTGTTGATGATAGACGCTACTTCTTCCGCAAATCCGTCTCCGACTTGGTCGAGGACTTTCTTGATTTCCGTATCCCCGAGGATGATCCGCTCTGTCCACGTCTCGTGGTTAACACCGAAGACGTTCTCGAATGCGTGCGAAAACGGACCGTGTCCGACATCGTGTAAGAGTGCCGCAGCCAGCGTCAACTCCCGGTACTGATCGTCCCAATCGGCACGACCGTTGAAGACATCGATCAGTTGGCGCGTGATTTCATAGACACCGAGCGAATGATGGAACCGTGTGTGCTCTGCTCCATGAAACGTCAAAAATGATGTTCCCAGTTGCTTGATCCGGCGTAGTCGCTGAAATTCACGTGTACCGATCAGTTGCCAAATTAACTGATCACTGACATAGATATAGCGATGAACAGGATCTTTGAAGACCTTCGTTTCCTTTAATTGTCCTAATGATTGATACATATGTTTCTCTCCTTTAAATCGTGTCTATGTCGTTGTTGTTCGGTTTTGTTTCCAAGGATTCCTGTCTCCCGCGGCGCTTCGCACAGAAACTTTACACACCCTATGCTATAATGATGTCGCAAATCTACAATAAAGGAACGAGCCTATGGGAATCGAACTCTTAAAACAAGAACATTATCGTATTTTTGATCAAACGTCACTCGGAACTGCTTTCCATGCGACACAATCGTTTGCGATGGACGACACATTATGTGCCTCTGTTGCAACAGAAGGAGCCGCACTCCGCTCTTGGATTCACCACGAAACCGTCGTCCTCGGCATCCAGGATGCCCGTCTTCCTCATCTTGCTGACGGTGTAGCCGTTCTGCATGAACATGGTTTCTCGCCCGTCGTCCGTAACTCAGGTGGTCTTGCCGTCGTCCTCGACGCCGGTGTCTTGAATATTTCACTCGTCTTACCGGAACGCGGCGGCATCGATATCGACAGTGGTTACGAAGCGATGCTTGCGCTCGTCCGCCGCATGTTCGCACAAGAAACGGACACGATCGTCGCTGGTGAAGTCGTCGGATCGTATTGTCCCGGTTCTTATGACTTATCGATTGCCGGTAAAAAATTCGCTGGTATTTCCCAGCGTCGTGTCCGTGGCGGAGTTGCCGTTCAAATCTATCTTTGTGTCAACGGAAGTGGAAGTCAACGCGCCGCTTTAGTCCGTGACTTTTACGAGGCAGCGCTTCAAGGTGAAACGACGAAATTCGTTTATCCGACCGTCGTGCCGGAAACGATGGCGTCACTCGAGGAACTGCTTGGTACTCCATTGACAGTCGAGGAGTGCTTACGTCGTGCATATGAAGCGTTACTTGCGCTCGGCGCTGATTTGACGCCCGCAACTTTGACGGAACTCGAGAATGAGCGTTTCGGCGTCAACTTGAGTCGGATGCTTGATCGAAACGAAAAAGCCCTAGGTTAAGAAAGGAGAGAACGTGATGATCCGATTGATCACAGATAGTGGTGCCGATGCACCAAAAGACATGTTAGATGCTTATGATTTTACGGTCATGCCATTCGGCGTATTGATCGACGAAGACACGTTCTTCGATGGAGAATCGATATCTCCAAAACAACTGTACGATAAGATGCGTGACGGTGCAGCACCAAAGACATTCCAAGTAGAAGTCAGCCGGATGGTCGAGGTGTTCACGCGTCACTTCGAACAAGGTGATCCCTTCCTCTATCTAGCCTTTTCAAGTGAGTTATCTGGAACGTATCAAACCGCGAAGATGCTCGCGGAGGAACTCGCTGAAAAATATCCGAACGTGCCTTATCTCGTGCTTGATACGAAAACCGCTTCAACGGGACAAGGACTATTCGTTCTCGACGTTGCAGAGTATGCACAAACGCATTCGTTTGAAGAAACAGTGGTTTACGCTGAAGCCAAGGTGAATACGATTCGTCATCTGTTTACAGTCGAATCACTCGAATATTTGATGCGCGGTGGACGCGTTTCGCGAGCTAGCGCCTTCATTGGTGGTCTTCTATCAATCTTGCCACTGTTGACAGTCGAAGACGGGAAGTTGATTCCAAAAGAAAAAATTCGCGGACAGAAAAAAGTCATGAATCGAATCGTCGAATGGATGGAAGAAGCGCGTCCGGCGATTGACGGACACCGGATCATGATTGGTCACGGGGATTCGATCGAACGGGCAGAACAGTTAAAACAATTGATTGAAGCACAGTTTTCACCAAGCGAAGTCATCTTGACGATTGCTGGCGCAGCCATCGGTTCACACACCGGACCTGGACTTGTCGTCATTGGGTATGACCTTCCACGTTAACGGCATTTATTCTTACTTCATTAAACGAGACTGACTCAAAAAAAGAATGACTCGTCTGTTCACGCCCTTTCCTCAGGCGAGACACAAGCCAGTTTTCCTACTTCATTCAAGAAGGAAAGCGGGTCTTGTTTGTCTCTGACAGCGCATAAATGCGCTTTTTCCTGTAGGAGTTGCGTGTGACGAGTCATTCTTTTTATTACGAGATAGGGGTGGCAGATCATCATTCTGCCACCCCTATCTTTGTAGAGACTGACTTTTGAGTCAGCTCCGTTTTTTATGAATTGTATCCGAAGAACAGCAGTGCCATGCTTAATCCAAGCGAGGAGACGATGAACACGATCGCCATCCCACCCATTCCAAAGACCAGCATCTTTGGTAAATCACGTCGCTTCTTAAGAAGAGCAGTCAATAACCCGACGTTGATCAAGAAGACGACAACGAACGGGAGCAACAACATCCAACGCTCTTGCAGTAGAAATAAACTATCCATTTCTTTGCTCCCTTCTTTCAGACCCCAAGAATGGTCGGAATAGATTCAGACATAAGAAACGGAATAAGACATAAGCGAACAGAAGTGTCGATACTACTTCGAAACCAACATATCCGACATCACGCCACGTGATTCCTGTCGTCACCCCAGCGAACCAGTACGGGAAGTCGACCGTCAACAAACTGCACATCAAAGCGAGAACGGCTTCCTGACGTGTTTGTCGATCGTAAAGTGAGTAAGATACCTTCTTCATGTTAAATATATTCGCGATTCCGTCATCCGATGTGTACCCTTTGATGATTCCAATGACGCCACCTAGTACCGCCAGTGCATACCATGGAAGCGGCCAAGCGACATGAAAAAGCAGGAGTGCGAACACAATCAATAAGACGCGGATTGCCATCAGTCTTCTGTTTTCGACGCTGCCACCGCATCATGGGAATTCAAGTTGACCGTCAACGGTTTTGCTGTTCCTTTACCGGAGAAGTTCTCGATCAACTCTTTGACATCTAATCCTGACGATGCTTTTAACGTCTCTTGCAGTGACGCCATCAAATCTGTTGCGTAACCGGTGACCCGGTTCGCACCGCCACCTTCACCACTACCTGTATCAACGACTGTGATTTTATCGATATTGCCGAGTGGTGCTGCAATCTCTTTCGCGTACTCTGGCATCATCCGAATGACCATGTCGAGAATCGCTGCTTGTCCGAATTGTTCGAACGCCTGCGCGATTTTTTCTTTTGCTTCTGCTTCCGCAAGACCTTTCAAACGAATGATCTCCGCTTCTGTTTCCCCTTGCGCCCGCTCAGCGTCCGCTTTCGCAAGACCATCCAGACGAATTCGTTCTGCATCTGCTTTTGCCGATGCCTCGATCCGGTATTTCGTTGCATCTGCTTCCGCATATTGCTTCGCACGGTCCGCTTGGGCAGCTTGCTCAATCGAGTAACGATCGGCATCGGCGCGTTTTTTGACTTCCGCATCATATTGTTTCTCACGACGGAGGATTTCGCGTTCTTCGAGCTCGATTTGTTTTTGACGCTCGATGATTTTGATTTGCATCTGTTGCTCGGTGACTTCTTGTTGCGCGCGTGCATTCTCAAGATCATACGCTTGGTCGGCTTTCGCCTTCGCGATATCTTGTTCACGGCGGTAATCTGCCATCTTCAATTGATTTTCTTTTTCCGCTTCAGCGATTTCTGTCGCACGTTCGAGTTCTGCTTTTTTCGCATCTTTTGAAGCTTCCGCCCGTTTGATGCGTGTCTCTTTTTCCGCGTCCGCTGTTGCGATGTCCGCATCCCGGCGCACCTGTGCAATCCGCGGTTTCCCGAGTGACTCTAAGTATCCGTTCTTGTCACGGACGTCTTTGATCGTAAACGAAACGATGACGAGTCCCATCTTCGCAAGATCTTGTGAAGCGACCCGCTGGACTTCTTGTGAGAACTTATCACGGTTCTTATAAATTTCTTCGACGGTCATCGACCCGAGAATCGAACGCAAGTGTCCTTCAAGAACTTCACGCGCTTCCCCTTCCCGCTCTTCCTTTGATTTCCCGAGGAACTGCTCCGCTGCCGTTGCAATCTCAGAAATCGAGCTACCGATCTTGATGATCGCTGTACCGTCTGCCATGACCGGTACACCTTGCTCCGTATAGACTTCGGGTGTCGTGACTTCGAGTTTACTCGATAACAAGCTCAGTGGTGTCGCTTGTTGGAAGACAGGTAACACGAATGTTCCGCCGCCGCGAATAATCTTCACTCGGTTGCCGGACTCATCGGTATTGACGTTGCGTCCTCCGAGATAACTACCCGATACGATCAACGCTTCTTCCGGACCAACTGTTCGGTACTTCGTAATGAATAAGACGATCAATGCAACGATCAACGCGACCGCGACGATCGATACGATTAATACTGGATTCATGTAAACATCTCCTTTTTCCATTGTTGGGGGTACGTCACGACAGACGCGACGCCTTGTTTGATTTCGATGATGAGCACCTTCGTGCCTTGTGGTAAGGCAGGTCCTTCAAACAGAACGGCTGACTTTGATACGCGTCCTGAGACGTCATCAAGTAAGATTTCACCATATCCTTCAGTCGGAATCGGCACGATGACGGTTGCGCTGCGACCTTCTAGCATCTGTTCCGAAAATCCAAGCGACTGTTCGGCTTGTGCCATCGGAACGAATAAAAAGATATGCATCAGCGTCGTCACTAATATCGCAATCACACTGCTGATGATTAAAATCAACATCGAACGAAGCGGACTGAGCTGTTCGAGTCCGAATCCGATCGCTGACGTGATGATGACAAAAGATAAGATCAACGTGGGATGAAAGATTTGGTCGACGCCTGGAATGACGTCTGAGAATAGGATGGACACAAACACACCACAAGCAGCGGCCGCTAACGCATATAAATAAAGTGTACTAACATCCATCTTCGTTCACCTCGATGTAAGGATGTGAGCCATACAGTTCGTGGTAAGCCCTTTGATAAGCAGTCCGGTTTTCCTCAAACAATAAACGAGCCAATTCTTTGTCTCGTTGATCGATTGCCTCTTCTTGACGGCGTAAGTATTTTTTCTGTGCGGCAAAATGACGTGCTAATCTTGCCTCAATCGACGGTTCTCGTTCACGCTGCAACTCCTGTTTCATCGCTCCACTCCTTTCTGAAGTACTGGCTTTCCTTCTCTTCTACGCTTATTTTTTAGAAAATGTTTCAAAATGAATTCCAATTCTTTTCCTTTCATTAAAAGAAAAAAACGTTCATCCCATACAGAGGACAAACGTTTTTGAATAATTAGCGTTTATGAACGATTCGGTCGACGAACAATCAGACCATAATAGAGAATGAGCGCCAGGCAATCTAATGTCATGATGATCAGTCCCATCGGAACAGCCGATTGTTCTCCCATGATCCCGACGAGTGGTGACACGAGCGAACCGACGAGCATCGGCAAGAGCCCTAAAAGAGCCGAGGCACTGCCTGCCGTTGCTCCGTAATTTTGCATCGCTAAGGTAAAACCGAGCGTCGAGATCAAACCGACGCTTGAAACGACGAAGAATAGTGGAATCATAACGAAGATCAGCTGATCCGTTAACGTCAAGGCGAGGAACAATAAGATACTCGCACTCGCAACGATCGTCAAACTGATTCGCATCAGCCGCTCTGAATCGACATGACCCGCAAGACGACCGGCGATCTGTGCTGCTAAGATGATTCCGATTCCGTTTAAACCGAACAAAAAACTGAACTGTTGCGGCGAAGCGCCATAAATATTTTGTAAGACGAATGGTGAACCCGAGATGTAGGCAAACATCGCGCCCATGACGAATGCTTGCGCGAACGCATAGCCGATGAAGACGCGATCCGTCAACAAGCGTCCGAACGTCTTCAACGTCGTCGTCAGGTTTCCTTCGACACGTCTATCAAGCGGAAGCGTTTCCGATAAACGGAGTGCGACAGCAAGTAACATCATTGTGCTTAAAATCGCAAGCAAGTAGAAGACGAAATGCCAGTCACCGAACCGAAGCAACTGTCCCCCGATGACGGGTGCGAGAATCGGTGCCGTTCCGTTGACGAGTGACAAGGCAGCAAAAAACCGCGTCAATTCAGGTCCGTCAAACAAGTCACGAACGATTGCCCGGGAAATGACGATTCCTGACGCTCCAGCTGCCCCTTGGATGAATCGAAGCGCGATCAACACTTCGATCGTCGGTGCCATCGCACAGGCGAGAGAAGCGAGCAGATATGCGAGCAGAGCAACCATCAGCGGTCGTTTACGTCCGCGAACGTCACTCAGCGGACCAACAATCAATTGTCCGAGCGCCATTCCGAGCATACAAGCCGTCAAACTTAATTGGATCAGTGATGCACTCGCATCAAACGAGCGTGACATATCTGGAAAAGCAGGTAGATACATGTCGATCGAGAGCGGTCCGAGTGCAGCAAGCGAACCGAGGATCAAGATCAACGTTAAGCGGCGTGGGGTCATGGTTTCTTTCGTCATGACGTCACGTAATCCAAATCATGCAAGACATAAGCGAGGAAAAAGACGACCGATGGATTTTCATATGTCATCTGAACCTTTTTGAGTTGTGCGCGGTAACCGGTCTCATACTCGACCCCGTTCAACTTCCGTTCCATGTTCATTTTAATCAATGCATCGAGTTTATCGATCACATCGACCATCTGTCCTTCGTATGTCTCGTCTTTTGCTTCAACGACGAACCGACGGAACGGTGCTCGGATTTCTTTCGGTAGATTATTGATCAACGTCTCTCCTTCTGCCCGTTCGTAAGCTTCGAAGGCTGCTGCTGTGACCGGTGTCGCATGTTTGACAGGTCCAAGAACATCTCCCGTCGTTCCTTCAACGAGATCATGACACAAGAGACGCGAGACGACTTCTTCGATGTCGATCGTGACGCCGTACTTCTCTGATTCAATCAGACCATTGAAGATACCAAGCGAGGCTGCTCGAAACGCATGTGTCGCGTCGTTATCATCAATCGTGTTGAAACGTCCTTTCCAGCGCCGAATCGTATCCATCATCAAGACGTTTTCAATGAAATGAGACATCTCGTCCTCTTCCATGACCGACTGTGTCAAGCGACGGATCGAAACGAGTGGATGTCGTTCCAGAACAGCCTGTAATTCCGCTGCCTTTTGTTCGAAAAAGACGGACTCCGTCATCCGTGCTTCTCGGCGTGCGTACAACATCGCATCGAACGTATCGATGGCTTCGACGATCCGCCCTTCCGGCGATTCATCCTCTGCATGCACGAGGTATGTCGTGAACGCTGGTTGAAGCGACTTTGAGAGTAAGGCAACGAGCTGTTCACTTGCTTGCTGTTCCATTGCCTGAATGTGTGCATGTAACGTTGGCTCTTTTTTTGTCCGGTGTTTGATTGGTCCGGTGATGACTTCGTTCATGTCATGGAATAGAGCTTTTCCGAGCAATGTCAGGCGATCGACTGGTGTTTGCCCGTCTGCTTCTTCTAAATAGCTTGCCATCAAACTGAATAAGGCAACACGAAAGCTGTGACTGGCTGCGTTATCCGGAAAACGTGGTGCATATTCATCCCACCGTGGAACGTTTTGCATCCGCGTCAGCATTCGAATGAAATTACCGTTTTGCATGAAATCTCTCCTAACGAAAGACGGACAGAGAGTACCCTGCCCGCCATTGTATTATTTTGCTGATTTGGTTGAACTGCTTCCGCTACGGAACCAACCAATGATTAAAATTAGGGCAAGTACGACCCAGAAGATCGTTTGCCATAGTGTACTCTCTGGAAACTCATGCGGCAAGACGTCGATTGACGGATGCGCGAGTGTCATGACGACCAGTTTTACACCAACCCATGCAACAAGCCAAAAGGCAGCTTCTTCGATACCTGGTCGCTTTTGGAGCAAGACGACGAACCAGCTCGCGAAGTAACGCATGATGACAAGACCGATGATCCCACTGAAAAAGACGACCCAGAATTGTCCTGTGTTCAAACCACCGATCGTTCCACCAATCATCGGTAGTGTCGTCGCCATCGCGACAGCGGCAAGTGTCGAGTCGACAGCGAACGCTAAGTCAGAGAACTCGACTTTAACGACCGTCCACCAAAAGTTCGGTGAGGCTTTTTGTGAGGCAATCGTGTCCGGTACTTGGTGTTTATTCGATCGTGCCTCGACGATTCCTTTAAACGCGACGTAGAAAAGGTAAATCGCCCCGAGTGCTTGAAGTTCCCAAATCGTCGCTAAATACGAAGCAAAGAAGATTGCCACGAAACGTAAGACGAGTGCTCCGACGAGACCATAGAAAAGCGCCTTTTTACGTTGATCGTCTGGTAACGGTCGGACCAGGACCGCCATGACCATCGCATTGTCGGCGGATAGTAATCCTTGCAAAATGATCAGTACGAGCCCGACGGTCGCATACTGTGTAATTAATCCAATATCCATACTAACGAATCCCCTTTATTGTTCAGTCTATTTATTATATGCCGGTCGTCCGGAAAGAAAAAGATGCAAGCTCGACTCAAGTACTTAACCTTGTGTTTTATTCCCATTGTTTAAGAAAACCTAACACAAAAAAACGACCCGTCATCGACGGATCGTTCCATTTTTTATAAGTTTTGATCGACTTTCTTTTCAGCATCTGGATTTGGTTTTGTTTTTGGTGAAGAGAACCACCCCCAAAGAGCAAGACCGACCATGACTGTCCAGAAGAATGCCTGCCACGGTGTACTATGGGCGAATCCTTCAGGAAGCTTCAAGGCTTCAAAGATCGTTCCTTCGATTGATGCGTGGTATTTCGGGTGTTCAAGCGCCAGAACGGCTAGCTTCACACCGACCCAAGCGACGATTGCAAAGGCTGCTGTCTCAAGACCTGGGCGATCTGCAAGTAATTTAACAAAGACACGTGCTGCGAAACGCATCAAGACAACACCCATCAAACCACCTGTTAAGATGACGATGAAGTGACCTGTGTTCAAACCACCGATTTCACCTGTTCCCCAGTTTGGAAGGGCAACGGCAAGGGCAACCGCAGCAAGAATCGAATCGACTGCGAACGCTAAGTCTGCGAACTCGATTTTCGCAACTGTCCGCCAGAATTCACCTTTTGAAACTGGCTCTTCCGACTTCGGTTCTTCATCTAGTTCATTTTCAGCCCCATGGTTCTCACCGAGCTTTCTGGCCTTAACGGTCTTATAAATATGCCGTAATCCCATGATGAGCAAGTACGCCGCTCCGAGTGCTTGGATTTGCCAAATATCGACGAGGAACGAAATCGCGAACAATGCCGCGAATCGTAAGACGAACGCTCCAGCTAGTCCATAAAAAAGTGCTTTCTTTTGTTGTTCTCCTGGTAAGTGCTTGACCATGACCGCGAGTACGAGTGCATTATCCGCTGAAAGTAATCCTTCAAGCGCGATCAAGACGAGTACGACCCAGGCATACTGTAATAGTAACTGCCAATCCATCTCTGTCATCCCTTTCTCTTACTACCTGTAAAATAAAAAAACTTCAATTATTGACCATGACGAAAAAACAATGATTACACGTTCACCTGAACATATACTATAGGATAGTATACCCGATTGCAAGTAAGTTATTCCTATAGATATAGAATGTGTCGATTTTGAGTCGTGCGAGTTTCGTTTATCGAACGTTCGTGATAAAATTCAAGACAATACTTCTAGCGATGAAAAGATGAAACACATTTGCGGAATCATCAGACTTGCTCGTCTCTAGCATTCCTGTCATGTTATTACTATTGAAACACTACAAAAGGACAAAGGGGCCAATGAATATGTCTACCTACCCGATTACGTTACCAACAAAAGAAGAGCGCCATAAGCTGTTCGGTTCGGTACCACCAATCAAAGGAACAAAACCGACTGAAAAAGATAAGATGGTCGACTTGCAAAATACACCGAAGAACTTCTTGTTCGCACTAGATGCTGTCGGAATCTCAAACGTCAAACATCCTGTCGTCATCCAAGACGGAGACAAAACACAAGCTACAGTCGCGACGTTTGAACTGTCGACATCACTCGTACAAGACCGTAAAGGGATCAACATGAGCCGTTTAACGGAGCAACTGGATCAATACCATAACGAAGGTTGGACGGTCACGAACGAGTCACTCATTCAATTCGCGCGTGATTTAGCAGACCGCATGGAACAAACGGAAGGTCAATTGACGATCCGTTACCCATGGTTCTTCACACGTAAAGCACCTGCAACAGGTCTTAGTGGCTTGATGAATGCTGAAGTATGGCAAACAGTCAGCGTCAACACGGAAACAGACGAAGCGACATTGTCTGTCGGCTTGACGATCAACGTCACGACACTTTGCCCATGTTCAAAAGAAATTAGCGAATACAGTGCTCACAACCAACGTGGTTACGTCACGATGGAAGCATCGTTACGTGATGAAGCAGAAGACTTTGACTGGAAACAATCATTGCTTGATGCTGCTGAATCCAATGCCTCAGCGCCACTTCACCCAGTACTCAAACGTCCGGATGAAAAGCGCGTGACAGAGATGGCATACGAAAACCCACGTTTCGTAGAAGACATGGTTCGCTTGATTGCTGCTGACCTGTACGAAATGGACCCAATCGCTTCGTTCTACGTCGAATGCCGTAACGAAGAAACGATTCACCAACATGACGCGATCGCACGGATCACGTTCGATAAAGACGCACAATAAGTAAGTCTGCCGTACTCTCTCTTAAACCGAGCGAGTACGGCTTTTTTGTATACCGGCATTGCTCTCCGTTTTGCGAGCGTTTACACTTAACTCGAATGGAGGAATGCACATGTTGGAACTGATTCCTTTTTTACTCGAACGACTCGGTATCATGATCATCTTAGCGTTCATCCTCGCCCAGTGGGGACCGACACGACGGCTGCTGCGTCAACCGGAAGCGGGCTGGCAATTTCGTGTCCTCGTCCTGTTTTTTGCGACGTACGGTATTTTAAGCAATTATACAGGGGTCAAAGTCGACTTAGCTGAATTCTTACCCCATGCTTGGCTCGAAGAAGTCGACGGAACATCAGCGATTGCGAACACACGAACGATGATTGTCGTCATCAGCGGATTGCTCGCTGGTCCGCTCGGTGGCTTGATGACCGGACTCATCGTCGGGGTTCACCGGTATTCCCTCGGCGGATTCACAGCATTCGCTTGCGCGCTTTCGACCGTCATCGCCGGTGGTGTCAGCGGTCTCTTACGCTCCTATTGGCGCGACCGCCTCAGTAGCCAAGCCTTATTGCCCGTGTGTCTGACTGCTTTTTTAATGCTGTTTGAAATGTCACTGATTTTACTGTTTTCCCGTCCCTTTGATGCGGCAGTCGAACTCGTTCAATTCATCTTTTTACCGATGACACTGATCAACGTCCTCGGTGTCTGGTTGTTCTTATCGATCATCCGCCTTGCTGCACGAGAAGAGGAAACGGTTCGCGCACGAGAAGCAGAACGGTCGTTGCATATCGCCGATTTGACGCTTCCGCATCTGACGCGTGGTCTACATATCCATACGGCAGAAGCTGTCGCGGAAATTCTGTTGCAGCAAACGCGAGCCGAAGCCGTCTCACTAACGGATCGTTCCGTCATCCTGGCGCATATCGGTATCGGGAGCGACCACCATCAAGCTGGCAGTCACTGGACGACGAAACCGACCGAGCATGTCTTGCAGGACGGACAAGTTCGTCTTGTGACGGAACGACTCGATATCGGCTGTCCCGTAACGGATTGTCCGCTTCAAGCCGGCATCATCGCTCCGCTCATCGTTGGGGAAACGACGATCGGGACGTTGAAAGTCTATTATCCTCATGCCGAATTGCTCGACGCCGTCGAAGTCGAACTCATTGAAGGGTTAGCGAAATTGTTCTCGACACAACTAGCACTCGGGAATGCAGAACGTCAAGCTGGTTTACTGAAAGATGCCGAGATCCGGGCACTTGAAGCACAAATTCATCCCCACTTTCTGTTTAATGCAATCAATACGATTTATGCACTGTGCCGGACGGATGTCGAACAGGCACGCACGTTGCTGCTCGAATTATCGACGTTCTTTCGTAGTAATCTCCAAGGCGCACGATCGACGAAAATTCCGCTCCAAAAAGAACTCGAGCACATCGAGGCGTACACATCGCTTGAAGCCGCTCGTTTTCCGAATCGTCCGTTTCTCGATATCGATTTAGCGGAAGAGACGACATCTTTACTCGTTCCACCGTTCATCTTACAACCGTTGATCGAAAATGCGTTCCTTCATGCGTTTTCTTCTGAACAGACAGGATATGTCGGGGTGACGGCATGGTGTGAGGCAGACCAGCTGTGTCTCGAAGTCGTCGATAACGGACGCGGGATTGATGCCTCTCGTCTTTCCCGTCTCGGTCGAGAAGTCGTTCCGTCCTCAGGCACCGGTACCGCATTATTCAATACGGCAGAACGGATTCGAAGTTTATATGGTGAAAAGGGACAGTTTACGATCACGAGTGACGGTCAAAACGGCACGACGATCGCGATTCGTCTCCCGATTGAAGTCAGAAAGGAGATCCAGCATGCGCACCTTGTTGATTGAAGATGAACCGCTCGCACGTGACGAGCTCCGTTATCACGTCACTGCAGCCGGTCTTGAAGTCGTCGGGGAAACCGGCAGTGTCGAGGAAGCCGAACGACTCGTTCGCTCCCTTCAACCTGACTTAGTCTTTCTCGATATCGAGCTGACGGACGGAAGTGGTCTTGAAGTCGCCAAACGCTTAAAGTCGATGCCACGTCCTCCGGCTCTTTTGTTTGTGACGGCATACGATGCTCATGCGCTTGAAGCGTTTGAGCTGAATGCTTATGACTACATCTTGAAACCGTATGACCCGGCACGGATTGTCCGTGCGATTGAAAAAGTCGCGCGACCGCTTCCGAAAAAAGCACCTCGACTTGAACGTTTAGCCGTCGAGACAGGCGAACAACTGAAATTATTATCTCCTCAAGATATCGATTACATCGTCGCTGAGAACGGGAAGACGAAGATCGTCACGGAGCATCATGCGTATCCATCGAACGAGACCTTACTCGAACTCGAACGAAAGCTTCAAGATCATCGTTTTTTACGAGTTCATCGTTCGTATCTCGTGAACTTATCGGCAATTGACGCGATCGAACCTTGGTTCAACGGGGCTTACAACTTAAAGATTCATCGGATCGATGTGCCGGTCAGCCGGACGTATGTCAAACTACTGAAAGAAGCGCTTGGTATTTAAGCGCTTCTTTTTTGTGATTCAGGTGCCGTTTTCAACCTTTCATCGAACAAAAACGACAACTCATCTAAAAAATAAAGAAAGCGCTTCCACTAATTGTATACTAAATCCATCATAGTTCATTCAAGAGGAGGAATTTTAGATGAGCGCTACTCCAATCGTTATTGCTGTCATCTGTATCTTATTAATCGCGTATCGTCTCTACGGCACGTTCATGGCCGCGAAAGTCTTAAAAATCAAAGATGATCGCGAAACGCCCGCTCATAAATTAGCGGACGGAAAAGATTACGTCCCAACGAACAAATGGGTCTCGTTCGGACACCACTTCGCAGCAATCGCTGCTGCCGGTCCACTCGTCGGACCTGTCCTTGCTGCACAGTTCGGATATCTCCCCGGCTTACTGTGGCTTTTGATCGGTGCCGTCATCGGTGGAGCGGTCCATGATATGGTTGTTCTTTTTGCCTCGATGCGCCAAGATGGTCAGTCGCTATCTGAAGTCGCTAAAAAAGAGCTGGGACCAGTCGCTGGTTTTTGTGCCGGACTTGCGATGCTCTTCATCATCACGATCACGATGGCTGGTCTATCGATGGTCGTCTTGCATGCCCTTGAACATAACCCATGGGGTACATTCGCTGTCTTCTCGACGATTCCAATCGCGATGTTCGTTGGGATTTACTTACGTAAAGGTGGCAATTTAGCACTTGCTTCAACAGTTGGTTTTCTACTGATTCTAGCTGCGATTGGTTTTGGTCCTCAGTTAACGGAAACATTCATCGGTGACTGGTTCGATCTTTCGTCCCGTCAACTCGCGATTGCTTTACCGATTTATGCATTCTTCGCTGCTGCACTGCCAGTGTGGCTCTTACTCGCACCTCGTGATTATTTATCGAGTTTCATGAAAATCGGTGTCTTCCTTGCCTTGATCGTTGGTGTCTTCATCATCAACCCAGACATTCGATTCCCAGCATTCACGAAATTCGTTGATGGTGGTGGTCCAATCATCGCTGGTCCAGTCTGGCCATTCATCTCGATCACGATTGCCTGTGGTGCGATATCTGGTTTCCACGCCTTCGTTGGTTCTGGTACGACACCGAAGATGATCAATCGATGGAGCGACATCAAACCCGTTGCCTTCGGTGCTATGCTTGTCGAATGTCTTGTTGCCGTCATGGCATTGATCGCTGCGACATCGCTTGAAGTCGGTGATTACTTCGCCATCAACTCAACACCAGAAGTATTCGCGACGCTTGGTATGAGCACGGTCTATCTTGATGATTTATCCCGTGAAATCGGTCTCGATCTGGCAGGTCGAACAGGTGGTGCCGTCTCACTCGCCGTCGGTATGACATTCATCTTCCGCGCCATCCCGTGGTTCAAAGAGATTGCCGGATTCTTCTTCCAATTCGTCATTCTATTCGAAGCGGTCTTCATCTTAACCGCAATCGATGCAGGAACACGTGTCGCCCGTTACTTGATTCAAGATTTCTTCGGGGAGTTCTACAAACCACTCAAACGTGTCGACTGGATTCCAGGTGCGATCTTCGCTTCGGCACTCGGGACGTTCTTCTGGGGCTATCTCCTGTTTTCGGGTGACATCGGTTCGATTTGGGCATTATTCGGGGTATCGAATCAGCTGATGGCGTCGATCGGCTTGATCATCGGAACGACGATCATCTTGAAAATCGCCGATAAAAAAGTCTATGCGCTGACGACGTTCATCCCGCTCGTCTATCTTCTGATCACAGTAACGTTCGCGGATATCTGGATGGTCGCAAACGTCTATGCGAATCCCGATTCTCCAGGTTTCAGCATCTTGAATACGGTCTTGTCCGTAACGATGGGACTGCTCGCGATCGTCATCACGATCTCAGCCGTCAAGAAATGGATTGAACTGTTGAATTCACCTCGTTGGGAAAATCAAAAACGATCTGCGTAAGCGGATTGGTCATATGACAAAAGGCAGTGGACGCATCCACTGCCTTTTTCGTATCTCATTTTTAAAACGGATTATAAAAGCGATTACCATCATAGAAAGTGACGACGAATGACAAAACCGTCAAAAGTAGCACACAGCCGATCGCGACATAATCGATTCGTGTCATCGTCTGTTGGTTGTACCACGTCCGCTTTCGTCCGGCACCGAATCCACGGAGATCCATCGCATTGCTGACGGTCTCAATCCGCTCGAGACTCGTAAATAGCAACGGAAGTAAAATCTGGATGCTATTGCGTGCCCGCTGCCAAAGGGAGCCGTGTGAGACAGCAATCCCTCGTGCTTCTTGAGCGTTCGCGATCGTCCGGAAATCAGATTGAACGTCCGGAATATAACGGAGCGCTAAGGAGACCGCAAAGGCAATCTTATACGGAACACCAATCCGATTCAAAGAAGAAGCGAACTCCGTCGGATGGGTCGTGACGAGAAACAACACAGCAATCGGAACGATCACACTGTATTTTAAGATTAAATTGAACAGATAAAATAATTGTTCTGCGGTCATCGTAAATCGTCCGATTCCTTCAAGTAAGACGTGACGCGATCCGTAGATTGCTACGCCTTGCTCTGGTTCAAACAGATAAACGGCGAGCGCATTAATCAGGACGAATAGCGCTGTAAAGATCAAGACGAATCGGACTTCCCGAAACTGGATACGCGACAATCGGAATAACACGATACTGACTAACCCCATTACAAGTAAGACACGTATATCATAGGTGAACATCGTTGCTGTCGTAAATAATAAGAATCCGATCAGTTTCGTCGTTCCCGTCAATCGATGAATCGGTGACGTTTTTTCAATATAACCAAGCATTTCTACAGCCATTGTTCCCGCTCCTTTCGCTCCGCCGTAATCACGGACTCGACGAATCGTTCCGGGTCTATATCGAGATATTGCGCTATCGTAAAGAGTGATGTTTGTTTTAAATGGGCGTGATGCAGTAATTGTTCTTGATTCAGCAGTCCAAATGATGTTCCAGCATAACGGATACGCCCAGCTTGCACGAGGCAGACTTGATCGCTGTATTCTAAGACGAGGTGCATATCATGTGTGATGATGAGTAACGTCATTCCGTCCTGCTTCAATCCTTCTAAAAAGTCCATCATATCCGAATAATGCCGATAATCTTGACCGGCTGTTGGTTCATCGAGAATCAAGATATCCGGTCGTCGAACGAGAATCGAAGCAATCGTCACTCGTTTCTTCTGACCAAAACTCAGTGCTTGAATCGGCCAATTACGAAACGGATATAATCCGCAGCGACGTAATGTCTGCTCGAGACGCTCGTTTTCTTCCGCCTCACTTAATCCGAGCGCCTGCATCCCGTAGCGGATTTCCTCCTGCACGAGGTGCTTCGAAATCATATGATTCGGATTTTGCAGAACGAATCCGATCGCCCCCGCCCGCTCTGCGATCGATTGGTTCGTGATGTCGGTTCCGTCAAGTAGGATCCGACCACCTGTCGTCCGTTGGTAACCACTCAACACTTTCGCAAGCGTGGATTTCCCGGCACCATTCTGACCGACGATCGTCGTCAGCGTTCCCTTTTGAAAAGAGGCTGTCACATTCTCAAGCACTGGCGTTCCTTGGCGATAATGAAACGCCAACTGCTCAAGTTCAAGCAATGCAGTAGAGGTTGCAGTCTCTTTTTGAGCAGCTTCCTCTAAACGCTCCAACACGTTCGTCTGGTTGAATCGCTTTAAAAAGGGATCGATGCGGCTCGGCTGATCTGAAGGTTGAACGGCAAGCCCAGCCCAGCGTGCGGCACTGACATAGAGAGGTTCACGCAAAATCGCTTCTTGCAGTTTTCCGTTACTTAAGATGACATCCGGATGATCATCAGCGATGATTTCGCCATCGACCATGACGATGATGCGGTCAAACGGAATGACGAGTACATCCTCGATCCGATGTTCGATGACAATCAATGTGCGATTCGTATCACGTTGCAGTCGATCCATAAGCGTCATCGCCTCTTGTCCCGCTACTGGATCGAGATTCGCGAGCGGCTCATCAAACAGTAAGATGTCCGCATCTTCGACGAGGACTCCGGCTAATGCCGCCCGTTGTCGTTGTCCTCCTGATAGATCATTCAATCGTGCTTGCAAGAGCGTCTCGACATCCGTCATCCGTGCGACACGTTCGACGATCTCCTGCATTTCCGGTCGCCCAGTCTGTTTATTTTCGAGCGCAAAGGCGATGTCTTCGCCAACCGATAAACCAACGAACTGCGCATCTGGATCCTGTAACACTGTTCCAATATGCAGCGAACGATCAAATAACGATAACTCCCGGGCATCTTGTCCTTTGATCAGGACCTGTCCTTCCCACGTTCCAGGGTACGAGAACGGAATCAACCCATTGATGCACTGGGCGAGCGTACTTTTTCCTGAACCCGACGGTCCAACGATTAAGATGCGTTCGCCTGCTTGAATCGTTAACTGAATCTGTCGAAGTGTCGGTTCCGACTGACTCCGATATGTAAATGAAAAATCCTGAAATTCGATTACGTTTGTCATGTCCTTCTCCCCCCCAAGCTAAATGAGCTATGATCCTGCCGTCTCTTCGCACAGGATCATAGCTCATTCGGTCAAGCTTCGCGTTTCAAGCTGCCTGCTTTACTTCTTGTTTTGGCATAGGTGACGAGCAACAACGTTCCAATGACACCGACTGTCAAGATGTTCGATGTCGCAGCGACAGCCCCTTGGACGAAGACTTTGTTCGCTGGCTCCGTGTAAATTAAGATATCGAGTACCGGTGCAATGATGATCCAACCGATCGCTTGCACGATGGCTTGTGTCGCATTGAATAAGACGATTTTACGTGTCGTCAATCCACCTTCTTCTAAGCGAATCCGGTTAGCGATCAATCCGATACCAAACCCGACGAAGCCGGAGACGATGACCCAACTCCACCACGGGGAACCATATAAAATCGCATCTTTTAATCCATGACCGATTAAACCAATCAAACCGGCTGTGACCGGTCCGAACAAAACTGCCATGAATGCGAGAAATGCATAGGTTGTCTCGATTGACGTGTTCGGTACGCCTGTCGGAATCGCAGCGAATCGACTTAAAATGATGAATACAGCTGCTCCGATCCCGGTTGCGACGATCTGTTTTGTCGTAAATCCTTTCATGTTCGATCTCCTCCTTTGATTTGTTGTACGTTAACACTCCAATCATTTCCGATCCCAACCTCAAATGCATGCGCAAACGAACTTTGATTCAAGGCAAGAGCAATCTGATCTAGCGAATTGATGTAAACGACGCCTGAACCGACTGGTACGTCGGCGAACGAATGACCAAAGAGCAGTGTCTGTTCATAGACGATTCGTTCCCGATACGAAATCATTACCTTGACGTGGCTGCCGATATCGAGACCCGCCTGACGGACGAGAGCGACCGGAATATTCGTCCAGACATTTCCGAAGCGAACATCGAGAATCTCGACGATACCAGTAACACCGGTATCTGACGACGAGGCAACTGTCCGGTCGAGCAAAACGATGTCCGAAGCAGGTAAAACAGGTCCCACTTCCTCGAAGGTGATGACACGGCTTGATAATCGAGCTCCCGTGAAGGCAAAGATATCTCGTCCGTGAAACGTATACGATTCCCCCATCCGCGGTAAGCGATGCCGTCGATCATCGAGTTGCCTCACTTCAGCAATGTATCCGGCTTGCCAAAGATGCGTCAACGTCCCGTTATCCGGTGTGATGATGTATTGATTCGCATGCGTCCGCGCGACGACACTCTTTCGACTTGATCCGACTCCTGGATCAACAACAGAAACGAACACCGTTTGCTCCGTCCAGTACGGTACCGTCTGCAGTAACCGATAGGACGCTTCCCAAATGTGGAAAGGCGGAATGTCGTGCGTCAAATCAAATATCCGAATCTCTGGATTGATGCTATGCGCAACCCCATACATCGCACTCACTGCCCCGTCACTCACGCCAAAGTCTGTTTGCAATACCAATGCTTCTGCCATCTCGTCATCCTCCTCCTGCGCGAACGTCCCCACAAAAAAGACACCACGCCCTCATCTCTCAGGACGTGATGTCTGATCACGTGGTACCACCTTCGTTCATGGCTCAACTCACGTTCAGCCACCTCTAGGAGTACGAGACTCCATGGAATGCTAACGGTATCCGTCCTACCGGTCGGTTCTACTGATGAACACGGTTCACGTTCTTCCGACTGCTCCGGGACCATCTTCAAATGACGAAATCGTCTCATTTCCAGCAACAGAGACTCTCTATCGATTTCTGATCACTTTACTCTTCCCGTCTACGCATGCAGATTTAGTTGTCTGAAAATTTAAATTAATCGTACAACCGTTTCATTGCTGACGCAAGGTTTTTTATTCAGAAATTTTTAAATTCGTCGTCCGGATCGTTCCCCATGGTGACACATCCGCACGGACTTCCAGTGCTTTAGCTTTCTCGTATTGTTTTCCGCTTCCCTGTTCGACATAATACTGCGTCAACTGTGGAATCGACACGTATTGATCGTAATAGTCGCCAGTAACACTTCCGAAGAATCGTTCATTCGAAATCCGGTCGATTTGAGCATAACCAGAAGCATCTGTCTTGAAGCTGACATAAACACGCCCATTTTGAATCGTCGGACCTGGTTTTAAATCCGGATACTGAAGCATCACGTATTCACCGTAAACGGGATCAAACGGATCAAACGGCTCTGCCCGAAAACGGTACGATGTTCCGAACCAGGAGGTCGCAAAAAAGCTGACAATCAACAGACCAACGGCGCACGTCTGCAATACAGGCATTAGATAGCGCTTCATGACGTCACACCTCCTCTACGGCGTAACCACCATAAGACACCGGACAATAGGAAGATGAGGAGCGCACCGATGAGGAAAAACAAAGACATGTTCAAACGATCCCACGCATAGATGACGTATATCGCGATTTGAACGAGAATGAAATAGAGGAAGGCTGGCCAGATGACGGCATGACGACGTTCTTGATACAACAGATACAGTAGCGCGGATAGTTCAACGAGAATGGCGAGTAGAATGGCCTGTTCATCAAGCCACAGGACTCCAACGAATCCAAGCGGAACGATAAACAATAAGGAGCGACGTTTTTGATAGAGGAAAATTCCTAACCCGATGGATACGATAGCTAGCAGAATCGCTTCTGTCATGGATGGTAATGCGGCATTTGATTCCGCACGTACAGACAGATAGACGATCGAACTGATGGCAGCGACGACCAGATAGACCATTTCGACGATCCGACGATTGGACTCCTCACGAACAAGCCAGAGAACGGGAACGAGTAAAAACAGCGACCAGACCGGCCACAGGAATCCGTCATACGATACGAGGAGAAACAAGGAGAGACCACTGAAGAAGAGAAACAGCCAGCTAAACAAAAGCGATGGCAGACGTTGACTGAAGTAAAACCAACTGAACGACAACACGACCATCAGACCGAACGACGTCCAGTCGAGATAACTCGCCTGTTCTTGACCAAAACCATCGAGACTCGTGAATATCGTCCATCCGGAAAGGAAGGCGACGACACCGTATGCTTCATGACGCCAAAGCATATAATGCACTAATGCGGCGACAAACATACACCAACTGAGCAGTGATCCTTCCATCGGCAAGTGAAAACTTTGAACAACGACGAGAATCGAGGCGCCAAACGCTAGGATTCCACCGATTCGGAAGACAATCGGATGCAATATACTCCGACGTTCCGAAAGATCCGCCATGACGTAACAGCTCCACATGAGTGCTACGACAAGTCCAATTTTCCAGCCGATCGGCATCGCTTGCCAGTTGGCAGCTAAAAAGCTGAATACAGCCAAGACGACGAAGGTCCCTCCAACAATCAACAAGAGCGGGAGGCGTTGTTTCGTTGAATGTTGCTTTTCGTAGGTCATGATTCGTTCGACGGTTGATTCATCCAACAGACCCGCATCCTGCCACTCACGTATCTTGCGTAACTGCTTCACCGTACCCACCTCCTTCGAAGTGTTAGATACTTATTATTTTCCCGTTTTAACCCCGTCTCAAGCCCGGATTCACAAGGATTATAAGCTATTTGTTCCGTTTGTCATCGAATGTTGACAGACAAAAAAAGCAAGGAAGACGGGCTTCCTTGCCTTTTTTTGATTTGATCATTTAAACACGGAAACGGGCAACGAGTACCTGTAGTTCTTCCGCCATATCGGATAATACTTTGGCGGATTGCGAAATCTCTTCCATCGCACTCAACTGTTCTTCGGTCGTCGCTGCGACTTGTTTCGAAGCGGACGAATTCTCTTGCGCGATATGTGCGATTTCCGTCGCTGACGCAGATACTTCTTGGACGTTCGCTGCAATTTCTTCGACCGTCGCCGTCACGTCTTCGATCCGTGGTGTCATCTCTTGCGTCCGTTCGAGAATCTTCTGGAATCGTTCTGCTGATGCTTCTGTCGTCGATAAACCGGCTTTCGTCTGTCCCGATACTTCTTTCATCATCGTGACTGACTGATCCGTCTCCTGCTTGATGTTTTGAATCAGTTGCGCAATCTGCTTCGTTGAATCCTGTGACTGCTCTGCTAGTTTACGCACTTCACTTGCGACGACGGCGAACCCTTTTCCGTTTTCGCCTGCCCGTGCTGCTTCAATCGCCGCGTTCAGTGCCAATAAATTCGTTTGTTCGGCAATGCCGTTGATGACATCGACGATTTTCCCGATTTCATTCGAACGATGTGCGAGTGAGCTGATGACACCACCAAAGTTTTGAACGGAGGCATCGATTTCTTTCATCTGCTGGACGTTCTGCAGGACAGCAACTGTTCCGTTCTCAGCTTCTGTTGCCGTTGAACGTGATAGTTCCGACACATCGGTCGAACTCTCAGCAATTCGCATGATGCCCGCTGTAATCGACTGGAGCGAAACGGCATTCGCATCGAGTTGACGTTTCGATTGATCCGCCCCTGCTGCGACCTGTTGAATCGATCCCGCGATCTGTTCCGATGCGGACGTCGTCTGGGCAGAGTTCGCCATTAATTCCTGCGACGAGCCGGCCACTTGTGTGATCGACTGGTCGAGATTGATGATGATCGAGCGGAGTGAATCGACCATGACGTTAAAGCTTTGCGCAACTTGCCCGACCTCATCGTTTGATTCAACGATGACGGGTTCCGTCAAATCACCAGATTGAATCCGTTCTGCCCCACGTGTCAAATGACCGAGTGGGCGTAAGATCGAGCGAAGGATGAAGTAAATGAAGACGGCTGCGACGAGTAACATTCCGCCGATGACAGCAAGCGTTGTCCACAGAATACTCGACGTCGCATCGGTGATTTCATGATCGTACAGGGTTCCGGCAACCTTCCACTTCGTTAAATCGTTCGTCATGAAGTCCATCTGTTTACCTTCATTTTCGAATTCATACGAAAATTGTCCGGCTGGGTCATCGTAGAGTGGCGCAACCCAGTTCCCTGTTGCCTTTTCACCTGGTTTTAGCGTCGGGTGCGTAACGAACTTCTTATTCGAATCGAGAATCGTCACATAACCCTCTTTACCAATTTTAATCTTTTTCGCGATTTCCGCGATGCGGTCGACATCGACATCAATCGCCACGACACCTCTTCCGTTGCCCGTCGTTTGTGACAACGTCACCATCATCTTGTTCGAGGCAGCATCGACGTATGGATCCGTGATGACGACTTTTCCACCGGCTGCTTCAGCCGATTGGTACCACGAGCGCTCACGTGGGTCATAATCCTCGGGCATGACTTGTTCCGGGAAAATATTCATATCCCCGTCCGTCGTCGCGAAATAGATGTTCGCCGCCTGCGGATGCATATCGAGATATTCCGTCATTTTTTCCTTCAACGCTGCATTTTGTTTTCCTTTTTGATAGAGCGTCCCGTCAATTCGGTCCGCAAAAAAGGCGACATCGCGCCGCATTGGATCAATGATGTTTTGAATCTCATCATTCATCCGGTCGACTCCACTATGAGCAGATTGAAGAATCTGTTCCGTCATCTTTTGTTTCGCGAGGTCATATGCGACAAAGCCGATTACTAATGCAGGAATCATCAAAAGTAGAATCGATGTCACGATTAATTTTTGTTTGATGCTCATTGTTCGTTTGATCTTTTGTTCCATGTGTCACTCCATTCTCGAGTGCAAGGACTCGCTATTCTACCTTCTCTATCGGAAGAATAACGAAAAATATTCATAGAAAAATCGATAAACGTGTACTAGTTCACATGAAAAAAGACGACTCAGTTCGAGTCGTCTTCCTTGGTAATGCTTACCCTTATGCTTCTTGATCGCCCTTCCAGTTCATCATACCGCCTTCGACGTTGACGATGTCGTATCCATATTGCTCGAGGAAACGACCGACGTTTTCGCTCCGCGCACCCGCTTTGCAGATCAAGTAGTAGGTTTCGCCTTCTTGCAATTCCGTATAGCGTTCGCCGATCTCAGACATCGGAAGGAGGCGGACGTTCGGAATATGTCCTGCATCGTATTCATCCTGCTCACGGACGTCGACGACATGCAACGCCTCACCTGCCTCTAATCGCTCTTGTAATTCATCTACATGAATCGTTTTCATCTCGTATGACCTCCTGTATGGTTCTGCCGTAAGTGTAGCAAATTCATCATCAAAACAAAACGAAACCGTTTGATACGAAGTGATGAAAAAGCGGACCCGTTTGCGGATCCGCCCATCTCATTATTCTCCTGATGCTCGACGCGTCGATTGACGTGTCTCCTTATGCATTCCCCGTGCATAATAGACGGCAATCAAAATCGCGTACCACAATGGTCCAACGACCAGAGCGATCCGTGTACTTGCGTCAAATGCCATCAAGACGATGACACCAGCAAGTGCCGCAAGGGCGATATAGTTCGCAATCGGGAAGAACGGGACAGCAAATTCTGATGAACCATGTACCTTCCGTGCCCGCATCTGAGCGATCAGAATCATTGCCCACGTCCAAACAGCTCCGAACGTCGCGATACTCGTAACGATCGCAAAAACATCTTCCGGTAAGAAGTAGTTCAAAGCGACACCGACGAGCAACGCGACACCTGAAAGAATCGTCGCTAAAGCCGGTACACCATTTTTCGAGATTTTCGAGAAACGACGTGGTGCTTCACTGTTCTCGGATAAGTTCATCATCATCCGGGCCGTTGAGAAGATACCGGAGTTACATGACGAGAGTGCTGCCGTTAAGACAACGAAGTTGATGATGCCGGCTGCTGCCGGAATACCAAGTGAATCAAATAATAATACGAACGGACTACTATTGTTCGCACCAACTTGATCCCACGGATAAATCGATAAAATGACGAAGAGTGCCCCGATATAGAATACTAAAATTCGAAGGAAAACGTTATTGACGGCCTTTCGAATCGTTTTCTTCGGGTTCTTCGCTTCCCCTGCTGTGACCCCAATCACTTCAATTCCTAAGAACGCAAACATGACCATCTGCATGGCAAGAAGTACTCCACCGAATCCGTTCGGTAAGAATCCACCATGTGACCACAGGTTCGAAATCCCAACCGGTGTGCCGCCGTTTCCAAGACCAATGACAATCGTCAAGGTCCCTAAGATGATCATGGCGACGATCGCGACGATTTTAATCAACGCAAACCAAAATTCGAATTCACCATAAAATTTAACAGCAATGAAGTTGATGCTCGTCATCAAGACAAGTGCTGCTAGTGCCCATACCCACCCCTGAGAATCCGGGAACCATACTTTCATGTAAATACCGACTGCTGTGATTTCCGCCATACACGTAAAAATCCAGAGTAACCAATAATTCCAACCTGTTAAAAAGCCAGCTAATGGACTGACATACTTCCGGGCATACTCCGCAAAACTACCAGCCACCGGCTCCCGCACTGCAAGCTCCCCAAGTGCTCGCATGATAATGAAAATGATGACACCACCAATCAGATAACCAAGTAAGATCCCTGGTCCTGCTAATTGGATCGCTTTTGCTGACCCTAGGAAGAGTCCGACACCGATTGCCGCCCCCAGCGACATCAGTGTAATATGACGTTCTTCCAGTCCCCGATTCAACTCTGTCTGTTGTTTCATTTTTACGACGTCCTTCCCGTCTCTGTTTGTTTCTTAGCAGTTCCCCGTACCGCTACGTTGTCAGTATAAAGAAGATGTGTCGATTTTGTAAACGTTTTCAATGTATATTTCTTACTAAATCCACATACTCGGAATATTCTGATTACGTTAGCAGTATAAAAAAGGAACCACCTGCTACTATGTAGTATACAGGATGGCTCCTTTCGGAAAGTTACAATTGTTATTCAACTTTAGCAAGTGGTACATCCGGTGACTCCGACTTACTCGTCAATCGGAAGATTCCATTTAGCAATAATGCCGTTAGTGACCCTGCGACGATCGGGCTATCCGTCAAGACACGGATTTGTGACGGGAGACCGGCTACGATCTCAGGATTCATACTGATTCCTAGACCAATTCCGAGGGCAAGTGCCACCGTGATGACGTGTTCATTCTTCGAGAAATCGACCCGCGACAGAATACGAATCCCGCTCGCTGCGACCGTTCCGAACATGATCAACATCGCCCCACCTAGGACAGGTTTTGGAATCAACGTCGTGAACGTCGCCACTTTTGGTAAGAAGCCGAGCAAGATTAAAAATCCGCCCGCAAATAAAATGACTTTACGTGTCTTCACGCCAGTCAACTGAACTAGACCGACGTTTTGGCTATAGGTCGTATACGGGAAACTATTAAAGATACCGCCAACGATCGTCGCGACACCCTCTGCCCGGTAGCCACGTGCTAGGTCTTTATCCGTCAAACGGCGATCCGTGATCTCACCAAGTGTCAAGAACACACCTGTCGATTCGACCATTGAGACGAGACCAACGAGCGTCATCGTCAAGATCGACGTCGCATTGAATGTCGGAACACCGAAGTAGAATGGCGTCACCATTTGGAACCATGACGCTTCCGCCACCGGACTGAAGTCGATCATCCCCATGCCAAACGCAACCAGTGTACTGATCATCACAGCAATCAAGACGGCTGCTGCTTTTGAAAAGACCGTGCCGTAGCGATTCAAGATTAAAATCAAGACGATCGTTAGTCCGGCGAGTCCAAGATAACGTGCGTCACCAAAGTCCTTCACCCCTTGTCCGCCCCCGATATCGTTGATTGCAGCCGGAATCAAGGAAATCCCAATGATCGTCACGACAGAACCAAGGACGACTGGCGGGAACAGGACTGCAATCTTACTAAACCAGCCTGAGATGACGAGAATGATCAAACCACTCGCAATTAAAGCACCATAAATCGCCGTAATCCCTTGAAGACTACCGATCGCAATCATCGGACCGACTGCGGTGAAGGTACAACCAAGGACGACAGGAAGACCGACGCCTGTATATTTCGTGACGAGCACTTGTAGTAAGGTCGCTACGCCACACATGAAGAGATCAATCGCAACTAAATAAGCAAGTTCTTCTCCCGACAATCCGATCGCACTACCAACGATCAGCGGAACGACAGCTGCTCCTGTGTACATCGCGAGCACATGCTGAAGTCCGAGACTAGCGGCTTTGAAGTTCGATAGTCTCATACGGTCACCGAGTCAACGAACGTCGCTTTTCCGTCCTTCAACGACTCCACACGAGCGAGTGACTCGACGCGGAACCCGGCTTCGATTAACTTTTGACGTCCCGGTTGGAATGACTTTTCAATGACGATTCCAAAACCGGCAACTTCCGCACCTGCCTGCTCAACAAGACGAGCAAGACCAAATGCCGCTTCCCCGTTCGCGAGGAAATCGTCGATGATCAAGACACGTTCACCCGGTTGTAGGTATTTTTCTGCAACCGTAATCGTACTCGTCTGTTGTTTCGTAAACGAGAAGACTTCAGCTGAAATCGTTCCTTCATTCAAGGTGACGGATTTCGTCTTACGAGCATAGACCATTGGTACCCCTAAACGGAGCGCCGTCATCATTGCCGGGGCAATACCACCCGCTTCGATCGTCAAAATCCGCGTGATACCGGCATCTTGGAAGCGATCCATGAACTCATAGGCGATTTCCCACATCAAGGTCGGGTCGACCTGGTGATTTAAAAAGGCATCCACTTTCAATACTTGATCCGATAAGACGATTCCCTCTTGATTAATCATGTCGTGTAGACGTTTCATACATGCATTCTCCTCTTTAAAAACGAAAAAACGTACAGCCGCTACCCGGGGGCAGCCACTGTACGCCAAAAAAGAGAGCAGTAACTCACCACCCGTAGTCGGACCGTTACGGCGATCCGGTAGAGACTCGTGGGCCAATTCCCACTATTATACGAGCGTTGCTATACGTTTACGTTTCGTGATTTTCGTGATGTGTACCATTGTACGGGGTTTAGCGAAAAAGTAAAGACTTTTTCACACCGTGCTTAGGCTTGGCGTTCTTCGACTGCTTGCGCTGCCGTGATGATCGCAAGTTTGTAGACATCTTCTTCGTTACAACCGCGTGAAAGATCGTTGACCGGTTTGTTCAAACCTTGAAGGATCGGACCGATTGCTTCGAATCCACCAAGACGTTGTGCGATTTTGTAGCCAATGTTTCCAGCTTCAAGACTTGGGAAGATGAAGACGTTCGCTTGACCTGCGACATCTGATTCTGGTGCTTTTGATTTCGCGACGCTTGGAACGAATGCTGCATCGAATTGGAGTTCGCCATCGATTGCAAGCTCTGGTGCACGTTCTTTAGCAATGCGAGTTGCTTCAACGACGCGCTCTGTCTCTGGTGATTTTGCTGAACCTTTTGTCGAGAAGCTGAGCAATGCTACTTTAGGGTCGATCCCGAATGTTTTTGCTGTTTTCGCAGATGCGATCGCATTCTCTGCTAGATCGTTCGCATCTGGTGCGATGTTGATTGCGCAGTCCGCGAAGACGTATTGCTCATCGTCACGTACCATAATGAAGACGCCTGATGTTTTTTTATAGCCTTCTTGCATTTTGATGATTTGAAGTGCTGGACGAACTGTATCGCCTGTTGCGTGCATCGCACCCGATACAAGACCTTCTGCTTGTCCTGTGTGAACGAGCATCGTACCGAACGTGTTCACGTCTTTTAAGATGACAGCACGTGCTTGCTCTTCTGTTGCTTTCCCTTTACGACGCTCAACGAACGATGCGACGAGCTCATCAATTCCAGTGTAAGAAGCAGGATCGATCGTATCGAGTCCCGTGACATCGATTCCGTTCGCTGCTGCTGTTTCTTCAATTTGTACACGTGGTCCGATGACGATCGGTGTGACGAGACCGTCTTTCTTCAAACGGACAGCTGCGCCAAGAACACGCGCGTCAATTCCTTCTGGGAAGACGATTTTCGGTTGGTGCGCTTTAATCTTTTGTTCTAACATATCGAATAATTGCATGAGTTTCTCTCCTTTTAGGTAAACACGACGTCGTCGATTTGATCGATTTTCTTTTCCATCGTTTATTATACACAGTTCTCAATCGTTGTTAAAACAATTTGCAAAAAAGTTATCTAACAAAAGCACTGAAGCCATATTCACCGACTATTACAGTCATTTTCAAGAATGGTACAGAGACTATTTCCAAGCAACGTAATCTCCACTTCCCCTTTTACCCACTCTCTGCTTTTTTCATGTGTTACGATCTCATGGACAAAGACCTTTTCGGGCGAAGCGTTTCAATAGAATGTGATAAGATAGGATATGGAAAAAGACAACTTATTTCAGACTCAGGAGGTCATCCCATGCAACATCAAACATCTGAACCGACTGCTACGCAACAAGCCGCTGAAACACTCGACGGCTGGTATACATTACATGATTTCCGCCGGATCGATTGGTCACGCTTAAAACAAGTCGACGCAACAGACCGCGCGCGCATGATTGAAGAGTTCCAAGCCTTCCTCTCAGAGCTTTCTGGTGTCGAAGCGACAAAAGACGGAAGCCACGCACTTTACACGATCATCGGTCAAAAAGCCGATCTCGTCTTGATGGTTCTTCGTCCAACGATGGAACAAATCCAAGACGTCGAAGTCAAAATGCAAAAACTCGACCTCTATGATTACTTGATCCCGACGTATTCTTACGTTTCTGTCGTCGAACTCGGTACGTACCGTGGTTCAGGCGAAGGAAACCCATACGAGAACCCTTACGTGCGTGATCGTCTCTATCCAATCTTGCCGCAAGCGAAGCACATCTGCTTCTACCCGATGAGCAAGTCGCGTCGCGATGGCGACAACTGGTACACGCTCTCAATGGAGAAACGTAAAGAGCTCATGTATCGTCATGGTATGATTGGTCGGAGTTATGCTGGGAAAATTCAGCAAATCATCGGTGGATCAACTGGATTTGACGATTGGGAATGGGGCGTCACGCTCTTCTCAGACGACATTCTCCAGTTCAAGAAAATCGTCTATGAAATGCGTTTTGACGAAGTCAGCGCGAAGTACGGTGAGTTTGGTGAGTTCTTCATCGGGAACCGTCTCGAAAGTGAACAATTAAGTACTCATTTTGCACTTTAATGTGTTGAATGACGTTTGATTGAAATATCTCATGGGAATATACTCCTTGCGGCTACAAAACAGGCTATAAAATAGTAGGTTGATTACGTAAGGAGGAATTACCATGGGGAATGCTATGAACCGATCGACACGATCGCGTGAATTGCAATTCGCTGTGCTTTCAAAAGAGCTGAAACCGGTTGCAGATCGTGTACTGGATCGCTATGAGCAAGCATTATCGAAACTAAACAAAACACAAACGACAAAACGATGAACTCGTTTTGATACTTACGCCTACTCCATCGCGAGTAGGCGTTTTTCATACAAAAAAAGACCGTTCTTCTCCATGACGGAAGAAAAACGGTCAATCATCATAGTCCTTTGTAGGCACCAATTGCGACAAAGATCCATGCTGCGATGAACAAGACGCCACCAATCGGTGTGATGGCACCCAGTTTTGTTACATTCGTCAATGCCATGACGTACAGACTACCGGAGAAGAAGACGATTCCGGCAAGCATCAGCCATGCAGCCAACGACCATTGCGGGATCGATGCTTTTAATAAGAGTCCCCCGAGTGCTAGAATACCGAGCGAGTGTACCATCTGGTAAAGTACGCCTGTCTGCCAGTTCGCGAGCATCCGTTCCGTCAACATATCTTTTAAGGCGTGTGCACCGAATGCACCTAGTGCGACCGATAACATCATCGAGATCGCGCCAATCATAATGAAAACTTTCATGCTTATTCTCCCCCTAACCGTCGTGCTGGTAAATTCCATTCATAATAATACGATAGCATACGTAAAACGGTGATGAGTCCGAGCAATGTGAACAAATGTAGAGGATTCGTCAATTGGAAACGATCAATCACGAGTGCTGCCATGACGGCCCACATCGCATAGATCTCTTTATGCAAGACGAGTGGTTTCCGACCAGCGAGTAAATCGCGAATTACTCCACCACCAACACCAGTCAGCACAGCAGCTGAAATCGTTGCTGACAATGGCAGTCCTTTTGCTGTCGCCATCAAAGCACCTTGAATCGCAAACGCAGACAATCCGAGCGCATCCGCGAGGACGCCCCAACGTGTCCAGTGCGGCAAGAACAACTGGGGTAACACGAAGATCAACAACGCAACGAGAATCGCGACTAAAAAGAGACCACCTTGCGACCAGAGAGCCGATACCGGTACACCAATCAGTAAATTACGAATAGCACCACCGCCGAATGCTGTAATCAAAGCAAGTAACCAGACACCGAATAAATCATATTTTTCTTCCATCGCAACAATCGCACCACTCATCGCAAAAGCGACCGTGCCGATGATATTCAATAAGTCCCAGGACATGCGCACATTTCACCTTTCTACAAAGAAATTCCAATACTTACTATACTCTCTTTTTAGTTTCCGTAAAGCATTAATTTTCTGTCACCGTTTCGACCGTTTGCGAGTGACGTTTTTAGGTAAAGTAACCTATACTGAAACAAACTGTACAGGAAGCTAGGTGACCGTATGAAACGTTGGGCGCTTTATCGCATCGTCGTCATCGTGACGATGTTCGCACGTTACATCTTTACGATCTATCGATTCACCCGGAAAAACCGGCCAGGTACGAACAACGAAGAGTTTGAGCGCATCATGATCCGGATTGCGCGTGACTATAAGAAAAAAGCATTACGGTTAGAAGGGTTACTGATCAAGCTCGGTCAGTTCTTGTCGATTCGAGCCGATCTATTTCCTCCATCCGTCTTGATGGAACTGACCGAACTCGTCGATAAAGTTCCTTCAAGTAAACTTGGAGAGTCACGTAAGATCATCGAAGAGGATTGGGGTATGCCGATCGAAGAGATCATCTCGGATATCAGTTCCCGTCCTGTCGCTTCTGCCTCGATTGGTGAGGTGTACAGCGGAACCTTAAAATCAAATGGTAAAAAAGTTGCGATCAAAGTTCAGCGACCGAACATCGAACAAATCATCAAAACCGATTTTCGTGCCATGCGTATCGTCATTGCCATGTTGCGCCGAACGTCATTAAACAAATCGACTGATTTGCAAAGCTTATATCGCCAAATGGTCTTTGTCATCGGTGATGAATTGAATTATCGAACTGAATTAAAAAACGGTCTCTACTTTAAAAAGATGTATGAGGCGAATCCTGTCATCTATATCCCGAGTTATTATGAAGAACATTGTACGAATCGGGTGCTCGTCATGGAATGGATTGACGGGACACGTATCACCGATCTTGATTATTTAGCGGAACATCAGATTGATCGTGACGAACTAGCGCGTAATCTCTTCTTGAACGCTGGGGAGCAATTACTGTTCGGCGGGAAATTTCACGCCGACCCACACCCGGGCAACGTCCTCGTCCAGTCTGACGGCAAAATCGTCTTGCTTGATTTTGGGATGATTGGAGCGACGACGCCTGATGACATGCGAGCGATTCAGCGAATTCTTCAGTCCTTCGTCACCTTGGATTACGATGCGATCGTTGATGGTCTCGAGGATTTACGGTTCTTATTACCGAATGCAAATAAGCAAAACATTCGACAAGCGATTGAAAAAGCGGTCACATTCTATCTCGAGAGTGATATGGAAAACGTCGATACGAAACTGATTGAGAAGGTCTTATCCGATATCGAATTGCTCGTCCGAAACGAACCGATTCAGCTCCCTGCCGAGTTTGCGTTCTTTGGTCGTGCTGCCTCGACGATTCTTGGAATCCTCCAGATTCTTTCACCACAAATCAATCTGCTGGAACTAGCCAAACCCATGGTTCGACGTTGGCTCGACGACGAAGGGAAAAACCAAAACCGTTACCTCCAGATTGCCGGCTCTTACGGTGCGCGATTGCTCGCCTTCCCGCGCCTTGTCAATGATGCACTCAGCGAACCGACACGTTGGCGGATCATGGAACAACAAAAGTTTTCTCGCGTCGCGAATATCGAGTCACTCAAAATTCGCCAGTGGACGAGTTCACTCGTCGGAATCATCAGCCTTCCCTTTAGCTATCTCGGTTATTATTTTACGCAGTATGACGTCATGGGGATTTCTTTGACGATCGCCGTCATCGCTTTATGGAATGGTCGACGGATCGGACGACAAATTGTCCGGATTGCTGACGAACCGTTCCGATAAACGAAATATCAGTAAACGTCCATTTTGAACTGCTCCCTATCAAGTAGACAGGACAAATAATAAAAATCTCTTAAACGGCTTGCGCTCTGTATTCTAATGGAGCCAAGCCGTTTAATCGTTGTTGGTACCGTTCTTCATTATAGAAGTGAATATATTTCTGAATCGCGAGTCGGAGTTCGTCGAACTCCACAAACTTATGTAGATAATAACTTTCGCACTTCAACGCTCCCCAAAAAGACTCCATCGGACCGTTATCAATACATCTTCCAACCCGAGACATGCTTTGTGTAATGCCTGCCACGCGTGTCATATGACGAAACGCATGAGACGTATATTGAAATCCTCGATCACTATGAAGCAAGGGACGACTTCCGGGTGCGCCCTGTAGGGCGAGTTCGAGAGTATCGAACACGAGCTGATTATTATTGGAGTGCCCAAGAACGAAGGCACGGATGGATCCATCATATAGGTCTAGAATGGCGCTCAAATATGCCTTCTGAGAGGCGCTGTACTTCAGTTCCGTGACATCCGTCACCCATTTTTGGTTCGGTCCTGCCGCGTTGAAAACACGGTTCAGAATGTTCTCTGCGGTCTGTTGAGGGCGATTACGAATATACAAAGGACGCTTCCGGCGTATGACGCAATGAATACCGGCGATATGCATCAGACGACGGACACGCTTCGCGTTGACGTTTCTTCCGAAACGGCGTTTCAGGTTCAATATCATCCGTCGGTAGCCATAGATTCCGTTCACCGCAAGGTGGATCTCGTTCATCTCTTCGATGATTTTCATGTTCTCCGTCTCACGTGTCTGCGGTATGCCAATCCGGCGTAACCACTTGTAGTAGGCAGCGCGCGAGACACCAGCGAGGTGACATAGGGCGATGATCGGGTAACCAAGTTGCTCTACCGATGATTGGATGGCTTCATATTTATCTTGAAGACGAATTTGACTTAACGTGACCTCCTCTCGATCTCCTCTAACTTTTTTAAGAAATCATTCTCCATGCGTAGACGCTCATTTTCTCGCTCGAGTCGTTTCAGCTCTAACTCCAAACGTTCTTCATCCGTCAGTTCTTCTACTGGCTTCTGACGCCCGCGACGGTCCATCAGTGCGTCGATTCCGTCCTTCTCGAACTTTCTTACCCAACTATAGATTTGTTGGTATGAGACCCGATGGGTCTCCATGATGCGTTGATAGTCTTTTCCGCTTTGTATACAGTCCATAACTGCCTGGACACGTTCTTCGAATGTGGTGGTTCTACCTCTAGTCATAATGGATCGCTCCTTCAATGGTTTCCCTTGAGTACTATGACTAGTATACTTCTCTATCCACTTCGCAAGTAGACCTTTATCCGAGATATCAAACCGTGCCGTAGCGCTAATAAGCGATTCCTTTTGGTCGAGTACTGCACGTATAGCCTTCATCTTCAGTTCTTCCGGATAACGCGTCCACTCTGTTCGATTACGAAGTGCCATGGGGCCGCCCGTACGATATTTTGTCCTCCATCTATTTAAGGTGCTGACTGAAAGCTCGAAGAGCGAGGCAATCGACTTGATTGAGTCTGTTCCATCCTCACACATTTGAATGATGCGTAGTTTTTGATCCATCGAAAACTTAGATGTAGCCATAGAAAAGCTCCCTTCAAAAAGTAGACAGTTTTTGTTATTTCAACTGTCTACTTTTTGGGGAGCATATCATTTCGATGGGCGTTTTTTATTTCAGAATAATTTTTCTTCGCGCTTCGAGGTTTTTCCTCGCGTCTCGCGGGGTACAGCTTCAAGTAGAGAGATAATAGTAAGGAGAGGTGAAACACTTGATTGATATTTTAATTGCCATCGTTCCTGCATTAATGTGGGGATCGTTGCCGCTCGTCGTCTCAAAAATCGGAGGCTCAACGGCGCAACAAATTATCGGTACGACTCTGGGTGCGTTGCTTTTCGCGATCGTTACCTTCTTTTTTGTCAGCCCAGAGATGTCGACGACTGCTTGGGTCGCTGGGTTCTTTTCTGGTGCCTTCTGGGCGCTCGGTCAAAAAAATCAATTTGCCGCATTCCGGCAAATGGGTGTCTCAAAGACGATGCCCATCTCAACAGGGATGCAACTCGTCGGAACATCGTTGTTTGGTGTTCTTGCTTTTGGAGAATGGTCAACGACAACTGCGTTGATTCTCGGAATCAGTGCCCTTGTATTGATCATTGCCGGAGCAGCTTTCACGTCTTACAAGGAAGATAAGAGCAAAGAAGATGAGAATATCGGAAAAGGACTGACGCTCCTCCTCATCTCGACTGTCGGGTATGTCGGCTACGTCGTCATTGCCCGTTGGTTCGATATCAATGGATGGGAAGCAGTCCTACCACAAGCGATTGGGATGGTCGTGAGTGCGATTCTTCTTTCTTTACGAGAAGGAGATCTCTTCACGAAAAAAACAGCTGGCAATACTATCGGTGGACTCATGTGGGCTGTCGGGAACGTCGCTTTATTATTTGCGACGGTAAAAGTCGGTGTCGCAACGAGTTTCTCCTTATCTCAAACAGGAGTCGTCATCTCAACGATTGGCGGTGTCCTCTTACTGAAAGAATCAAAAACGAAGAAAGAGATGACGTTCGTCATCATCGGTTGTATTTTAGTTGTTGCTGGCGGAATCATGATTGGATTTACGAAACAATAATGAAGGAGTGAAGCATCATGTATGAGAGTTTAAAAGGAAAAGTAGCCATCGTAACAGGTGGGTCAATGGGAATCGGTGAGGCTATCGTTCGTCGTTATGCAGAAGAAGGTATGCGTGTCGTCATCAACTATCGCAGTCATCCGGAAGAAGCAAAAAAAATCGCAGAATCGATTCAAGAACAGGGCGGCGAAGCCATTACGATTCAAGGGGATGTCTCAAAAGAAGACGATATGATCAACCTCGTTAAAGAGACTGTTGATCATTTTGGTAAATTGGACGTTTTCGTTAACAATGCTGGAGTAGAAATGCCATCTCCTTCACACGAGATGTCGCTTGAAGATTGGCAAAAAGTCATCGACGTCAACTTAACAGGTGCATTCCTCGGTGCGCGTGAAGCACTGAAATATTTCGTCGAACACGATGTCAAAGGTAGTATCATCAATCTATCAAGTGTTCATGAAATCATCCCATGGCCGACGTTCGTTCACTACGCTGCAAGTAAAGGTGGCGTCAAATTGATGACACAAACCCTGGCGATGGAATATGCACCAAAAGGCATCCGGGTCAATGCGATTGGACCTGGTGCGATTAATACACCGATCAACGCTGAAAAATTCGAAGATCCGGAACAACGAAAAGAAGTCGAGAGCATGATTCCAATGGGCAATATCGGAAAACCTGAGGAAATTTCAGCCGTTGCCGCATGGCTTGCGTCGGACGAAGCAAGTTATGTCACAGGTATCACACTCTTTGCGGATGGCGGGATGACACTTTATCCGTCGTTCCAGGCAGGACGCGGTTAACCTATTTTGAATAGACAAGGAGAGAACCGCTCATGACCACTTTTTTCTCATTGATCCGTCGCGGCAATAAGTCAGCACTTGCTGCTGCAATCGTCAACACAATCATTGCTATCATCAAGTTCGTCGCTTATATCTTGACTGGGAACGTTGCAATGTTTGCTGAAATGATGCATACGATCGGTGACGCGGCGAATCAGTTTTTCGTCTATATCGGTTCTGCTCTAAGTAAAAAAGCACCAACGAAACGATTCCCGAACGGATTCGGTCGCCTTGTTAACCTCGTGTTACTTGCTGCAATCATCGTCGTTGCGTTGCTTGCGTATGAGACGATTCGGGAAGGCATCTTGCATATCGCACACGGTCCTGGCGAAGAGACGACTGGGCTTTGGATCATTTTGACAGCACTTGGAATTGGTGTCGTCCTCGAAGTCGGTGTCTTTTATAAAGCAATGATCGAGATTGCTCATGAAACCGGGCTCAAATCCCGAGGATTGACGCTTGTCGGACAAAGCTTCACCCATCTTGCGCAAGCAAAACCAGCGACACGGCTTGTCTTCATGGAAGACCTTGTTGCGACTCTTGGTGGTATCATCGCAATCATCGCCGTTCTGATTTCGCATTACACATCGTTTTATCAAGCAGAGGGCATTGCATCGATTTTAATTGGTCTGATGATGTTCTACGTCGTTTATAATGTTTTTATTCAAAATGCTGCCGGTGCACTCGGTGAGATTGATGAAGTATTGACTGCTAAAATCGGTGAAATCCTATTACGTGATGAAGCGGTTCGTGATATTGAAAAGCTTGAAGTCATCAAGGAAGGCGATCACTTCCATGTCGAGACAGAGATTGAAGTGGATCCTAACTTAACGATTGCCCAAGCGGACGACATCAAGGATCGACTGGAGCTACAAATTCGAATTCTTAAAGGGGTCACCGATGTCACGATTTCCTTTGATGAAGATGATAACGTACAACAGTATCAACCACCACCGCCACCTGTATGATCGACAAAAAGCCATCGCTTCCGATGGCTTTTTGTGTGCATTCATTAGCGTGCAGCGCGGACGAATCCGGCTTCTTCTGCTTCTTTTTCCGTACAGAACTGTTGCTCTGGCTTCACTTCATCGTAGGATTGACCTCCCGGTACATGGTAGATTTTTTTACCCGACCGATTGATGTTGCCTTTGATTTCGCAGGATTTCGTTTCTGTAATCGCTTGAGCGTCGAAGCCACGATTTGTGACGTAGCCATCGTGCTCCCAAATCTTTTTCTTCGCCTGCTTGGCTTCCTGTTCGATCTGTTCGAACATATCGACATAACGTGTGTCCGGCTCATAGACAAACGCTACACGTGCGAGTCCTTTTCGAAGTAACTCCTGATTCAACATCTTATCGCCGTACCAGACGTATGCGAGTAATCTTCCGTATCGATCGGTCCGGGAATGATCACGCTCCAACCGAATCGCTGTCCCGCTCGGTAAGGTCTCTTTCGTAAACGCTGAAGCTTCCGTTCCATACGGTTGAACCGGTGTATCCGGTTTGACGGTTTCTGGTGTATCGACAAGGAGTAGACGAACGTCCTCCGTTTTCCCATCCTCCAACTTCACTTTTAACGTATCCCCATCGATGACGCGTTCAACCGTCGCCTTCGTGATTTTTTCGTCATCGGGTTGCTTGATGCCAAGCAAGTCAGTTTCTTCTGGTGCACAACCGATGAGAACGAATAGAAAAAGTAGACTTATCATGGTGTATCGTCTCACTTCTGTTTCGCTCCTTTCCATGAAAATACGGATTCGGTCAAAGTCCGAACCCGCATACGCTATCTTGTTTATTCGTTAGTCTGCTGAAAGAACCGTTTCGACTTCATTTCGGTTCGTATACAGTTGATAGAACGCTTCCGCTACATTTTTCGGATCAAGTGCCGTTCCACGCTTCACTTCCCCGGCAATCGTGACGGTTCCGACGTAGACACCGTCTTCCTTCAACGTATCGTGTAACATATGCGTCACTTGGCGAACGCCTGCCTTCCCGATTGAAAGTCCTGGTAGCGATTTGATCGCTTGCATCGCAGCGCCGCCTCCAGTAATCAGGATAGCGCCGTCTTTCCGTTTTTGCATCGACGGAGCAACGAGTTGTGCGGCATGCAGTGCACCGAGCACGTCGATTTCGAACTCTTTCGTAATCTGTTCTGCCGAGACTTCAAGGACAGACGCTTGATGTAAAATCGAAGCATTGTAGACTAAGACATCAACTTGTCCGTATTGCTCCTCTGTCCATTCGATGAGGGATGCGATATCAGCTTTTCGTGAAGCATCACATTCCACTCCGACCGCTTCCACGCCCGCTTCTTTTAGTTCCGTGATGACGGCTGCGAGTGTTTCTTGCGTCCGCGCCGCACAAACGACTTGAAAGCCTTCTTGTCCGAATCGTTTACTGATTTCATATCCGTTTCCTGGTCCTGCTCCGATGACGATTACTGTTTTCATGACGTATCTCCCCTTCTCGTTTCAACTGTGATGGTTATTCCCTGAATCGCGTCATTTCATTCAAAAATCGAGCAATGAAGTGCCTTTTTCTTCTTTCTCCTGCGAAACACCCATGAAACGCGCTAACATCGGATCGACTGTTGGTGTTGCCTGAGGTGTTGACGTAGGTAGCGATATCGTTGAACTTGATGTCGCCTCAGATTCAAGTAATAGTTCACAGTACGCCTTCATTGCTGCAATCTGCTCTTTCTGCGCGGCTCCTGTCGTTTGCTCAATGCGTTGCATCGCTTGACGCATCTTTTCAATGATGTGTTGTTCCGTAATCATCTTGTATTCCTCCTTATGGTAGATTGAGGGTATGAACTTGAAAAGGATGTGTTTTCCATGATTCGTACCGCTTTAGTTGGTTTTGGTATTGCCGGTGAACATTTACATGCTCCTTATTTACACGCACCTGATTATCAGTTAGTCGCTGTTCAGTCGAGTCGTCCGGAAGCAGTCGCTGCTTATGACGCGACGCTACCTGTTTATTCGACACTTGAAGCCCTGCTCGCTAAAGAACAGATCGATTTAGTCGTCATCGCGACAGCAAATGAGCTACATTATCCACTTGCGCGCCTCGCTTTGCTATCGGGCTGTGATGTACTCGTCGAGAAACCGTTCACTGTCACGCTCGAAGAAGCCGAAACGTTGACAGAACTAGCACGTGTACACGATCGGTTACTGACAGTTTATCATAATCGTCGGTATACGAAGGACTTTCGAACGCTGATGACCTTACTCGAATCCGGACGTCTCGGCACCCTCCAAACGTTTGAAGCGCATTATGATCGCTATCGCCCAGACGTTGAGGATCGTTGGCGCGAACAGGACGTACCCGGTGCTGGTCTCTTGTACGATCTTGGATCACACTTGATCGATCAAGCACTCGTCGCCTTCGATGAAATTCCGGATCGCGTCTTTTGTGACCAAACGATTCAACGGCAAGGTGGGATCGTTGATGACTATACACATCTGATTTTAGCATTCGGTACACGACGCGCTATTTTACACATCGGTTCCATCGTTCCGGCTGTTGGTCCTTCGCTAATGGTACATGGGACAAAGGCTAGCTATTTCGTCGATGAAGTCGATACGAAACGCGCGACGTATCAATTGGCTGAAGCAAACGGTCCCCTTGAAGACTTTTCTTTTGTCTCCGGGCAATTTGGGGATTATTATACAGACCTCGCCCCAGCCATTCGACAGCGAACAACCCCACCTGTCTCTCCGAAACAGGCTGAACTCGTCATGAAAATCATTGATCGTGCTCAAAAAAGTGCAAAATCGGGTACATGGATAGAAGTAGACTAAATATCCATTCAGACGAACAGGGGGAAGACAAGATGTTTTCAAGTACGGAACGGACAGCTTGGTTAGAAGAAATGGGACAAGAACTTTTAGACGTGCTCGTCATCGGGGGCGGTATCACGGGAGCCGGTATTTTGCTTGACGCACAAAGTCGAGGCATGCGGACAGGATTGATTGAGATGCAGGACTTCGCCGAAGGGACATCGAGCCGATCGACGAAACTCGTCCATGGTGGATTGCGTTATCTGAAGCAGTTCGAAATCAAACTGGTTGCCGAAGTCGGAAAAGAACGTGCCATCGTGTATGAGAACGCCCCACACGTGACGACGCCGGAGTGGATGATGCTTCCACTCGTCGAAGGCGGAACGTTCGGCAGCTTCTCGACATCCATCGGCCTACGCGTCTATGACCAGCTCGCAGGCGTCAAACGCAATGAACGCCGGACGATGCTCAGTAAAGAAGAAACATTACGTTACGAGCCATTATTACGTTCGGAACACTTAGTCGGTGGTGGTCGTTATGTCGAATATAAAACGGATGATGCCCGATTGACAGTCGAAGTCTTAAAGGCAGCTGTTGGTTACGGTGGACGTGCCGTCAACTATACGAAGGCTGAATCGCTCGTCTACCACAATGGAAAAGTTGTCGGTGTCGAAGTCCGTGACGTCTTAAGTGACAAAACGTATACGATTCGGGCGAAGAAAATCATCAATGCAACCGGTCCGTGGGTCGACGAACTACGTGAAAAAGATGGTTCGAAAGCTGGGAAATCGCTCCACCTGACGAAAGGGATTCATCTCGTCATCGATCAAGCGCATTTCCCACTCCAACAGGCTGTTTATTTCGACGTTCCAGATGGTCGGATGATCTTTGCGATTCCACGCGAAGGGAAAACCTATGTCGGAACGACTGACACGAACTATAAAGGAGATATTCTTGAACCGGGTGTCACCGTTGAGGATCAGGACTATATCCTAGAGGCGACAAATCAAATGTTCAACGTCGAGTTACGACCTGAACACGTCGAATCGACATGGTCTGGACTACGCCCACTCATTCATGAAGATGGAAAGGATCCGAGTGAACTGTCTCGAAAAGATGAAATCTTCGTCTCGAAATCCGGGCTGATGTCAATCGCTGGTGGGAAGTTGACCGGGTACCGGAAGATGGCAGAACGAATTATCGATATGGTCGCAGACCAATTCAAGACAGAAGAAAATCGGATTTACCTCGCTTCCCGTACGCACGATATCTTGCTTGGTGGTGGTCATCCACAAGGAAGTAAAGGATTTGCCCGCTACTTGAAGGAACAACAACCAAAAGGAGAAGCACTCGGATTGTCACCGAATGAGGCGACATGGCTCATCCAACGTTACGGTACGAATGTCGAACGTGTCTACGAGTTGATTCGGACACGTGGTGACGAGGCGGCTCGTTATCAATTACCGTTACACTGGTTCGGCGCCCTTCTATATGGATTAGAAGCTGAGCTCGTCATGCAACCTGGCGACTTCTTGAACCGTCGTGCTTCGGCCGTCTTCTTTGATTTCCCTCACGCTGAACAGTACGCAGATGGTGTTCTCGCCTTGATGCGTAGCGAACTCGGCTGGTCGGCAGAAGATGAAGCGAGAGCCAATGAAAGTATTCGTCGTGAATTTGATGCGGTCCGCGTCAAAGGACCTGTTCCACTTTCCTAACATCAAAAGACCCGATCGCCTTCAGGCGACCGGGTCTTCTTGTGTGTTACTGTTCTTCTTTCGAAGCAGCGAGTTCCGCTGCTGGCATGTTGCCGGGGTGTAAATTCGAACTCTTGCGTGCAAACGTAAAGTAAAGAACTAAACCGATAGCAAGCCAGATTCCAAAAGCAATCCATGTCTCGAGTTTCAAGTTGAACATCAAGAAAAGACATGCAGCGATTGCTGCGATTGGCACGTATGGCATACCCGGACATTTGAAAGCACGCGGAAGATCTGGCTGTGTCTTACGAAGAATCAAGACAGCGACAGAAATCAAGACGAAGGCTGCCAGTGTACCCATGTTGACGAGGTTCGCGATGACATCGAGTGGAACGAATCCAGCGACGAGTGAGCTACCGAGTCCGATCATCCAAGTCGCCTTGAATGGTGTTTGGTACTTCGGATGCACTTCAGAAAATACTTTCGGGAACATTCCATCACGCGAGATGGCGAACGCGAGACGCACCATTCCGTATGTCATGACGAGAATGACTGTTGTGATTCCGAGAATTGCACCAAGATCGATGAATCCAGCAACCCAGTTTTGACCTGCCATTTGAATCGCAAGTGAGACTGGGTGATCGATTCCTTCGAACTGTTGATACGGTACGATTCCTGTCATGATAGCTGCAACGATGACGTAAAGGACTGTACAAACAGCAAGTGAACCGATGATACCGCGCGGCAAGTTCTTTTGCGGATCGCGGACTTCTTCAGCTGCTGATGTGACGGCATCAAAGCCGATGTACGCGAAGAAGACGATCGCGGCACCCGAGAAGACGCCTCCCCAACCAAATGGTGTGAACGGTGCCCAGTTCGTTGGTTCGACATAACCGACACCGACGACGATGAACAATACGACGACCGCTAGTTTAATGACGACCATGATGTTGTTGACACGTTTCGTTTCCTTGATTCCCATCGACAACAATGCCGTAATGGCAAAGAGGATTAAGAACGCTGGAAGGTTGAAGTATGTCTTGGCTCCTTCGACTGCTCCAGGAGCTGCTGATAAGGCTGTTGGCACATGGATGTTGAATCCTGCGAGTAAGGACTGAAAGTACCCAGACCAACCGGCTGCAACGGCACTGGAGGCGAGTCCATATTCGAGGATCAAGTTCCAACCGATGATCCAAGCGAAGATCTCTCCCATCGTTGCGTACGTGTACGTATAGACGGATCCACTGACCGGAATCGTTGATGCGAATTCAGCGTAAGCAAGAGCAGCTAGACCACAGGCGATGGCAGATAGAATGAATGATACGATAAGTCCTGGTCCTGCAGTCAATGCTCCTGTTCCTGTCAAAACGAAGATTCCGGTTCCAATGATGGCGCCAATTCCTAAAAACGTTAAATCCATCGCGCCAAGATTTCGAGCAAGTCCACTGTTTCGTTTACTTGCAGCAATCATAGCGGAAACATCTTTTTTCCGCGTCAAACTCATGATGTATTTCCCCCTGTACCTGGTATGATTCGTCCTACGGAGCGAGTCGTCCGTAAGAACTTAATCAAAAATTTACGAAGTTTTCTGATAAATTGATATAGGTCATTATACCTATTTCTATTTTGTTGAACGCTTTCATTTGTTAAACAAAAAAATTCGTACAAAAAAGATGGATGTGTAACACATGTTACACATCCATCTGACAAGCTTCAGTTTGTTAGGTTTTTAATTTGTTTTTCGGGTCTTCACCCACTCCAAAAACACTTGGTAATCCAGCTTTGTTCGTGTCACGTAGGCTTCTGACCAACGCTCGATTTGCTCTAAAAAAGCAGTGTCCGAAACACCAATGGCTTGGATGATTTCAACATCCGCATGATGTGTCAAAATTTTTTCTTTAATCCCGGCGTCCTGATCCGCCCGCGCATGGATTTTCGCGGTAATTTGACCTTGAATACACAACACGTTCTCAAGGTCTTCCTGACTTTTGATATGCTTTGCTTTTAGTTTTTTCTTATATGGCGAGCGCTCACGTACATAATATTCCTTTTTCCCAATCGTCAGGTAGCCAAGATATGGATCCTCATGTGCCTGCATCGCTTTTTGGGACGTGATGATCCGGCGTCCTTGATGAACTGTTTCTGCTTCTGGACGATAGACGGGAAGGAACAACGAAGGGACAGAAGTCTGAGCTTGTTTCATCTCTAGAATCAAATCTTCTTCCCCTCCCTCCCCCTCAATCAAGATGTAATAGCGTTCAAGACCAATCGATGCCGTTCCACTGTCTAGTTTTCGGACGATATCCTTGATTGTATAGAACGCTTCGTCACGACGATCCTCTGCGTCAATCGTCTCGATATAGGAGGACCAGGCAGACTCAATCGCTATTCGCGTCGTATCATCTATCGCTTGCATATCCGGTAATGTACAAAAACGTCTCACGCCATCCACCAGTTTCGTCCGCTCTCCCATTAATTCCTCACGTTTCTTTTCTGCTTTTTTGATCAACTTCTTGATTGGTCCTTTCGTATTATCCCGCGTAAAACAGACATCACTCGGATCTTTTCCGAGAGCGTACTTTTTTAAATCGTGTAAGTATTCCAGGACATAATTTCGAATCGCAGGAGCCGGATCGTATCCTGCCTCTTCAGCGAACAACCGGACGGAGACCGCCATGCGAATCAAATCGTATAGATAAGATCCTAAGTACCCTTCATCAAAGTCATTGACGTCGTAGATGATCTCTCCCTTCGCATTGCCATGGACACCGAAATTCTCAAAATGAAGATCTCCCTGAATCCACGTCGGTTTATCACGAGGCGTATCAAAACCAAGGGGGATTCGCGTCACGTCATAATAAAACAGATGCGAACTCCCACGGAAAAAGCGAAACGGACTCAAGCTCATCTTGTCGTACTTTTCCTGACGTGCTTGCTCATCGAGCTGACGGATTTCGTGATCGTAGAAATCAAGCACCATCGCAATCGTCATTTGTCGAATCTCTTCATATACGGGTCGAAACATTCGATTCTCTCCCTTCCATTTGAAAAAAGAGCAGTCAAAACGAAATCGTTTGACTGCTCTTTACGTGTTACTCGAAATGTTTTTTATATTCCCCATATCCTGCCGAATCAAGCTCTTCAAGCGGAATAAATCGTAATGCTGCTGAGTTGATACAATAGCGAAGACCACCAAGTTCTGTCGGACCATCATCGAAGATATGACCGAGGTGACTATCCGCATTCGCAGAACGCACTTCCGTCCGCGTCATCCCGTGACTCGTATCGAGTTCGACTTCCATCTTGTCTTCTGAGATCGGTTTAGCGAAACTCGGCCAACCACAGTTCGACTGGAACTTATCTTTCGATGTGAAGAGTGGTGTACCATCGACGATATCGACGTACAGTCCTGGACGTTCTTCATCCCAGTATTCGTTACGGAAAGCGGGTTCTGTCCCGTTCTCTTGTGTGACTTTATACTGAATTGGTGTCAGACGCTCTTTCAGTTCTTTTTCCTTACCTTGGTCCTTCCACGCTTCCTTGATGAATTTCGCGCGACCTGAGCCGACACTATACATCTGATAACGGAACGGATTCTTTTTATAATAATCTTGGTGATATTCTTCGGCTGGCCAAAACGGCTTTTCTGGACGAATCTCTACCGCGACCGGACGCGAGAAGCGTCCTGATGCGTCAAGCGCTGCTTTCGAACGTTCAGCTGCTTCACGCTGTGCTTCATCGACATAAAAGATGGCCGGTTGGTACGATTCACCACGGTCATTGAATTGACCTCCACCATCTGTCGGGTCAATTTGACGCCAGAAGATCTCGAGTAATTCTTCGTACGTAATGACGGACGGATCGTACGTGACTTCAACCGCCTCCAAGTGACCTGTCGTTTCCGAACAGACCTCTTTATAAGTCGGGTTCTCTGTATGACCACCGGTATATCCTGAAATGACCTGCTCTACCCCATCATATTTATGGAATGGCTTGACCATGCACCAGAAACAACCACCTGCAAATATTGCTTTTGCCATCTATCTTCCCCTCCTCTGTATGTGTCTATTTTACCGCGTTCAGAGAATGGACTCGACTTTCCTGCTCATTCAATCCTCTGGGTTCGCTTTTAGACGACGCATGACGAAGTAAATCGCCGCAAAGACAAGAAGAAGTCCTCCGAGCGAATACCAGATGTTATTCAAACGATAAATCATTTGGTACAAGGCAAGCGTCACAAGCAATAATGCGATCGGTAAGAAGGCACGCTTGAAGTGGTACCAGTAATTCACGAAGATCGCCTCCTGTTTTTCTTTCATCTTACCCGATATGTCATGTCTTCTGCGAGAGGATTATTCTGCTTGACGGTACTCTTCTTCGAGATAGGTCCGGTACTTCGCTTCCCAAGCGTTTAGCGACACACGCCATAATACGATCGTTGCAATGACAAGTCCTAACGTAACCGGCCAGAACCAAATCGATACGATGCCTGCTGTCGAAGCCAGTCCGATTTTTGAAAACAGAACGTACGTCCAAATGATGGATGTGCATAATAAGATCGAAACCGGAATCGCGAATTTCCATGGAGTGAGCTCGACAGACTGTCGTCGATTGACCTTTCTTGACTGGACGACCGGGTAACGATATCCCATGAATACCATGAACAGCACTTCAATCACGAGTAGAATACCGTACCCATGAATATAGCTAATGCCATGATCCCAGCCGAACAGTTGTTTGAAACCGAAGACGAATAAGTAATACGCGAACACGTGAAAGACGATGACGATTTTCGCTGCAATCGCCGGAATTCGTTTCATGAAAATCCCCATTAATACGATGACGAGAATCGGAATGTTGAAAAAACCTGTGAATTGCCGGATCAAACTCCATAAGCCGTCCGGCGCGTACATCAAGAATGGTGCGATGACGAAAGAGATTAAAGCAACGATCGTTCCGAACCATTTACTGACAAGAATCAAATGTTCATCACTCGCCTCTTTCGCAAACACCGGCTGATAGATATCGAGGACGAAAAGTGTTGCAATACTGTTTAGCAACGAGTTAAACGAACTGAAGACGGCTCCGAGTAAGACAGCCAAGAAAAATCCCATCAGCGAGACCGGCAGTAACTCCGTAATGAGTTGAGGATATGATAAATCACCGCTTGTTAGTGTGTTCCCATACAAGTGATAGGCAATGATCCCAGGAATCAGCATGAAGATTGGAACTAATAACTTTAAGAATCCTGTCATGAGGACGCCCTTCTGTCCTTCCTTCAAATCTTTTGCCCCGAGCACACGTTGAATGACATATTGATTGAGTGACCAATAAAATAAGTTCGCAAATAGGATACCCGTGAAAATCGAGAAGAACGGAACGGCATCGGTTGAGCTTCCGATTGCGTTCAGCTTCTCCGGTTGCACAGTCGCAATCGTCTTCATCCCTTGAAGTAAATTCCCATCACCCAGTGTGATAAAGCCGAGTACCGGAACTAGGAATCCAACGAAGACGAGCCCGATCCCGTTCAAGGTATCCGAGACAGCCACCGCACGTAGTCCTCCAAAAATCGCATAAATTGCTCCGATGATCCCGACGACCCAGACGACTAACCAAAGGGATTGCGTATAACTAAGACCAAATAGTTCCGGAACATCGAATAGCTGCAAGACAGCAATCCCACCCGAATAAAGCATCGAAGGAATCGTGACGCACATATATCCGAGTAAAAAGAGTAAGACTGTCATCCGGCGAACCGTCTCATCATATCGGTGACTTAAGTATTCCGGTAACGTCGAGATACCAAGCCCGAGAAACTTCGGGAGTAGATAAATCGCCATGATGATGGCAGCAAATCCCGCCGTGACTTCCCACGCCATACTCGACATGTTTCCCATGAAGGATTGTCCATTTAGTCCAATCAACTGTTCTGCCGACAAATTCGTCAGCAGTAGCGATCCGGCAATGAAAACGCCACTTAGCCCTCGTCCCGCTAAGAAGTATTCATCGACGCCTTGTGTTTTCCCACGCGTCAATCGGTAGGATATGTAAGCAACGAGCAACATGAAAAACGCTGCAGAACCTAATGTGAAAAATAATTCAGATGTAGTCATGCGTCTCCCCCTATTCTTTATTCATATTTCTATTTTTGAATACTTATTCATTGATTCCTTTTTTATACTTTTTCAAAACTATATTTTAGAGAACGTTTTCATTTAAGGGAATAAAAAACCACCTTCAATAGAAGGTGGTTCCGATTGCAGAAAATGGACTGACTCAAAAAAAGAATGACACGTCTTTTCACGCCCTTTCCTCATACGAGACACAAGCCAGTTTTCCCGCTCCAGTCGAGCAGGAAAACGGGTCTTGTTTGTCTCTGAAAGCGCAAAATTGCGCTTTTTCCTGTAGGAGTGGCGTGTAACGTGTCATTCTTTTTTATACCGTCAGGAGAATCAGAGAAGCGTTTTGTTCACTCGACATCGCTTCCTAGGGAATAACAAGCAAGAGCGACCCTGCAGCGAAGCGATGCTTGTCCCTGGAAAAACGATTCGAAACGAACAAAAAAGCGCAATCTTTCTCATCAGACTCATCAGAGAAAAATTGCACTTTGTCTTCAATCTCAATCACCTTCATTTATAGAAGGTGGTTCACACATTATGATTGACGTGGATGTTCCGGGAAGTCCATCTCGTCATAACGAACGATCGACGTTCGATTTTTGAATTTATGTCCTAACCAGAAGGCAAGGAATAATGGAATACCAACATACGTTGCGGCAATTCCGACCCAATCGATTTGATCCGCAAGGAATGCTGCGTAGTTTTGACCAACGATGACGAGGAAACAAAGACCGAATGCGAACAGCGGACCAAACGGGAACGCTGGTGCAACATATGGTAAGTCTTTCAACGAGTGACCTTGTGCAAGGAATCCTTTACGGAAACGATAGTGACTGATTGCAATCCCGAGCCATGCGATGAAGCCTGTCATCCCCGAAGCATTGAGTAACCACAAGTAGACTTGTCCACCAAACATCGACGTCAAGAAACAGAGTGCACCGATTGCTCCTGTTGCGAGCAAAGCGTTACGCGGTACACCGTTTTTCGATACTTTCGCGAACAACTTCGGTGCATCCCCTTGGCGAGCAAGCGTATAAAGCATCCGAGTCGAAGCATACATACCTGAGTTTCCGGCAGATAGAACAGACGTCAAGATGACGGCGTTCATGAGTGCTGCTGAGAACGCAAGACCTGCTTTTTCAAAGACGAGCGTAAACGGACTAACCGCTACGTCCGTAATGTCATTCGAAACCAAGTTCGGACTCGTATACGGAATGAGCATTCCGATGACGAAAATCGCGAAGACGTAGAAAAGTAAGATACGCCAGAAAACTTGTTTGACTGCTTTAGGAACGTTCTTTTTCGGGTCTTCTGACTCACCCGCGGCAATCCCGACGAGCTCCGTTCCTTGGAAACTGAATCCAGCAACAAGAATGATTCCGATGACGGCAGGAATCCCACCGACGAACGGTGCATCGCCAAGAGCAAAGTTTTTAAAGCCAACCGGTGGCTCCGATGTAAAGACACCGAAAATCATCGCAACACCGACGACTAAGAAGACGATGACGGTAACGACTTTAATCATCGCAAACCAATACTCCGCTTCCCCGAATCCTTTAACGGAGAAGTAGTTCAAGCCGATCATGAGTAAGAGGAATAAGGCACTGAAATAAAATCCAGGAACATCCGGGAACCAGTACGTCATGACGATTTGTGCTGCGACGAGTTCAACTGCGATCGTGACTGCCCAGTTGTACCAGTAGTTCCAGCCGAGTGCAAAGCCGAATGATGGATCGACGAATTTTGTTCCATATGTCGAGAAGGATCCAGCGACCGGCATGTACGCTGCCATTTCACCAAGACTTGTCATGAGGAAGTAAACCATCAGACCAACGATTGCATACGATAGGAGCGCACCACCTGGTCCTGCTGCTGCGACGGAAGCACCGGACGCAATGAAGAGTCCTGTTCCGATCGCTCCACCGATGGCGATCATTGACATATGACGGGCTTGTAATCCACGTTTTAATCCTTCTGCTGTCGAATCTGTTGTTTGTTTCACATCTAGATTGTTCATTTCGTTCGCTTCTCTCTTTAATAAATTTTTGAGAGGACACTTTTTGAATGAAAAAACAAAAAGCGCCCTCATCTTCCAGATGGAAGATGAGAACGCAACATAATAAAATGGATGCGCCTCATTCTACCGTCGTGAAAGATAGCTCTCCACAAGTAGGTGATACCCGACTTGTGACAGTATTAGACCTATTTGATCTAATCCCAATCGATCATCTTCAAAGCGATGATTGATTTCGGCAATTCTTCCTTTCAGGTCACCTCATCTGTCGCTTGACGACATCCGTAACCGTACTCTTAAGAACTGCAACCTCCATCCCACTGGTTGAGTGAGAACTGAATTAAGTTAGTTATTACTACGCCATATTACACAAAACGCCACGAAATTGTCAATTGCCTTTTTCGAATCTGGGGTAGTCGATGGTAAAAATCCGATATGTTTAGTACACTAAATGGTAGAAGTCCACTGAGAGAAAGGATGCTGCTTGCATGCCACAGGAACGTGATTTGCTAACTTATCGACTCGAGGAACAAATGCGCGTCATTCTTCGTACCCTGCGACGTGAACTTAACCGGCTATTTGAAGGAACGGCGACCCGGAGTGAGTTTTTCATCTTACGAAGCCTTTCAGAAAATGGTCCTCAGCGCCCGACGCTTCTTGCGGAACAATTTGAGCTCGCGACGAGTCAAGTCACTGCTTTGACGGATAAGCTGTATAAACAAGGATATGTCACACGGACACGCTCGACGGAAGATCGTCGTTCAATCGTCCTCGCTTTGACGGATGACGGAGAACGTGCATTTCGGGATCTCGAAATCGTCCGGAAAAACTATTTACAAGATCGCTTCGGTACATTGACGGAAGAAGAGCTGGAAACGATGATTCGTGTCTTTGATAAAATTTTACTGACGATGGATGAGGATTCTCTTACTTCATCTTCTTAAAAACGGTAGATTTTCTACCGTTTTTTATTTTTCATCTAAACATTTATGCCTGTCTAACCGTTATCTAGTTGAGTATACTGGAAGTATATATATGGAAATCTGTTAGTTGGGGAGCTGGGAGGATTTGTTGTCCATCATGAATCAATTCATCATTAACTTTTGTCTACTGTTTACAACGATTACTCTCTTGTTCTTACCGTTTCGGAATCAACCGCGTATTTCATTGAACTCCAAATGGTGCATTCGACTTATACTCGGAGCAGTCTCTGGTTTGATTGCGGTCTTATTGATGTTCAATGGGATTCAAATCGATGTCGCCCGTGTTGATTTACGTATCGTTCCCGTCGCGATTGCCATGCTGTTCGGTGGTTTCCCAAGCGCCATCGTTGCTGGTGCAATGATCATCGGGACACGTTACTTTTTAACACCAGTTGATCAAATGGAAGGATTTTATTTATCGACGTTGATCATCGTCTTGTTCATCACGACGATCGGGATCATTCGTCGATTCGTCCATGTCTCGATGCGTCATTTTCAGCTTATGGTGTTGGTCGGTATTCTCTATTCGTTACCCGCCATCTACGTCCTGACGCACAGCTGGTCGACATTCTTTAAAATCTCGATTGCGTACGTCTTCTTTAATTTATTTGCTGGCTTTGTCGCTTTTCGATTGCTGACGGAATTACGCCGTCACTTCGAAAACATCCAGTATCAGCAGAAACTCGCCATGACGGATGCTTTGACAGGGCTCGCCAATCGTCGTCGCCTGGATGACTCGCTTTCGCTTGTCGGCTCGACCGACCAAGGCTATTCGCTTGTACTCATCGATATCGATTTCTTCAAGCATGTCAATGATACATATGGTCATGATGCGGGCGATGATGTGTTACGCCAACTCGGCATGACTCTCGCTTCCTTGACCCGTCCAGACGACCTCGTCGGACGGTACGGTGGTGAAGAATTTTTAATCATCTTACCAAGTACTTCGGCGAAAGAAGCGCAAAAAATAGCAGAACTAGCTCGGTTGACGGTCGCACGTAACCTGTTCCCAACAGCAGATGTACCTGATCTGCAAATTACGATCTCACTTGGGATTTCCCATTCCAGTGGTTCGCATACGTCACTTGAAGCATTACAACAGGCAGATAAAGCGTTGTATTATTCAAAAGAAAGCGGACGGAATCGGAGTACGATCTATACGAAAGAACTTGCATTCCGACAAGCTTAAACTGATTGGACACTTCCGCAGGGAAGTGTCTTTTTTTACGTCTTCATTCCGTCTCTTTAGGAAAACCGATACTCTCAACCGTTCCAAAGACGATCATCCGACTTAATTGTTCTGCCATGTATTCTGATGAATACGGTCGACCGTTTCGTAACCAAGAAATCAACAATCCCAACTGTCCACCAATGACATAGTTCAATAATAAGTCTCGATCGACGAACGTAGCTTCTTCTGTGATTTGCGGTCGAAACACAATTCGATAATTCTCTTTCAATGTATCGAGAAAACGAGAGATGAACGTTTTGATCGGTCCTTGAACGAGCATCGTCTGATAGAATAGTTCATTTTCTTCGATATGAATGAACAAACGAGCAAAATAGCGACTCACCTGCTCGACTGTCGGAAAGACAGTTCCTGTACCCGTGATCCGAATTGCTTGTTCAAGTGCCTTCATTTGCTCCTCAACGATTTGGTCGAGCAAATCATACTTATCCGTATAGTGTGCGTAGAAGGTCGAACGGTTCACACCGGCTCCATCCGTCAGCATTTTGACAGTAATACTCGAGAAGCTGTGCGTCTTCAATAAACGAAATAATTCCATTGTAATACGGTCACGTGACCGTTTTGGTCGGGGATCACGGCTCTCATTCATCCATATTTCACTCCTTTTCCATCCTCTTTTCATTAATGAATCCGTTATCATCTATTTTTCCAACATTTTGTCGGAAATTGTCGGTTGTTTGTTAGCTAATGATCCATATAATTAACTATATTAATTACTCCTCCCCCAGAGGAGTACTTTTTTTGAATCGATTGTACACAAGAAAGGATGCTAACACACCCATGAGTATGAAAAAATTATTGATCATCAATATCGTGACACTCATCGTTTTAATCGGTGGTGGTGTTGTCGGATACTACTATTACGATCAAGCAACGAGCTATGTCAAAACAGACAATGCGAAAATCGACGGTAAGATGATAACGGTTGCGAGCCCAAGCGCTGGTAAATTAACAGACTGGTCTGCGAAAACAGGCGAATCACTCGCCAGTGGAGCAACAGTCGGACACGTCATGACGGCACAAGCCGGACAAAAACCGACGGACCTCTCTGTTTCAATGCCCTCAAAAGCAACGATCGTTCAGTCGATGGCGACAAAGAACGGCTTCGTCGCAGCAGGTACACCTCTCGCCTATGGTTTTGACTTAAACGACCTTTGGGTCACGGCGAACATCGAAGAAACAGAAATCGATGAAATCAAAGTCGGACAAACAGTGGATGTTTACGTCGACAGCTATCCGGACACGACACTTTCTGGTGAAGTCGAGCAAATCGGTATGACGACGGCTTCCACGTTCTCAATGATGCCTTCTTCAAACGGAAACGCGAACTACACGAAAGTCGCACAAGTCATTCCAGTTAAAGTATCACTCTCGCAAGAAAAATCACTCGACATTCGACCTGGTATGAATGTGACCGTCCGCATTCATAAGGATTAAGGAGGGACGTTCATGTCTACTACCTTCTTGTTCGGATACAGTGCGTTCACGATTCTGATCATCATCGGCGTCAACTGGATTGCCCGTCGAAGTCGCTCATCCGACACGGCACTGGCGACGGACGGACCGACACTTGAGGAATCCCTCGAGGCGGAACCGACGATGACCGTGACACCACCAGTCGCAGCACCTTCTAAACAGGTATCGACTGAAAACGTCAGTATTCCGAAAGTACTGACGGTCTTACTCATCGGTATGTTCATTGCTATTTTGAACCAAACGTTGATTAATGTCGCGTTACCAGTTCTGATCAATGACTTCAACGTGTCGACGTCCACTGCCCAGTGGTTGACGACGGGCTTCATGCTCGTTAACGGGATTTTGATTCCGATCAGTGCCTTTTTGATGCGAAGCTATACGTTCCGCCAGCTGTTCCTCGCTTCGATGACACTGTTTTTCTTCGGATCGGTCATCTGTTCGATGGCAATGAACTTCCCGGTCATGATGATCGGTCGTGTCGTTCAGGCAGCGGGGGCTGGTATCTTGATGCCACTCGGATCAAACGTCTTCATGACATTGTTCCCACCGCATAAGCGCGGTGCTGCCATGGGAATGCTCGGAATCGCGATGATTCTGGCTCCTGCTGTCGGACCTACGATCACGGGATATGTCATCCAAAACTATGACTGGCACGTCATGTTTTATGCGATGTCCTTCTTTGGATTAGTGACGTTGTTACTCGGTACGGCTTGGTTCCGCCTGACGCAGCCACTCTCGAAACCTTCTTTTGACGCACTGGGCGTCTTATTCAGTACGATCGGATTTGGGAGTCTCCTTTACGGATTCAGTGAAGCCGGGAATGACGGCTGGGATAGCCCGATCGTCATCAGCACGATCGTCATCGGCTTAATCGGAATTGCTGCTTTTGCGATGCGTGAGCTATCGATGGAAGATCCGATGTTGAATATTCGTGTGTTGAAAGTACCGGAATTTTCGTTCACCCTCTTCATCAACGTCATCGTCACGATGGCGTTGTTCGGTGGGATGTTACTTTTACCGATTTACCTTCAAAGCATTCGCGGTTTTTCACCGGTCGATTCAGGTCTTCTCCTTTTACCCGGATCACTAATCATGGGTATCACCGGACCGATTGCCGGTCGTTTATTTGACCGCTTCGGTATTCGTCCGCTCGCTATCTTCGGTTTGACGTTGATGACGTACGGGACATGGGAATTGACGCAATTGAACATGGATACGTCGTATTATTCCATCATGGGCATCTACATGCTTCGGTCATTCGGTATGGCATTCATCATGATGCCGATCATGACTGCCGGTATGAACGCTTTACCGATGAAGATGATCCCGCATGGAAACGCGACCCAAAACACACTTCGTCAAGTCGCCGGCTCCATCGGAACGGCAATTCTCGTCACCGTTATGACCCGTCAAACGACGGCTCACTTGGCAGACGACGCGAATCAGTTTACGACGCTCGACCCGACGCTTTCACAACATTTAAACGATCTTGGACAACAGCTGGGTAGCTCACAAGCCGCTTCAACGAGTTGGTTTACGATGTTGACGAAACAAGCGACGATCCAAGGGATCACCGATGCGTTCTGGATTGCGACCGTCTTATCTGCGCTTGCACTGATTCTGTCCTTCTTCTTGCACGGAAAAAAAGAACCGAATCTGGATTGATTAAGGTAAGGGTGGCAGAATGATGATCTGCCACCCTTATCTCATAACAAAAAGAATGACGCGTTTCACGCAACTCCTACAGGAAAAAGCGCATCTTTGCGCTGTCAGAGACAAACAAGACCCGCTTTCCTGCTTGAATGAAGCAGGAAAACTGGCTTGTGTCTCGCCTGAGGAAAGGGCGTGAAAAGACGCGTCATTCTTTTTTGAGTCAGCCTCTTTTCTTATACTTTACGAAAAGTTCTTCTTTGCACTTCAGCCTTAAAATCGATACACTAGGAACAATGAGTTTCATATCTAAAGGAGATGCTTTATGGTTGCCTTTCTGCAATTTTATGCGTTCATCTTTGCTTGTTGTTTTGCTTGGCAAGTTGGTCGACCATCCCCTTGGTCACAAAAGATCGTTCGTGCCTTTTTAACAAGTGTCAACGGGCTCTTCGTATTCGCACGTGCCTCGATTTCAATTTTTTTATTGGTTGGACCACTATTACTCGTCACCTATCTTGTCTTCCCACGGTTAATCGCTTTTGAAAATGGTTTAGCGATGGTGATCAGCGTGCTCGTCATCGGACTGGTTGATCGTCTCGTCAGTCTCGTCGTCCTGCCACTCATGCGTTCCTTTTTCTTAAAACGTCAACGCGTCATGCCACAATCGGTGGAAATGGTGCTTTATACGATGGCAATGGCTGTCTTGCTCTTCATTCAGCTTCATGCTGTTCCTGGCGTTCAAATTCATGTAGCATTAACGATTTTCCTTGGTTTTACGATCTACTTCGCCCATTATCTATTTGCCCTATACCGGATTCGTCTTATGAAAAAAAAGCTAACGACTGTTGCTCAAGATCAAGACGAGGAACGAAAAGCCTCTTAATCCGAATGCAACGAAAGATGATTTCCTCACGGGAATCGTCTTTTTTTATTTTCTGACAAATAACGTTGACAATGATAATCGTTATCATTTATAGTGAAAAAGTACTCAGTGAGGAGATGAAACGGATGCATGCCCAACAAGTGATTGAAACACGCCGGTCGATCCGGTCTTATACGGAACAACCCGTTCCGGTCGAATTGGTAGAAGCATTACTCGACACGGCGATTTATGCCCCGAATCATAAATTACGAGAGCCTTGGCGCTTTGTTCTCGCAATCGAAGACGGACAAACACGGTATGTCGATGCCTTGATGGAATTGCTGACAGCGCGTGGTCAATTCGAGACGAAAACGTCTGAACAACGTCAACAGGCTGAACAAAAATTACGGGAAGTCCCGGTTTATTTAACGGTACTTTGTCAGGTACAAGGGACGCCGGATCAACAGCTAGAGGATACACTTGCAACAGCTGCGATGATTCAAAATCTGCAGTTGGTAGCAACAGAACGAGGTCTTGGGTGTTGCTGGAAGAGCGGGAAACACTGGTTCACACCAGAGTATGCCTCACTCGTTGACGCTTCTGAAAACGAACGTGTTCTTGGCGTCATTCAAATCGGCTGGCCTGCCATCGTTCCACCTGTCAAACCGAGAACGTCCGCAAAGGACAAGTTGACGCACTTTTAAGAGGTGCGCATTCTGCGAGCTACCCCTGCTCGCGCCAATCAAGCCCCAATTCAAAAATAAAAACGTTCCGATGACGTCTCTCTCCCCAAATGGAGACGCAATCGGAACGTTTTTCTGTATTCACACTGGTGTTTTCGTATAGATAGGCGCCTCTGGAATCGTGTCATATAACATATGGTCGACGATTCGTTTGGTCGCTTCTCCGTCCTGATACGTAAAGAACTGGTTCGCGAATGTCTCGATCTTCTGTGTATCGAATTGCCCACGTTTAATCCAAGCAATGACGTCTTCGAACGTCGACACGATTGGTCCCGGTACGAACGTTTCATATGGGAAGTAGAAATCGCGTTCTGCTTTATACGACTGCAGATCGTTGACGAGAAAAATCATCGGCTTCTGCAACAAAGCAAACTCGAAGATGACAGACGAATAATCCGTAATCAGAATATCCGCAATTTGCATTAGATCATTGATGTCCGGATAGTCTGTCATATTAATGATTTGATCCGCATACGCGTCCGGTACGACTGGTGGATTGAGAACAAACGGGTGCATGCGAAGCAAGAGGACTGTATCCGGTCCAAGCTCACGACGGAACTTCTCAAAATCGAGCTCTTGATCGTAATGTGCCGTTGTCTGTCCATTTCCTCGGAACGTCGGTGCGAGTAAGATGATTCGTTTCTTGCGCCATTCTGGATATCGGTCATACAACTTTTCTCGAACGCGGGCTTGGCGTGCTGTGTTCAGTAGCTGATCCGTCCGTGGAACCCCTAAGGGATAGATCCGTTTATGCTCCATTCCGAAAGCATCCGCATATGGTGCGATACATGCTTCACCGGAAACATAGACCTTGCTATAGTTCCGGTGAATCTGGACCATCTTCAAATAATCATCATCCGGCGAATACGATTTATCAAGCACACTATAGCCGAACTTTTTAAAGGCTCCACAAGCATGCCATAGCTGAATGACTTCTGTTCCTTCCCGTAAGGACGACACATAGACAGGGTAATAATAATCATCAATGATGAAGTAACGAGCAGTCGCTAACTCGTACGTCGCTCGCATCATATGAAAGACGTATTGGATTTGCCCCGCCAACGATTGAGGGAATCGCTTTAACAAAAAAACGTATTCATACCCTAAGTCGCGACGTTCGAGTTCATCGTAGACGGCACGAAAGTTATCGACAAGACGATCGGAACGATACGTCGCAAAGACGACTTTTTTCGGTTGAATCGGTAACCGTTTCGTCAACCAGTACGTCACAGCAAGCAGATAGTGGACCGTCCGTCGTTGCAATAACCGAATTTTTTGTTTCATAGACGATTCTCCTCTTTTTCAGCGCACATCGTTACATGCACCATTCCATGACCGTCTTTCCGAACCGGTTCGTCAAATCGTTTTCAAACGCTTTATGGATATCTTCGATTTGTCGAATTTGGAAGACGCCTGAAACAAGGTTCGATAAATAAGCTGGAATATCAGGATGTGTTTGATACAATTCCATCGTCCGTGCGAAATCAGCCGGTGTACTCCGACTTGAACCATAGACACGAAGACCTTTTTCAAGAATCATCCGTGTGTTAATCGCGACGGCATCTTCTGATACGCCAAGTAACGCCATCGTGCCTTCCGGAATGATATAGTCGATCATCTGATTGATCGCATATTGGCTGCCAATTCCCCCAACACATTCGAAACCGTGGTTGAAGGAGACATCGGCTGGAATCTGATCGATGTGGTACGTCTCGTCTGCAAACGAGAAATAGTCAAGCTTCGACTGCGTTTTGCCAAAGACGAGTAATTTCGCTTCCGGATACAACTTACGTAGCAAGAGTGCTGTGATGAAGCCAAGATTCCCGTCACCCCACACTCCGAACGTCTCCCGACGCGGATGGGCAATCTTTTCGAAACGAGTCAAGGCATGGACCGATACACTGACGAGTTCAGTGAATGCCGCGACTTCAGGGTCAAGATCAGCCGGTACTTCGACAAGACGATCTGCTTTTAAGAACACATAGTCTTGCATATAGCCATCGTATCCACTCGAACGGAAACGACTCGTTCGCAAATAGTTTTCACCGATGATGTCATCTTCTTCCGTCGGTGTATTCGGAACCATCGCGACGAGTGTTCCCTTCTTGAATGTTCCACTCGGATCATGTACGACTTTTCCGATGCCTTCATGAATCATGGCCATCGGTAATTTTTTCGCCAATACTTCCGCACTACGGCTACCCGTGAAGTAGCGTTGATCCGCGTGACAAATCGATAAATACGTTGGACGCACGACAACGCGATCGGTATTCAATGACCGTTCATCATACGTCACTTCGATTTGACGCGGGGCGACGAGTTGATAGACTTGGTTAATCATTGATGAATCCGCTCCTTCAAGATAGCATTCGCAATCCGTAGGTCGTATGGTGTCGTCACTTTAATATTGAACAGTTCACCCGTGACGAGCGCCACATCTTCTCCTTTAAGTAAAAGAATCTTACAAGCATCCGTCAAAATCGCTCGTTCTTCCGTCGAAAGCGACTCATAATGCGATTTCAACTTCGTGATCTGGAAACTTTGTGGTGTCTGTCCTTGATACATTTGATCACGAACCGGAATATCCGTGATCGTTTTACCGTTCGTTGAAGCGACGATCGTATCGATTGCTGAAATGACCGTATCGCATGAGCCGAATTCTTGTGCTGCTTCAATGTTTTCTTTAATAATGCGGTGCGTCAAGAACGGACGGACGGCGTCGTGTGTGACGATGATATCTTCCTCAGACAGACCGTTTTTCTCTTCGATCCAGTTCACCGCTGCCATGATCGATTCATTTCGATCCTGTCCACCCGGTGTAATGACGAGGCGTTCATCTTTTCCGATGTATTTCTCCAAAATATCGCGCGTATAGTTAATCCAAGCAGTCGGTGTGACGATGATGATGCGGTCAAAATCCTCATGTAATAGGAATTTCTCTACTGTATGGACGATGATTGGACGTTCTCCGATCGATAAGAATTGTTTCGGTCGATCGACATTCCCCATCCGTGTTCCTTTTCCTCCAGCTAAAATGGCTGCATAAATCATCTTCTGGCGCAGTGTCTCGTTGACTCTTTCAAACGAGACGACCTGCTTCCCTCCCTTATGAAATAATCGAATTTCGGTTTTCTTTCCCTAGCGTTCAGGGTATGTGTAATCGTGCAGTCTGTGTTGAAGTGTTATTTTACAAAAACACAAAAAAATAAAGAAATCCCTATTAATTTTAATGTCTCACGATATAATGAGTGGTGATTTCTAGTTTCACTATACTATGTTCACGTAAAATTTAAAAATCTATCATGATTGTGTAAATGCATTGTAATTATTCGAGCGAGGAGAGATGGTTTTGATAGAAGAGACACTGACCCCTACTTTACATGCTGAGGTCACCTACTTGGAATTAGCTGGAACGACGTTTCGTTTCGAAGCACGTTTAAGTGGATTGGCTGATTTTTTGCGTGCCGAACAAACGTTATTTGAAAATCCTACATCGCAACAGCAACCTGAACTTGAGGAACATGACGATGAGTATATTCAGTCTGAACCTACTGAAGCATTGGTACCGCTTGAACGTGCCATCGTCTTCCGTAATAAACGAAACAAACGGACGTTCATTTGCCGCTTTCCGTTCGAAGGTGACTGGACGGAAGAAGCCTTTACGGGCGAATTGAACCTGAATCATATCACGCCGACAGGTCGTCCACTGCCGATGGGCTATTTTGATGCGTTCTTCGCCATCGTCCAAGGAAAAACGATCTTACATGAAGCGCCTTTTGGTGATACGCGTTCGTTAATCCCGGTCGCTTACCGCGTCGATACAAAACATAGTAACGCCTTGATCTTACTCGAATATGAACTTGTCGTGCAGTATTCGGAATACAGCAACTCTTTAGGTTTCCATTCCCTGAAGAAAGGCGAATCGAAACGTCTAATCCAAGTCATCGATCGCTATAAGAAGTGGAAGAAGAACATGAAGAAGCGCGCGTTCAAGTTCCGTCGTTTTACATTTAAGGCGATCTATAACGTTACGAAATGGACGCAACCAATTCAAGAGAACAAAGTCATCCTCGCTTCGGATTCGCGGAGTGATATCAGTGGGAACTTTGCTTATATCTTGGATGAAGTCAAACGCCGCGATTTAGATCTTGATGTGAAAACCTTCTTCAAACCGAATCTTCAGTCTCGTCGTGATTGGCGTGACAAATTTGCCTTGCCATACCACTTAGCGACAGCAAAGACGATTCTTGTCGATGACTTCTATCCGATGATCTATCCGTTGAATATTCGTAAAGGCAGTGATTTGGTTCAAGTCTGGCATGCCGTTGGCGCCTTCAAGACATTCGGGTACAGCCGTCTCGGAAAACCAGGTGGTCCAAGCGCGAACTCGCTTAGTCACCGGAACTATACGAAAGCCATCGTCAGCTCCCATAATGTCGCCCGTCATTATGCTGAAGGCTTCGGGTTACGGGAAGATCAAGTCATCGCGACCGGTATTCCACGGACGGATATGTTCTTCGATCAACCGTTCATCGAGGAAGCAAAAGCACGTATCTATGAGGAATATCCCATCTTCAAACAAAAGAAAGTCATCATGTTCGCGCCGACGTTCCGAGGAAATGGTGCGAAGAGTGCCTATTATGATTTTGATCAACTCGATCTTGATGCGCTGTACGAAGCACTTCATGAGGAGTACGTCTTCGTCCTTAAACTGCATCCATTCATCCGCCGCCGGATGGAGATTCCAGAAGTCTACGCTGACTTCTTCCTCGATTTGACGGATCATCGTGAAATCAATGAGTTGCTGTTCGTCTCAGACATCTTGATTACGGATTACTCATCGACGTGTTTCGAGTTCTCCCTATTGAATCGACCGATGTTGTTCTTCGCGTATGACCTTGAGGACTATATCTCAAAACGTGATTTCTATTACGACTTCGAGGAATTCGTTCCGGGTCCAATCGTCAAGACATCAGAAGAGTTGATTGAACGGATTAAAAACAAAGACTTCGAAATGCATAATGTCAAAGCATTCGCAGAATATTTCTTTGAACATCAAGACGGAAAATCGAGTGCCCGGTTTGTTGATCAAATCCTGCTGGGTGAGAAAAAATGAATCGCCCCATCAAACCAGTGACCACGCCAACGTACGATCATTGGCTTGGGAACTATAAGGTCTTACTCATCTTCATGGTCGTCTTTGGTCATTTGATCGAGACGTTTCGAGATTTACCGGGAAACGATAGTGTGAGGATGGCGTATAACGTCATTTACTTGTTGCACATGCCTGCCTTCATCTTCATGAGCGGCTATTTTTTCAAACAAGTTCGACCTCAACGCATCCTCGCATTCGTTGCCCTGTATTTCATCTGGCAATCGATTCACGAAATCTATTTGTCCTACACGCAGGATGATTCCTTACGTGAGATGCTCGATGGGTTACTCCATCCGCTCGTTCCGAATTGGACGCTTTGGTATCTGCTCGGGATCATCATTTGGCAAACCGTCACCCCGGCATTCCAGGTGATGCGTTTCCCGCTGATCGTCAGTGTCTTATTTGCTTTGTTGATCAATGCCAATCCAGACTCGATCACGAACTTCCTGTCGTTACAAAAAGTCGTCAGTTTTTATCCGTTCTTTTTGATGGGTTACCTCGTCAAAGAGCGTGGTTGGTTAACTGACGCTGGCTGGCGAAAGCAGATGACAGCACCGATCGGTCGACTGACCGGACTAATCGTCTCGCTCTTGATTGCCGTCTTCATGATTCTCTGGACAAAAAATGGATTTGATACGGTCTGGCTCTTCTACCGCGACACCTATGGGGAATTTGAAGTCTCGCTTCTAAAGGGAGCAGCGATTCAATTGTTCCTCTATGCCGTCAGTACGATCATGATCTTCTCGGTCTTGTTGCTCGTGCCACACCGGTCATTCGGAGATCGATTCGACCAGATCGGCATCCAGACGCTTGCGATTTACTTGATTCACTCGTTCATCGTCCGTTTGTTCCGTGATTCGGTTCCACCAGCCATTACGGAGTCGCCCCTGTTACTGATCGGACTGTCCTTCTTGCTCGCTACCGGATTCGTCTGGTTGCTCTCGAGTCGACCCGTCGTGACGATCTTCCGACCGTTGCTATCACCGAACATTAAATGGTTATTAAAAAAAGACCAATAAATCTGAACCGGGGCTGACTCAAAAGTCAGTCTCTACAAAGATAAGGGTGGCAGAATAAAAATCTGCCACCCTTATCTCGTAACACAAAAAATGGCGCGTCACACGCCACTCCTACAGGAAAAGCGCATCTTGCGCTGTCAGAGACAAACAAGACCCGTTTTTCTGCTTGAATGAAGCAGGAAAACTGGCTTGTGTCTCGCCTGAGGAAAGGGCGTGAAAAGACGCGTCATTCTTTTTTGAGTCAGCCCCTTTTTCGAATCCTCGACTCGTCTACATTGACAGGTCCTTTAGCTTGAATCTAAGATAATGAAGGTGAAACAAATAACCGCTTACAGAAAGCGGGTCGAAAGAAGGGGTCCCCTTGCACGCGGATCAACGAAAAAAATTAACGGTCCTCATGATCAATATGTTTATTGCGGTCGGGAGCTTCGGGATCATCATTCCGATTCTACCCGCTTACTTAGCCTCGATTGGACAAGGTGGGACGGCAGCTGGGTTAATGATCGCCATCTTTGCCGGAGCACAGCTCGTCATGTCACCGATTGCCGGAAAATGGGCGGACCAATACGGTCGTCGCAAGATGATCATCTATGGATTGATCGGCTTGACGCTCTCGATGTTCGTCTTCTACTTCTCAAATTCCGTCACGGTTCTTTACATCTCGCGCGCAATCGGTGGTGCCGGTGCCGCCCTTCTGATTCCAGCCATCTTTGCTTACGTCGCGGACATCACGACGATGGATCAACGCGCAAAAGGAAACAGTTACGTCTCAGCTGCGATGTCACTCGGAATCGTCATCGGTCCTGGAATCGGTGGATTCCTTGCCGAATACGACTTAAAATTGCCACTACTCGTCTCAGCGATCGTCTCGGGGGCAGCCGTCTTGTTCAGCGTCCTGTTACTTCAAGAAAGCGAAAAACACGATGCGACAGCGATGGCACCAGACGAAGGTTCGATGCTCAAGAAACTGGGGACATCATTTAAGAAACCGTACTTCGTACCGCTCGTCATTACACTCGTCATGAGCTTCGGTCTCATGGCATACGAATCAGTACTTGGTCTATTCGTCGATGACCAATTCGGTGCTTCACCGAAAGACATCGCGATCATGGTGACGTCGACCGGGATCATCAGTGTCATTGCTCAAATCTTCATCGTCGATAAGCTGTCACGTAGTCTCGGAGAAGGAAAGGTCTTGAACCTATTCCTGTTCATCGCAGCGCTCGGCTTCCTGTTGTCATTATTGACATCAAGTTACGGTGGATTCTTTGCGATCACCCTCGTCATCTTCCTCGCGACGTCAATTTTACGTCCTGTCTTGAATACGATGATTTCAAAACTCGCTGGTAATGAGCAAGGCTTTGCTATGGGAATGAACAACGCCTACATGAGCATCGGGAACGTGCTCGGACCGACGCTTGCGGGTGTCCTATATGACGTCAATATTCTCTATCCGTTTGCACTCGGTCTGATGTTCCTCGTCGTGACGTTCATCGGATCGTTCATCTGGCAGAAACGTCAAGCACGATTGATTGCCAAGGTCGAACAGAGTTCTTAAACGAATCAAAAATAGCCTCGATTGCTCCATCCCATCGGACAGAGCAGTCGAGGCTTTTTTCGTTTAGCGATATTCGTCCGTCATACGGATTGTTCCTCTGTTCTTGACACGAGCAGTTTTGCAACGATTTCTGTTAACAAGAAAACGAAGACGACTCCTGTAAAATCCAGCGTCAACCACGGCATCAGACCATAGCCGATCAAAAGCGTCCCAATCATTAACGGACGATACGAAGAAAAGGATGGTCGATTCGAACGGACACTCAAAAGGACGCTCACGACACCAAGCACGATGAGCCACGTCACTGAAATATCATAGAAAAAGTGATCAATCAGTAAAAACAGACCAATCGGATACAGCGGAACCCACCAACGATTCATACACATGCCTCCCGTTTTCTTTTCAGTATCGCATGGTTTGAATTGATTCCCTTTATTTTGAAATGACTTATCCGTACTGCTTTTGATGCGCACGTTTAAGTTCAAGGTATTCTTCATCTGCCCGAATCAAATCCCATTTTTCTTGGAAGATGGCCGCAGATTTTGCTTTTTCTTCGTCGATCTCGCGCGTGTGCAATTCTTTGGTCTCTTTATCTTTATATTTGCGCCCACCCTTATAGTTCGCATAACGTCGTGCGCGCGTATGTCCCATCTGAATGAACTTCCGCGCCATATCCATACCGACGAAGTCTCCGTCTTCTTTATAAGCTAAATACATCTCATAAATTTTCTCAGACGATTCCTTCGCGATGTCCGGCGTCTTAAAACGCCAATGCGGCAAAATCTCACTTTTATAAGGTTCGACGAGTAAGACCCCTTGCTCCCCGCGTCCAACCCGGTACTTTTCCGGCTCCTTGCGAAAATCCGTCGTCTTGAAATCGAGATCGTAATCAAATGGCATCCCGGTCACGCTCCCTTCTACTTTGAAACGTTCCCTTCCTGTCCGTTCATCAATCCTCGATCCGGTAGAGTCCTTGCGTATAAATCGTCGCTAAGACGTGTGCGATCTCTTCAATCGTCGCTGTTGCTTCTTCACGGACGACTTCGAATAAATACATCTCGTTCGCGAAGAACCAGCCACGGGCGACGAGCTTCGGATCGACATCTTGTCGCGCGAGTCCTGTCTCCTGCGCATACTGGATATCCTGACTGATCCGATCAATGAAGCGTTCTCGAATCGCTTTCCATTTCGCACGGACGATGTAAGAGACGCCGATTGCTTGCTCAACGATCCGTAGCATCGCTCGTTCTTCTTCCGCGAGACGTAAGAAATCCGTAGCTTGCGTCACGATACGTTCCTTTGCCTCTAGCGACGTCGTCGGTTCAAATGTTCGTTCCGCAATCGCATGGAAGCGACTCATGACATCTTCCATCAGGACGACGAGCAACTCATCTTTCCCTTCAAAATGCACGTAGGCTGTTCCGTAGCCGACGCCAGCTTGTTTGATCACTTGTGAAATCGTTGCCGTTTGAAACCCTTGTTCTAAGAAGACGTCACGTGCCGCACTCAACAGTTTTTCGCGTGTCCGCACTGTGCGCAGATGTCGTTTATCGATTTTTTCTGGTTGAGAAGATGACATGTCCTTCACTCCTTTTGTTTTCTCTATTCGATAATATTGACACAATGTCAATTTGTTTGCTACGCTTTTGTCAAAATTGATTGAGCATTCATTTGAGGAGGATGACGTATGACACTGCAAGCAAAACGGACCGATGCTGCTGCTCAGGATGAGCAAGATGCACTCGCTGCCTATCGTGATGAGTTTTATCTGCAACCGGGTAGTATCTATATGGACGGAAACTCGCTCGGCTTATTATCGAAGCGTGCCGAGAAGACGTTGCTCGAGTCGCTATCAGACTGGAAAGAACTCGGAATCGATGGCTGGATGAAAGGACGTCATCCTTGGTTTGAATTATCGGAACGTCTCGCTGCTCTCAACGCTCCGCTCGTCGGCGCACAAGCGGAAGAAGTCATGGTCACTGGTTCGACGACCGTCAATCTCCATCAACTCGTCGCGACATTCTTCCAACCAACAGAAGGACGAGATAAGATTTTAGCGGATGCGCTGACGTTCCCGTCGGATATCTATGCCCTCCAAAGCCAACTTCGCTTACGTGGTCTGGATCCGGAGACACATCTCATCCAAGTACCGAGTCGGGACGGTCGCTTTTTAGAAGAAGACGATATCATCGCCGCGATGACGGATGATATCGCGTTAATCGTCTTGCCGGCGGTACTTTACCGAAGTGGACAAATTCTCGATATGGAGCGTTTGACGAAGGCAGCACACGACCGTGGCATCCTGATTGGTTTTGATGGTTGTCATTCCGTCGGAGCCGTTCCCCACGCGTTCCATGACTGGGGCGTCGACTTTGCCTACTGGTGTAATTACAAACACTTGAACGGTGGTCCTGGAACAGTTGGTGGATTATTCGTCCACGAACGTCATTTCGGAACGTTGCCTGGTCTGACGGGCTGGTTTGGTTCGCGGAAGGATAAGCAGTTCGATATGGATCATACGATGACACCGGCGGCGCATGCCGGTGCCTTCCAAATCGGCACACCACACGTCTTAAGTCTTGCTCCACAAATCGGTGCATTAGAGATGTTTGACGAAGTCGGTATCGAAGCCGTTCGGACAAAATCACTCGCGCTGACGCAGTACATGATGGACCTTGTCGAGCAGGAACTCACATCGTACGGTTTCGTCATCGGAAATCCGATCGATGATAAACGCCGCGGGGCGCATCTCAGCCTCGAGCACCCGGAAGCAGCACGGATCTGTAAAGCACTCAAGGAAAATCGGATCATTCCCGATTTCCGGGCACCAAACATCGTCCGTCTAGCACCCGTCGCGCTCTACAATACGTTTACCGATGTCTATGACGTCGTCGCGACACTTAAACGAATCATGAAAGATAAAGAATACGAACGTTTCGCGAATGAACGCGAAGTCGTTGCTTAAGGAGTACACCATGGAACAACCTACTGAACTACGGCGTGAACTCAAGACACGTCAACTCACGATGATTGCAATGGGCTGCGCGATCGGTACCGGTCTCTTCCTCGGAAGTGGGCTTGCAATCGGGCTTGCTGGACCGAGCGTTTTGATCAGTTACGCAGTCGGCGCCTTCATCGTCCTACTTTTAATGGGCTGTCTGGCTGAAATGACGGTCGCCCATCCGACATCTGGCTCGTTCGGTACGATTGCCGAACGATACATTAGTCCGTACGCGGGTTTTCTCGTCCGCTATTCGTACTGGATCGCAAACGTTCTCGCAATCGGCGTTGAAGTTAGTGCGATCGCCATCTATATGAAATACTGGTTCCCGGACGTTCCCGGGGTCGTCTGGATTCTCGTATTCGCTGCCGCGTTGATTTACATCAATGCTACGACAGTCAATACGTTCGCAACCTTTGAGTACTGGTTCTCGGTCATTAAGATTAGTGCCATCTTACTGTTCATCCTGCTTGGTGCTTACTTGGTCATCGGTAGTCCGAGCCCTGAGATCGGTCCACAAAACTTTACGAATGATGGTGGCTTCATGCCATTCGGCTTCTCGGGTCTCTGGATTGCGATCTTCATCTCCCTGTTCAGTTTCCTCGGAACGGAATTGATTGCCGTCACCGCTGGTGAAGCGAAGGATCCAGATGTCGCCGTACCGAAAGCATTAAAAGCGACGGTATTCCGTCTCTCGACGTTTTATGTCATCACGATTGCTTTGATGTTGATGATCGTTCCATGGCAACAAGCAGGCGGTGTCGATCAAAGTCCGTTCGTTAAAGTAATGGAGATGCTATCGATTCCGTATGCAGGCGGCATCATGAACTTCATCATCCTGACGGCGGCGCTGTCTGCGATGAACAGTCAACTGTATGCTTCGACACGGATGATGTATTCGTTATCGAAGGCAACGTATGCGCCAAAAGTATTTGGGCGTTTGAATCGAAAAGGTGTACCGCTCTTCGCACTCGCCTTGTCGACACTTGGGATTTTTCTCGCGGGGATCATCAGCAGTCAATCGAGCGTTTCTTATCCATTCATGATGGGAATTTCGATGTTCGGGGCGATTTTCACATGGTTCATGATTTTCATCTCCCATCTGTACTTCCGTAAAGCCTGGGAACGTGAAGGTGGACGGACGTTACCGGTTCGGATGATGGGCTATCCCTATCTGACTGCCCTCGGTGCATTGTTGTTATTCGCACTCGTCCTGACGACATGGTTCACGGATTTCCAAATCGTCTTGAAGTTTGGTGTACCGTGGTTAGTGTTCTTATCGATTGCCTATTTCTTCTGGAAACGGGCGCATCCGGAACAACCACAGACCGCTGAAAAACGAAAACTGAATTAACATGATAAAGGGGATGAATGGGAATGACAAAGACAGATCCTACGTCTATTGAAGCATCGATTCAAACGGATTTTAAGAAAGATATGTCTTACGGGGATTATTTGCAACTAGATCCATTGCTTACGAGTCAACATCGATTATCGGGGCATCATGACGAGATGCTGTTCATCATCATTCATCAAACGAGTGAACTCTGGATGAAGCTGATCCTGCATGAGATGCGAGCAGCGACGCAAGCGGTCGCAAACGATGATCTCGAATCGTCGTTTAAGATGCTCGCACGTATCTCAAAGATTCAGCACCAGTTGATTCAGTCGTGGAATGTTTTGTCGACCTTGACCCCTGCCGAATATCTAGAATTCCGTAACGCGCTTGGTCACTCATCCGGTTTTCAATCGTATCAAAACCGTCAAATCGAATTCACGCTCGGCTTCAAGAATGAGCAGATGCTAAAAGTGTATGCGCATGACGAAACACTCTATCCGATGATGCTCGAAGACTTGAAGACACCAAGCATCTACGACGAAACGATCCGAGCGATGGCGCGCCATGGGCTACCGATCGACCAATCCGTCCTTGATCGTGATGTCACGCAAGACTGGACGCCGAATGCAAGTGTCGAAGCAGCTTGGGCAAGCGTCTATCGGGATGTTGAACAATACTGGGATCTGTATGAGCTCGGTGAAAAACTACTGGATATCGGGAGCCAGCAACAGATGTGGCGCTTTAACCATATGAGTACCGTCGAACGGATCATCGGACAAAAGCCAGGAACGGGCGGTTCTTCTGGTGTCAGTTATCTACGACGTGTGCTCGACCACCGATTCTTCCCGGAACTGTGGTCAGTCCGCACGACATTATGAGGAGGATGAAGCGATGACACGATGGATTGATGTTTCACAACCACTTGATCGCCACGTCACGACGTGGCCGGGAGATACACCGTTTGAAGCGACATTGACATGGAATAAGGCAGACACCGGTTCCGTTAACGTCGGAAAGGTAACGATGAGTCTGCATACTGGCACTCATGTCGACGCGCCGTTTCATTTTGAGGATGCCGGACAAAAAATCATCGATCTTGATCCGGATCTCTACATCGGACATGCGCGCGTCATTTACTTACCAGGTCGTACAGAAATCACAGCCGCTGATTTAGATGGCTTTGAGCTAAATGATGTCCAGCGCTTGATCATCAAAACGGATGGTTGGATCGACAAATCAACGTTCCCAGAAACGATTCCCGTCTTGACGCCAAGTCTTGCTGAGCGTCTCGGAGAACTCGGGATTTCGCTGATTGGTCTCGACTTACCAAGCGTCGATGCGATCGATAGTAAGGAAATGGCGGCCCATCACGCACTGGCGCAGCATGGAGTCCATATCCTTGAAGGACTCGTCCTGGATGCGATCACGCCTGGTGATTACCACCTCAACGCTGTTCCACTTCCGCTCGTCGACGGCGACGGTAGTCCCGTCCGTGCCTTACTTCGTCCATACTAAAAAATCCGTCCAGCAGGCGCTCTGCTGGACGGATTTTTTGTTACTTAGGTAGTGGTTCGAACAAACTCGCTTCGATTTGACGAACGACATGTCCTAGGACCGCAAGCGATGGATCAACCTCGAATCCTTGATCCAAGGAATGATTGGCTCCTTCCATGATATCAATCGTCAGTTGTGAGGTGCGACACGTTTCAAGTGCCGCTTCATCATAAAACTTATCGGCTGTTCCGATGACGAGGAGTCCAGCTTGCGACGAATTGGCGATTTGTTCAGCCACTTCAGTCAGGACGGGTGTTAAGAAGACAAAGCGTGCTGTCTGTAGACTCGGCTTAGCAAGTAATGCCGCTAGCGGAATCGTTCCTAACGACTTTGCGATGAACTGAACGTTTTCGTATGTATGTGTCGCCAGCACTTCAGAGACGACAGCGTCGACCCGGCGCGTCATGCAGGTATTCGATTCAGTGTCTGACATCGAAAATAAATCTTCCGTCACATAGTGAATACAGATGACATCGATGTCTCGAGCTAGTAACGCCATCCGGCTATAGTAAAAGTAAGGATGGTCGTACAAATAAGATGCTCCCGAGATCAAGAAGCAGACCTGTTTGGATCCCATTTGAAAATGATCGTATGAAACGGTTGTCTGATCGACGACGATAGATGATTGTGTAATGCGCATGAAATCCCTCCGCGTTTTTTCTAGACTTTACCATTTCAAAAGTAGACTGTCATGCCTTTTTCAGCTCTCCCTTATAAACTAAAAAAGGCGATGCACCACATTGGGTCATCGCCAATCCTATATCTTTATCCAATCGGAGCAAACACGGACTGTTCGACTTGTTTTAACTCATAGAACGCTCCTTGTCGCGCCATCAATTCGGTATATGTTCCGACTTCGATAACGTGACCTTGATCCATGACGATGATTTGATCCATCGCTTCAAGACCCGCTAACCGGTGGCTGACGAGGACAAGTGTCGCGTCCGCTGCCCGTGCGAACAATCGATTGAGAATCATCTGTTCCGTCAAAGCATCGACGGAAGACGTCGGTTCGTCAAGCAAGTAAAGCGACGCTTCCCGCAAGAGCACACGAGCAATTGCTAAACGTTGCTTTTCTCCTCCAGACAAGTTCTCGCCTTTTTCAAATATACGATCGTTTAATTCGAACGTCGTTAATCCGACATCATCGAGCGCTTGACGCATCGCCTCGTCCGTTGCTGCTTCGTTCGCGAGCAATAGATTATCGCGAAGCGTTCCATAAAAGTAATGATTCTGTTGCAAGACGACATTTGCGTGTTGCCAAAGCCCTTCCGGATCAACCGTCCGACTCTCTTGACCAGCAATCGTTAATCCGTCTGTCGGATACATCCGTAACATCAATTGAAGTAACGTGGATTTCCCAGAACCACTCGCCCCGACGATTGCCGTCTTCTTGCCGGCAGGAATCGAGACGGTAACGTCACGTAAGACCGGGCGCGGTGCATCAGGGAACGTGAACGTCAATGCATTCGTTTCAAAGGATAGTGCCTGATCAAGAACGAACGTGTCATAAGTTGGCTCTTCTTGCTCGGTCACGACTTCATCAAGTCGTTTCGCAGCATGCCGGCTGTCTTCAAAAAAGCCGGGTAAGATCGCCATCGGTGCCGCATTCTCGAAGACCGTCAGTGATGTCATGACGAGTAAGGCAAGGAAGACCCCTTCGAGTTGTCCGCTCGCGACGAAATAGGCACCGACACCCAAAACGAGCCAGGAGATGATGAGCGTCACCATCGTATTCAAAGCCAAGTTCGAAACAGCGTGTAAACCATTACGTTTTTCTTCCTCGACATATCGTTTCGCGACGGCATTCAGGTCCTGTTCTTTTTGATCAAGTTGCTGGTAAATCTTTAAGTCACGATAGCCTTGGAACAACTCTGTCACTTCTGTCGACAAGTCACCACGGCGGACACGAACTGAGCGTGCGAAACGCTGTTCGCGGTACGCGAACCAACCCGGAATCAAGAAACCCGTCAGAATCAAACCAAGTAGTAGAATCCCGGCAATCGTCCACGAGAAGAAACTGACGAAAAAGATCGTACAGAAGAAGACCAGCAACAAGACGATCGGTGGATAGAGAACACGTAAGAACGTATTTTGCAGACTTTCGACGTCACCGACGATCCGAGCAAGTAAGTCCCCACTCCGGTATTTACCGAAAATTCCTGGCGCGAGCGGCTCGAGTCTCCGGTAGAACGACGTCCGGATATCACTAAGGATCGTAAACGTCGCCCGGTGCGAATAATAACGTTCCGCATACCGACTGACGGCGCGCGTCAGACTCGAGATTTTTTGCAGGGCAATCAAGACAGCGAGCGTCTGGATCGGTGGCAACAAGGCTGCCTTTGAAATCAGGTATCCACTTGCTGCGAATAAACCGACCGCTGTCACACCGGCGAGGACACCGAAGAAGATCGACCAGGCGATATCGCGTTTTTGATGCACCATCAACCGAAAGACTCCTAATAATTCCTTCATCGTGTTTCCTCCCCTCTCTGGACGCTACGCATCCGCGCATATTCCGAATCGCGACCAAGCAATTCATCATGGGTGCCACGATCGACGATTCGTCCGCCGTCGAGAACGACGATTTGATCTGAGCGCTCGATCGTATGCAGGCGGTGTGCGACAGTAATGACTGTCGCTGCTTGTCCAAGCTGTTCGATCGCTTGTTGAAGCAATCGCTCCGTTTTGACGTCGAGTCCTGTCGTCGGTTCATCAAAGACGATGACGTTCGGTCGTTTCAAGAACGCGCGTGCCAACGCAACGCGCTGTTTCTCGCCACCTGATAGACCACGTCCACCTTCTCCGATCACCGTGTCGATCCCTTCAGGTAACGTCGCAATCAGCTCCTCGAGCCCTGCTGCCTGCGCCGCCTCAAAGATCTCTTCCGGCGTCGCTTGACGGAGTTCACCGATCGCGATGTTTTCTGCCAGCGTTCCGGCATACAGATACGGATGCTGCGAGATGTAGCTCAACTGACGGAACCAGCTCGCTTCCTCCACCTGACTGCGATTAATCCCGTCGAGCAGAATCCGTCCTTCTTTTGGATCCGCGAGTCCGGCAATCAACTGTAAGACAGTCGACTTACCGGCACCACTGCGACCAATCAACGCCACCTTTTGATACGGCTCAATCGCAAGTGTCACGTCTTGTAAGGCAAAACGTCCTTCTTGATACGTAAAATCAACTTCATCCAAAACGATTCGTGGTGGACGGTTCATCGCAAGTTCTGATTGACCAAAGGCAACAGGACGATCGTCTGCCGTTAGTTCGGCTGCAATCTGTTTCGCTGCCGCGACACTACCGCGTCCTGTATGGAAGGCAGCACCCATCTCTTTTAAGGCAAGATAGTACTCTGGTGCCAATACGAGCATCAGGAATGCCGGGATGAAGGTGATGCTTTGGAACAGAATCAAGCGTAGACTGACTTCAAGTGCGATCATTCCCATGCTGAGCATCGAGATGAACTCAAGCATCAACGATGACAAGAAGGCGAGCTTCAAGACCGTTAACGTCGCATCCCGGAAATCAAGACTGCTTTTTTCGATGACGTCACGTTGTCGTTTCGCACGACCAAATAACTTCAAGGTCGTCAGTCCTTGCAACGTATCAAGGAATGTTCCCGAGAATGCCGTCATCTTCTCGAGTTGAGCATCCGCCCGCTTTTGCGTCATGATTCCGATGATGATATAGAACAACGGAATGAACGGTGCTGTGATCATCATGACGAGACCGGTGATCCAGTCATAGCTGAATGCCGCGATCAAGACCATCAAGGGAACGATCGTCGTCTGAACGACTTTCGGCAAGTATTGACTGTAATAGCTGTCCATCTCGTCTACTGCGTCGAGCAAGACACTGACCTTCTGTCCTGCTTGCCCTTGTAGCATCATTTCGACCGAGCGACCCGTGTATTTCGCGACGAGTGCTTCCCGAAGCGCCTGCTTCATGTGTGCCGATAACGTCGTACCGAGACGACCGTTCCAATACGTCACGGCGACCCGGAGCAACAGCATCCCGAGGACGACGAGTAGTAACGGAATGACGGCTTCAAACGGTTGTTCCTTCAGGAAAATCCGATCAACCGTCAACACGATACCATACGATTGACCGACGACCGCAACCCCCATCAGGAAAGCTGCCATGATGAATTGAATGAGAATACTGCGTGGAATCTTAACGATTCCTTTTAATGGATTCATATACAAACGTCCTTTCACAAAGTGTGAACGACTTTTAGTGAATATTTTCACATATCGTACATTCAGTATACCGAATCCGGAACGGGGATGCCATGCAGATGCTGTCGAAAAGGTGTGACGGTTTTGTGAGAGCATATGACTCGACAATCCTTTCGAATAAAACAATTATGGATATACATTATCCACGTTTAACGAAAGGAGACTTCTCATGCAAATGAAAACTGGGGTTGAGCAATCCGTCTATGCGATGTTGCTCTTGACCTTCCTTCCGGATCGCGCTGTGTTGTCCGGTGAATTCATCAGCCAGCAACTCGGTGCCTCGCCAACCTATTTTCAAAAACTCTTACGAAAACTCGTTCAGGCGGATCTGTTGTATTCCGTACCGGGCGTCAAAGGGGGCTTTCGCTTACGGCGTCCGGCAGACGAAATTCAAATCTTTGACGTTTATCAAGCAATTGAAGGCAAGCAGACGTTGTATGCGTCAAGCGGTGTCTTCGAGGATTTGATGGGAATTCAGGAACAGGAAATCGGTCTACTCTCGAATCTGATGACAGAGGCGGAAGAGGCGTGGGAATCGACTTTAAAGCGCGAATCGATCGGATCGATCCGTCAAGCAATCGATGCCTCCTGTCCACCGAAACATTTAGAACGGTTGCATGCGTTAATCACAGACCGGATGATGACACTTTAATGAACAGAAAGAGGTTTTTACTATGGTATTGAATCGTTATTTTGACTTATTCGACGCGTCACGTACGGACGCACAAGCTTTTGAGGATCTCGTTTCCTTATTCACGACAGACATCACGTTCGTTCTGAACGGACAACCAAAGCATGGCATCGACGCCTGGAAACAGTTCGTCCGTCATGTGTTTACAGCGAATCAAGACATTAAGCACATGTATGCGGGCTGGGAAGAAACAACACCAGGAACGTATGAAACACGCTGGGCAGTTTGCGGAAAACGGGCAGACGGTAGTGTCTTCACGCAAGACGGAAAAGATATCGCACGTCTCGATGAAAACGGACGGATCGCTTACCTGGAGAACGTTCCAGATGATCCGACGATGTTCCGTTCATAAGGTAAGTTCATATCAGCAAAAAACTGTGTCCCGCTTTTAAGCAGAACACAGTTTTTTTGATTTCTAACGTTTGATTACGAGTCGCTTCAGCAAGTAGCCCGTGATGACGAGTAACGACGCAATCGCGATATAGACCATGTATACCAACAAGTTTGGCGCAAATCGTGACACGATGTACGTCAATACGACGACAGCCGTATACAGCAACAAAAAATAGACTGATGTGCTTCAACTTCGACACTCCCCTTTGAATCCTTCTCTCTTCTTTACGGAAACGACTGGAAAATGTTTCAAAAGGTATGTCTTTATTTCGTTTTATAGATTCTTCGCTTTGAATGTGTCTCCACCTTCGATCGTGCCGTTATCAAAGCCTTTTTGGAACCAACGCTCTCGTTGCGCCGATGTGCCGTGAGTGAAACTTTCCGGTACGACATATCCTTGTCCTTTCTCTTGTAACGTATCGTCCCCAACAGCATTGGCTGCTGTCAACGCTTCTTCAAGATCGCCTTCTTCGAGCAAGTTTTCTCCTTGCGCGTGATGCGCCCAGACGCCGGCATAATAATCTGCCTGTAGCTCGAATCGAACGAGGTATTTATTGAACTTCTCCTCACTCATTTGCTTTCGAAGTGGCATGATCTCATCCGATTTTCCAAGTAACGTCTGGACATGATGCCCTACTTCATGCGCAATGACATACGCCATCGCAAAATCGCCCGGTGCTCCGTATTTCGTCTGCAGTTCATCATAAAAGCTTAAATCAATGTATAATTTCTGATCACCGGGACAGTAAAAGGGACCGACGGACTTCCCTGCTTGTCCGCAAGCCGAACTAACTTGATCCGTATATAAGACGAGTGTCGGTTTTTTATAGGTCTTACCATCTTCTTTAAATTCTTTCGTCCAGACTCGTTCCGTATCAGCCAAGACGACGGAGACGAAGTCCGCTGCTTCTTTTTCCTGCGCTGTTTCCTCATACGTCGTATTTTGCTGATCCCCACCGGTTAAGTCTCCGAGTAGTTCAGTTGGATTACCACCCATCAAAGTGATGACGATCAGCAGGATGATCCCGACACCACCGCCGATACCGGCGATTCCTTTCCCACCCATTCCCCGCCGGTCCTCGACGTTCGAACTCCGTTCTCTTCCCTTCCATTTCATGCGCTTTCCTCCTACCCGTTTCGTTATTGTTCTTTACCCAAAAGCTTTTATACGTAACGCTTCAGGACATCATGGATGAAACAGAAGTCTATTGATTTGATGCATTTTCTAGGAATATCCTTCTACTGTAGAGAAGATTAGTAGCAGAACCGATCTTTCGGATCCAATTTTTTCTACGCAAAGGAGGTACGACATGAAACCTCATCTACTTTTTTTATCTTGGCGTGATGCTCGACATCCACAAGCCGGAGAAGCTGAAACTTTTATTCATGAAATGTTGCGGCGTGTCAGTACTACCTACCGAGTTACCCATTTGTCTGTCTCATTCAAGGGCGGATCACCGACGGAGTATCGAGATGGTATCACTTACCTCCGTTATGGTACGACAGCTTCTCTTATTCCATATGCACTTTATTATTACTGGTCTTATGCTAAAACGATTGATTTAGTTCTGGATCATTTGAATGGGTTTCATTTCTTCACACCACTTTATGTTCCACGTCATAAACGAACTTTATTTCTTTATCAATTAATTCGTGAGCGTTGGTCGACGACGCTTGTGTTTCCTTTTTCAAAGCTTGGCGAATGGACAGAGACTCGACGGTTAAGCTGGTATAAAGATAGTCATGCCTTGACTGTCAGCCCCTCTGTTGTAGACGAACTACAAAGTGCTGGTTTTACTAACAGTCATATCACGATGTTGCCGCCAGGACTTTCCTTTTCCCCGTGGTCTGAACAGGAATGGGAGTTAAAAGAACATGTTCCAACCTTTCTATATATCAACCGTCTGAACGAAAAAGAACTTCAAGATGCGATTGGGGCATTCCTCATGGTCCAACGTGAGTTTCCTGAGACACGCCTCTGGCTGATTGGTATCCGTAACAGCTCTCATCTTTTGCAATACCTTACACTTCCCCTTCCTAAAGAAGTGAAGGATGCTATCACATATTACGATTCAGTCACTGAAACAGAAACGCGCCGCATGATGAGTCGTGCCACCGCTCTCCTTTTCCCTTCCATACGTGAAGGCGTAGGTTTTTCTATTATTGAAGCGGCGGCGGTCGGAACACCATCCATCGTATATGATGCTCCTGGTGTCCGAGACGCCGTTCAGTACGGCATGACAGGCTACATGGCTAAAAACAAAACACCTGGTGCACTCGCTGCCGAAATGCGAGCTTGCTTCCGAGATCCAGAGGAGTACGAAGCCATTCGCATCTCCGCTCATCATTTTGCACGGGCAATGGATTGGCAACAGACTGATCTCAAATTTCAAGAATGGCTGAGACGAGTACTTCTTGATACAAAATAAAGGGAAACTTCAAACGGTCTGACTTCTCCCAACAAGTAGAGAGAAGCCAGACCGTTTAAGTCAATCTTCATACTTTTTATTCTGTTCAAGGTTTTGGAGGATGTGTTCTGGATCAACGCGTTTTGTATAATCGGATGGTACTTCTGCGAAACGAATCACACCATTCGTATCAATGATAAACGTCGCCGGTTTCGGTAACTGCCAATCCTCATTTCCATTGTGCTTCGCTACATCAAGTCCCGATGCTTTGTAAATCTCAATCAAATAATCTGGCAAGTCGAACACCAAATCAAATTGACGGGATACATGTAAATCAACGTCACTTAAGACAGGGAAACTTAACGCATTCTTATTCGCCGTTTGCTCAGCAAAATCAGCTGTCTCCGGACTAATTGCAATGACAGTCGCTCTTTGAGCGCGGATTCGGTCGATTTACCGTTCGTACGCGCGAAGCTCGAGATTGCAGTACGGACACCAGCCACCCCGGTAGAACGTTAAGATAACAGAACCTTGCTCGAGTAATGTCTCGATCGCCACAGGCTTGCCAGATACATCGGGTAACGTAAAGTGTGGAATCGTATCACCGACACCTAGACCTTTTGCGATACCAGAAGCAGCCAGTTCTGCTGTCGCTTCCGCCATCAACCGTTGTTTCTCAGCAGGTGCCTTTTGTCGGAATTCCGATTGATACTGTTTGATTTCTTCGAGTAGTCGTGTCATATGTTCTCCCCCTTCATTGCTGTATGGAATAGCAAGGGGATTACTCGTTTGTCTCTTCTGACGACTCCTCCGCCTTCTTTCGGAATCGTTTGACGAACCCCATTAGTTGTTCCGGTGTTAATTCGAGCTTATTCTCATAGACATATTTCGTTCCGTATCCGAGTGCAAGGGTGGCGGTCGAAGCGACTCCCGCGGCAATGACGGCACCATATCCCGGAACCAGTTTCGCTATTTGTCGAAAAGCCGTCTTTCCGGAGTTTCCGACGATTGTCACGACAAGCAACTCTTTGGCACTCTCCTTGGATAACTGCCGTTCATACAGATTTGATAACTTGAGCATCAAGCCGATTTGAATTGAAGTCAACGGAATGATATCAGCTCCTGGAAACGGGACAGCACCGATCGCACCAGCAGCTGTTCCGGCACCCACGATCCAATTGTTGGCGATCTTCCCGCGAACGGTCGGATCCATCTGGCGAACGAACACATTATCCTTGTCGAACTTTTTTAAGATATCGAGGACCTCCCGGCGGAGCCGATCAATATTCGTTCCTTCTCGTGCTGATACGGGAATGATTTTTGGTCCTGGTAGTTTTTCTGCAATATGGCGAACGATCGTGTCGACATCATCCGTCGCATCCATCTTCGTCACGACGATCAAGACATTTTGGTTATGTTGATAGATTTTTCGAAAGTTTTTCGTCTCCGTCTCAGATAAAACGGTACCTGCCGCATTTAAAAAATAAAGGATGACATCGGCACTTTGATAGTACGTCCACGTCGCTTCCGAGTTCTGTGTATTGGCATCATTCAATCCTGGTGTATCGACGAAGATGACTTTATCCTCCGGATGCTGCCGGACTTGATCGATGCGAATCGTTTCACCCGGGCGCGCCCCGACCGTTGCGACTTCGCGACCAAGAATCGCGTTCAAGGTTGAGGATTTCCCCGCATTGACGTCTCCGATCAAAGCAACCGTCACGTCCTGCTCCAGCGATTGATTGAAATCCCGTCGCTCCGATTCAAACGACTGATCAAAGATTTCCTCCAGTTTGCGTTTCCGTTTTTGTTGATTGGTCTCGAGTCCTTCACCAAAAAAATCATCCATCGTGATCCCTCCCCCTTCTTCTGCTGTCTGTCTTTTCCCGTTATCCCTCGCTTTCAACACAAAGAAGGCAAGGGAACATTGTGTCCACTTGCCAAATTTTAGAGATATGTGCTACGTCGCTCAAGCAATACCGTATCGCGCCATCTGCCTCCGAGCCGACCAATTCGCTCCCGGCGACCGACTTCCCGAAAATCAAAACGTTCATGAAGGCGCAGACTCGCTTGATTTTCCGGAAAAACTTGCGATTGCAACGTCCAGATTCCAGCTGCTTCACTTGCTTGAATGACGTCGTCCATCAAGCGTGTGCCGACCCCTTTACCGCGTACTTCTTCCGCGATATAGAGGCTGATTTCAGCGACACCGGCGTATGCCGGAATCGAAGAGAATGGACTTAACGCGACCCAACCGAGCAGTTGCTCGTCTTCCATCGCAACGAGGCGGCTGTGTGCGTGGTGTTGCTTCGTCCATTCTTCGTACGGCAATGCCTCCGTGCGAAACGTCGCGTTCTCCGTCTTTATCCCTTGTTCGTAGATCCGAACGACTTCCGGGTAATCGTCCGCTGTCATTTGACGTACTTCCATCTCATCAGGCTCCTTTGTTGCTCACTGTTGATTCTAGTTCGACAGCATGCCAGGAGTCTCCTGTTTAATCGACGGTGAACGGAATCGGCTTCAAGTCGATTGGTGTATTCGTCACAGTGTTGGAATAGCCGGTTTGTAGATAGAAGTCATCGATTGCATCTATTTGTGACGCCGATAACGTGAACGTCGCCCGTAGTAGCTTTTGTTTCGCATCGATGACTTCAACAGTCGGTTTGATTTCGCGACCATCCGGTAGTTCGTTTCCTTGAATCAGGAACATACTGTTTTTAACATCCAACTTGATATCTGAATTTTTTTGATCCGAGTTCGTCAAGAAATCGACTTGTACGTGAGAACCGGACGTCTCTACCTGTTGAATCGTCATCTTCAATGGATGATGCGCATCTTGTTGCGTATAAGGGAAGGATGTCTTCTTTAGTGACAGCCAATGTGTCTTCGGTGAAAGGCTCAAAGAAGGATGCAACGTATAGGACCCGGATGGAATGACATAATTTCCGAATCGAATCCGCGAGACATCCGTTCGTTGCGACCCGGTAACTGTACCACTTACTAACGATGTTCCGACTGACCAGTTTTTGATGATTTCTTTCCCTTTATCATCAAATAGAGCCAGTTCTAGCCAATACTGATCCGCCTTCGGATAAACTGCCGTATAATCAAACGTCGTACTTGCCTGTCCTTTTGTCATCTGTTTCAACGTGATATCGACCGCATGATCAGGATTCTTCACCGTCGTATTAAACGTCTGTTCAATGGCTTGCAATCGTTTGACCGGAACCTCGAATTGCCAGTTCCCGTCTAGACCAAACATTTCCGAAATCACGAGTGGCACCTGCATGGAATCACTTAATTTCTGTAAGCCGACATCATATTCGATTCGTGCTTTCCAAACCTTACCGTCCTGTTTGAAATATGCCAGTTCTTGATTTTCAGTACCTTCGAATCGTTTATCCCCTTTGAACACTTCATAAAAAGCAGCTCGTTTCGTTTCGTTGACGTCTGGTACACCAGTTGCCGTCAAGTTCATCCCGATCGTCGTACCATCATAGTAGGCGTCGACGATCTTGATCGTAATGCCTTGATCCGTTACCGTCTGATCAATTGCTGTTGCAAGTTGTTTCTTCTCGATTTCCGTACCGACTGTGCCCTGTTCTATAAAGGGACGATACAGTCCACCAATCAATGGAACATGCGACATCGCGGAAGCGAACGGTGGAACGATGAACGTCGTCACGAATAGCGAGGCGGCAAGACCCGCAATGGCTACGTACTGTTTCCGACGAGGACGTACGTGTTGTCGTTCCGCTACACCTTGCGTAATGCCTTGACGAATCCGGTCTTGTAAGGCGTTCGTTGGAACAGGAATTTTTTCATAGTCATTTCGTAGATCGTGCTGTGCCATAATCCATTCCTCCTAACTGTATCTTCAATTCTTCGCGTCCTCGCTTTAAGTACGTCTTGACCGTATTGAGGGTAATGCCGATGAAGCTTGCGATCTCTTTCATCGGAATATCATGAAAATAGAAAAGAACTAAGACATCCCGATATTCTTTTCGCAAATGCGATAAAGCATGCACGAGATCGAGATGTTCGTCTCGCGATTGGTCTTCCTGTACCGGAACATGAAGTAAGATGTCATCTATTGGTTGTTGTTTTTCCAACACACGATAACAATTACGAATGAGGATTTTCGTGAGCCATGTCACGAAATGTTTCGGTTCCTTCACTTGTTCGATGGAGATGAACGCTTTATAAACTGTCTCTTGTACGACGTCTAAGGCATCGTGTTCGTTCTTCACATAAAGATATGCTGTTCGGTAGAGTTGTTCGCTATGTAGGAGCACCAATTGCTCAAACGCCGCTTCATCGTGCTTCATCGCACGGCGGACGAGTGTCGTGTGCTCGTTTCGTAAGTCCATCGTGTTCCCTCCCTTTACTTATTAGAGCATGATGAGCCGAGAAAAGTTTCAAAAAATATCCAAAAGAAAAGGACTCTTGCGTTTCAAGAGTCCCTCCATACTTCAAATGTCTAATCGTACTGCCATTTCCCGACCGAATCGATCCCCGTGGTCGATGAAGCCGAGACTCGCATACAGACGGTGTGCCGCCTGATTATCCGGTCGATAGCCGACGACGATTCGTTTTGCAGCAGGTAACGCGCGCATCTCGTCAATCACAGCTTGCATCGCTAATCGTCCGATCCCGTTCCCTTGCTGCGCTTGATCGATCATGATGCGGTAAATCCAGTAGCCGTCGAGTTCTTCTAGCTCCGTGTTGTACATCACAAAACCAACGACGGCTTCACCTGCCATGATCGCCCGAAGGACAAGGCTAGGTTCGAACTTCGCTTGCGCGATCGAGTAGACATTCGCTTCCATGAAGTCTTGCTGTTCTGCTGTCAGTGTCAGCTCACAACACGCTTCCCAGTTTTCTGCTGTTACCGGTACAAGTTGAATCATGTTCATTTCCCCTTTTAGTTAGACGGGAGTTGCCTCCAGCGTCTGTTGATCACATCGTTGCACAGTGATCGCCCCCTTTCCTTCTCTCTCCTATCGGTTGGTTTGATTCATTGTTGAAGGGCTGCTGCGTTTTTAAGCACCGCAGGTAGTTCGGCTAACGAAGTAATCATAAACGTCGGCTTGATATCCGTCGCTGATTTTCCTTCTGGATTAAACCAACATGTTGCGATACCAGCTTGAATTCCACCTGCGATATCAGCTGACAAGGAATCCCCGACGATGATCGTTCGCGCTGGGTCGAATTGTGGAATCCGTGCAAACACATGATTGAAAAATCCTGCCATCGGTTTTTGAAAACTTGTCTCTTCTGAAACGAAAATCCCTTCAAAGAAATCTGTTAATCCAGCGCCATCGAGCCGTGCGCGTTGTGTCTTCGAAATACCGTTCGTAACGACATACATCGTAACGTTTCCTGTTAGCTGCTCAAGTAGCGCCGTCGCACCCGGAATCAATTCCGTTCCTTGTGCGAGATAGCCGCGATACGTTTCGTCAACTTCTCGTCCGTCGACCGTCCGTCCTTCTTCCGCGAAGAACGTCACGAACCGTGAGTGAATGACTTCCTCGCGTGTCACCTCGCCTCGTTCGAGTGCTTTCCAAAGCGCTTGATTGAGTGTTTTATAGCGCATTTCTCGCTCCGGCGTCCACTGCAACTCTTGTTGCTCGAGCAGGCGGCGAAAGGCAGTCCGTTCCGTCGCTTCAAAATCGAGTAATGTGTGGTCAATATCGAATAATACCGTCGTGTAAAACATATTCAAGCTCCTTTTCGTACGTGTTGTACAGTCGTTGTTTTCCCGCCCAGTTGAAATAACAGCACGCCGCCACCAATCAGTAGCACGCCGAGTGCTTTCGTCCACGTAAACGGAACGGTCTGTAAACCGAACCAACCGAGCGTATCCCACAGTAAGGCAAACAGGATTTGTGATACCATGACGATCGAAATCGCACGACTCGGTCCGAGTTGTTGAACGCCTTGCGTCACACAGAGAACGACGCCGACACCAATGATTCCACTGAACCAAAACCAGGTTTGTGCCTCTTTTAGTGCAAACAGTTGTGATCCTTCGACGATCAGACCAATCGTCAATGAAGCGAGAAACCCGAGTCCAAGGACTAGCGTTGTCGTCGCCCAAGCGCCGACGTGTTCTTTGACTTTTGCGTTAAACGTATTTTGAATACAGACGAGCATGCCCCCACAAAGGGCAAGGATGATTCCCGTAACCATGTCGCACCTCCTTCATTCGTAAATGCTTTCTCCGACTCGTTCCATCAATCCGTCTCGATCAATGATCTCAATCGTATGTTGCGTTCGGCGAATCAACCCATCGTCGACGAACTGGCGTAAGACACGATTGACATGACGATAGCTCGTCCCGATCAAATCTGCCGCATCGACGAGTTCCTTACTCGCAAAAGCATCCGTATTAGGTGTCATCGACAACAAATAACTGGCGAGCCGAACTTCAACCGGGTACAACAGATTGAAGCTGAGCGTATGCGATTTTAATTCAAACTTTTTCGTGATCGTCTCGAGTAAAAATAATAAAAAGGCAGAATGATGGACACGTGCTTCTTCCAAATCCGGATAGGCAATGTGTAAGACGGTCACTGGTGTCACTGCCTCGACCGTGTTCATCAAATCAATCTTTCGGACGAACTCAATATCACCGACGAGATCAAACGGATGCTTGAAGGACAACACGAGACGTTTCCCCGTTGCCGACATATGCGTGATCTTCAATTTCCCTTCGACGAGCAGGTAGAGTTCATGCGCAACATCACCTTGTCGGCATAAAGCCTCACCCGGTGCGAACGTCTGAATGTGCATCGCCTTGCGTAGCGATGCGTCAAAAACATGCGTTAACTGATACCGCTCCAAATAGCTCACAATGTCCGTCACTTCTTCTCCTCCTTAGCTCTTTAAGATGAAGATGCCTGCGACCATCATCAAGATGCCGATGATCTGCGGACCCCGCAGTCGACGTTTCATGACGCCGAACCAGCCTCTTCCGTCAATCCAGAGTGCCAGCGCTAATTGCGCCAATAAAAAGAGCGAAATCGTCAAGGTCACGCCCATCCGGTGGACCGCTGTCATGTTGCTAAATAATATAATCGCCGCAAAGGCTCCCCCTGCCAGATAGAGCGGTTTGACACGTCGCATCGCTGAAAAACTGCGATCCCGTAAGACGATCGCTAAGAGGATCGCAACGATGAACCCAGTCATCTGGGTGATCGTCGCCGCTTGCCATGTCCCGATCGTTTGACTGATCCGGGCATTGGCGACACTTTGGAGCGTTAAGAAAAAGCCACCCGCAATCGCAAATAAGACACCACGCATGTGCATACTCCTCTCTTGTTCCATGATACTTTCATTTAACGAGAGTCACTCTGATTTGAACAGGACATTTGTCCTGAGATGTGAATAAGTTCATGCTTCATGATAACTGAAAAAATTCATACAAAGCCAAATGCATCAAAAAAAACGATTGTTCTCAGCAAGAGAGCAATCGTTTTTGGTGTAAATGATTTATGCTTCTTCTTCCAATCGTTTAATCGCTTCATCTAGTTGTTCCTGATCCTCTTCCGACAACTTCGGATATTGCGGATCAATTTCCTTCAGGACGTCATTCATGACTTCGGTGACGATATAGCGGGAATACCATTCGTCATCTGCCGGTAAGATGTACCACGGTGCATACGATGTCGACGTCGCCGAGACAAGCTCAGCAAAAATCTCATGGTATTCATCCCAGTGCTTGCGCTCCTCAATATCACTGAACGAGAATTCGAAGTTTTTCGTTGGATCCTTCAGACGAGTCAACAATCGTTGCCGTTGCTCCTCTTTTGAGACATGGAATAAAAACTTGACGACCCGGAAGCCGTTCTCGACGAGATAGCGTTCAAAGTCATTGATTTGGCGATAGCGCATCTGCCACACATCTCCGTCATCCGGCTTTTCTTCCTCTTCGAGCAAATCATGGATTCGTGGCGCAATGACTTCCTCATAATAGGAACGGTTCAAGATGCCGACTTCCCCTTTTTCCGGTAGTCCTTCGTGGATCCGCCATAGATAATCATGTTTTTGCTCCGTATCCGACGGTTTTTTAACGGAAATCGTCCGAAGTCCTTGTGCGTTCAAGTTGGAAAAGATGTAGCTGATCGCCTCATCCTTCCCCGCTGCATCAATCGCTTGCAGGATGACGAGGACGCCGTTCTTTTCTTCAGCATGCAAACGCCAGTGTAACTCTTGTAACGTCTCGACACTTTTGGGAATCCGCTTCTCTCGCAATTCCGCTTCCGAAATCTCATGTTTTTCTGATGTCGGGTAATTCGAAAACGAGACTTGCTCGCCTTCCTTAACACGATAGGATGACAGTTTCATGGTAGGGTTCCTCCTTCAATTGCTTCTAAAAGGGGTTTACCCTACTCGTTCATCCTAAAAACGTTCAGATGAACTTATCTTTTCAAAAGGAGACGGACTCCCTCTTCTAGCGTCGTCACAGGACGACCGAGTAATTCTTCAAAATCAGTACTTTCCACTGCAAGGGTCACTGCTGCGATATCTGCCTGGATACCAGTTAACATTGGAATCAAGAAGTCAGGTAAGCCAGCTGCTTGCATCCGTTCGCCATAGGTCGCGCCATCTACTTCATCTAAAGCGACCGGTCGGTTAAGCACTGTTCCGACTGCAGTCGCAAGTTCTGCTTGTGTATGCAACGGTCCCGATAGTTCATAGATCGCTTTTGGATGCTCAAGCGTCAGCCCCGTCGCAATCGCCAATGCATACTCATCTTGTAACGCCCATCCGACTTTTCCTTCACCTGCAGCCGTTAACCAATCTGCGCCTTGTGAAACGGCATCAATCGTTCCGAGTTCATTTTCGAGATACCAGTTGTTGCGGAAAAAGACATACGGGATACCTGTCGCTTGAATCGCTTCTTCTGTGACCCGATGTGTTCGCGCAAGTCCGTTCGTACTGTGTGCCGCATTGGCGATACTCGTATAGCCGATCAGCTTGACGCCTGCCGCTTGTGCTGCCGTGACAGCGGCTTGATGTTGCCGGATCCGTGTTGCTTCTTCACCGTCCGTCGAGATGATCAGCAGACGATCGATGCCTTGAAACGCGTGTCCGAGTGTTTCCGGCTGATCAAAATCACCATGCCGGACATCGATTCCTTGCGTCGTAAGGGTTGCCGCTTTTTCAACGTCACGGACACTAACCGCTACATGTTCGATGCCGACTTGTTCACTGAGATGTTGCACGATCCGTGCACCTAATTTTCCGGTTGCTCCTGTAATTAACCATTTCATGATGAAACCACTCCTTTGAAGTTTGATGTTGTTCTTCATGATACGCCAGGTGATACACTAAAAAAAGTAGGCACTTATCTGAAACTAGGTCCCTCAAAACGAACCAATGGGAGAGGATGAACGTGGCTGTATTCGATTCAACAACTAATCAACGGACGGCTTGTCCAGTCACTCGGGTCCAACAGATGGTCGCTGGCAAATGGAAGATCATCTTGCTCTGGCACCTGACACACGGGACGCATCGTTTTCATGAACTGCAACAATTAACAGGCATCTCTAAAGGAACATTAACGCGTCAGCTTCGCGAGCTCGAGGCGGACGGTTTGATTCAACGACACGTCTTTGGCGAAGTTCCTCCTCGAGTTGAATATTCCCTGACGGATGCCGGACATAGTTTTTTACCGATTCTTGACCAAATGGCAGCTTGGAGTGAGCAACACTTCCAGGGGGGATGATCGTGAGTAACAAAAAAACATGCGCTTCTTCTCGATTCAGAAAAGAAGTGCATGTTGTCGTTCATTCCGTCGCTGTCACCGTCTGACGTAAGTGGGTATCAATCGCCTCTGCGACGCGTAATCCGGAGATGACAGCACTCTCGACGCGCGTCCGCCCTGACGCATCATCGGCTTCAAGGAACGCATCCCCGGCAAGCCAAAGCGGATGTGCCGCTAGTTTCAAATGCGGTGTCCGGTAAACCGCACGTGCCTGAGCGTAACGCCAACGTTTGAGCTGACGCGAAACAATCGTCACCGGTCCGAGTTGCTGTTGTAACAGCCGCTCGACTTCAGCGAGTGTCTCTTCTTCCGAACGCTCGTACCAGTCTTCACTGAAGCGAGCTGTCATATAGACGCTCAAGAGTGTCGTCTTCGAAATCTGCTTCTCGGCATTATTGACGAGTTTTAACATCCCATCGACGAGTTGTTCGTCTTGTAGGCCGACTTCCCCGATCGTCAGTCGCTCTTTGATTTCAAACAGACCCACGAATGTCGGCTCGAACGTCACTTGGCGCAACTGCTCATGATCGTCATCTCCAAGCGCCAGATCAGAAGACTGCAACAGTTCATATGCTTGCGGCACAGGCGCCGTCACGAGTAACGCATCATACGTACCTTGATGATCCGTAGCTTGTGTGACGAGTTCGTCCTCTGTTGCCGTAATATGCGTGACCTGTTCATTCAACTGGACGGGAATCCCTCGACCAATCGCTTGTACGAGTTGATTCATACCATTCGTTGCGACATAGCGTGGAAAATCCGTTCCGAACCACTTACGAACCCATCCCTTCTCAAGCCATTCGTCGACTTCGCGTTCCAACTCTTCCGTCCGAACTGTAAAGAAGACGGCACCATGATCCGCTGTTCCTTGATCAATCCGACGAGTTGCCATTCGCCCCCCGACGCTCTGGCTTTTTTCGATGATTTCAACAGCATGTCCTGCTGCCTGCAATTGACGTGCCGCAAAGATTCCGGCGAGTCCACCACCGATGATTCCGATTCGTTTCCCTGTCATCTCGCTTCCCCCTCATATTCCTCATTTCCCTAAGTATAGAGGTTTCTTCCAAGACATGGGTGAATCAATACCCGTCCGATATGCTCGTCATCTGTAATTCCTGCTCGATGAGCATGATGTTCTCCTCAAAGAACACCCGGTGCTCTCCTAGTCCACGTTTGATGCACCACCCGACGGCCGTGAGTGCTTCCCACAAACGATAGTATGCTAGATACGTCTCGATTGGCACGTCTGGGTGTAACGTCGCGTATCCTTCTTGAAATGCCGTGACGTAAGCGGAACCGAACGTATTGAGATTACGGACGATCTTCGTGAAGTCCATCTCGACGGCCCCGTAGCGGGTCGTCTCGAAATCGATCACCCCTGTGACTTGATCACCTACCGTCAGTAAATTTGCTAGGCGGAAGTCACAATGTGTGGCAACGGGACGTGAAGGCTCCGGTAACGACTGTTCTCGTCTGACTAACTCTGTTTGGATGTTCTCTAAAAAAACGGGATCAAGTTCGGATGTGATGAACGGCATGAACCCCTCGAGTTTTTCATTCCGGAAGCGTCGCCAATCCTGAACCGGATAGGCATAAAATCCATCCTCCGTATACTCGCCGTAAGCTTCTCCTGTACACGTATGCAGCATTGTGAGCGTTCGACCAATTTCGTACGCCAATTTTTTAGTCATCGTGATCGGTGCCTGTCCCGCTAAGGCAGCAAGTACGAACGCCCCTGTCGTCTGCCCGGGAGCTGCTTCAGCTAAGATGTGCGGCACGGGTACAGATCCTTCTAGTGCATGAATCCAGCCACGTTCCCGGTACCACTTTTCAGCCGTATACGGGCGCTTCAAGAAAACGACCTGACCATCCGTTAGGACGAGACGATCGACTTCAGAACTATACGATTCGTCGACAGTCGCGCATGCTGCGACGTCGAGTTGAAAATGTTCAATCCATTCGTCTCGTGTCATTCCGTCGTCCCCACTATTTTCTGTAGCGTTTCACCTGGTAGACCGTCAATCGGTCCAACATAGGTCGATTCAAAACCTAATCCGATCAAAATACGGCGCGATGCTTCATGCGCTGGATCAATCGTTGCCGTGACGACCTGTAGCTCTTCTTCTATCGCTAACTGTAAGAGACGCTCTGCAATCGCTGTGCCGTATCCGCGTCCCCACTGATCGGGTAGCAGCATGTAACCGAGCTCTGCTTCGAACGGTTGCGTTTGACTCCGGGTCATGTGTCCGATTCCAATCCATGTCTCTTCGGCATAAATCAAATACGATCCGAGTCGGTCGTGCTGCTGTTGTTCAAGGATTCGGTCAAAGCGCTGTTTCGTTTCCGCATCTGTTAATGCCTGTTCCGTGATGTAACGCATGACACGTTCGTCTTGGACGAGCGTTGCGTAGCGTTCGTAATCGGGCGCTGTTATTTTTTGTAATTCAATCATCTTATTCTCCTCTTCATGTCCGGTAATCATTGTGGGTTGGGGTGAAGACATCTTCCGTCGACGGACGAACAATCGCAAAGTGCTCGACGTTATAATGACCGTGCAAGACTTGATTGTGGTGGGCGATCATTTGCTCCGGCGTCAGGACATCGGACCCGTTCGTCGTATGCCCGTCGGCGACGAGTGTGACATCAAAACCATGCACCGTCGCACTGCGCACCGCAGTATCGATGCAGTGTTCCGTCTTACAGCCTAAGACGATCAGATGTTCAATCGATGCTTGGCGTAGATAATCAAGCAAGGGGGTGCCATGAAACGCATTCGTCGCCGCTTTATCAAACGTGACACTCGACGCTGGAACGGGAATCGAGTCATGGACTGCAAACCCAGGTCCTGTTCCGCCAGCGACGTCCAGATCCCGAATGAAAACGACCGGGATGTTCCGTTCGTCTGCTTCAAGTACGACTGCTTCGATGACATGCGCGACTTGTTTTTTTAAGTATACCGGACGTTCTTCCGTGTTCCCGTCAACGAGTTCCTGTTGAAAATCAATCACTAGCACCGCTTGTTTCATCGTCATGTTCCTCCTTGTAAAATCGACTGCTTGTTTCCTTCCCGTTCATCTGAATGATTTCCTGCTCCTGACAGACGCGAAACCTTTTAGCTGTTGGATTCGTTAAGAAGAAGGAAAGGATGTGTCTGGATGATTTGGTTTGGCGTCATCTTCTTATGTGTGCTTCTCGTCAATCTGACACTGGAGAAACTAATCATGAACCGGACGATGACAGGTCGCTGGTTCGTACGCAACTTACTCATTTGTCTCGGGATCACTCTATTACTATTCGGAATCGAACGTTATGTCATATCCGGATTCTAAAAAAGCAGATAGCGATTTTCGCTACCTGCTTTTTTAGTTAATAGACTTCGTAATTTTGCCCCGTCTGTGCCCCTTCGACACTCTTTTCGAACGCCGTCGCGACACGTGACGCCGGAACAGCTTCAAAACCACGGAAGAAGGGTCCGTACTTCTCAAGCGACTCGATCAGTACGTTCGGGCTGACGCTGTTGATCCGAATACCTCGTGGCATCTCGATCGCCGCTGCATGAACGAACGCTTTGACCCCACCGTTCGCAAGCGCTGCGGATGCACCTTGTCGAATCGGATCGTCCATCATGATGCCGGTCGTCAGCGTAAAGCTTCCGCCGTCTCGTACTGACTCTAAACCAAGCAAGATGAGATTGACCTGACCTTTTAGTTTACTGTCAATCCCGATTTGATTAAGTTCCGGTGTTAAGTCCGTCAATGGGCCAAAATGAGCGCCACCTGTCGCACTAATGACGGCATCAACAGAACCGACTGTTTCATACATTGCCCGAATACTTTCCTCTGACGTAATATCGACTTGTACATCCGCTCCGCTTCGTCCGGCACGAATGATGTCATGCCGCTCACTCAGCCGTTCGACGACTGCCTGCCCAATCGTTCCGCTTGCTCCTACTACTAAAATTCGCATGACCCCGTCCCCTTTCACGTCTAGCTTACTTCTCTAGCCTACTGCACAGCAGATGATGGTTTCAAGGATTCTACCGGATGCGTCTTCAAGAAGATGAGGATTTCTTCGAACAAACGTTGCTTATCCCGATCGAGCGTCAGTAAATGTTTACTGTTCGGAAGAAGAACCTTTTTCTGATCTCGGCTCGGCACCGTCGTTTCGATTCGCTCGAGACTCGCATGATAGACGGCATCATCTAAGGCGCCAAGGAATAGAGCGATCGGCTGCGTGATCTTCGGCAAGACGACTCCTGTGTCGAGAATGAACTGTTGCAGTGCCCGTAAGTCTTTTTCCGGGCGTGGAAAATGACGGTCGACAAAATCTAAGATCCACTCTGGCGAACGATCGTCAAATTGAAAATACCGTTCCGTATACCGACGGACGCGGTGCTCGAGTCCCGCAATCGTCCGCTCAAGAATCGGCGTTGAGAGTAAGACAAGTCCGGCACATCCTGACTGTTCTGCCAATCGAAGTGCCATCACTCCACCGAGTGATTGTCCGATCAAAAAGATGTCGTTGTACCCTTGATCACGTAAAAACGCGAGTCCGGCTTGCGCGGATTGCCAGACGTCTTCGATTGTCGTCTCAAACAAGCGCTCCGGCGATTCCCCGTGCCCGGCGTAATTGGGCGCGTAACAGGTATAGCCGGCTGTATGTAAAAAACGAGCGAGTCCCCGCACCTCATTCGCACTTCCCGTAAAACTATGTAACAACAAAACAGCAGGTCCAGGTCCTTCTAAGTACAGATCCTTTGATTTCGTAATCAAGTGCGCCCCTCCTTTTCATCTCTTCACACTTCCTCTACCGAAGCATCCTCCCGTAACGATTCTATAATCCGAAAGCCTGGGTAGTCCGCTTCGGATCGTCGTTCGCCACTTGACCGATAATAAGCATTCCAGTAACTGATCATCCGGTCTTCAATTCGCTTCATGTATGCCGGATCATCCTCAACGAATCGCCGCTTCACTTCCGGATCCCATTGCTCGATTGCGGGTACGATGATGTCGACGATTTCACGGACGTATTCACTAGCAAGTTCGATGAGATAGGCGAGAACCCATCCGTCGTGTGAATGGTTTTTAAGTAACTGCTGAAGATAATACTCACGAACATGACCATCATGGTGACGGGTGTAAAGACAAAATAACATCGTCTGCTGAGTCGGCGTTAGTTGCTTGATCCGCTCGGAGTCGATTTCTGACACGTATACACGCATCGGAATCTGTATCTGTTCCTGCTCTACATTTACTTCGATCGCCCCTGGTGATAAACGCGTCCATCCAAACGGTAGACATGCTTTAACGACCCGAACGTCCTGTTCATATCTCTTAGGAAATGCGATGATCCAGCGGTTCATCTCGTTCTCCTCCTAATATAAAAACTCCAAACGGCAGACGCTTACACGCCTGTCATTTGGAGTCGATTTGTTTCCTTATTCAACCGTTACCGACTTCGCCAAGTTACGTGGCTTATCGACGTCACAGTCGCGACCGAGTGCCGCGTAGTATGAGATCAATTGAAGTGGTAAGACAGACAAGAGCGGTGACAAGAGTGGCTCGACTGCTGGGATGACGAATGCATCCGTCGGCAATTCAAGACCTTCTGCTGCGATGACACACGCGTTTGCCCCACGTGCGACGACTTCCTTGACGTTCCCACGGTTGTTGAGGTGAACGTGTGGTTGTGTCACGAGCGCGATGACTGGTGTGTTGTCTTCGATCAAAGCAATCGGACCGTGCTTGAGCTCTCCACCCGCGTATCCTTCTGCTTGGATATACGAGATCTCTTTGAGTTTCAATGCGCCTTCCATCCCGACGTACGCATCTTGTCCACGACCGATGAAGAACGCGTTACGTGACTCAGACAAGTATTCTGTCGCGATTTCTTGGAAACGATCCTTTTGAGACATGACTGATTCCATCGCACTTGAGATTTTACCGAGTTCCTTCATGAGATCGAAGTTGACGGCAACCCCTTTCGCTTGAGCGAGGTCAAACGCAAGGACAGCAAGAACAGCGATTTGAGCTGTATACGCTTTTGTTGAAGCAACAGCGATTTCTGGACCTGCGTGGAGCAACAATGTTGCGTTTGCTTCACGTGACAATGTTGATCCTGGAACGTTCGTGATCGTCAGTGCCGGGTGACCGAGTTTCTTCGCTTCGACGAGAACGGCACGGCTATCCGCTGTTTCACCTGATTGTGAAAGGAAGAGGAAGAGCGGTTTCTCTGTCAATAATGGCATGTTGTATCCGAACTCAGAAGAGATGTGCACTTCTGTCGGGATGCCTGCGATTTGTTCGATCAACTGTTTTCCGATCAAACCAGCATGGTAGCTTGTTCCACAACCGATGATATAGACACGGTCACGACCGAGTACGAGATCACGGACCGATTGGTCGAGTGTAATGTCGCCTGCTTCGTTTTGATATTTTTGAACGATGTTACGGATGACCGCTGGTTGCTCATCCATCTCTTTGAGCATGTAGTGCGCGTACGTTCCTTTTTCGATGTCTGATGCATCGATTTCAGCCGTGTACGCTTCACGCTCTTGGACGTTCCCATCGAGATCTTGGATCGTGACGCTATCACGCGTCAAGATGATCATCTCGCCATCATGCAACTCGATGAATTGATCCGTTACTTGTAACATTGCCATTGCGTCTGATGCGACGACGTTGAACGTACCATCACCGAGACCAACGAGAAGTGGTGATTTGTTTTTTGCGACGTATAAGACGTCTGGATTTTCAGCATCGATCAATGCGAGGGCATACGAACCGTGCAAGACACGGAGTGTTTGACGGAATGCTTCCGCGACGTCACCTGTCTCGTTGAAGTTCTTTTCGATCATCTGAACGATGACTTCTGTATCCGTGTCGCTGAGGAGATCGACATTCAATTCTGCTTTTAGCTGCTCATCGTTTTCGATGACGCCGTTGTGAACGAGTGTGAAACGTGCTGACGCACTTTGGTGCGGGTGCGCGTTTGGTACGCTTGGGACACCGTGTGTCGCCCAGCGTGTGTGTCCGATTCCGACTGTGCCGTCTGCTTCAGCAGGAACGACTTCGCGTAGCGCAGCAATCCGGCCTACTTCTTTGTGGACTTGAACGCCGTCGTTGACGAACGCAAGACCTGCCGAGTCATAGCCGCGGTACTCGAGCTTCTCGAGACCTTTTAATAAAATTTCCTTCGTGTTGACCTGTCCGATCATACCTACGATTCCGCACATGTTACATCTCTCCATTTACAAGTATTTCCCTAAAGAGGAAACGGCTCTTGTTGAGAGGATCCCGATCGGTCTGTTTGTCCGTCCAATCACTTGAACGATTTCAGAACGATTTACGGTATGGATCTGGTACCGGGAGGCATCCGCCGAATGATTCGATAAACCTCCACCTCGTCAGCTTTCATCCTACGAAGAAAGCCCTGGCGCTTCTTGTTTCCGTCTGACCCCGTTTCTGTCCGACTTCACCATCATACGAACTTTAATCTGAAAAAGCAAGAAAGGTAACGTATTTGTAACTATTCCCGATATTTTTCTAATCAATACGTATAATCCCTATATTTTGTAAAAATCTCAATCTGTTTTTCTAAAATAATTGTAAAAAAAGAAGCAGAGCAATCGCTCTGCTTCAGGCTGCTTAGTTTTCTTGTAACGCGTAGTTCTCACGAACGACGTTCGCGATCCGCTCGACGTATGCATCACATGCTTCTTGTGTCGGAGCTTCTGCCATGACACGAACGAGTGGTTCTGTTCCTGACGCACGAACGAGGATCCGTCCGTTCCCCGCCATCTCTGCTTCGACTTCAGCAATGATCGCTTGCACGGCAGGACCGCTCATTGCACCATTTTTGTCTGAAACACGGATGTTTACGAGACGTTGTGGGAAGATCGGCATCTCAGCTGCGAGTTCCGATAACTTCTTCCCTGTCGCTTTCATGATTTGCAACAACTGGACGCCCGACAACATGCCGTCCCCTGTCGTTGAGTAATCCATGAAGATGATATGACCAGACTGTTCGCCACCGAGTGTATAGTCGTTCTTACGCATCTCTTCGACGACATAACGGTCACCGACCGCTGTTTGAAGCGCCGTCATCCCGTTTTCTTCGACGGTTTTATGGAAACCGAGGTTACTCATGACCGTCGCAACGATCGTGTTGTCTTTCAGACGACCGAGTTCGTTCAAGTATTTCCCGCAGATGAACATGATTTTATCGCCATCGACGATATCACCGTTCTCATCGACTGCGATCAAGCGGTCGCCGTCTCCATCAAACGATAAACCAACATCTGCGCCTTTTTCCTTAACGAAGGCAGCGAGATGTTCAGGGTGTGTCGAACCAACACCATCATTGATGTTGAGTCCGTTCGGAGTTGTACCGATCGTCGATACTTCTGCTTCCAAGTCACCGAATAGACGTGGTGCGAGGCTTGACGTCGCCCCGTGTGCGCCGTCGATCGCGACATGGATGCCTGAGAAATCTTCATCCGATGTCTGACGAAGCATGTGGAGATATTTCTGAGCCCCTTCATAGTAATCATGAACGAAGCCGAGTTCTTTTCCGGCTGGACGTGGCAATGTATCTTCTGCTTCATCGAGTAATGCTTCAATTTCAAGTTCTGTTGCATCATCGAGCTTAAAGCCGTCTGAACCGAAGAACTTGATCCCGTTATCTTCCACTGGATTGTGCGATGCAGAGATCATGACTCCGGCTGTCGCATCCATCGTTTTTGTCAAGTATGCGACACCTGGTGTCGAGATGACACCAAGACGCATGACTTCTGCACCGATTGATAACAGACCCGCGATAAGTGCATTCTCAAGCATTTGACCAGATACACGTGTATCGCGTCCAATCAAGACTTTTGGTCGTGTGCTTTCGTGTTTCGTCAACACGTAACCACCTGTTCGACCGAGGCGATACGCAAGTTCCGGTGTCAATTCTACGTTTGCGACGCCGCGTACGCCGTCAGTTCCAAAATACTTACCCATGTGTTATTTCCTCATTTCACTAATTTGTTTTAATTGGTCGGAATGGATGTCCGGGGAATCGCTTTTAATGTGACATCCATATTATCCGGACGCAGGACATCAAAGGCTTTTGATGTCTGATACGAGATCGGCAATCCATGCGTTCCTTCTTTTAATCCTGTCACGTCGATGACCGCTTTGATATCCGTCGCATCAATCGATGCTAAATCAGATTCTTTCCCACGGACGACGACATCAATCGTTTGATTATAATCAATCGTATACTTTGATTCATCGAATCCATTCAACGTGACCGTCACACCCGGAATCGTTTTCTCCGCTCGATCCTCGACGGTTTCTGTCGTCGAATTGGCATTTTCTTTTTCGACGACGATATTGACGGTGACCTGTGTCGGATCCATCGCCGTCGCGTTTTCCGGTTCGACGAGTTTGACGGTTTTTTCCGTCGTCTTCGTCAATCCTTTGAGCGAGACCGCTTCCGTATCGACGGAACCGATGCGCTCTAATTCTTCTTTTGTTCCATATAGACGAGCTTCCGTCGTGACGGGAACGATCTTGACGACGGTATACCCTTTTTTGACGTTGTCTTTTGTCTTCACATTAATCGGTACCGTCTTACTTTCCTTATAGATCGGTACTGTGATTTCTAATTGTTCCGGTTGATAAGATGCATTGATCGTATTCCCGTTCGTATCAGTCGCTTTAGCATTGAACGTCTCTTTGAACGTCTCTGCCCGACCGGTCACATCGATCGGTACTTGGATCGCTGAAATCGCCTGTAACTTCTCTGCGCCTCCCGTGACTTCAACAGTTTGTTGGTTCGGCTGCGCTTCCCCAGCGACATATCCTTCAGCGATTTTGTTTTTATTGAGTAAGGCGACTTGTACCGGTACTTCCTTTGTAATCTTCTTATCGAGGAAAACTTCGATCGTCTCCTGTTTTGGTGTCACCTCGACATCTTTTCCGAAGCCAGTTGCTGTGACACGGACACGATGATAGCCAGGGTCGAGTCCTTTCAAATCAATCGATAATCCAAAATCTTGGACGAGCCGGAGCATCGTCAAGCTACTCGACGGACCTTTGACGGTCACTTCCATACTATCTGGAATATTATAGGCGACCCACTGCGATTCATCATACTGGACCGTGACCGGCACGTCAAATTTCGTCGAACCTTGTCCCGCGATCGGTAATAGACTAGCGGCATCACTTTTTCCCGTCGTATTCGAACCTGCGACCATCAAATACAACATGACGGCTAAGGCGACGGCAACGATGCGTAAAAACCAGCGTTCATTGAACCACTTTTCGAACATTATTTTTTCGCCCCCATCCAGTTCAAGAAGGAAGTATTCGTCGGCTCAGCCTTGACGATCGTCTCAAGTAACTTCGTCCGTAAGGATTCTTCGTCGAGTTCCCGGTACAGACGTCCATTGATGGCGAGTGAGACACCACCCGTTTCTTCCGAAACGACGAGCGTGACGCTATCCGTCACCTCACTGACACCGATGGCAGCGCGGTGACGTGTTCCAAGCTCTTTTGAGATATGTGCACTCTCAGACAGCGGTAAGTAACAAGCGGCTGCTGCTAACTTGCCTTGCTGGACGATGACGGCACCATCATGTAAGGGTGTATTCGGAATGAACAAGTTGATCAACAACTGACTCGTGATTTGTGAACCGAGCGGAATGCCCGTCTCCACGTATTCACTCAGTCCTGTCTCGCGTTCAATCGTCACGAGTGCTCCGATACGCCGTTTTGACATGTACTGAGCAGACGATACGAGTGCATCGACGATTCGAACTTGTTCATCTTCATCACTGATGGCACTACGTGAGAAAAATTTACTCGTTCGTCCTAAGTGTTCCAGTCCACGTCGGAGTTCAGGTTGGAAGATGATGATGATCCCCAGTAACCCGTAGGTGATGATTTGATTCAATAAGAATTGCAATGTTTTGAGTCCAAAAAAGCCACTCAAGAACCAACTGATCAAAATGACCGAGATCCCTTTAATGAGCTGGACTGCTTTTGTTCCTTTGACAATGATCATGAGACGGTAAATGACGAACGTCACGACCGCAATATCAATCACGTCATTAATATAATCGTACCAATGTACGTTTTCTCCCAGTTTCAACAATTGAAATTGAAGTGGTTGCCAGCTGAAGTAATTCACCAACCGTGCCCCCTAACTCATCTGATTTAAACAGTTTCCATTATAGCACAAAGGGACGAGTTCGACTCGTCCCAGCTGATTATTGAAATAGACGCTTGATTCCGTACCAAACGCGTTCGAATAATTGATCAATTTCCTTGATTTCTCCGGTCACGCTACCAGCACTCGCCGTGTAAGCTTTCCCGTCAACGGTCATGACATCGCCATTGACTTTCCCTTCGATTCGGACGTTCCCACCTTCGACATATAGATCTTGATCGACCGTGACGCCTTTCGGGACGACGACCTCGCCATTTTGAGCGACGATGCCTGGTGCATTCGTATAGGATAAGTCATGTTCTTCTTGTGCCATATAACCACCTAGGCTACCGACCGACAAGAGTAAGAAAACAGCCGCTGCCGCGAGCAATGGGTACTGCTTCATCTTACCTCCAAAACGAGACGGTTGCGGTTGGTGTAGCAAAGCAGCGCTTGGCGTCTCCACCTGTTCAGGCAATTGTGCCAGCACGCGGGATGTAAAATCTGCCGATAATTTAGGCGCTGGAAGTTGACGCAGTCGAGCATCAAGGAGCCGATACTCTTCGAACTCGTCCATCGCGTCTACTTCTCGTAACTCTGCTTCTAATCGCTCGAATTCCTCAGGTGGTTGGTTTTGGTCTAAATAATCCTGGATCCGTTCATGTACATGCTCTCGTGACATGGTGAGTTCCTCCTTCTCATCGTTTAGCAAAATGCTTCTTCAGCGCTTCTCGTCCACGATGAATTCTAGTTTTGACAGTAGCGACAGGTAATTCGATCATTTCACTGATTTCCTTTAGCGAAAGATCCTCTACATATTTCAGGACGAGTGGGACACGGTATTTTTCTGGTAAAGCTGCAATCGCGTCCCCGACTTCGTTTCGTTGCTCGTTATCGACCACTTGATCCTCCGGCAAGGTGTCCTTGCTCTCGAGTTGTGAATACAATGTCAGTCCTTCAGTACCTGACATCTCAGCATCAAGAGAATAGTCAGGTTTCTTTTTCCGTAATCGGTCAATCGATACATTCGTGACGATTCGGTACAACCAAGTCCGGAACTTCCATTGTGCATTATACGAATCAATCTTCGTAAATACACGGATGAAGGCTTCCTGTGTCGCATCCTCCGCTTCCATTCGATCGCGCAAGACGCGGAAAGCCACAAGAAAGGCACCTTCCTTATATAGATCAACAAGTGCCGCGAATGCATCACGGTCTCCCTGTTTCACTCGCTCAATTAAGCGTAGTGTCGTTTCTTCCACTTTGAATACCCCCCGCTCTATGCGGTCAATCTCTTATACGAAGTCGACCGATAAATGTTTCATCTCCTTTTAAATTGTAACAAAAAAACTTGAACCCCGATGAAAAGAGTTCAAGTTCTATCTAAATTAGGCGAGAGCACTCCCACTTCTAAACGAAGTGAAAGTGGGAGGTGAATCGCCCCTCCCTTTCGGGTATAAACCTTTCTAGGAGGTGAAAAATATGTGGAAGCATAAGGCCTACAAATTCAGGATCTACCCGACAAAAGAGCAGGAAATCCTGATTGCGAAGACCATTGGTTGTTCGCGCTTCGTCTTCAACCACTTCTTAGCGAAGTGGGAGGAGACGTATAAAGCGACAGGCAAAGGACTGTCATACGGTTCTTGTTCAAAAGAAATCCCGATGCTGAAGCAAGAGTTCGACTGGCTGAGAGAAGTCGATAGCCATTCGCTTCAATCGAGTGTCAAACATCTTTCCGATGCGTTTGACCGCTTCTTCAAGAAGCAGAATGAACGGCCCCGATTCAAATCGAAGCGTCATCCCGTCCAATCCTACAAAACCAATATCGAGAAAAAGAACCAACTTCCCGAAGTGTCAATCGTCGGCAGCAAGCTCAAACTGCCTAGGCTGAAGTGGGTACGTTTTGCGAACTCGAGGCAGGTAGCAGGACGAATCTTGAACGCGACAATCCGACGTACCGCTTCAGGCAAATACTTCGTCTCCCTGCTCGCCGAGCAGGAGATCCACGAACTGCCGAAGACGGGTTCATCGGTCGGCGTCGATGTCGGGTTGAAGCACTTCGCCGTCCTGTCAGACGGCACCGTCTACCAAAACGACCGTTACTTCCGAACGCTTGAGAAGAAGCTCGCGCGCGAGCAACGCAAGCTCTCTCGACGTCAGCGCATGGCCTTGGATAAAAAAGTCAAGCTGTCCGAGGCGAGGAACTATCAGAAGCAAAAGCGGAAGGTCGCCCGCATCCACGAAAAGATTGCCAACAAACGCACCGACTTCCTGCACAAGGTATCGGCCGAGATCGTCAAAAACCACGACGTCATCGGCATCGAGACCTTGCTGGTGAAAAACATGCAGAAGAACCGCAGGTTGAGCAAGTCCATCTCCGAGGTCAGCTGGTCAGCGTTCTTCCGCATGCTGGAGTACAAAGCAAACTGGTACGGGAAGACCATTGTGAAGGTCAGGAAGACCTTCGCATCGAGCCAACTGTGCTCGAGTTGCGGTCATCAACACCAAGACGTGAAACGTCTTGGCTTGCGCGAATGGACATGCCCGGGTTGCGGTATCCACCACGACCGTGATGTGAATGCAGGACTGAATCTCAAACAAGAAGCCGAACGCCTCTTAGCTTCTTCAACCGTCGGGACGACGGGGTTAGCCTGATCAGGTTTCGACCGTTAGGTCGGATCACCCAGGAATCCTCCACCTCTAAGCAAAGCGCAGGTGGAGGTAGTTCAACCATTATTTTACTAAGCGATGTGTTTCCATTGCCAAAAGTAGATCTCCGATCAGTTCATTCGCAAGTTCTGCTGTTCCGTTTCCTTCTTCAAGCAACGGATTCACTTCAACGAATTCAGCTGCAATGAAGTCTTCTGCCGTTGCGCAATGCTGGAGCACCGTCTTCGCATCGTCTAAGAAAATGCCATCGGCGACACGTGTTCCTGTACCAACGACGAGTGATGGATCGAGACCATCCATATCAAAGCTAAGATAGAACGCATCCGTCGTTTCCTTCAAATAGGCAATCGCTTCTTCCATGATCGCGTCCATTCCCCGAGTTCGGATCGCTTCCATATCATAGACACGAATACCAAGACGATCAATCAGCTCTTGTTCGCCTGGATCAACGTCACGTAATCCGATGAAGACGAGATGTTCCGGTTGCAGCTTGACATCTGTTCCTCCGACTTCCGTTAAACGCTGATGTCCTTCCCCAAGGGCTACAGCGAGCGGCATACCGTGGATGTTTCCAGACGGTGATGTTTCCGGTGTATTCAAATCACCGTGTGCATCGAACCAGATGACGCCAAGACGTGGTACAGTCTGGCGTAATCCTGCAATCGTTCCGATCGCCATGCTGTGATCACCACCGACTAATAACGGAAAACGTTGCTCCGATAACGCATCACGTACAATTAGATGCAAGTCATTCGTCGTATGGACGACGCCTTCAAGACGTTTCAGCTTCGGATCTTCTTCTCGGACCGCATCCTCGGATAAAACAGCCGCTTCCCCGTAGCGTACTGCTTCTTGTCCCCGTGCTTCGAGTGTCGCGAGTAGACCCGCTTTTTCGACAGCAGCAGGTCCGTGTTCAGTGCCTGGCTTTCCTTGTCCATAACGGTACGGTACGCTGATATACGCAATGTTCATACGATATTCCCCCTATGTCATAGTCACTTCTACATATATTGTAAGCGGTAACAAACAAGTGGTTCAACTCAACAAAAAAACGCATGAATATACAAAAAAACACCGTGAAGGGAATCACGGTGTTCTTGCGTACGTACTCTGGTTATGCTTGGCATTTCATATAAAAAAAACTTAAGACGAACGAAACTCGCTTAAGATCTTTAAATAAAATTGGTGGAGCCTAGCGGGATCGAACCGCTGACCTCCTGCGTGCAAGGCAGGCGCTCTCCCAGCTGAGCTAAGGCCCCAAAAGAAAAAGCGGAAGACGGGATTCGAACCCGCGACCCCGACCTTGGCAAGGTCGTATTCTACCACTGAACTACTTCCGCAAGAAATGAGCCATGCAGGATTCGAACCTGCGACCCTCTGATTAAAAGTCAGATGCTCTACCAACTGAGCTAATGGCTCGACATGGTGGGGGGGGGCGGATTCGAACCGCCGAACCCGAGGGAGCGGATTTACAGTCCGCCGCGTTTAGCCACTTCGCTACCCCCCCAGTTTGTCTAGGAAACTTATACAATTGAGAAAAAACAGTGCCGGCAACAGGAGTCGAACCCGCGACCTACTGATTACAAGTCAGTTGCTCTACCAGCTGAGCTACACCGGCACAAAAAGTATAATGGTGACCCGTACGGGATTCGAACCCGTGTTACCGCCGTGAAAGGGCGGTGTCTTAACCGCTTGACCAACGGGCCATTGGCTCCGCAAGTAGGATTTGAACCTACGACCTACCGGTTAACAGCCGGTTGCTCTACCACTGAGCTATTGCGGAATAAATTAAATGCCTGGCAACGTCCTATCCTC
>NZ_DCDO01000001.1:0-82203 GCF_002316465.1 Exiguobacterium sp. UBA1053 | reverse complement strand
TTTGTATTCCGTAGAATACGATTTTTGCCTCAGCGTTCAGTTTTCAAAGTTCGTCCGCGCCTGTTTTGGCGACTCAATTAGAATACCAAGTCTGAAACAAGAAGTCAACAACTTTTTTTGAAATTGTTTTTCTCGTTTGTTTCAAGCGCTTGTCGTTGTTAAGGACATGTAATAATATATCATGTGTTTTATTATTGTGCAACACTTATTTTAAAATTGTTTTTAAAATCATGAACAAGCCTCTTAAACCTTACGATTCTGGCTCAAGAGGCTGTGTATTCTCTATTAATCCATCAACTGAATAATACTATGTTGTCGTTCTTCCATTAAATCAATGATTGTCATCCGTCCTTGTTCTTCATAGGAAATGACAGGCCGATCAAAGACTGGATTCTTTCGCGTAATGGTTGCAATCTTTCCGTTACTCATCAGCACGCGATCACCGACTTCTATTGGTAGAAGTAATTGTCCGAGCAACAATACATACTTTGAGCAATATTGCATCGGTCTTGCTTTCAAATGACGATAGGCATCAAACGGCGTATAAGCTTCCCGATACGGACGCCAACTCGTCATTGCAGCAAAGACATCCGCTACGATGAACAATCGTGTGTGATCTGCGATCTTATCTCCTTTAACCTTTAAAGGGTAACCTGTTCCGTCTAACCGTTCATGATGTTGAACAATTAAACGATTTACTGTATCAGAGATGATCGTCTCCTTTTGCAAGGCTTGATACGCCATAGCCGGGTGACGTTGAAAAATTTCTTGTTGCATCGCTTCATATCGTTTCGTGTGACGCCATTCCATGATTCGTGCTAGTCCATAATCCGCAAAATAGGATGCGGTCCACAACTCATGAATCATTTTCCGTTCTTTTCCGACTGCTTCCGCCAGCATTTGCGCAATTGCCCCTCGATAAATGGCATGTCGCACTGTATAAGCTTCCGTTCCCCGCTCTAGGAAGAATGGTAAGACATCTTGTCTCGTAATCCGTTCTGGAACGGACTGTTTGACCCAACTCAATGCTTCGTATACATTCGGCTTCATTCCCTGTTCCCATGACATGAAGACTTTATTGTAAAAGCGAATAAATTCTTCAAATGGATGTTCCACATGGGCTTTAACTGTTTCAGTCTGCACTTGTTCATCTTTACTGAAATCAGGTCGATCTTCAATGACGACTTCCTTAATTAAAAAACGCTGGATTCGTCGTAACTCATCGCTTCCTATTTTTTTCCCTGCTTCTACGATCGGATGATCCGTATGTAAATAGATGGATTCAGTCAAACGATCCCCGATGCGTAATTGGTCACTTGCCACTCGCATATCGCTTCGTTCCTTTCTCTTCTTTCTATATATGTAGATAAAAGCAGCAGAGTAGTATATCACTCTGCTGCTTTCTTGCTGACGTCTTGCTTATTCTTCCGCTTCTTCTGAAGCATCCGACACGATCTCATTCTCTTCTGACACAAGATCCGTGTCTTCTTCCATTTCATCAGTCTCTTCGCGTTTCAGTTTCGCAACCGTTGCAACACGGTCACCTTCTTCAATTCGAATGACCTTCACCCCTTGGGTATTCCGGCCGACACGTGAAATGTATTGCGAGTCTGTCCGAATGACGATCCCGCTCTCTGTCATGATCATGATGTCATCGTCGACATCAACGATTCGCATGGCAACGATTTGACCGACGCGTTCTGTCACCTTACTCGCGATCAATCCTTTACCACCACGAGACTGGCTACGGAACTCGGTCATCGGTGTTCGTTTACCGAATCCTTTTTCCGTAATGACAAGAACATCTTGAGCATCACGTGCAAGTTCCATCCCGACGACGAAATCGTCTGGACGTAACGTCATCGCTTTGACACCACGAGCGCCACGTCCCATCGAGCGGACATTCGTGATTGGGAAACGAATCGCTTTCCCGCTTGTTGAAACAGCAAAGACTTCATCGTCCGTCGATGCAAGACGAACCGATGTCAACTCGTCGTCTTCAAACAACCGAATCGCAATCAAACCGTTTTTGTTGATCCGTGCGTACGCAGACAACGGTGAACGTTTGACGCGTCCTTTACGTGTCATGAAGATCAATGATTTTTGCTCATCTTGAACGACTTCTTCCGTTTCGAGCGTTTCTTCCGTCTCTTCAATCTCTCCTTCAATCACCTCGACAGGTGCTTCAGCTGCTTGTTGCTCCTCGAGATAACGTTTGAAGTTGACTGGAATCATCGTCTCGACCTTTTCGTCGCGTTCGATTTGGATGAGGTTGATGATTGGTACACCTTTTGATGTCCGGCTCATCTCCGGTACTTCATATCCACGAATCCGGTAGACTTTCCCACGGTTCGTAAAGAATAGAATCGTATCATGCGTCGAACAAGACAAGAGACGCGTGACGTAATCCTCGTCGTTCGTTCCGATTCCCTGAACTCCACGTCCACCGCGGCGTTGTGTCCGGTACGAATCCGTCGTCATCCGTTTGATGTAGCCACTGCTTGTCAACGTGATGATGATATCTTGTTCCGGAATCAAGTCTTCATCTTCGAATTCGATATGATCCATCCGGATTTCCGTCCGACGCTCGTCGTTGAAACGTTCCTTCAATTCCTCGAGTTCTGTCCGGATCAAATCAAGCAAGACTTCTTCACTCGCAAGGATGCGGTTCAGTTCCGCGATCAATTGCATGATTTCGTCATACTCTGCTTCAATTTTTTCCCGCTCAAGACCTGTCAGGCGTTGTAAGCGCATATCGAGAATCGCTTGTGATTGTTTCTCAGATAACGCAAAACGCTCCATCAACTGTTCACGTGCTGCGTCCGCTGTCCGGTTCCCGCGAATGATTTGAATGACTTCATCCAAATGATCAAGCGCAATCCGTAGACCAGCGAGCAAGTGTTCACGTGCTTCTGCTTTTTCGAGATCGAACTGTGTCCGACGACGAACGATTTCTTTTTGATGCTCGAGGTAATGATAGAGCATTTCTTTAAGCGTCAATGTTTTCGGACGCCCTCCGACGATCGCAAGCATGTTGACACCAAACGTCGTTTGCATCGACGTCTGTTTATACAAGTTGTTTAAGATGACACTTGCATTCGCATCACGACGGACTTCCATGACGATGCGCATACCGCGGCGATCTGACTCATCCCGTAAATCCGTAATGCCTTCGATTTTTTTCTCGCGGACGAGATCGGCAATCTTTTCAACGAGGCGGGCTTTGTTGACCTGATAAGGCAACTCCGTCACGATGATCCGTTCCCGGTCTTTTTTCGTCTGTTCGATTTCTGCTTTCGCACGGACGATGATGGAGCCACGTCCTGTTTCATATGCGCGACGAATCCCGCTACGACCAAGAATTTCACCAGCCGTCGGGAAATCAGGTCCCGGAATGTGCTGCATCAATTCTTGAATCGTGATTTCGGGATCGTGAGACAGTGCTAAGACACCATCGATGACCTCACCTAACTGGTGCGGCGGAATGTTTGTTGCCATCCCGACCGCGATCCCGCTTGAACCGTTGACGAGCAAGTTCGGGAAGCGCGACGGTAAGACTTCCGGTTCGCGTTCCGAACCATCGTAGTTATCTTTGAAGTCAACTGTGTTTTTGTTGATATCGCGAACGATTTCCATTGCGATTTTTGACATACGAGCTTCCGTATATCGCATCGCAGCCGCCGAGTCTCCATCGACTGAACCGAAGTTTCCGTGTCCATCGACGAGTTCATAACGATAGCTGAAATCTTGCGCCATGCGGACCATCGTGTCATAGACGGCAGAATCCCCGTGCGGGTGATACTTACCGATGACTTCCCCGACAATACGGGCAGACTTTTTATGTGGTTTATCGGCACGAATACCGAGGTCGTTCATCGCATAGAGAATCCGGCGGTGTCCGGGTTTTAAACCGTCCCGTACGTCCGGAAGAGCACGTGCGACGATGACGCTCATCGCGTAGTCCATGAAGGACGTACGCATCTCTTGACTGATATTAATATCCTTGATGATTCCGTGATTTTGTTCGGACATGCTTCTGGCCACCCTCTCTGTTCAGCGTTAAATATCCAGGTTCTTGACGTAATGTGCGTGGGATTGAATGAAGTCGCGTCGTGGTTTGACCTGATCTCCCATCAAGATATCGAAGACTTCATCCGCTTCGATCGCATCTTGAAGCTCGACACGCAACATTTGACGACCACTTGGATCCATCGTCGTTTCCCAAAGCTGCTCTGGATCCATCTCTCCAAGACCTTTGTAGCGCTGAATATCGTACCGTGCGTTTTCAGGAAGCGCTGCAAGCGCCTCTGTCAATTCACGTTCGTTGTGCACGTACGTGATGTTCTTCCCTTGTTTGATTCCGTATAGCGGTGGCTGAGCGATATAGACATATCCATGCTCGACAAGCGGACGCATGTAACGGTAGAAGAACGTCAACAAGAGTGTCCGGATGTGGGCACCATCGACATCGGCATCGGTCATGATGATGACTTTGTGGTAGCGTGCCTTCTCGATATTGAACTCAGAACCAATGCTTGTCCCGAGTGCCGTGATGATCGTCCGGATCTCATCGCTTCCAAGAATCTTATCAAGACGTGCTTTCTCAACGTTCAAGATTTTACCGCGAATCGGTAAGATTGCTTGGAAATGACGATCGCGTCCAGATTTCGCAGAACCACCCGCTGAATCACCCTCAACGATGTACAATTCGGAAATCGAGGCATCACGTGACGAACAATCGGCCAGTTTACCTGGAAGCGAGCTCACTTCGAGAACACCTTTACGGCGTGTCAGTTCACGGGCGCGTTTCGCTGCCATCCGGGCGCGTGACGCCATCATCCCTTTTTCGACGATTGCGCGTGCATTCGTCGGATTTTCGAGCATGAACTGCTCAAATGCACCAGAGAAGAGTGAATCCGTAACCGTACGCGCGTCGGAGTTCCCGAGTTTCGTTTTCGTCTGACCTTCGAACTGTGGGTTCGGGTGTTTGACGGAAACGATCGCTGTCATTCCTTCACGTACGTCCTCACCGGATAACGTACCGTCTGCATCCTTCATCAAACCGAACTTCTTCGCGTAGTCATTGATGACCCGTGTCAAAGCCGTCTTGAAGCCGGTCTCGTGCGTACCACCTTCATGCGTCGGGATGTTGTTCGTGAACGAGTAGATGTTTGACGCAAATCCGTCGTTATACTGAAGCGCGACTTCAACTTCGATGCCGTCTTTTGTTCCGTGTACATAGACAGGTTCCGCATGAACGACTTCTTTTGAACGATTCAAGTGTTCGACGTAGGATTTGATCCCACCTTCGTAGTGGAAGCTACGCGTCATCGGCTCATCCGCACGATCGTCCGTGATGATGATCTTCAAGCCTTTATTTAAGAAAGCAAGTTCCCGCAGGCGTGTCGCTAGCAAATCATAGTCATACTCGAGCGTCTCTTGGAAAATCTCACCGTCTGGGAAGAAACGAATCGTCGTTCCTGTCTCTTCTGATGTTCCGATGACTTCGAGATCTTGCGCTGGTACACCGCGATGATACGCTTGGTAATACAGCTTCTCGTTCCGTTTGACGAATACTTCAAGTTTCGTCGACAGGGCGTTAACGACCGAAGCCCCAACACCGTGTAGTCCACCCGATACTTTATATCCGCCGCCGCCGAATTTACCACCGGCGTGGAGGACTGTCAGGATGACCTCAACGGCAGGACGACCCATCTTCTCTTGAATGTCGACTGGAATACCGCGTCCATTATCCTCGACTAAGATCGAGTTCCCTGGTTCGATCGTCACCTTGATCGTGTCACAGTATCCTGCGAGCGCCTCATCAATTGAGTTATCGACGATCTCCCATACGAGGTGATGGAGACCCTTTGATGCCGTCGAGCCGATATACATCCCTGGACGTTTACGAACTGCTTCTAATCCTTCAAGTACTTGAATCTGATCGGCACCGTACCCTTGTTCCAATTCCATATCTTCATGATTACTCATCGGTTTTCTCACCTACTGTTTCTTTATATGATGTCTCTTCCAAATCGACCGTCCCTTGTTTCACGTGGAACAACTTCGCTTGGTTGATCGTTTCATGCGCAATCCCGTCGACGCTTGTCGTCGTCAGGATCGTCTGGACCTTTTGTTGCATCGTATCGAGCAAATGTGTTTGACGATGATCATCAAGCTCGGATAAGACATCGTCGAGCAGAAGAAGTGGATATTCCCCTACTTCCTCATGAATCAATTCGATCTCCGCAAGCTTTAACGAGAGGGCTGCTGTCCGTTGTTGTCCTTGTGAACCATACGTTTGGACGTTTCGTCCATTGACTTCCATCTCGAAGTCATCGCGATGTGGTCCAAACAACGTAACTCCTCTTCGGATTTCATTTTCTTTTATTTTACCAAACTTCCGCGTGTAGGACGCAGTCATTCCTTCGACATCGAGTAATTCGTCGCCGAATGTGTCCGAACGATAGATGAGCGCGAGTTCTTCCTGTCCACGACTGATTCCGTCATGAATCGGTCGTGCCCATTTTTCGAGCTGGGCCATGAAATGATGCCGGCGCTGAACGATTTTAACGGCTAGCGTAATCATTTGCTCCGTCAAGATATCAAGGAAGGTCTCGTCTCCTCCCTTCATGGACAGTTGTTTCAGCAATGCGTTCCGCTGCTTCAACACTTTCAGGTACTGGCTCAATTCATGCAGATAGACCGGACTGACTTGACCGATCTCCATATCGAGAAATCGCCGGCGGACTTGTGGACTGCCTTTGACGATATGCAAATCTTCCGGGGCGAATAAAACGATGTTCAGTGCCCCGACATAATCACTCAAGCGTCGTTGCTCTAGATGATTCAGCTTTGCTTTTTTCCCGCGACCCGAGATGACGATCTCTTGGACATGGGAGCCGGTCCGCTTGACGACACGTCCTTCGACGCGCGCTGTTTCTTGGTCCCAACCGATCAGTTCCTTGTCATGCGTCGTCCGGTGCGACTTCGCGAGAGCAAGAACATAGATCGCTTCCAGTAAGTTCGTCTTCCCTTGTGCATTTTCACCAATCAGGACATTCGTTTTTTCGGAGAATGACAGTTCGAGTGCGTCATAGTTGCGATAATGACTGAGTCGGACTGAATCCAGCCGCACGTTAGTTGCCCTCGTTCTTGATGATGAACTGACCGTAGTCTTCTACATCAATGATGTCTCCATCCCGTAATTTACGACCACGTCGCTGATCGACCTCGCCGTTGACTAGAATCGGTACCTCTGCTAAAAACGGTTTGGCTTGTCCTCCGCTTGAGATGATATCCGATAGCTTCAGGAACTGCCCTAATGTGACGTATTCCGTTGTAATTCTGATTTCTTGCATGGATTGACTCCTCCTACCTACATATTATAAATGACGTACTCTTTATTGTACTAAACATTGAGCGATTTAGCAAAATCCCCGAACGTATATACGGTATACGAAAAAGACGGGTCCGATGTCGAAACGATCGAACCCGTCTTATCACGTATTTCGTGTTTATGCTTACGCCGTCCGGACTGGAAGAATCAGTTGCAGGACGTTATCTTGATCGACTGGGTGCAAGATAAATGGACGAATCGAACCCGTGAACTGGATTTCGATATCTGTCGCGTCAAGTGCCTTCAAGGCGTCCATCATGTACTTCGAATTAAACGAGATTTTCAGCTCTTCTCCTTCAAGCGAAAGAATGCTGACTTGTTCCGAGACTTTCCCGACTTCTGGTGAATGTGAAGAGATCTCGACCGCTGTCGTTCCTTCAGCTGCGAACTTGATGACGTTGTTACGGTCCTCACGTGCAAGCAGTGACGCGCGATCGATCGCTTGGAGCAATTCTTTCGCGTTCATGCGGACAGCTGTCCGGTACTCTTCCGGAATCAAACGTGATGTATCCGGATAGTTTCCGTCGAGTAGACGCGAGAAGAAGAGGACGTGCTTCATCTTGAATAAGATTTGTTGGTTTGTGATCGTGATATCCACATGACCATCCCCAAGCAACTTCGATAATTCATTTAAGCTCTTCCCTGGAACGATGACGTTCTGGAACGAGATATCTGTATCTGTCTCAAATTGAGCACGACGAAGGGCTAGACGGTGACTATCTGTTGAGACACACGTCAAGATGCCTTTATCGGCTGAGAAGTTCACACCTGTCAGAACAGGACGTGTTTCTTGAACAGCGACAGCAAAGCTTGTTTGGCGAATCATCGAACGTAAGAGATCAGCCGGTAAACGGAAACGTTGTCCCCCATCGACTTGCGGAAGGCGTGGGAACTCATCTGGATCAAGACCGTTCAAATGGAATTCCGCTGTTCCTGACTGGATCCGTGTCATGAAGTTCGGTGAGACTTCAAGTGTGACTTCGTCTTTTGGCATCTTTTTGACGATATCGCCGAAGAAGCGGGCATTCAAGACGACACTACCTGCACGGTGAACCGTGACATAAGATGTTCCATTCTCTTCTGCATAGATCGTCCGTTCAATCGAGATTTCTGTATCGCTTCCTGTCAGCGTCATACCATCTCCATGAGCTTCGAGTTTGATTCCTGTCAGAATCGGAATCGTCGTGCGGGATGAGACCGCTTTGGCTACATCTTGTACTGCTTGAATTAAAGCTTCGCGTTGAATGGTGATATGCATATCGTCGTTAGACTCCTCTCGAAAATAATGGGCATGCGCCCATCATAACATAATAATATATTTTTTTAATAATAGTCTTAGGGGCTGTGGATAGTGTGGATAAGTCGGTGGATAACTTGATATAAAGCCAAAAACGGTGTGGATAAGTTGTGGATAACTACCCTACTTTATCCACATGTTTATCCACAGTTTTACGAATGCTTCAATTCATGTTTGATTTGTTCAATGACTTTCCCAGTTTCCCCGTCCGATTTGATCAACATACTGATCTTTTCATGGGCATGGATGACGGTCGTATGGTCGCGTCCCCCGAATTCTTCTCCGATTTTCGGTAAAGAGCTTTCTGTCATCTCACGCGAAAGATACATCGCGATTTGACGTGGGAAGGCAATCGATTTCGTTCGTTTCTTCGCCTTAAGATCATCAAACGGTAAGTTGAAATGTTTACTGACCGACTCCTGGATGTCACGAATCGTAACTTTACGCGGTTCAGCGACCGGCATGATGTTATGCAAGGCTTCCGCAGCGACATTTGGATCGATTGGTCGTCCGACGAGATTCGCATAAGCGATAACGCGGGTTAACGCTCCTTCGAGCTCCCGAATATTCGTATCAATTTGACTTGCGATGTAGAGCATGACTTCGTTTGAGACGTCAAGTTGCTCCGCATTCGCCTTTTTCCGTAAAATCGCAATCCGTGTCTCGAGATCCGGTGGCGTGATGTCGGTGATTAATCCCCATTCGAAACGAGAACGAAGCCGATCTTCAAGCGTTGGAATCTCTTTTGGTGGTCGGTCACTTGAGATGATGATTTGTTTTTGGTCGTTGTGCAGGGCATTGAACGTGTGGAAAAACTCTTCTTGGGTCTGTTCTTTGCCCGCAAGGAACTGAATGTCATCAATTAAGAGGACATCGATGTTACGGTATTTATTTCTAAACTCAACCGTTTTATTATCGCGGATGGAGTTAATGAAGTCATTCGTAAAGCGTTCAGAAGAGACATAGGCAATCCGTGTCCCGAGATTTTGATCTTGAACATACTGTCCGATGGCATGCATCAGATGGGTTTTGCCAAGACCAACGCCACCATAGATGAAAAGTGGATTGTATGCTTTAGCAGGCGCTTCCGCAACAGCAAGTGAAGCGGCATGCGCAAAACGGTTCCCCGATCCGATGACGAATGTATCGAACGTATACTTCTCATTTAATTGTCCGAGTTCACTCATCGTCAATTCCTCTGTTGGTCTCCGCATGTTCGATGGACGCGATTTCGGAGTCGGTGTTGCCTCAACACGTTCCTCTTCTTGTCGATCGAGCATTTTCTTCGCTTGTCCCTCTTCAATGAACTGAATATCGAGTCGGCTTCCTGTTACTTCCTCAACTGTGTCTTCGAGTAAAGATAAGTACTGGCGCTCGAGCCATGTCACCGTAAATGCAGCTGGTGCTGAAACGAGTAGTGTCGTTCCATTTAGCGTGACGCCTTCTGTGGATTTCAACCACATATCATAACTAGCTTTCGGTGTTCGTTCCTCTTCCTCGATCACAGATAAGACATTATGCCAAAGTTCGGCAGCGTTTTTCATAAATACCCCCCTTTTTTTATCAAGATAGAAAATTTTTGTACACAGGCTTATACACAGACAAAGTTAATGAAGAAACTCGACTTATCCCCATAACGTAAAAACTGTGGATAACGTTATCCACAGGCAGTTGAATCTGTGTATAAAGTTATCCACAGGGTGTGTATAACTTGTTTTGTCCTGAACAATCAGGATCATGTTATGCACAATTAGTGTATCAAAAGAAATGAGCCCTGGCAATGGTTGGAATGATTTATCCACAAGTAAATTAAACCGTCCACAGGTAGTTACCCACAAGCTGTGGATAGTGTGGATAAATTGTGGATAAGAGGTGGATAACTTTTTAAAAGAGGAAGCGTCGAAAAAGAGTTATTCACAAAATACAAAAGAAGTGGAAAAAGGAAATCCAAAATCGAGGATTGACGTCGATTTTAAAAAATACTATTGTAGACAAAGTGAAGAGTTATCCACGGAAAGTGTGGATAATGTGGATAAGTCTGTGGATAGGTGGATAAGTCTACAAACATCCCCTCCATGATCGATATGTATTCTATCGCGTAATAGAGTTTACGTAGTCGAATCCTATCGCCTGTTTTCGAACTAGAACTCCATTAAGCAGGACAAGAAATCTTCTGAACTTTCATTGACAATGCCACAATCAGTTTATATAATGTACAAGACTGCCTTAAAGTAGAAAATAACAATTGGTTATAAAGATCTTTTAAAGGAGGTGCAGACGAATGAAACCAACTTTCAACCCAAACAACCGTAAGCGTAAAAAAGTTCACGGATTCCGTGCGCGTATGGCTACGAAGAGTGGCCGCCGTATCTTGGCTGCTCGCCGTCTTAAGGGCCGCAAAGCCTTGACTGTCTAATGCATTGATGCATCCATCACTTCGGGCATGATCCGAGGTGATTTTTTTTATGTTTTTTCGTGTGTTCGTGCTTTTGTCACATGCGCCCTATCGCGTCGCATGTTTATTCTATGATATGATGAGAGACGACGAATTTTCGTAGTGTCAGGATGGAGTGTGAATAAGGTGAAGAAGGAATACCGCGTCAAGAAAGACAAGGAGTTCCAAGCGGTGTTTACTAAAGGAGCCTCTGTCGCAAATCGGCAATTTGTCGTGTATGCCTTGAAAAAGGAGCAACAGACTCACTTTCGGGTTGGTTTATCCGTCAGTAAGAAAATCGGGAATGCCGTCGTCCGGAATCAGGTAAAACGGTATCTTCGGGAAGCATGCCAGCAGCATGAAGCCTCGATTGCCCCGAATTATGATTTGGTGATCATCGCGCGCAATCCGGCCGCGAAGATGACCGCGCAAGAAGTGGCTGACAGTCTCCGTCACGTGCTCAAACGTTCCGGTGTCTGGATGCGATCAAAAAAATGAATCGTAGCAATGCATCCTGTTGATTTGTACGGCGCTCCCTTTCCTTGCCTTACTATAGAAGAAGATGGCGTTCGACAAAGCGTAAACAATTTCTAGGAGGAATTATGAACAAGAGAACTAAGATTTGGTTAACTCTCGGACTCATGTCCGTGCTCGCGATCGTATTATCCGGCTGTACACCTAGTTCGTATGGTACTGGTGAACCGATCACAGCAGACACAGAAGGTTTTTGGAAACATTACTTCGTTTGGCCGATGGCGTGGTTGATTCGTGAGATTTCGCAGTTCTTTAGCGGTGATTACGGTATTGGAATCATCATTACGACACTTCTCGTTCGTCTTGTCATCCTTCCATTGATGATTAAACAAACGAAGAGTATGGGTGGAATGCAAGTCATTCAACCAGAAATGATGAAGCTTCGTGAGAAATACAGCTCAAAAGACCAAGAGACGCAACAGAAATTGCAACAAGAAATGATGAAGCTTTACCAAGAGCACAACGTCAATCCACTTGCAGGCTGTTTACCGATCTTGATCCAAATGCCGATTTTGATCGCGTTCTACAATGCCATCATTTATACACCAGCTATTTTCCAACACACGTTCCTCTGGTTCGACCTTGGGAAACCGGATCCATTCTTCATCTTGCCGATCATGTCTGCGGTACTAACGTATCTGCAACAAAAGATCTCGATGGCAGGTCAAGAAGACAACCCACAAATGAAAATCATGCTCTACGTCTTCCCAATCATGATCTTCATCATGGGTGTTACACTCCCATCTGCCCTTTCGCTTTACTGGGTCGTCGGTTACATCTTCTCGATCATCGTCACGATCGTCATCATGAAACCAATGCGTGAAAAGATTAAGTTGCAGACGGAAGCGACAATGGCTGCTAAACGTGAAAAAGAAGCAGCACAAGCAGCTCCGGCTCCTAAAAAATCGAAAAAGAAACGCTAATACGTGAAGAGCGACGCTTTGTTTTGACAGAGTGTCGCTCTTTTTCTTTTGCGTCATTTCGTGTATAGTTGTTTCGTTATACCCATTGCAACGATTAAGGATTAAATACTCATAAAAAGACAGAAGAAAAACGAGGTGGAAGAACGGATGATGGAATTTGATACGATTGCCGCGATTTCGACGCCGATGGGAGAAGGGGCGATTGCGATCGTGCGCTTATCAGGTCCTGATGCAGTCGCTGTAGCCGACCGTGTTTACAAAGGGAGCAACCGCTTGACGGAAGTACCAACCCATACGATTCATTACGGGAAATTGGTCGACCATGAGGCGGACCGTGTCGTCGATGAAGTGATGGTGAGTGTCATGCGCGCACCAAAGACGTTTACACGTGAAGATGTCATCGAATTGAATTGTCATGGAGGAGTCGTCGCGGTCAATCGTGTCCTCGAACTCATCCTCGCCCAACCGGAAGTCCGGTTGGCGGAACCTGGTGAATTTACGAAACGCGCGTTCTTGAACGGACGCATCGATTTGTCACAGGCGGAAGCCGTCATGGATTTGATCCGGGCGAAGACGGACCGAGCGATGCATGTCGCCGTCAGTCAGATTGAAGGGCGTCTCTCGAAACTCGTCCAAGACTTACGTCAACAATTGTTGCAGACGATTGCTGCGATCGAAGTCAACATCGATTACCCGGAATACGATGCAGAAGAGATGACGCAACAGATCGTCGAACGTGATGCTGGTGCTGTCCGCGCGATTTTGGCAGAGTTATTAACAACGGCACGCCAAGGAAAAATCTTGCGCGAAGGGTTATCCACAGCGATCATCGGTCGACCAAACGTCGGAAAGTCGTCTTTGCTCAACACATTGGTGCAAGAAGCAAAGGCCATCGTCACCGATATCGCGGGAACGACGCGCGATACGATCGAGGAATACGTCAACGTTCGCGGTGTACCGTTGAAGTTGATTGATACGGCAGGGATTCGCGAGACGGAAGATATCGTCGAACGGATGGGTGTCGAAAAGTCACGTCAGGCTTTAAAGACGGCCGATTTAATCTTACTCGTCCTCAACGGAAACGATGTTTTGACGGATGAAGATGTCTTGCTGTTTGAGGCAATCAAAGGGATGAACGCGATCATCATCGTCAACAAGAGTGACTTGGCGCAACAGATTGACTTAGCACGTGTCACGGAGCTTGCTGATGGTCGACCAATCGTTACGACATCCTTGCTCGAAGAAGCAGGCGTCAACGATCTCGAAGCAGCGATTGCGAGTCTGTTCTTTGAACAGGGTGTCGAAAGTCAGGATATGACGTACGTCTCAAATGCGCGTCACATCCAGCTCATCAAACGCGCGAGTCAAATGATTGAAGATGCTCTCGGTGCAGCAGAAGCAGCGATGCCGATCGACATGGTACAGATCGATTTACGACGAGCATGGGATACGCTTGGCGAAATCAATGGTGATACAGCACAGGATAGTTTATTGGATCAGTTGTTTTCGCAGTTCTGTCTCGGGAAATAATTTGAGACGACTGCGTGTGGAATAAGAAGGAGGAACCAGTACTATGGCTTATCAAGCAGGTGAATTCGACGTCATCGTCGTCGGAGCCGGACATGCCGGCATCGAAGCCTCTCTTGCTGCGGCACGAATGGGCTCGAAAACGGTCATGTTGACAATGAATCCCGATATGGTTGGATTCATGTATTGCAACCCGTCGATCGGTGGTCCTGCAAAAGGGATCGTCGTCCGGGAAATCGATGCGCTCGGTGGTGAGATGGCACGCGCGATCGATGCAACATATATTCAAATGAAAATGTTAAACACGTCAAAAGGTCCTGCCGTGCGAGCATTACGGGCACAGGCAGATAAATTCGAATACCAAAACCGGATGAAAAAAGCGCTCGAGGATGAGCCGAATTTGCTCTTACGTCAAGCGCTCGTCGAACGGTTATTGATTGACGACGAAGGACGCTGCGTCGGTGTCGTCACGAATACTGGAGCGGAATACCGAGCAAAAGCGGTCGTCATCACGACAGGAACGTTCATGCGCGGAAAAATCATCATCGGTGAATTGTCGTACGAGAGTGGTCCGAACAATCAGATGCCATCGATCAATCTATCGAAACATCTTGAAGAACTCGGATTTGAGCTCGCACGTTTCAAAACAGGAACACCACCGCGAATCGACGGGAAAACGATTGACTACTCGAAGACGGAGATCCAACCAGGTGACGAAGTAGCACTTCCATTTAGTCATGAAACGACTCAGATGATCACGGAACAGATCCCATGCTGGTTGACGTATACGACGGAGTATACGCATCAGTTGATCGATGCGAACCTGCACCGCTCCCCGATGTTCTCTGGAATGATCAAAGGAACAGGTCCACGTTATTGCCCATCGATCGAAGATAAGGTCGTCCGGTTCAACGATAAACCGCGTCACCAAATCTTCCTTGAGCCAGAAGGTCGCGATACGGAAGAAGTCTACGTGCAAGGGTTATCAACAAGCTTGCCGGAAGACGTCCAACACGATATTCTCCGCTCGATTCCTGGGCTTGAGAATTCAGAAATGATGCGTCCTGGTTATGCGATTGAGTACGATGCCGTTGTTCCAACACAACTATGGCCAACGCTCGAGACAAAACGTGTTCCTGGTTTATTCACAGCGGGTCAAATCAACGGAACAAGTGGTTATGAGGAAGCGGCAGGACAAGGGATCATGGCAGGGATCAATGCCGGACTACAAGTCCAAGGCAAAGAACCACTTATCTTGTCACGTTCACAAGGCTATATCGGTGTCATGATCGATGATCTCGTTACGAAAGGTACGAACGAACCGTACCGCCTCTTGACGTCACGTGCCGAGTATCGGTTGTTGCTCCGTCATGATAATGCGGATCTTCGTCTATCGGAAATCGGACATGAACTCGGATTGATCTCGGAAGAACGCAAAGCGAAGTTACTCGATAAACAAGAGCAAATCCGTCTTGAGATGAAACGTCTTGAGAAGGTCGTCATCAAAGCGACACCGGACGTGAATGCACAGCTAGAAGCAATTGGTGCATCACCACTCAAGGAAGCTCTGCATGCGATCACGTTGCTGAAACGCCCGGAAATCACGTATGCGATGATCGCGCAGATGACACCACCGGAAACACCACTGTCTGCAGAAGCAGCAGAACAAGTCGAAATCCAAGTTAAATATGCCGGCTACATCGATAAACAACTCGATCAAGTCGAAAAAATGATGCGGATGGAGCAAAAACGGATTCCGGATCGTCTCGATTACGATGCGATCAGTGGATTAGCGATTGAAGCGAAACAAAAACTAAACCAAGTGCGTCCGCTCTCGATCGGACAAGCATCCCGGATCTCAGGGGTTAACCCGTCTGATATCTCGATTTTGCTTGTCTATATCGAACAAGGCCAATACGCATTGACTGCGGAGTGAACGAGATGAACCAACAGCAATTCGTAACAGCATTGGCAGCACAGGGACTTGAGGTCTCAGAACATCAGTTGCATCAATTCAAACGGTATTATGAACTGCTCGTCGAGTGGAATGAAAAGATGAACCTGACGGCGATCACGGACGAAGAAGATGTCTATCTCAAGCACTTCTATGATTCGATCACAGCAGCATTCTATTTCGATTTCACGACGGTCACGACGGTTTGTGATGTCGGAGCGGGCGCTGGTTTCCCAAGTCTGCCGATCAAGATCATGTTCCCACATCTCCAAGTGACGATCGTCGATTCACTGAACAAACGAATCGGCTTCCTCAATCATTTGGCGACGGAACTCGGACTCGAAGGTGTCGCGTTCCATCATGGACGCGCCGAAGAGTTCGGTAAAAATAAACAATTCCGCGAACGGTTTGATGTCGTGACAGCACGTGCGGTCGCCCGGATGTCCGTTCTCGCAGAATATTGCCTACCGCTTGCGAAAGTCGGGGGTCAATTCGTTGCCTTGAAGGCAGCGAAAGTCAGTGAAGAGCTCGAGGATGGTGCGATTGCCTTAAAAGTACTCGGTGGGAATTTACGGGAAAGTTTCCAGTTCCAATTGCCAGGCGAGGAAAGTGAGCGTAATATCGTTATTGTAGATAAAAAACGAACAACACCCGGGAAATATCCGCGTAAAGCGGGTACGCCTGCAAAAGATCCATTAAGCTAAACACCGTTTCACGTGAAACGATGACTGATAAAGGTGAGGTGCGCCAACGTGAGAAATGCAATTGCCAAGCTGCTCGGTAAGGGAGGGCAACCTGCTACGATCGAGCTTGACCCACAAGAGACGGTTCAGGAATTACCATTGACAGAACTTGTCGCGAACCAGTTCCAACCACGGACCGTGTTTGATGGGGACCGAATTGAAGAGCTAGCCGTTACGATCGAAGAGCATGGATTACTCCAGCCGATCGTCGTTCGAAAACAAGGAACAGGATACGAGATCATTGCGGGAGAACGACGATACCGGGCAGTGCGCTCGCTTGGCTGGGAAACGATTCCTGCCATCGTCAAAGAGATGACGGACGAGACGACTGCTTCACTGGCATTGATTGAAAATCTGCAACGCGAAGATTTGACACCAATCGAAGAAGCAGAAGCCTATGAGCGCTTGCTTGCGTTACAAGACATCACGCAAGAAGTGTTAGCTCGTAAGCTCGGACGTAGTCAATCGACGATTGCCAACAAATTGCGTTTGCTTCGATTGCCAACGGATGTCCGGGAAGCATTGAAGCAACGGACGATCACGGAGCGTCATGCCCGTGCGTTATTGCCGCTCAAGGATGAAGCGCTACAAGTAACGGTACTCGCTGAAATTCTGGAACGGGAATGGAACGTCAAGGAGACGGAGCGCCGGGTGGAACGATTGATGACACCACAGCCACCGAAGAAAAAACGTCATAAGAGCTTTGCTCGCGATACACGGATTGCGTTAAATACCCTTCGCGATTCCGTCGATATGATCGAGCAAACCGGATTGACGATCGAAAAAGAAGAAGTCGATTGTGAAGAATATGTAGAGGTGCGGATTCGCATCGTGAAGGCACGTCCGGAATAAGCGGTCGTGCCTTCCGCTACGTTTAGGAGAGAAGGCAAGTGAACGAATTACCTGTTCGGGCGATTCGCCCGAATCCGACTCAACCCCGGAAACGATTCAATGAAAAAGCATTAGAAGAACTCGCCCAATCACTCGTTCGGCACGGGATGATCCAACCGATCGTCGTCCGACCACGTGATGGCTATTATGAAATCATCGCCGGCGAACGACGGTATCAAGCAGCGAGTCGCGCAGGATTCGAACGTGTACCGGTCCTCGTGATCGAAGCAGACGAGACACGCGTAATGGAGCTCGCTTTGATCGAAAACATCCAACGGGCGGATTTATCCGCGATTGAAGAGGCGATGGCGTATGCGGAGATGATCGAGGAATTCGGCATCACGCAAGCAGAGCTTGCGCAGCGTGTCGGCAAAAGTCGTTCGCACATCACGAACAGTCTTCGGTTACTACAATTGCCGTTACTCGTTCAACAAGCGGTGATGGATGAGCAGCTATCGATGGGACATGCCCGTGCCCTATTGTCGCTGAAGCATCCAAAGAAGATCGAGCAGATGGCAGAACGCGTCATGGCGGAAAATTGGAACGTCCGTCGATTAGAGCAGGCACTTCGGGAGCGAAAGGAAGCCGTCCGTCCGCAACAAGCGACCGCTGTCCAATTCGTCGAAGAGTCGCTTCGCGAAAAATACGGGGCGACGGTTCGGATCAAACAAGGCAAACAGGCGGGGAAACTCGAGATTGATTTTGCAGATGAAGACGACCTCAACCGGTTGCTCGATTTGTTATTACCTGAATCGGATCAATGAAAAAGAAGCGTTCCGGTAACGGTTCGCTTCTTTTTCATTACATCGAACGGGGCGTGAAGGAAATCGTCGTCCGTGTCGATTCAGCGGATAGTTTCGCATCGAGCATGTGGAAACTGTTCGCGACGAGTTCTGCTAGTTCATAAACGAGGTGTAACCGTGTATTTTGGAGAATCATCATCTCCATGAAGCCACTGACGTTAACGACAGCCTTGATGTTGAAGTTACCGACCGCTGGCAATTCTTTTTGGACGCCAGCACCGGGTGCGAGTGGTCCTTCCGAAAAGAAGACATGCCCAACGCTTGAAAGCCGACCAAGACACGCATCAATTGCGATGACAAGTGGACGGTAATGGGTCGTTTGGATCGAGTGAATCGTTTCAGCGAGATTCAGTGCATGGACGGGTTTAGCGAGTGTACCGTAAACGTGGAGATGAGCAGGTGCTTGTTTTTCAAGGAATGTTCCGACAAGTGGACCGAGTGAGTCGCCCGTCGAACGATCAGAACCAATGCAGACGAGTACAATCGGACGTTTTTCTTGGACTGCGGAGATTTGTTCGAATAGTTGTTCAGCTAAGCGTTCTTTCGCGAACGGTTCCGTATATTCTAAAAAGAAAGAATAAGGCTTGGGCTCGTGCGAATGAAAGCGGAAATTCATCGAAATCATCCTTTCTTCTCTTGGTGTCGGTGTCGTGGTGGATTGGCAAGAGTGAAGGGTTCTTAGATGATTTTCCTTTCCCGGTTTTTCCGAAAATCTAACGTCAAAATCGGCTCTTTGGTTGAAACTCAATTAAAATCACGTATACTGTCGTAATAGAGAGAATAAGAAAGGATGAGAGAATGGCTACCAATCAAGATGTACAAGAATCCGTCGCCCAAGTCGATAAACTAATCAATCAAGTAATGGATGCGGATATGTGGATTCGTTTTGGGATGAAACTACTGATTGCGCTCATCATCATCGCGGCGTTCTATGTGTTAACGCGCGTTTTGACTGGGGCAGTCTCGCGTCTCTTTACGATCAGGAAAATCAATGACCAGGACTACTTGGCGCAACGACAGAACGAGACATTACTGAAGTTGCTACAAAATGCAATCCGTTACGTGCTCGGAATCGTCATGTTGTTGACGGTGCTCAGTCAGTTCGGTATCAACATCACCGGTCTCGTCGCCAGTGCCGGAATCGCCGGTCTTGCGATTTCGTTCGGTGCGAAGAACTTGGTACAAGATATCATTACCGGAGCGTTCATCATCTTCGAACGCCAGTTCAAAGTCGGAGATTATGTACGCGTCGGTGTGATTGAAGGAGTCGTCACGGAACTTGGGATCCGGACGACGAAACTCAAAGGACTCAACGGGGAGATCCACATCATCCCGAACGGTCAGATTTTGCAAGTGACGAACTATTCGGTCGACAACAGTTTTGCACTCGTCGACGTCCAAGTCTCCTATGACGAAGATCTCGAGCGGGTCGAACAAGTCTTGCATGAGATCGCTGACCGGACGACGAAGAAGTATGTCGATATGTTCGTCGAACCAATCCAGATGCTTGGCGTCCAGACACTTGGTCCTTCTGAAGTCGTCTATCGTTTGATGGCAGAAGTACCACCGATGCAACATTTCCAAGCCGGTCGTCTAATCCGGAAAGAATTGAAGCAAGGACTCGAAGAAGAGAACATCAAGATCCCGTATCCACGGATGGTCATGATGAATCCAGAACAAAAGAATGGTGGACAGACGGATGATTCCAAAAACGTATCAACTCCATGATTATGTTGAGATGAAGAAGCAGCATCCATGTGGTACGAACCGATGGCAAATCATTCGGGTCGGCATGGATATCCGAATCAAATGTCAAGGTTGCGGGGCAAGCATTTTGATGCCACGTCGTGATTTTGATAAACGATTGAAAAAAGTCTTACCAGAGTAATGAAAAGCGGATCTGATCCTCGTGATTAGATTCGCTTTTTTGTTGTCTTGCTTAAGTGGAGCGATTGCGTTCGGTTAGGACGTGAGTAAAAAAGACGGTCGAGCTCCTTGCTTAAAAAAATTGAACTATCTATAATTGTGAAAGATGTGCTGACGTGGTGTAATCATTCTACCCACTGCGGCCGCTAGCACGGATTTCCTAGGAAATACCGAAAAGGAGGAATTCCAAGTGGGATTAACAGCAGGAATCGTTGGCTTACCAAACGTAGGAAAATCAACACTTTTTAACGCCATCACACAAGCAGGTGTAGAGGCAGCGAACTACCCGTTCGCAACGATCGACCCGAATGTCGGTGTCGTTGAAGTACCAGATGCACGTCTTCGGAAATTGACGGAACTCGTCAACCCGAAAAAGACGATCCCGACAGCATTCGAATTCACGGATATTGCGGGTATCGTAAAAGGCGCGTCTAAAGGGGAAGGTCTCGGAAATAAATTCCTCGCGAACATTCGTGAGGTAGATGCGATCTGTCAGGTCGTGCGTTGTTTCGTCGATGAAAACATCACACACGTGGCCGGGAAAGTCTCACCGATCGATGATATCGAGACGATCAACCTCGAATTGATCCTCGCAGACCTCGAGCAAGTCGAAAAACGGATTCAGCGTGTCCAAAAACAAGTCAAGTCACGCGATAAAAACGCAGCGGCTGAACTCGAAGCACTTGAAATCGTGCAAGCATTACTCGAAGATGAGAAACCAGCACGTCTCGCTGAATTGAACGAAGATCAAGCAGCTCTCGTTAAACACTTCCAATTGTTGACGATGAAACCGATGCTTTACGTCGCAAACGTCGGCGAAGATGAAGTCGCAGATGCGGACAATAACGAAAATGTCCGTCTCGTACGCGAATTCGCAGAAAAAGAAGGTTCTGAAGTCATCGTCATCTGTGCTCGGATCGAAGAAGAGATTGCGGAGCTTGAGCCAGAAGAACGTCAAGAGTTCCTCGTCGATCTCGGAATCGAAGAATCAGGTCTTGATCAATTGATCCATGCAGCATACAGCACGCTTGGTCTTGCGACATACTTCACAGCAGGTGAAAAAGAAGTACGCGCTTGGACGTTCAAAAAAGGGATGAAAGCTCCACAATGTGCGGGTGTCATCCACTCGGACTTCGAACGTGGATTCATCCGTGCAGAAGTCGTTTCGTACGAAGATTTAGCAGCAGCAGGCAACATGGCGACAGTCAAGGAACAAGGACGTTACCGTTCAGAAGGTAAGGAATATGTCTTCCAAGACGGCGATGTCGTCACCTTCCGCTTCAACGTCTAATCGAAAACGAATCGTTATTGCATAAAGCAAAATACTTTGGTAGTATTAACGAATGTGAGTAATGAATTATTGCTCCTTGCTCGAACATTCGAGCCGCCAGTCCAAGAGGAGGTGACAGATATGCGTAAATACGAAGTACTTTACATCATCCGTCCGGAACTTGATGAGGAAGCACGCAAAGCAACAGTGGAGCGTTTCAACAAAGTCCTCACTGATAACGGTGGTACAGTTGATAAAACAACTGAAATGGGTAAACGTCGTTTCGCTTACGAAATCAATGATATGCGTGAAGGGTTCTACGTTCTTCTTAACGTTTCTGCTGAACCAGCAGCTACAAAAGAACTTGACCGTCTCATGAAGATCAGTGACGATATCGTTCGCTTAATGATCACAAAAGACGAGAAATAAGCTGAAACAGGAGAGTGATTCTGATGATTAACCGCGTCGTTTTAGTCGGTCGGTTAACTCGTGACCCGGAAATGCGTTATACGCAGAGCGGGATTGCGGTAACGCGATTCACACTCGCATGTGACCGTCCTTTCACAGGGCAAGATGGGAAGCGAGAAGCTGATTTCATCGATTGCGTCGTTTGGCGCAAGCAAGCAGAGAACGTTGCTCAGTATTTGAAGAAGGGTAGTCTTGCTGGTGTAGAGGGTCGCCTCCAGATTAGCAGCTACGACGATAAAGAAGGGCAACGCCGTTATCGTGCGGAAGTCGTCGCTGATAGCGTCCGCTTCCTTGAGTCACGTAACGCGAGCCGTTCTTCGGATGGTAGCGAAGGCTACGCTTCATCTACTGGTGGAAACGGGAATGCTGCAGGATGGGGTTCACAGCAACAGCAGAACAACTCTTCCTCGCCAGCACCCGCTTCATCGAATTCGGGCTTCGGCGCTGATCCGTTCAGCGGCGGTAGTTCGATCGACCTTTCAGACGACGATCTCCCGTTCTAAGGAAATCGTCCTGAAAAATCCAAGTTAAAAAGGAGGTTAATCACATGGCACGTCGTCCAGGTGGAAAACGTCGTCGTAAAGTATGTTACTTCACGTCGAACCACATCACTCATATCGATTATAAAGACGTAGAACTTCTCAAACGTTTCATTTCGGAACGCGGTAAGATTCTTCCACGTCGTGTGACTGGTACTTCAGCGAAATACCAACGTCCACTTACAATCGCAATCAAACGCGCACGTCAAATGGCTTTAATCCCATACGTGGCTGACTGATTTCGTAGCACCATCCTCATGCGTGAGGATGGTGCTTTTTTTCGCTTCCCTTTCATCCCCTCCTGCTTTTCGGTTATAATAAACAAGTTACTAAAAATTTAAATGAACCCTATAGAGCATATAAGGAGGACACGATGGAGTCAGGTCAACAAGTATCACCGGAACGAGAACGACGCATCGTTCGCTTCATTCCGTATCTATTAATCGTCGGTCTGCTTCTCGTCGTCGCTGTACGTGAACCGATCATCTCCGCTATCGGAGCCGTCGTGACTGCCCTCCTCTTCGGATTGCACCTATTCGAAGAACGTCGTGCACGCAGGGCATGGGAGGCGTACGTCGCCGGAATCTCGATGCAAGTCGAGGAGACGGGACAAGATGCGTTGACGAACATGCCAATCGGGATTTTGTTATACGATGAGGAAACCCTCGTCACCTGGTTTAATGATCCGATGCGGGAGATCTTTGATGATGTAGCGATGGGACAGACGCTCAATGAGCTCGATCCCTTATTCATCGAGATGGTCGCGACGAATGAGGACCAAGCGACGCTTGAAATCGGTGATGCCGTATATCGCGTCTTTTCAAATCATGAGAACCGGACGTTCTATCTGTTCGATATGACAGAAGAGGCACAAGTCGAACAACAACTCGTCGACAATCAGACGGTCATCGGCGTCATCTATCTCGATAACTACGATGAGATGACACAAGGTATCGAAGATCAGTTGCGCAGTGAGTTGAACAGTCGTGTCACTCAACTATTGAATCACTGGGCAGCCGAACACGGAACGTATATCAAGCGGACCGCGTCCGATCGATATTTCATCGTCACGACAGAAGAGAATCTCCGGATTCTCGAACGATCGAAGTTCACGATTCTCGATACCGTTCGCGAAGAGACGAGTCAGCGTGGTGTCCAGTTGACGTTATCGATCGGAATTGGTTGCGGAAGTGACCCGATTCCGGCGCTTGGTCTGATGGCTCAGTCGAGTCTCGATCTCGCATTAGGACGGGGAGGCGATCAAGTCGTCATCAAACGCGATGGAAAAGTCCGCTTTTATGGCGGCAAGACGAACCCGACAGAAAAACGGACACGTGTCCGGGCACGGGTCATTGCCAACTCGCTTCGTGATTTAATGCAGGAATCAAGCCGTGTCCTGATCATGGGGCATAAGAATCCGGATATGGATGCACTCGGATCAGCGATCGGCATTTTGAAGCTTGCGGAAATGAACGATAAGGAAGCGCATATCGTTTTACCGCCAGAAGAAATCGGTCGGGGGATTCGCCGGATGATGGACGAGATCGCTGAAGTACCACAACTCGAGACACGGTTCGTCAATGCGTTTCAAGCCGATCAGTTGATTGACGATCAGACGTTACTCGTCGTCGTCGATACCCACAAACCGTCGCTCGTCGTCGTACCGACGTTACTCGATCGATTCGAGCATATGGTCGTGATTGATCATCACCGGCGTGGGGAGGATTTCATCGAAGATGCGGTCCTCGTTTATCTCGAGCCTTACGCATCGTCGACGTCAGAGCTCGTCACCGAGTTAATCGAGTACCAGCCGACGAATCAAAAGCTATCGATGCTTGAAGCGACGGCGTTACTTGCCGGAATCATCGTCGATACGAAAGGCTTTGCCCTTCGGACCGGCTCGCGGACGTTCGATGCTGCCTCTTACTTGCGTTCACAAGGTGCTGACACGGTGCTCGTGCAAGAGTTCCTCAGTCAGGATCTTGAGACGTACGTTGAGCAGTCACATATTCTCGAGCGGTCCGAGGTCTATACGAAAGGGATGGCGATTGCGACAGCGGAACCTGGCGTCATTCACGATCAAGTCTTGATCGCACAAGCGGCCGATCAATTGTTGTCGCTTCAAGGCATCCGTGCTGCCTTCGTCATCGCAGAACTTCAAGACGGACGGACAGCGATCAGTGCCCGTTCGCTTGGAGAAGTCAACGTCCAGTTGATCATGGAGACGCTCGGAGGCGGCGGTCACTTGACGAACGCGGCGACACAGATGTCAGAATCGGTCATCACGGTCGCGGATGCGTTGCGTAAAGCGATCGATCAATATCTAGAAGATGAGACAAAAGGAGAGGAATCAGAATGAAGGTTATTTTCTTACAAGATGTAAAAGGACAAGGTAAAGCAGGAGACGTCAAAGACGTGGCCGATGCTTATGCAAATAACGTACTCTTCAAGAAAAAGTTGGCGCGTCCTGCGACGACTGGCAACTTGAAGCAACATGAAGCACATGAACGTAAAGCAGCAGAAGAAGCGAAACAGAACTTGCTTGACGCACAAGCGTTAAAAGAGAAAATCGAAAAAGAGACGATCGTCGTCTCGACGAAAGCCGGTGAAGGCGGTCGTGTCTTCGGTTCTGTCACAAGCAAACAGATCGCGGAAGCACTCAAGAGCATGGGTTACAAAATCGACAAACGTAAAATCGAGCTCGAGCACCCAATCAAGGCACTCGGCTTTACGAAGGTACCATTGAAGCTACACAACGAAGTGACAGCGACGCTGAACGTTCAGGTCAAAGAGGCGTGAGTAGAAAAGGGGAACGGTGATGAGTGAAGTCATGCAAAATATGCCTCCCCAAAGTATCGAGGCAGAACAAGCCGTCCTAGGGGCGATCATGATTGATGCGGATCGTTTGATCAGTGCATCAGAACGTCTGTTACCACAGGACTTTTACCGTGCCTCTCACCAACGGATCTTCGAAGCGATGCTCGTGCTGTCCGACCGAGGCGAAGCGATCGACCTCGTCACGGTCACAGCCGAGCTCAGTACGCTTGGTATCCTAGATGAGATCGGTGGTCTACCGTATCTAGCGGAACTAGCGGAAGGGGTACCGACCGCAGCCAACATTAATTACTACGTCAACGTCGTTGACCAGAAGTCGACGCTTCGGCGTCTCATTCGGACGGCGGGTGAAATCGTCACTGACGGATACGAGCGGCAAAACGAGGTCGATGTCCTGCTGAATGAGGCAGAACGGAAGATTCTCGAAGTATCACAAGGAAAAGGGAGCGCGAGCTTCATCCCGATCTCGGACGTCTTGACGAGTGCCTATGCAACGATTGATAAATTGCATAAGCAAAGCGGCGAGACGACGGGGATTCCGACCGGTTTCCAGGATCTCGATAAGATGACGGCCGGATTCCAGCGTAACGATCTAATCATCGTCGCAGCACGTCCATCGGTCGGGAAGACGGCGTTTGCCTTGAACATCTCGCAAAACGTCGCGACACGCGCTGACGAGAACGTCGCCATCTTTAGTCTTGAGATGGGTGCCGAACAGCTCGTCATGCGGATGCTCTGTGCCGAAGGAAACGTCGATGCGCAGCGTCTGCGGACTGGTCAACTCGAGGAAGAGGACTGGGGCAAGTTATCGCTTGCGATGAGTAACCTGTCTCAAGCCGGCATCTACATCGACGATACACCAGGTATTCGGGTTAACGATATCCGGGCGAAGTGCCGTCGTTTGAAGCAGGAGCACGGTCTTGGGATGATCATGATCGATTACTTGCAGCTGATTCAAGGGAATGGTCGCTCCAGCGACAACCGTCAACAAGAGGTCTCGGAAATTTCCCGTTCCTTGAAATCACTCGCGCGTGAACTCGAAGTCCCCGTCATCGCCTTATCGCAGCTCTCCCGTGGGGTTGAGAGCCGTCAAGATAAGCGACCGATGATGTCGGATATCCGGGAATCGGGAGCAATCGAGCAAGATGCCGATATCGTCGCCTTCTTGTATCGTGACGATTACTACAATAAAGAAACGGAAGATGCGAATACGATTGAGATTATCATCGCAAAACAGCGGAATGGTCCAACCGGTACCGTCAAGCTCGCCTTCCGAAAAGAATTCAACAAGTTCGTGGATCTCGAGCCAAGCAACTCGTACGCGCCACCAGCTTAATCCAAGCTACGTTTTGTCTTCGATCAATCGGAGATAAAACGTAGCTTTTTTTATTTTCACCTAAAGATTCTCAGTTTGTTCACCAAAAACGATAATTAAACGAACGAAAGAGAATTGTAACAATTAATTGTTCGGTATTTGGTTGACTTCTCTTTTTTATCGCGTTACACTTAGTCGTGGTTTTGAATCGTACGTGGAGGTGGATGATAAGATGTCATCAGTAGTAGTAGTCGGAACACAGTGGGGCGACGAAGGAAAAGGGAAAATCACCGATTTTCTTTCGAAACAAGCCGACGTCGTAGCACGTTATCAAGGTGGAGACAATGCAGGACATACGATCGTATTCAATAACGAGACGTACAAATTGCACTTGATCCCATCAGGTATTTTTTACTCGGATAAGAAATGTGTCATCGGGAACGGTCTCGTCGTCAACCCGAAATCACTCGTCAAGGAATTGAAGTATCTGCACGATCGTGGTGTCTCAACGGATAACTTGTTAATTTCGAATCGGGCGCATGTCATCTTGCCGTATCATCAGTTGCAGGATCAGTTAGAAGAAGAAGCGAAGGGCGACGCAAAAGTCGGAACGACGCTAAAAGGAATCGGACCGTGCTACATGGATAAAGCCGCACGAATCGGAATCCGGATGGCAGACTTACTCGACAAAGAAACGTTCGCTGAGAAGTTGAAGATCGTTCTCGACCAAAAGAACCGGATGTTCACGAAGATGTATGACGCTGAACCAATCGCGTTCGACGATATCTTCGAAGAGTACTATGCGTATGGACAAGAGTTCGCGAAATACGTCTGCGATACATCCGTCGTCGTCAACGATAGCCTCGATCACGGCGAAAAAGTGTTGTTCGAAGGCGCACAAGGTGTCTTACTCGACCTTGACCACGGAACGTACCCGTTCGTTACATCATCGAACGCATCTGCCGGTGGTGTCGCATCGGGTGTCGGTGTTGGTCCAGCCCGGATTGATCACGTCGTTGGTGTCTGTAAAGCGTACACATCACGTGTCGGTGACGGTCCGTTCCCAACGGAATTGTTTGATGACATCGGTCATCAAATCCGTGAAGTCGGTCGTGAATACGGAACGACGACAGGACGTCCGCGTCGTGTTGGTTGGTTCGACTCGGTCGTTGTTCGCCACTCGCGCCGTACAAGTGGATTGACGGATCTTTCGCTCAACTCGATCGACGTTTTGACTGGACTCGACACATTGAAGATCTGTACATCATACGAATTCAACGGTAAACAGATCGATGAGTACCCAGCAAGCTTCCGTGATCTCGAAGCATGTGTTCCAGTTTACGAAGAACTGCCAGGTTGGAAGGAGGACATCACAGGTGTCCGTCGCTTTGAAGATCTACCGTTGAACGCACAGAACTACGTTAAGCGGATTGCGGATCTCACAGGTATCTCGCTCGTCACGTTCTCGGTCGGACCGGGTCGTGAACAGACAGTCGTCTTGCGTGATCTCTACGAAGAAGCATAAGTCTCAACAGCCTCTTGCCTCCCGCAAGAGGCTGTTTTTTGTGCGAAATGGTTCACAAACGGAAGCAAAAACAGGTATACTGAATACAGTGTTTCACGTGGAACCTCTCTCGTGAGACGACGAACAGCAGAGAGAGTGGCGCCGGGAGTTTCCGTCGCCACCTTTCTATATGCCGAAAAAACAGGTAAAATAGATTGAATAGAAATTTTTAAGGGGGCACACCCAGTGACGGAACGCAAAATTCTAGTCGTCGATGACGAGTTACCGATTGCAGATATACTCAAGTTTAAATTAGAAAAAGAAGGCTACCAGGTCGCGATCGCAAATGACGGCGTGGAGGCATTAGAAAAATTCGAGGAGTTCAAACCGGATTTGATGTTACTCGACATCATGCTCCCGTTAATGGACGGGATGGAGGTCTGCCGGGAAGTCCGGAAGACGTCGAAGATTCCGATCATCATGTTGACAGCGAAGGATTCCGAGATCGATACGGTACTTGGTCTTGAACTTGGCGCGAACGATTACGTGACGAAGCCATTCAGCTCGCGCGAGTTACTTGCCCGCGTGAAAGTCCACTTACGCAACACGAGTCCGGAAGCTACACCACAACCGGTTGGACCAGGTCCACTCAAAGTCGGAGAACTGTATATCGATACGAATTCGCATACGGTGACACGTAAGGATCAAAAGATCGAGCTGACGCAGCGTGAGTTCGAATTGTTGCACTACCTCGCGAAAAACATCGGTCAAGTCATGACACGTGAGCATTTGTTGCAAACGGTCTGGGGCTATGACTACTTCGGTGACGTCCGGACAGTCGACGTAACGGTGCGTCGTCTCCGTGAGAAAGTCGAAGATAACCCAAGTACGCCAGTTTACATCATGACGCGTCGTGGTGTCGGCTATTATCTCCAAGACGGGGAGAATGAATAACGATGTTAAAAGGAACGAACTTCTTTAAATCCATCCAATGGAAACTCGTCGTCATCTATGCCTTATTGATTTTAGTGGCGATGCAGGTCATTGGCGTCTATTTCGTTCGTTCCCTTGAAAAGCAGTACATTACGAACTTCTCGAAGTCGGTCGAGGACCGGGCAGGTCTTGTCGCCTATAACGTCGGGAAGGAATTCGATAAAACAGGCGATGATGACGCCTCCAAGCGGCAGTTGTCCCAATCACTAGGGCAACTGCTGTCTGAGTTTAGTAATGGCTCCACCTCAAGGAACGACATCCTCGAAGTTCAGATCATTGACCAGGACTCGATCATCCAGGCAACATCGGATAACGAGAACCAATCAGCAGTCGGACAACGGGCGACGAATTCACTGATTAAAAAAGCGCAGGCAACGAGCTCGACCCGGACAGACACCGTGCTTGATCCGGAATCAGAGGATAAGATCCGAATCTTTGCCGTACCGGTTACCTCGGAACGAGACGGCGTAACGACCGGTATGATTTATGTTCGCGCTTCGATGGAGTCAATCTATTCGCAGATGCAACAGGTTACGCGGATTCTTGCGACCGGAACGGTCATCGCCCTCGTCATCACGTCAATTCTCGGTGTGTTGCTGTCGCGGACGATCACGCGTCCGATTTCCGATATGCGGCGTCAAGCGATCGAGATGCGACGCGGGAACTTCTCGCGGAAGGTTAAGGTCTATTCGGACGATGAGATCGGGCAACTCGCCCGTTCCTTCAACGAATTGACGGATGAGCTACTCGAAGCGAACGCGACGACGGAAGCTGAACGACGGAAGTTGACGAGCGTCCTTGAGAACATGACCGATGGCGTCATCGCGACGGATCGAACACTGCGCGTCATCTTGATGAACGATCAAGCGAAGGATATCGTCGGTGCGGACGATGCGAGCGTCGTCGGAACGAACTTGAAGGACTTACTGGCACTCGGTGACGATTTCATGATTCCGGAAGATGGTACGATGCCACCGCGTCTGCTTGATTTCAGTAGTGAGGACGAATTGTTCCTCGTCCGGGCATTCTTCTCGCCCGTCAAGAAACACAGTGGTCCGATTACCGGGATGATCGTCGTCCTGCATGACGTCACGGAACAGGAGCAGGTCGAACAGGATCGTCGCGAATTCGTCGCGAACGTCAGTCACGAGCTCCGAACACCGCTGACGACGATGCGCAGCTATCTTGAAGCCTTGGCAGAAGGAGCGTATCAGGACGAGGAACTCGCACCGCGTTTCCTTGAGACGACACAAAATGAGACGGAGCGGATGATCCGCCTCGTCACCGATCTCTTACAACTGTCGAAGATGGACAGTAAGGAATACAAAATGAACAAGGTCCGCTTCGATTACATTCAGTTCCTGAATGAGATTCTCGATCGCCATGACATGACGAAGCCGGAACGGATTCGTTTCCGTCGTAAGATCATGAAGCGGAAAGTCTATATCCGTGGTGATCAGGATAAATTGATTCAGGTCGCAGACAACATCCTGACGAACGCAATCAAGTACTCACCGGAAGGCGGAACGATCACCGTCCGGACGATGCTCCGGGCAAAACGGATCGTCATCAGCATCAAGGATGAAGGTGTCGGAATCCCGAAAGCGAATCTCCAAAAAATCTTCGAACGCTTCTATCGTGTCGATAAAGCCCGTGCCCGTAAAATCGGCGGCACCGGTCTTGGTCTGTCGATCGCAAAAGACGTCGTTTCGGCACATGGTGGCGACATCTGGGCAGAAAGTGAATGGGGACGCGGCACGACGATTTACTTCACGCTTCCGTATGAGGTGATCGAAGAGGTGGATGCCGGATGAAGAAACAACACTGGAGTTCGCTGTTACTCGTCCTACTTGTCGCCGGTTCGATCGCTCAGACAGCGATGCTCTGGACCTATCATCCAAGCAGTGAATCAATCGAGCGGGAACAGGTCTCGTTCAACGAGATCGATGCCTCAAAGACGATTGAAAGCAACCAACTGATCAACCCGGAACTACTCGTCTATTCGGATCAGGAAGGGATCTATCAGACACAAATCATCGGTCGGACCTTCCTTAACCGAATCGGTGCGTCGTTTAACATCGGTGTCCTCGTCTTGACGGATAAAGCGAACAACATCCCGGTCGGTGATCGGAGTGTCGAGATGATCTTCCCGACACCGATCAGTGCGACGATTCTTGAAGAGTTACTCGGAGAAAAACAGATCGCCTTCTCGGAACCGATCAAACGACTCTATTTACTCGATTATGATGGACCAATCCTCCGTCTCGAGTCGGCGACCGGTCGCCTGAAGGACTTCAAGCTCGTCGGCGATGAGACGGTTCTGAAGCGACTGTTCGCGCATGATAAGAAAAAACCGATGACACGCGTCGAACTCAAAGGTGGCGATTATACGTATGTCGCGAGCGGTACGACGCGACTAGAGCAAGTCTTCGTCTATGACGAGGTCGGGCAATCGCCGAAACCACTCGACCGCATTCGGAGTGCCTTTTTTGCCGAGAACTCGAACGTCCAGCAAATCAAGAGTCGGGATGATCTCGACGTCTTGACGGACGGCGTCAGCGTTTCGACGTATGACCGAAACTATAATGTGTATCGTTTCAATACATTATCGCCGAATACGCAAAGCTCGACTGTCGATTACAGCACGCTCGTCAGCTATGTCAACATTCATGGGGGCTGGCTCGATCAAGATACCCAACGCAGTGGCTTCCGGTATTACTTTGATCAGATGAGTAAAAAGAGTGAGGAACAGACGGCGACGTTCCGGTTGTACTTGAACCGGTATCCGGTATTTGGGGAGAGTGGTCCGCTACTCGAACAGACGAAGTTCGATCTTGCGACACTGAAGATCATGTATGAGGAAAATCAAGTCCGGTCGCTCAGTCGTAGCATGCTTCGGGCGAAGCGGAAGCTCATCCTTCGGGAAGAGACGGTGCCAGCCGTTGAAACGGTTCTCGAACGTCTGAGCCGTGCTGATCTCTTAAAAGAGATCAGTGGAATCCGGATTGGATATGAGATGACGTATAAGATTTCAACGAGCCGCTATGCCGTCTTTGAGCCGACGTGGTTCATTAAGATCGACGGTGTCTGGCAATCGATCAATCAAGCTGTCGGGAATGAGGGGTGAGGATGAATGGACTGGAGTAAAGCGAAGACCTTATTGATGCTGACCTTTTTGATCCTGAACGTCTACCTCGCCATTCAATTGATGGACCGGATGGTCGAGCCGCGGATCGTCGCGACGAGTGCGACCGGTAAATCGATCTTGAAGGATCGTCAAATCGATGAGAAAAAGCTACAACCGGTTACGCGAGACATCGGCTATTTAACAGCCGAAGTCGATGCGCGGACGCTAGCGCCACTCGCGAGTTCACCGATTCGTGACGCGGTCGCCTCCGTCAAGAACGATGTCGAGTGGTCGGTCCGGTTGACGAAACCGTATCGACTCGATGCGAAGACGATGCGGGATTCTGCTTCATCGTTCGTTCAAGCATCAGTTCGATATGGTGCCGAATATACATTTTGGAAGTATGATAGTAAGTATCAGGAGATGACATTCGTTCAGACGTATAAGGGACAGCCGCTCTATTCGACACCACAGCAGTCGCGTGAGGACGATGCGATGATCGGACCGTCCCTGCTCGTCTTGCAGCTCAACGATGCGAAGGAAATCGTCAGCTACAAACAACGCCACTTGAACAAGGTCGTCCGGCAAGCGCAGGACGTGACGTTGTTATCGGCAAGTGAAGCAATCGTCCAGTTGTCGGAGCAAGGCTTGTTCCCGGCATCGAAGCGGTTGACGAGTCACAAGCTCGGTTATTTCTGTCTCGTCACGGAAGGCACGGAATCGGTCCAAATCCTGCCGCCGACGTGGCAAATCGAGCTCGATAATGAAGAAGTCTATTTCGTCAATGCGATTGATGGCGGTGTCCAGACCGTAGAACGATTGGATACAGTCTCAGAGAAATGAGGAATGCACGATGAGCCTACACTACAGCGTCATGGCCAGTGGCTCGACGGGGAACGCCCTCTATATCGAAAGTGAACAGACCCGCTTGCTCGTCGACGCGGGATTGACCGGCAAGGCGATGCTCGCCTTGTTCGACCAGATCGACCGGTCGCCACATGGCATCGATGGTCTGTTCGTCACCCATGAGCACTCCGACCATATCAAAGGCGTCGGCATCATGGCGCGGAAGTACAATATCCCGCTCTATGCGAATGAAAAGACATGGGCAGCGATGGAAGCGAAGATCGGTAAGATTGATCCGGCGCTGAAGTTCCTCTGGGAAGTCGGAGAGGTCAAGCAGTTCGGTGACATCGAAGTCGAATCATTCAACGTTAGTCACGATGCAGCCGATCCGATGTTCTTCCAGTTCGCCCATGAAGGAAAACGGTTGGCGCACATCACGGATACCGGATACGTCTCGGACCGAATGAAAGGTGTCATTCGGGGCGCTGATGCCTATATCTTCGAAGCGAACCATGATATCGGTATGCTCCAGATGGGACATTATCCGTGGAGCGTCAAACGACGGATCCTCGGGGATTACGGACACGTCTCGAATGAGGACGCCGCAATCGCGATGAGCGAGGTCCTTGATGATCGGACAAAACGGATCCATATGGCCCATTTGAGCAAGGACAACAACATGAAGGAACTCGCCCGGATGAGTGTCTCCCAGACGCTCGCGAGCCGTGACGTCGATCTGAGTAAGATTCAGCTTCTCGACACGGATCCGGTCATTCCGACGCCGCTCCTAAAGCTTTGATTATGGGAAATTACTGAATATGCTCAAAAGACCCCCACATTTGGCTCACTTGCCACGTGATGGGGGTATACTTGTGTAAAGAGAGTCATAAAGGAGGCGTATGTCGATGGATCGACCCGAAGAACCACGGAACGAATCCGAACGATACGAACAGTCATCCGATGAGAGCGGCTTCCCGCCCCGTCAACCGGCAACGAGCGAACCGGTCAGCCCTTATCGTGAACCATATGAAGAACAACCAGAACCAAAGCGTCGTCGCGGTGCCGGAAAAGCCTTTTTCGTCGGTCTGATCGGCGGAATCGTCGGAGCCTTGTTGATTGCCCTCGTCGCGTGGCCGTTCGTCCGCGATGAGATGACGAGTCCGACTCCGGTTTCGTCGACGACAGCGGAACAGACTGCAACACAGACGACAGAGGATGAAGCCGACATCGTCGGTGCGGTTGGTAAGACGAAGGAAGCCGTCGTGAGCGTGACGAACCTTCAGAGCTCGTTCCAAGGAACCGATCAGGAAACGGGTGCAGGGTCCGGCGTCATCTATAAAAAAGACGGCAATAAAGCCTACGTCGTCACGAACTACCACGTCGTCGAAGGCGCGAGCCGCCTGTCTGTGACGTTATCCGACGGAACAGCACTCGAGGCAAAAGTCCTCGGGGAAGATCCGACGTACGATTTAGCGGTCTTGTCGATTGATTCATCGAAAGTGACGCAAGTCGCAAAACTGGGGGATTCGGATACGTTACGTGCCGGTGAAACGGTGCTTGCGATCGGAAACCCACTCGGAATCTTCGCGAACTCCGTCACACGCGGTGTCATCAGTGCGCAGGAACGGACAGTTCCAGTCGATACGAACAAGGATGGACAGCAAGACTTCAACACGGAAGTCATCCAAACCGATGCAGCGATCAACCCGGGGAACTCGGGTGGAGCGCTCATCAACACAGCCGGTCAATTGATCGGGATCAACTCGATGAAGATCGCGGAAGCAAGTGTCGAAGGAGTCGGGTTTGCGATTCCGATCAACGAAGCGTTACCAATCATGCGTGATCTCGAGCAAAATGGTGAAGTCGTTCGTCCACAGCTCGGGATTCAGATTCGTGACGTGCAGGAATTCCCAAGCGGATATCGCGAAGATCGTCTGAAATTACCGAATGATGTCACGAAAGGAATCGTCGTCGTCGGTCTGACACGTAACAGCGGAGCCGAAAAAGCGGGTATGAAGGCAAACGATGTCATCGTTGAGATCAACGGAAAAGCGATCGCATCGTTCGCTGATCTAAAAAGCGTCCTCTACCGGGATGCAAAAGTTGGCGAAACGGTCAAAGTCACGTTCTACCGTAGCGGTGAAAAACAGACAGCAGATGTGAAGTTGTCAGCTCAGTCACCAACTGTTCAGTAAAGCATAATCTGAAAAACCATCCACAGGTCCGACCTGTGGATGGTTTTTTTGAGTGAGGAAACCTGCGCCTTTTCCGGTCAGGAAGGTCGATATTTGTTATACTGGAAGCGGATAAATGTGGATAAGTGAAAGGAGGAGACCACCTGTGGATAAGTACGTCTGTTTAGAACATGTCGAGCTCGCGCTTGACGAAATCGTAGATGAAACAGAACAATACCCGATTCTCGATCAGCTAAATCCAGAAAAAAACATCATCTGTGAATACTGTGACGCACCGGCAACATATCTTGTGTCAAGCAAAAAATAAATATCAACATGTGGATTTGTGGATAACTCTGTGGATAACTCCTGAATTTTCTGTCAGAAAGCGAGAAATAAGATGCAAATTATTATCATTACGGTCGGAAAGCTAAAAGAGAAGTATTTGAAGCAAGGCATCGCCGAATATACGAAGCGTCTCGGCGCCTACTGTTCGATCCAAGAAATCGAGGTCGCGGACGAAAAGGCACCGGAGCAATTGAGTGAAGCGGAGATGGCGCAAGTGAAGAAAAAAGAGGGCGAACGGATTTTAGCGAAGATCGGACCCGACGTTCACGTCCTCGCACTTGCTATCGAAGGAAAACAACGGACGAGTGAACAGTTCGCAAAAGAACTCGATCAACTCGCGACATACGGCAAGAGTAAAATTGCTTTCGTCATCGGTGGATCACTTGGTCTTGCACCAGAAGTGATGCAGCGTGCAAATGATACAATCTCGTTTTCAAAGATGACATTCCCGCATCAATTGATGAAGATGATCCTCTGTGAACAGATTTATCGGGCGTACCGGATTAATCGAAATGAGCCTTATCACAAATAAGCACTATTTAGATGACCGCCTTAAGTGTATTAACTGATACTCTAGGTGGTCTTTTTTAGTTAGTAAGATTAACTCTTATATCATAATTAACAAAGACGACGAAATGTATATAAATGAAAGGAGGACATAATGGTTATTCAGATCATTGAAGAAAAAACACGTAGTCAGGTTAAAGTCTTTTTTACCAAGCACTGGGGCAGTTCACAAATGGTAACATCGACAGGTGTTCATGATTGTAGTCTCTTAGATGGATTTTATGCCATAAACGATGATCATGAAATCATTGGACTGATTACCTATCATATGACTTCGCAGACGTGCGAAATCATTTCGCTGGATAGTCTTGAGGAAGGAAAAGGAATCGGCTCACGATTGATGCAAGTGGTAGAAGAAAGGGCAGCACAGCAACAATGCGACTTGCTGACACTTGTTACGACGAATGATAATGAGCATGCGATACGTTTCTATCAACATCGGGGATATACAATATCGCAGGTGATTCCGAATGCCGTGGACTTTGCACGCAAAATAAAACCGGAAATCCCGTTATACAATGAAAAGGGAGTTCCGATTAAAGACGAAATCGTCTTGATAAAACATTTATGAGTTACTTATTCGTTGTTGATGTGAGAACTTCTAAATAATCTTTCTCACTCTTGAATTGATCATTCACAATCAAATCCGGTGAAATCAAATAGGTTCCGGCATATTCACCGTGCTTAATTTTGAAATATCATGTCTTAGGTGCAAGTAGACTTTTCGATCGATGAATCTGCTCTCGTGATATTGGCGTCCAATCTGATTGATCTTGTGAATTAGCGAAAGAGATAACAATCGATTGATCAGCTTGAATCAATAGTACAAGATCGTTGTCTTGTAAACGTGATGGATTAACGTGGGCGAGGATCGGGTCAACAGACTTAGCGATAAACCCGCCAATAGTATCGTGTGACTGCTGTTCCTCGATGAATTGTTGAATCATATTTATCCTCCTGACTGGATCTATGGATTATTCCGACTTTTCTTTCGTGATGATACCAATACCGCAACCAAATAGCATGATGATGCCGGTAACGAGTAACGCAGGAACATGACTTTCTAGTGCCATGTAGAGACCTGCACCACTTAAGATGACGCCGATTGGAATCAAAATATTCCGCATGAGTTATGCCTCCTTAAAACGGATAATGACTCTGCTCTCACTATACCGAATGGAACGTCAGATAAAAACGTATGCTTTAGTAAATAATGACAATCTGATTTTAAATACTCGACAATAAAGCAGACGCCATTCAGTGATGGAACAGCGTCTGTTTTATTGTGTCTGATTTAGCACGTTGATGAACATTTGATAAATGACGTCATGACACAATAATTACTGAATAACGCAAACGTCTACCGCTCTGACATAAGCAACCGTAACAAGTCATCCGACTTCCAGTTCACCGCTGATAATCCCGCGATCGTAGCAAACGTAAAGGTTTTTGTTTCTATCTGAGGGGACAGGATATCATAAAGCAGTCCTAATACTATTTAAAAATTCTGAGGTACTTCTTATTCATATTTATAAAATAAAAGATATTACGGATAAATAACTTTTTACATCAAATAATAAAAAAGATTGTAAATTTAAGGGATGAAACCGATAATCATTATGAGATACCATCTTTTGTTAGTATAGAAATTAATTTAAGAATCGGGGGAAACAACGTGTTGCCTATTTCTAATTCAGAACTAGACCGTATTAAAGCAGAGTGTCATTCAATGGTTAATAAAAGAGCATCAGCTTCAGCCGCAGCCGCAGTCGTTCCTATTCCAGGAGCAGACGTTGGAGCAGACGTCGTCATTATGATGGAGCTCCTTCCTGCGATTAACCGGAAATTCGGATTATCTCCTGAGCAGATTGATCAGCTCGATTCTGAAATAAAAGGAAGACTCGCAATCATTATTTCTTCGGTCGGAAGCGAATTGGTTGGGAAGTACATTACAAAAACAGTAGTTGCACAATTACTAAAAAGAATGGGTGCCAAAATGGCAATTAAACAGGTCACCAAGTACGTTCCTTTTGTGGGACAGGCCGTTTCAGCTGGAATTAGTTTTGGTGCAATGAAATATTTAGGGAACGCACATATCGAAGAATGTTATGCAGTATGTAAAAGAGCTATGTAATAGTAATAAGTATGAATGGAAGAGGTGATGTGATTATCATGGATCATGTCACCTCTTTTTAACTAGCGCGTAGATATATTCTTAATACTTGAAATTTAGTGATACACATGTAAGGAGACTTTTAAAAATGAAAAAATTCGTTATGAACATGTTGGTTCTTTTGGTAATCATAGGAATAGTCGGTGCCGGTGCCATTTTCTATTTCAAACCTTCTCTATTTTCTACAACTAAAAGTTCTGATACTGCTTTAGTAAAAGAACGATTGGTCGAATTGTCCGAGTGGACTACCTTAAAATATGAATATAGCAAAGTCATAGTCAGTCGAAGCAGTAAAAAGGTACCGTTCATCGACATGAAGCTGGCAGAGGCAATCAAACTAATTGAATATGATGGTTATCTAAAAGCAGGAACGGATCTCTCGAAATTACAGTTATCTTATGACGAAACAGCTAAGCAATTATACGTTAAGGTTCCGAATGCGACTATCCTTGATAATGTAGCAGATACAGATACAGCCAAGGTAACGGATATCAAAGGGAATATTTTTTCTGATTATCAATCCCAGCAGATTTTTGATGATATCAACAAAGAAAAAAGAAAAATTGAAGAGAAAAAAATTCAGCAAGGTTTTCTAAAAGCGGCAGATGTACGCATACAAAAATTATTAACCTCTTTCCTTAAAACAAATGGGTATAACGATGTGACGATTGAATTTTACTAAATGAATGACAAAAGACGGTCAGGTGGAATGATTGTCTTTTTTTATACACTACATAAAGTGACCCGATTAAGGGGGGTTATTGATGATAATCATAAAAAAGAAAGTTGGAGATATTTATTAAAAAAAGAGTATTAGGAAATACCGGAATCAAAGTATCGGAGATCGGCTTTGGTGCATGGCAATTAGGAAACGAAAAGGATTGGGGTAAAATGACCGATGCAGATGCAGTACATTAGATCGAGCAAGCTATTGATGAAGAGTGCACCTTTTTTGATACAGCACCTAATTATGGAGCTGAAAAAAGTGAAGAGTTGATCGGAAAAGCAATTAAAGAGAAACGAGATCAAGTCATAATCAGTAGTAAGTGTGGTCATCAATCGAGTGGGGAACAAAATTTTGAACCGGAACAACTCTTAACATCCGTCGAAAGTAGCTGACGTCGTTTACAGACAGACTATTTAGATTGTCTTTTACTACATAATCCACCGTTTACGACGTTGACAAGCGAATCTCCACAATTCGAACTACTTGAACGACTAAAAAAGAAGAGAAAATTCGAGCTTTCGGTGCTTCGGTCGATACAGGGAAAGAAGTAAAAGAACTATTAGAACACACGAACAGTCAAGTGATTGAAGTAATGTTCAATATGTTTCATCAAGAACCAGTGACGAGAATGAAATCAGCTCATTAACAAGGAGTCGGAATCATTTCTAAGATTCCGCTAGATTCAGGTTGGTTAACTGGAAAGTATGATCGTTACAGTACCTTCAGTGGGGTTCGGGATCGCTGAAGCAAGGAAGAAATCGAAATAAGAGCTGCGTTAGTTGAAAACGTTCGTCGCATTCTCGGTCAAGATACTTCTATGGTGCAGGCGGCCATACAATGCATTCTTTCATACGAAGAAGTATCGACGATGATTCCTGTAGCTAAAACTAGTAAGCAATTGCAACACAATCTATCTGCACCCGAAGGCAAATTACCGATGAATGTTTTCGAGGAGATACGAATTTTGTGGGAAGAAGAAATAAAAAATGCAAAGTTACCGTGGTAAAACGTTTTATACGACTTAATAGCATTTTTGAATTTAATTTACCATTTTGATCTTTTAAATAGAATTAAAATAATAAATATTAAAAAATATGGTAAAATTACTATAATAATTTTTATTAAAGGAGGTATCTTTATTATGCGAAAATTAATGATTCTTGTCAGCCTGATTATTGCTACAGTGATGTTAGGAGCATGTAGTGATAATGAGTCTTCATCCTCAAACTCTAAGGATGTTAAAAAATCGGAGAGTGTCAAAACGAAAGGTAAATTAAACGAAGAAGATTATGAGAAATTGTATAGTGACCCTAAAAAATATAAAGGTTATGAATTAGAGATTACTGGAAAAGTATTTGCTGAACCTGAAAAAGATGAAAAAGGTACGTACATTCAGGTTTGGGCTGATCCGGAAAATGCTGAAAAAAATACATTAGTAGCTATAGATGATCCGAAATTTAAAGTTAAAACAGATGATTATGTAAAAATAGATGGAGTAATTAAAGATGAATTTGAAGGAGAAAATGCATTCGGAGGAACTGTAACAGCACCAGTTGTATTAGCTAAACATATTGAAGTCGTTAATTATTTAACTGCTGTTTCTCCCACATTAAAAGAAGTTCAAGTGGATAAAGAAATCAATCAATATGAAATTAAGATGACTTTAAAAAAAATTGAAATTGCGGAGAATCAAACGAGAGTGTATGTAAAAATAAAAAACGATACAAAAGAAAAAGCTTCATTTTATCCGGGATCTGCAAAATTAATTGTCGGAAATAAGCAACTAGAAGAAGAGTATGTTGATTCTAAAACTACTGGACTTCAAGAAATTCAAAATGAAATATTACCTAGTATAGAAACTGAAGGTGTGATTGTCTATCCTGCAATAGATTTAAGTGAAACACAAATTAAATTTAATGCTGAAGTGTCTTCAGAGAATTACGATTTAGAAATTAAACCATATATTTTTGATGTATCGATAAATTGAAAGCACTTGAAAAACAAAGCTAGGACGAATGTTTCACATTCTTGTCCTAGTTTTGTTTTTCAGTAGCGTTCGAGCATTGTCACTAACATCTGATGGATGACGTCATGATCCCGAACGTCATGAACACGATAACTACCGGGTAACGTATAGACGTCTATCGCTCCGACGTAAGCAATCTTCAGTTCCAACGTTCCGTCCTCCTGACAGGTCGTCCGGAGTTCGAGTTCACCGCTGATGACACCGACTTCTTGCGTCATGACACCATGTGTGGCGGTAAAGGTAGAGGTTTTCGTTTCCATCGAATCGACTCCTTTTTAGTATGTACATGTGTTCAACATCGTTTGTAAGGCTGTTTTTTCACTCGACTGTAAGCTGAGGTTCCAGCGACTCTTCGTATTGATCCACATCTTCGAGTAAGCGCAGCTCGCACCTGCCCGTGTCGGCTTCCATGTCGACGGATCCTGATCCCCTTTTGAACGGTTCGAGCTTGCAGAGACAGCGATCAATTGCGGACCTGTTAAATCGTTTGCGAATGCTTGACGAGTCGTTGTCGTCCAGCTGCTTGCTCCTGAGCGCCATGCTTCCGCAAGCGGTACGACATGATCGATGTCGAGGTCAGACGGATTCGTGAATGTCAGTCCGTCATAGTAACTATACCAAGAACCGGATGTAACGGGACACGATCCGACATATGAATCAGCGTCACGTTTTAAGACGACTTGTCGTGTATCACAGCCGCCTCCTTGACTGCTCCAGTGCGGGAACAAATCACGCGAATAACCGGTCATGCTGCCTTCTGTTTTAACCGTTAAAGCATCGAGTTGAGACTGGGCCGTCGCTTTTGATAAGATGCCCGATGGTAACGCGGAAACAGACGTCGTATCGAATTGGAAAGCGGTCAGGCAGACGAGCGTAGTGATGACGATGGACTTGATGGCTTTGAACACGTGTCATTCCTCCTATGTATGAGACGAGATGATGTGAAGACACCCTTCACATTTTTTAGTATGGCATCACTTATTTAGGAAAAAATAAATATCGTGTAAATGTTATTAAAATTAAACTTTTGTCATTATATAGAAGGGTCTGATGTTAGGATTTAGGTGGAGAAGAAAGGAGACTACATCATGAACGAACGAATCAGAGGATGGTTGATCGTGTTCGGTATCTTTTTAGTCGTAAGTGGCACGTTGACGGAAGCGCAACGTTATTTCAACACAAAAGAACTAGATAATTGCATCGCGCAAGCTCGCGCTGCCCATCAGGAATATGAATATGAGATCGTTAATCCTGTCACACGCGCGTATTCATTCCGTGCGCATTGATTTTCTAAAAGATGTCTGGTCATCTCGCATATGGTACGCTTTTCAGGAAGCAGGATTTTAATGATTCGAGGAGCTGGTATGCATGAATAAAAAAGACATCGCCGACATCCGTCGTCACTTCAAGATGGATGCCGATTTACTAAAAATCCATGAAATCTACAACGTCTATATCCGAAAAGAGACGAGCGAAATCTATCATGAGGAAGCCCGACCGTTTCCATTGCTTGATCCGGAACAACAGGAGCTGTTCCTCGCGAACTTCAAGAAAGTATTAGGTGGAAAACTCGACGTCAAGCTGTTCGAGGTCAAGTTCACGCATCCGGAAGAAGGAGAGACGGGTCACACACAGCAGCTCCTTTATGAAGGACTGTATGCGGAAGAGCCGGAGGACTGGGTCGAGCAGATGCAGACGATGGCGTTGAAGATGGTCCAAGACGTTCAGTACGAGAATGACCTCGTCGTCACGTTCATTCGCGGGCAATACTATAAAACGACAAAGCGCCAAGCGGACGAGACAGAGATCGATCCGAATGACGACGTCTATACGACACCGTTCATTCTCGGTAGCCTTAACTTGACGGAGTTACCGAAACAATCACTCGTCTTTGATTTCGTCGAACGCGAATTCAAGTCGAACTTATTCATCAATCCGGTCATCAAACTGGCGTCGCCGATTGGTGGATTCCTCTTCCCGACCTTTACCGACAACGCAGCAGACGTCAATCATGTCTTGTATGCGGCGGGCAAGCCGAATAAACCGGATTTCGGCTTCCTTGAAAACGTCTTGAACGGTCAACCGATCGTCACGGCAGATGAGGATAAAGCGATCTTCGAGGAAATCGTCAAATCGGTCGTCGGTGAATCGATGGATACGAAGACGTTAGCCGGTGTCTATGAAAACATCAACCAGTTGATCGTCGTCGAAGAGGATCAAGATGAGGAAGAAGTACCGATGCTCGACGTTCAGGAAGTCGAGCGTGTGCTCAAGGCAAGTGGTGTCGAAGATGTCAGCACGGAACAAGTCGAACGGGCGTTCAAGACGGTCGTTGACGATCCAACATACGAGATGAAGGCGAGTAACATCGTCCCAAACTATGAAGCGAAATCGATTAAAATCAATACGAAGGTCGCGAACATCGCAATCAGTCCGCAAGACTTGAAGTACGTCAAACAAGTCAACTATCAAGGGAAACGATGCCTGTTGATCGAGGTCGAGGAAGACACGGTCATTGATGGCTTTACGATCGTTTCACAAGAACAATTACGATGAGGATCAGCGCAGGCGACTGCGCTGATTTTTTTAGGTGAAATATTTGCTTCTCCTGTCAAAGACAGGTATATTGTGATGTAAGCGGTCTCTTTTTTGAAAAAGAGGCATTCGAAATTTTTTTAATTGTTATCGAAAGCGCTTTCGATAACGGTTTGACTAGAAAGGAAGCGATCCACTTGTCTACCGCATCGATGCAAGATTTACTGCGAACGTTACGAAATCGTTCATCCATCCATCAAGACGGACTCGAAATCGTCGATAAGCCAATTCCCGACGTCTCGACTCCAGGAACACTCGATCCGCGTGTCCGTGAGGTCGTCCTCACGCAGCGTCCATCGGTCTCGATGCCAGAAGGAGCGTCGCCAGTTGAATTGGCGCGTGTCGGCATGGGCTGGGACAACGAAGACGTGACGACTCGGAAAATCTCAACGGACGTCCTCGCGATCCCAAGACCCGGTACCACGATCGAAGCACGGCTGTATCGTCCGGAAGCGGCACGTCCGCTCCCGCTCGTCGTCTATTTCCATGGAGGTGGTTTTTTCGGTGGTACGCTCGAGACGGTCGAGAATCCATGTAAAGCATTAGCCGATAAGGGGAACGTCGCCGTCTTGTCAGTCGGCTACCGATTAGCACCCGAGCATCCGTTTCCAACAGGACTTGAGGATTGTCATGCAGCGATCGATTGGGCAGTCGAACACGCTGATCGACTTGGGATTGATCCAGGTGCGATCGCTGTCGCCGGTGATAGTGCCGGTGGGAACTTGGCGACGGTCTGTTGTTTGTTCGACCGCGAGCGTCCGACGCCGTATATCCGCTATCAAGTCTTGTATTATCCGGTCGTCAACGTTGGGGAACATCCAAATTCGGAATATGACTGGACGCTTGAAGCGTATGACCGACAAACGGAACCGCAGTTACTCGAACGGATCATTTTGTCGCTTCAAGATGAAGAGGGTGTCCTTGAACAATGGTACGTCCAAGCGAGTGATTCGACGGATCGACGGATCTCACCGTTGTTCGCGACGCTCAACGATCTACCAGAGGCACTCGTCATTACGGGAGAGTTTGATTACTTACGTCTTGAAGGGGAAGCGTATGCGAAAAAGCTCGCGCGCGCCGGCGTCAAGACTCGTTATCTCCAGTACCGCGGGATGGAACATGCCTTTCTTGATAAACTCGGTCTGTATCCGCAAGCCGAGGACAGCTTAGACGAAATCGCAAAAGACTTAAAACGACTTTTTTCTCAAACTAACTAACAAAGGTGGATGACGCATGACATACACGCTCGATTGGCAAGCCTATACAAAACTCGCTCGACAAACCGTCGCGGAAGGGGCGGTCCTCTTACAAAATGATGGTGTGCTCCCGTTGCAACCCGCATCGACGGTCGCTGTCTTCGGACGTAATCAGTTCAACTACTACAAAAGTGGTACGGGATCAGGTGGGATGGTCAACGTCACGAACGTCGTCAGTCCGCTCGATATGCTACGCGAAGACGTAACGCTGAATGCAGACGTCCTCAAGGCGTACGAGAACTGGCTTGAAGACCATCCGTTTGACCAAGGGGAAGGCTGGGCAGCCGAGCCGTGGTCGCAAGAAGAGATGCCGCTTGACGCGACACTCGTTCAGCAAGCAGCGCTTGACTCCGATGTTGCCTTGATCATGATCGGTCGTACGGCTGGGGAAGACCGCGACAATACAGCGGATCCAGGGAGTTATTTTTTAACGGAGACGGAACAGGAGATGCTCCGACTCGTGACGACACACTTCAAACAAACTGTCGTCGTCTTGAACGTCGGGAACATCATTGATATGCGCTGGGTCGAAGAGACGGTGCCAAGTGCTGTCCTCTACGCGTGGCAAGGAGGAATGGAAGGCGGAACTGGACTGAGTGATCTCTTGCTCGGTCGCGTCTCGCCGTCCGGAAAATTACCAGATACGATCGTCCGTTCACTCGATGATTATCCGTCAACACCACACTTCGGTCATGCTGATCGCGCGTTGTATCAAGAAGACATCTATGTCGGGTACCGTTACTTCGAGACGTTCGCACCGGAAGCGGTCTTGTATCCGTTCGGGTATGGATTATCGTATACGTCGTTTGACCTTACGACAGACGTGACGACGTCAGCTGATGCTTGGACGGTTACAGCGACGGTGACGAATACCGGGCAGACGAGTGGGAAGGAAGTCGTACAAGGATACCTCGAGAAACCACAAGGACAACTCGGGAATCCGACGCGTCAACTCGTGACGTTCGGCAAGACAAAAGAACTCGCACCAGGCGAACAAGAATCTCTCACACTCGTCGTACCGTTCGCCTCGTTTGCGAGTTATGACGATAGTGGCGTTACCGGGCATAAGTCGTCTTATGTCGTCGAACCGGGCACGTATCAGCTCTATCTCGGAACGGACGTCCGGTCAGCGGTTCCAGTCGCAAGCCATTCCGTCGAGACGCTTGACGTCACGGACGTCTTAACGGAGAACATGGCACCGGTGACGGCGTTTGAACGCATCAAACCACAAGCGACCGAAACGGGATATACGGTGACGTATGAAACAACACCACTGCGGACGATCGATCCGGAACAACGTCGTCAACAGGAGCGTCCCGTTGAACGGACGCAGACGGAAGACGCTGGTTGGAAGTTACGCGACGTCAAAGAAGAACAGGTCACGCTCGAGACGTTCCTCGATCAATTGACGGATGCGGATCTCGCGGCAATCGTCCGGGGGGAAGGGATGAACTCACCGCGCGTCACACCGGGAACGGCAGGAGCCTTCGGTGGCGTGACGACAGAACTCGAAGCACTTGGTATTCCAGCAGGCTGTTGCGCGGATGGTCCGTCCGGAATCCGGATGGACATCGGGACGAAAGCCTTCTCGTTACCGAACGGAACGTTGCTTGCTTCGACGTTCAACACGACGTTGATTGCCGATCTATTTGAGATGACAGGTCTCGAGTTACGGAAAAACGAGATTGATACGTTGCTTGGACCCGGGATGAACCTCCACCGTCATCCACTCAACGGACGGAACTTCGAGTATTTCTCGGAAGATTCGTATCTGACTGGAAAAATGGCCGTGGCACAGCTCGACGGGATGCACCGGGTTGGTGTGACGGGAACGTTGAAACACTTCAGTGCCAACAACCAAGAGTTCCACCGACACGATCTGGATTCGATCGTATCAGAACGGGCGTTACGTGAGTTGTACTTGAAAGGGTTCGAGATGGCCGTCAAGGACGGGAAAGCGTACTCGATCATGACGACGTACGGTGCCGTCAATGGCATCTGGACTGCCGGCTTATATGATCAGAACACACGCATCTTGCGCGATGAGTGGGGCTTTGACGGAATCGTCATGACCGACTGGTGGGCGAAAATCAATGCCGAAGGAACGGAAGCAAACCGTCAACAAACGGCGACGATGGTCCGTTCGCAAAACGATCTCTACATGGTCGTCGGCGAACCAGGAACGAATCCGTTCGAGGATGATACGTTGACGGCTCTCGCTGACGGGACACTTCGACGTTCCGAGTTACTGCGCAGTGCCGCGAACATCTGTCACTTCCTGTTACGCTCACCGGTCATGGAGCGTGTGATGGGAACAGGATCACCGGTCGAAGTTCTCGGGGCACCGGTCGAAGAAGAGACGCTCGAAGAGCAAGCGGTCTCACACCAACGTCTCGTCAGTGGGGATGCCTTCCCGTTAACGGACATCACGACGACGACAGGCAGCAGTCATGTCTTCGCTGTCACGGCGGAAGAGACGGGGATGTATCAGGTCACGTTGACGGCACGTTCGAACGCTGGTGAACTGGCGCAGATGCCGGTGACGTTGTTTGCGAACAACATGCCGGTCGCAACCTTCACCTTCAACGGGACAAACGGCGAGTGGGTCAGCCAGACGAAGGACGTCTTCGTCTTCAACCCGCACAACTATTTAAAACTCTACTTTGCACTTGGTGGTCTCGAGTTAAAAGAGTTGACGTTTACGCTTGCGGAATCGTTTCATATGAAGAACGGCTGATTAGATTAGCCGGACGGAAAGGACGGATTGCTTGCAGTTTTCCATCATCAAAAAACGAGTCGAACAACTGCTCGCCCCGTCGTTACAAGGACGGATTGCTTTTCATGCAGCTGTCTACCGGATTCAAGATAGTCCCAGTCGCGTCTGGGTGACGTTTGACGGAGAAGAGATTCTCGGAGCAGACGACTTTCACTTCGAACGGGAAGTCGATCGACGCTACGCGTTACAAGCTTCACAGTTACCGGATAAACCAACCGGATCGCTATGGCAGTCCGACTGGTTGAAGCAGTCGCATGCGTTATCCACTGAGATCGAACGACAGGTCAAACAGGACGGATACCTAGCGAACTATGAAATCCAACAGGACTTGTTGCAGTACCCGAACCTTGCGTTTGAACAAGTGCTCGTTCATCCACATCCTTTCATCCGTGGCATCGCACGGCTCGATCGGCGACTCGGCAAACGACGTTTCTTATCGCTGACGCATCAGTCTGACTTTGAACAATGGTGTGCGGATACGCGGCAAACAGTCGAATGCTGGTGACACGAAAAAGCACGCTTCCTCAAGATGAGGAGGCGTGCTTTGTTGTTAGATTGAAAACGAGTTGACCTCGTGAATCCCTTCTTCTTCAACGAAGGCGTCGAGTAAAGCACGCACTTCATCCGTTGAGTTCGTCTCCATCAATTTGACCCGCAGTTCACTCGCACCGCGGAATCCGCGGACGTAAATCTTGAAGAACCGGCGTAATGGTTTGAAGAGACGTGGCTCGAATTGAGCCGAGTAATGATCGTGCAGATCGAGCTGCAGACGTAACAAATCGAGGAGTTCTTGGCTCGAATGTTCTTTTTTCTCGACTTCGAACGCAAACGGATTGTGGAAGATCCCGCGACCGATCATGACACCATCGACACCGTATTTCTCAACGAGTTCAAGACCGTGTTGGCGATCGTTGATATCCCCGTTGATCGTCAGTAACGTTTGTGGTGCGATCTCATCGCGTAACTTCTTGATTTCCGGAATCAATTCGAAGTGCGCTGGAACGGCGCTCATCTCTTTACGTGTCCGAAGGTGAATCGAGAGATTCGCGATATCTTGCTCGAGGATGTGGCGCAACCAATCGTGCCACTCTTCGACCTTCGTATAGCCGAGACGCGTTTTGACGCTGACCGGGAGACCGCCTGCTTTTGCAGCTTGAATCAGTTCAGCTGCGACTTCCGGACGATTGATCAAACCGGAGCCTTTACCGTTAACAGCAACGTTATGGACGGGACAGCCCATGTTGATGTCGATTCCGCTAAAGCCCATCTCTGCCATGCCGATGCTCATTTCGCGGAAATATTCCGGTTTGTCGCCCCAGATGTGAGCAACCATTGGTTGTTCATCCTCCGTGAACTCGAGACGTCCGCGGACGCTCTGCTTGCCTTTCGGATGACAATAGCTTTCTGTATTCGTGAATTCCGTGAAGAAGACGTCCGGACGCGCCGCTTTCGCGACGACGTGGCGGAAGACGACGTCGGTGACGTCTTCCATCGGTGCTAAGACGAAAAATGGTCGTGGTAAGTCCTGCCAAAAGTTCTTTTTCATAGTATATTAAACCCTTTCCTTAAGGTAATGCACATGTGTGGTTAAAGAATTTCATCAACTATACACTTTAAGCGCTCTGGCTAAAAAGTGCAAGTGAGTGCTATTCGTTACCGTGAGGAAAGAGAGCGATCCATCATATGCCGTGCCATCCAGTCCGGTCCCGGAATCAGGTGTCCGGCTTCATCCTTATAGATAACGTGTTCGGGTCGTAGTTCCGTTGGTGAGACGAGTCCTGCTGCCGCTGTCAGGTTATAGAGACCTTCTCGTAACGAGATGATGTAGTTCGTCACGCGGAAACTTTTTTCGTCGACGATTAGCGCTTTTTGCAGCTTCGGGTCGGTCGTCGCGACACCGACCGGACAGTGATTCGTGTGACAGACTTGCGCTTGGATACAGCCGACATTAAACATCAGACCACGTGCGATATTGACGAAGTCGGCACCGAGGGCGAGAGCGATCGCAATCTTATCGGCACTGATCAGCTTACCGGACGCAAACACTTTGACCTTGTCGCGTAAACCGGCTTCCGTCAGGAGTTGATGGACGAACGGTAAGGCGGAAAAGAGTGGTAGACCGGCAGCATCCGCGAGTTCTTGGAACGTCGCGCCTGTCCCTCCTTCACCTCCATCGACCGTCATGAAGTCCGGATGACGTCCGGATTCTTTCATATAAGCAATCAACTGCCGCATGTCTTCAAGATTACCGACGACGACTTTGATTCCGACCGGTTTTCCGCCGATCTCACGTAGACGTTCGACCCAGTCGAGCATCGTCTCTGGTGTCGTGAATTCGTTGAACCGGTTCGGACTATCGATGCCGACACCGACTTTGACCTTCCGGACAGCGGCAATCTCTTCTGTGACCTTTGATCCTTCGAGATGACCACCGCGTGTCTTAGCTCCTTGGGCGAGCTTGAGTTCGAAAGCTTTGACTTGCGGTAACTCACTTTTTTTCTGGAACTCATCGAACGAAAAGTCACCGCCTTCCGTTCGGACACCGAACAGACCGGGACCAATCTGACAGATGATGTCGACGTCACCTTTTAGATGAAAATCGGATAGTCCACCTTCCCCGGTATTCATCCAGCTCCCCTTAGCGCGACCAAGTCCGATTGAGAGCGCGGTGATCGCCCGGTCACCGAGTGCGCCAAAACTCATCGCCGATTGACCGATCAGCCCTTGAACTTGATAAGGGTGTCGGCACGTCGTCGCGCCAATGACCGGTGCATCCTCCATTTTCAAGAGATACGGTGAAATTTGCTTCTCAACGAGATGTTCTTTACGTGTAAATAGTTCATCACGGTCAATCTGATAGATATGCGTATCAACACGTTCGGATTGATCGATTCGTAATTCCTGACGATTCGTTGGAAAGAGGGCGTTTTGTACATAAAAACCAGCTTCTTCAAAATCACGTTCCGATCCAAAACCGAGAATCCGACTTTGGTATTTGCCGGAAAGGACAGCCGTCTTGTATTCATTACGGGAGAAGGGTTTCCCTTCGTTATTGTTGAGAAATAAGTATTGGCGAAGTTCCGGTCCCATGTTTTCGAGGATGTAACGCATCTTTCCGAGGACAGGGAAGTTACGCAGGACCGCGTGTTCTTGCTGGCGACGATCGGCGCGCCAGACGTGCCAAAAGAGAAGCGGTGGGACAAGGATGATCAACAGGGCGATGGCGAGTAAAATGAAGAGAACAATCGTATCGATAGACATCAAAATTCCTTCTTTCCCGTAGATTCGTGGTATGTAAGTTGATACCACTGAAAGTCAGGAAACAAACGAGAATTTCCAGATATTGAATCTTTTCCATCGATGTTAGCGTAAATGAGACTATACACTAAAGGAGGAGACCGGTATGCATACACTTTATATGAAAGAAAAAGCGTTCAGTTTACGTGGACGATTCTCGATTCAAGACGAGGCGGGGCACGAAGCCTATCACATCGAGGGCAGTTTTATGAAACTTCCGAAGTCATTCAGCGTGACGAACCGAGATGGAGAGGAAGTCGCGGAAATCACGAAGAAGACGTTCAGTTTCCGACCGGTCTTTTATGTCGAAGCAGCAGGGCAATCGTTTGAAATCATTAAAGAGTTCACGTTCTTCAAGGACCGCTATACGATCAACTCGGATCAATTCGAAGTGACGGGCGACTGGTGGGATGTTGATTTTGAGGTCTTACAACAAGGGCAACGGATTGGGCGCGTGCAGAAGAAATGGATTTCGTGGACCGATCAGTACATGATTGAAGTCGAAGATGAAGCGATGGAAGAATTGTTGATCGCCCTCGTCGTCGCAATTGATTGTGTCAAGGCGGAGGAAAGTTCGAACTCTACATCTTTCATTGATTAAAAAGGAGCAGGATTTAGAATGGAACAGTGGGACGTATACACAGCAGATCGTAAGAAAACAGGACGGCTCTGGACACGGGGGACGCCACATACAGCTGGCGATTATCACATGACGATTCACGTCTGTGTCTTTAACGCCAAAGGAGAGATGCTCGTCCAACAACGGCAACCGTTTAAATCTGGTTGGCCGAACATGTGGGATCTGACGGTCGGAGGCAGTGCGATTAGTGGGGATACGAGTCAGATGGCAGCGCAACGGGAACTGTCGGAAGAGCTTGGACTCGATATCGATTTCACAGGCATCCGTCCCCATCTGACGATCCCGTTTGAAATCGGTTTTGACGATTATTATCTCGTCGAGCAGGAAGTGGATCTGACGACTTTGACGCTACAGGAAGAAGAAGTCCAACGCGTCGCTTGGATGACAGAAGAAGCCATCGTTAACGGAATCGAGGAAGGATGGTTCATCGGGTATCATGAATCATTGATTCGACTATTGTTTGCTCTTCGTCATAGTTATGGCGCGCATAACGAGGTGTAAAAACAAGCCCTTCCGTAATCCGGAAGGGCTTGTTGGTGGATTAGGCAGATTTTCGAAGTGCATCCGTCCGTTTTGGTTTTGTTTCTGGTAAGAAGAACGTGAAGAACAGATACATGGAACAGCAGAGGAAGAAGACGATCATTGAGACCGTATATCCAGCATGTCCGAGTGCGTAACTCCAAATGATCGTAAAGATCGTCTGCGTCGCATAAGCGATTGCCCAGAAGAGACCAAATAAGACGGTGATCTTTTGCGGTGTCATCCCTTTTCGTTCGTGTGCCAAGTTCATGAAGATCGGATACTGGATGTACATCGCAAATCCGGAAATGAACGCAAAGACATACGAAACGAGTGGCGAGATGTTTCCGAACAAGACGGTGACGAGGAAACTCGCGATCATGACCGTCCCGCTGATCAACAGAATCGGTTTACGAGGTGTTCCTTTGTTACCGATCCGTAGACCGACGAACGTTCCGACGATACCAGCACCTGAAACCAACAGGTTGACGAGCGAACCGTTCAACTGCGTATACGTATCGAGCACAGGTTTCAAGCCGACGAGCGATAAAATGTAGAGCGTCAAGAAACCACCGAAGGCAACCGCATATTTCCAGAGGAACGGATCGCGGACAGCATCTCCGTAACCGTAAGGCGTTTCGTCTGCGTCTGTAGCATCGTTCAACTCAAACGACTCACTACCGATCCACCATGCGAAGAAGAGAATCGCTGTCAGACTCGCGAAGATCGTCAACGTTAGTTTCCAGTCACTGACGAATTGATCGGCGAACAAGGTGAACAAGAGTGACACGACGAATGCACCGACGTTATAGGAAACGGTATTGAAAGCGTTAATCCGTAATTTTTCAGCCGGGTCTTGGACGTAACGTGTTACGACCGGGTTCATGTAGACGATGACCATCGAACCACCGAGTCCCATGACCATGCGAGCGACCGTATACGCCCAGTAGTTCGGCAGGTAGATGGCGACGATCGACATCATCAGGAACAACAGTGCGAGTAACGGTGCTTTTTTCGGACCGAGCTTCATCAAGATGAGCGCAGCGAGAATGTTGGCGAAGACACGTGCCGTCGTAATCGAATAGTTGACGAGTTGTGAGATGAGGGGGTCAACGGTCTGATTACCGAAGAAATGCGCCGTGATTTGTGGCGTCAACGATGAACCCGCGACCCAGTTCATGGCGAAGGTCGCATAGGCGAACCAGAGGACGATCATCATGAAATAGCCTTTTTTTGTGGTAGACATAAAAATCCCTTCTTTTCTGAAGTTCCGCTTCATACCTGAATCGAAAACTACTTAACTTTATTATCAATTTATTCAATATAAAGCCGTTCCGAAGGGAAGTAAAATAGATAGTTCTTATGCTTTTCATAAGTAAAAAGAATAGATTATATCAAGTCGTATGCCTAAAATGAATAGATTTTCAAAAAGCTTCCAAGTGTTCGATGATTGTTTGTTGTTGAACACGTGTCACCTTAAAAATATCTGGATTCTTCAGCTGTAAACTTTCTTCGAATCCAAACGTAGGGTCAATCGAATGCAAGTATAAAGATAACAAATTCCCATGTGTCACGAGAATGGAACCATCATGCTGTTGCAAGGCTTTTTCAACGACACGCGTGATGCGCTTAGTTGCTATCCGGCTAGATTCACCACCAGGACACGTATAGTCGGGATCGATGAACGTTAGACGAAGATGATCCTGCCAATCGTCAAGTGGAACGGCACTTAACCGTCGTTCTTTTAAGTCATCTTCTTGTGCAACGGGTAGTTTCAGAGCAGTCGCAAGTGGTTGAATCGAGTCGAGCGCTCGGCGATACGGACTCGAAAGAAGATGTGTGATCGGAAGCTCAAATAACTGCGTACACAGTCGTTGCGCCTGTTCTTCTCCACGAGGTGTTAACGGGGCTTCCGGTGCTTGACCAGTCGTTTCACAGTGGCGAATCAAGTAAATCGTCGACATGAATGTTTCATCCTTTCGTGATCAAGTGGTGCTGTATGATTTCTGGAAAAGATGGTAAAGTCCTTTTCATAGATTGAAAAATCATTTTGAAAAAGGCGTTGACAAACGCTGTCGAGATTACTAGAATTAGAAACAATTCATCGATGCAGCGACGCATCGGATAATCAAATAAAGAGAAAGCTATGATTGTCATGGGTCACACTATGGCAGGAGCAGCTTCTGGAGAGACCGTGTCGACACGGCGCCGAAGGGTTCACAATCTCAGGCAAACGGACAGAAGAGTAATCACATGCAGCGACGGGCATTCATGGAATGTCGTAGTGGCGTGTATGGGTTATTCCTTTGATTTTGTTGAGATTGGACATTCGTCCAGTCTCTTTTTTTCTTTTTCAGGACCGACAGAACGGTCTGAAGCGTAGAGAAACCATCACAAGGAGGAGTTCAGGTTTGGAACAGCAAGGATTAAAACGGGATTTATCGAATCGTCATGTACAGTTGATTGCTATTGGTGGAACGATCGGAACGGGTTTGTTTTTAGGATCAGGTAAAGCGATCCAACTCGCCGGACCATCGATCATTTTTGCCTACTTACTCGTCGGGATCGCGATCTTCTTCGTCATGCGTGCACTTGGGGAATTGTTATTGTCAAAAGCAGGTTATCAGTCACTCACGGATATCGCAGAAGATTATCTCGGACCACGTGCCGCATTCGTGACCGGTTGGACGTACTGGTTCTGTTGGATAATGACAGCGATGGCGGACATCATCGCCGTCGGTGTGTACGTCAAGTATTGGTTTGATATCCCGCAATGGATTCCAGCCGTTCTTGCTCTCTTGATTTTACTTGGTTTTAACTTATTAACGGTTAAATTGTTCGGTGAACTCGAGTTTTGGTTTGCCTTGATCAAGGTCGTGACGATCCTTGCCTTGATTGGTGTCGGAATCGTCCTGCTCGCAATCGGTTTTAAAACGGACGCCGGTCCCGTGACCGTGTCGAACCTCTGGTCACATGGCGGATGGATGCCAAACGGGATTTCTGGATTCCTGCTATCGTTCCAAATGGTCGTCTTTGCCTATGTCGGCGTCGAGCTCGTTGGGGTGTCCGCAGCAGAAACAGCGGATCCGAAGAAGAACATTCCGTCCGCGATCAATAAGATTCCGCTTCGGATCTTATTCTTCTATGTCGGTGCCTTACTCGTCCTCTTGATGATCAACCCATGGACAGGATTAAGTGCGACAGAAAGTCCGTTCGTCAAGACGTTCAGTCTGATCGGGATTCCGCTCGCAGCAGGAATCATCAACTTCGTCGTACTGACGTCTGCTGCTTCTGCATGTAACAGCGGAATGTTCTCGACGAGCCGGATTCTGTATAACCTGGGAAATCAACAGCAAGCGTCGAACAAGTTCTCGAAGTTGAATAAAAACCATGTCCCGGCAAACGCCTTGTTCGTCTCAACGATCGTCGTCTCAGTCGGTGCTTTGCTCAGTAAACTGTTACCAGGACAAGCGTTCAGTATCGTTACGACGATCAGTGCGATCTGCTTCATCTGGGTCTGGGGTGTCATCCTCGTCTGTCATCTCCGGTACAAGAAACAAAATCCGGAATTGCATGCGGCGTCGACATTCAAAGCACCATTGACACCACTCGTCAATTACCTCGTGCTCGGATTGTTTGCAGTCATTCTCGTCGTCATGCTGTTTTCTGACGATACACGCCCAGCCTTGTTGCTGACACCGGTCTGGTTCCTCGGACTATTCGGACTGTATCACCTCCGGAAAAAGAAACAACAAGCAGCTGAACAAAAAAGTGCGTAATTCAAAACAAGCCGGTCGGATCTAATCCGACCGGCTTGTTTTATGGTGTATCGAAAGCACCGTCCTGCAGTTGTTTTCGAAGTGCTTTCGCTTTCTTTCGAATATCGCGTTTGCTGTCCGCATCGCGCTTTCCCCATTGCCGATACATCATCGACATCCGCTGATTATCAGCGAACCGTTTTTCATGCCGGTCGATGAAGTCCCAGTACAAGGCGTTAAACGGACAAGCATCCTCTCCGAGCATGTCCTTTTGATGGAACGGGCATCCCTTGCAATAATCACTCATCTTATGGATGTAATTCGCCGAAGCGATGTACGGTTTAGTCGATAACGTTCCCCCATCGGCATGAAGCGCCATTCCGAGGACGTTCGGTAAGACGACCCAGTCGTAGGCATCGATGTACATCTCATTGAACCAATCTGCCGTCTGTTGCGGCGAGATCGCAAACAGATTAGCGAAGTTCCCGAGCACCATCAAGCGTTGGATATGGTGATTGTGGGCATGCTCGACGACGGGACGTAACGATTCTGCGACACAGTTCATGTTCGTCTTCCCGGTCCAGAAAAAGTCCGGTAGATCCGCTTCATGCCGTAGCGCATTGACGGAAGCATAGTCTGGCATCTCGGCTAGATAGACGGCACGCATGTACTCGCGCCAGCCGAGGATTTGCCGAATGAAACCTTCGACCGCATTGAGCGGAGCATCTTGATCTTCAAGGGCGGCCTCGACTTGACGAATGACCTCTTCCGGTGTCAGCAAGCCGAGATTGATTGCTGCGGACAAGAGCGAATGCGATAACGTATCTTCACCGGTTAGCATGGCGTCTTGATACGTCCCGAACGTCTCGAGTCGTTCTTCGATGAAACGATGGAGAGCCCGCGTCGCTTCCTTGCGCGTGACCGGCCAATGGAAGGAATCAAGTGCTCCCGGATGATCGGAAAAATCACGCTCGACCTTGTCGATGACATCCTTTGTGATGCGATCGGGACGAAACTTAACGGGATCCGGAAACGTCGTCCCGGACTTCGCTGGTTTTCGGTTCTCGGCGTCAAACGACCACTTTCCACCAATCGGTTTGGAGCCGTTCATGAGAACGTTTCGTTCCTTGCGCAGTTTGCGATAAAAACGGTCCATCTTGTAGGGCTTGTCGCCGATTGCTTCGACCGCTTCTTCCTGTGTCAGTAAAAACAACGGCACGTCGGAACAGACCTCGACCTTGATTTTCTTCGGTAAAGCGTCTTGCCACTTGTGCATCGCCTTTCGCATCGGTTCGTCCGTGATCGCCGTATAGAATACATGATCCGGATCATGATCTTTCCGGTGCGCCTTAAATGCCTGATCGAACGAATCAGCTTCCCGGTAATCGACGGTGAAGCCTTTTTCGCGCAGTTCTTCCGCAAAATGTCGCATCGCTGAGAAGACGAGGACAAGTTTTTGTTTATGGTACGTCTTCCACTTGGAGCGTGAGGTCGCTTCGACCATCAGGATGACGTCGTCTTGTTTGTTTGCTTCCTTCAATAAAGGGAGATCGTGATTCAATTGATTGCCGAATATCCAGCGTGTCGCCATGAGTGTTCCTCCTTTTACTTTCGTTATATGATTACCGTTTTTCGTCAAAGTCATGCCTGATTGTATGCCGGCTGACGAAAATCTTCTTACCTGAATCGTCGCTTTTACACATTTCTGAATGTAAAAGAAGTTCCTTTCTGTGCAAGCTGTGATAGGGTTATAATAGAAAGGTAAGTTGTCGTCATGAGGGGGAAGTTTTTCATGACAGGTAGTCCATAATATCAACGGGGATAGGAAGGATATCATGAGCAGTATGCCTAAAAAAACAGACGTTATTTTAATTGGTGCCGGAGTCATGAGCGCGACGTTAGGGGTCTTATTAAAAGAACTCGCGCCTGAGATCAACATCAAGGTATTTGAGAAACTCGCGAGTGCCGGGGAAGAGAGCTCGAACGAGTGGAACAATGCAGGAACAGGTCACGCCGCACTATGCGAACTGAACTATACGACGGAAAATGCCGATGGTTCGATCGATATCAGTAAAGCGGTCAAAGTAAACGAACAGTTCCAACTGTCACGTCAATTCTGGTCGCATCTCGTCAAGGAAGGTGTCTTGCCGAATCCGAAAGAATTCATCATGCCGATTCCACATATGAGCATGGTTGAAGGAACGGAAAACGTCGAATTCCTGAAAAAACGATTGGAAGCGCTATCAGCGAATCCGTTGTTTGCGGGAATGGAATATTCAGAGGATCCAGCGAAATTAGCCGAGTGGATTCCACTCATCATGAACGGTCGGACGTCACCAGAGCCGATCGCTGCGACAAAAATCGATTCAGGAACGGACGTCAACTTTGGTGCGTTGACACGAATCCTGTTTGAATATCTCGCACAACACGATGTAGCGATCAACTATCAGCATGGTGTCGAGGATTTGAAGCGTGTTGACGGGGGTTGGGAAGTCAAAGTGAAGAATGAGCGCGATCACCGGATCGAGCATCATACGGCGCAGTTCGTCTTCATCGGAGGTGGCGGCGGTAGTCTACCGTTGCTCCAAAAAACAGGCATCGAGGAATCGAAGCAAATCGGTGGTTTCCCGGTCAGTGGTTTATTCCTCGTTTGTAAAAATCCTGAGATCATCGAACAGCACCATGCGAAAGTCTACGGAAAAGCGAAAGTCGGAGCACCGCCGATGTCAGTACCGCACTTAGATACACGATACATCGATGGGAAGAAATCACTCCTCTTCGGACCGTTTGCTGGCTTCTCACCGAAGTTCCTAAAGACAGGATCAAATCTTGATTTGATCGCGTCTGTCAAACCGAACAACGTCTTGACGATGCTTGCTGCGGGAGCTAAAGAGATGGGATTGACGAAGTATCTGATCGAACAAGTCCTCTTGTCGACGGAACAACGGATGAACGAATTACGAGAGTTCATTCCGAATGCGAAGACAGAAGACTGGGATGTCGTCGTCGCTGGTCAACGTGTCCAAGTCATCAAGGATACACCACAAGGAAAAGGGACACTCCAGTTCGGAACAGAGGTCGTCAGTGCAGCCGACGGATCTGTCGCTGCCTTACTCGGGGCGTCACCAGGTGCCTCAACAGCGGTTCCGGTCATGCTGGAAGTACTCGGAAAATGTTTCCCGTCCGAATTACCGGCGTGGGAAGCGAAAATCAAGGAGATGATTCCGTCTTACGGGATCTCACTCGTTGAACATCCGGAGCTGTTCGAACAGATCCATGCCGAAACAGCTAAAACGCTCGAGCTTGAACAAGGTCAACCGATTCGCTAAACGAAAACCGTCCGACTCTACGAGGAGCCGGACGGTTTTTTGATTTAGCGGAAGTTACGGAAGAAACGTGTTTTCTTTAAGGCAATCCCGACTGGAATCGCAACGAGGATTCCGATGACGTTTTGTGTGATGTTTCCTGGAATTGAAGTGGCTGGTGCAACCCAGTTGCTGAACATAATCCCTTCATGCACGAAGTAGACGAGTAGCATGACAGGAACGGAAACAATCATCCCGATCAAGTTAAACGTGACATTCGTTCCGTTACGACCACCTGACCACGCGATGTAACCGACAATCAATCCTTGAAGTCCACGTGCGATGATTGTACCAGGTGCCCAAATTGCATAGCCCGTTAGAAGATCGAATAACCCCATTCCAACAGCACCGGCAATCAATGCTGTCCGTGGACCGAATAAAATCGCGATGAGAAAGAGCATTGCTGTTCCCATATGAATGAGACCACCGTTTAGTGCGATTGGTAATTGAATCTTGATTAACATCGTTGCGACAAGAACAAGTGCGATTGACATCGCAGTGATGACGAGCTGGCGGGTACGAGTGCTAGAATACGGTGCTGCTTTTTGCATGTGACTAACCTTCTTTATGATAGATTTTAAGATATCTTCAATCTATCAGATGCCTGGACTAGTCAAAAGTGTCAACTTTGAATTATTTATAGGGGTCAGTTTTGAATACAAATCTTTATCTGTTCTTAATTCCAGAAACGTACGATCTATTGATACAGCCCTGAATGAAAAAATCCGTAAAACGGTTGTCGTTTTCGAATCTATTCCTCGTTTTTTTCTTACAATGAATAGCGAAAGGAAGGGGAAGTCAATGAAATATCAGATTGCAACAGCTGTTGTCATACTTGCTTCATTATCACCAGTCACATCGGAGGCAAAGGATCAGACAACGCAACATCAACGTTATTACGCAGCATATGAAAAAATCGTGCAAGAATTGAATCGGACACATGAAAATGCGGACGTCACGTTGCTTGCAGCAAATCAATTCGCAGACGAGGACTGGGTTTCGCCAAAACGTTTTCAGGAACGAGTAGTCAAGCGGTTAAAGCCGTTGCATGTTCAACTGAGTATTTATGGAGATGGTCAACGAGCACTTGAACGAACACAAGGTGGAAAAGAAGTTCGGATCACGGGGAATTTCGAAACGGAGCTTTTGGAGCAAAGTGAGCGACAGTGGTTCTCTGATGTCTTTTCGATGACGTCTCAAGCCATCAATGATGGCATTTGGACACAGAAAGGATTTGATGGTACCCGAATCGATGCAGGACAAACGATGGTCGTAACGGTCAGTGGTACATACGCGAAGCAAGGTATCTTAACTAGACATCACATCACGAAAGAATTTCATTGTTCATCTGTTGGTGAAATCTACTATTGAAATACAAAAGAGCGAAACTCGTCTGAGTTCCGCTCTTTTGCATTAATTCCGGATCAAGTGGTCGAAAGCACCCAGTGCAGCTGTTGCACCAGATCCCATCGAGATGATGATCTGTTTATACGCGCTATCCGTGCAGTCTCCTGCTGCGAAAACGCCTGGTACGTTCGTTGCGCCGTGGCGATCGACTTGGACTTCACCGAACTTGTTACGACTCACCGTTTCACCGAGCCAGTCCGTGTTCGGTACGAGACCGATTTGGACGAAGACACCTTCGAGCTCGACGTGACGTTCGACGTTCGTTTCGCGCTCGATATACGTGATCCCGTTCACTTTATCCGTTCCCGTGATTTCCTTCGTCTGTGCGTTGACGACGACCGTGACGTTCGGAAGAGAAGCGAGGCGTTCTTGAAGAACAGCATCGGCTTTTAGTTCCGGTGCGAATTCAAGGACCGTGACATGCTTGACGATTCCTGCGAGATCGATGGCTGCTTCGATCCCTGAGTTTCCGCCACCGATGACTGCGACACGTTTTCCTTCGAACAATGGACCGTCACAGTGTGGGCAGTACGCGACGCCTTTGTTCTTGAATTCGAGTTCGCCTGGGACACCAACGTTACGCCAGCGTGCACCTGTTGAAAGGATCAAACTCTTCGTCTTCAAGACAGCACCGTTCTCAAGCTCGAGCTCGAGGAGGTCTTTCTTCTCAAGACGAGTTGCCCGCTGCAGGTTCATGACATCAATGCCATACTCCTTGACGTGCTCCTCAAGACTTGCGACGAGGTTTGGTCCTTCCGTGTACTTCATGCTGATGAAGTTTTCGATGCTCATCGTATCCATGACTTGTCCACCGAAGCGTTCTGCGACGATTCCTGTCCGGATGCCTTTACGGGCTGCATAGATGGCAGCACTCGATCCAGCTGGACCACCACCGACGACGAGGACATCGTATGGATCTTTATCAGCGAAATCAGAAGCATCGGCACCTGTGCCAAGCTTCGCCAAGATTTCTTCGAGTGACATCCGTCCGTTACCAAACGCTTCGCCGTTGACGAAGACCGTCGGAACAGCCATGATCTCTTTTTGTTCGACTTCTGCTTTAAATGCCGCGCCATCAATCATCGTATGACTGATGTTCGGGTTGAGGACGCTCATGACGTTCAATGCTTGTACGACATCTGGGCAGTTGTGGCAGCTCAAGCTGATGTACGACTCGAAGTGGTACGTTTCTTGAATACCTTGAATCTGCTTGATGACGTCCGCATCGACCTTCGGTGCTCGACCGCTGACTTGTAGCAGGGCGAGAACGAGGGACGTGAACTCATGACCGAGTGGGATTCCCGCGAACGTGATTCCGCTTGTCTCACCGACACGGTTGACTGTGAAACTGGGTGTCCGGGGAAGGCTTGCCTGCTCGACGGAGATGCGTGGTGTCATGCTTGCGATCTCTTCGACGAGTGCGCTCATCTCAAGCGAGACGGCGTCTGTCCCAGCGCTAACCGCTAGGACGAGATCGCCTTCGAGAAGCTCGAGGTATTGCGCGAGTTGTGCTTTAATGTCTGGTGCTAAAGCCATCGCGAATCCGCTCCTTAAATTTTTCCGACGAGGTCAAGGCTTGGTGTGAGTGTTGCAGAGCCTTCTTCCCATTTCGCTGGGCAGACTTCGCCTGGATTGTTACGTACGTATTGTGCTGCTTTGATTTTGTTGACGAGCGTGCTTGCATCGCGACCGATACCGCCTGCGTTGATCTCAACTGTTTGGATGACGCCGTCTGGGTCGATGATGAACGTACCGCGGTCAGCAAGACCATCTTGTTCGTTCAAGACTTCGAAGTTACGTGAGATGACGTGTGATGGGTCACCGATCATGACGTACTCGATTTTACCGATTGTTTCTGATGTTTCGTGCCATGCTTTATGTGTGAAATGCGTATCTGTTGAGACAGAGTAAACTTCAACGTCAAGCGCTTTGAGAGTTTCGTATTGGTTTTGGAGATCTTCGAGTTCTGTCGGGCAAACGAATGTAAAGTCTGCAGGGTAGAAACATACGACACTCCATTTACCGCGAAGGTTAGCATCCGTTAGGTCAACGAATTCTCCGTTGTGGAATGCTGATGCACTGAATGGTTTTACTTCACTTCCGATTAAAGACATGATAAAAATCCTCCTCAAGGGTTCTATTTTTAGAATCTGTTCTAGTGCATACAAACAATCTGTATTTATCACACTAGAATAATTCTAATCTAATACTAATTTCATATAGACCAACACTTTTGTCAAGGTATAATCGGCAATTTCTTATTTCAGGAAAGATTGTGTGAACAAAAAAAGAAATCCCGACTCCTAAATGAAACAGGAGTCGGGAGCTGTTTTCTTTATTGCCAGTCCGTGTGGAAGATCCCTTCGCGGTCTGTCCGAGCATACGTATGAGCACCAAAATAATCGCGTTGCGCTTGCAACATGTTGGCATTCGAATTCGCTGTCCGGTAACTATCGTAATACGTCAGTGACGTCGATAGAGATGGGAGTGCAAAACCAGATAATGCACCCTCGGCAACGACGTGACGTAACGATTCTTGATACGCCTGTACTTTCTCAGCGAAGAACGGGGCAAGCATCAAGTTCGAGAGGTTCGCATCATTTTTGAACGCTTCACTGATGACGTTCAAGAAGTCGGCCCGGATGATACATCCACCACGGAAAATCAAGGCGATCTCTTCAAGGCGTAAGTTCCAGTCATACAACTCAGACGACGTCCGGTACTGGGTGAAGCCTTGCGCGTATGCGGCAACTTTCCCCATATAAAGCGCTTGACGAATTCGTTCGACCCACGCGTCTCGCTCAAGCGTCGACAAGTCTTCTGGTCCCTTTAAGACAGCAGACGCTGCGACGCGTTCTTCTTTAATAGCTGAAAGGTAACGCGCGAACAGAGCTTCTGTAATGATCGAAGAGGCGATCCCATTATCAATTGCTTGCAGGCTCGTCCATTTTCCAGTTCCTTTTTGACCGGCTTGATCGAGAATGACATCAATCAACGGTTGCCCTGTCTCGTCATCGGTTTTTCGGAGGATATCCGCTGTGATCTCAATCAAGTAACTTTTCAGTTCACCTTCGTTCCACTCAGCGAAGATGTCCGCGACTTCCGTGACGTCGAGTCCGAGACGGAAACGGAGGAAGCTATACGCTTCAGCAATCAGTTGCATGTCTGCATACTCGATGCCGTTATGGACCATCTTAACGAAGTGACCAGCGCCTTTTGGACCAATATAGACACAACATGGATCTCCTTCGACGTGAGCGGCGATCTTCGTCAAGATCGGTGCGACATGTTCGTAAGCTTCTTTCGATCCACCAGGCATGATCGCAGGACCGGTCCGCGCACCGACTTCACCACCCGATACACCGACACCGATGTACTCGATCCCGTGGCGTTGTAACTCGTCGAAACGACGCTCTGTATCGAGGAAGTGAGAGTTCCCACCATCCATGATGATATCGCCTGTTTCGAGATGCGGAAGCAACGATTCGATGACTGAATCAATCGCGCTACCAGCCGTGACCATCATGAAGATTTTCCGTGGACGAGCGAGTGATTGAACGAATGCTTCAATGTCATAGTACGGATGAAGAGGTAGTCCCTCATCATGTGCGACGAGATCGTCCGTTAAATCACGTGTGTAGTTATAGATGGCGACTTCTTCTTGATGACTCGCCATATTCAGTGCCAGGTTGCGTCCCATGACGCCAAGCCCGATGAATCCGATAGAATGTTGCATAAGTAGAACGACTCCTTTTCTTAGACGACGAGGCTGAGGAGAAGAACGAACCCAAGTCCACAAACGGAAATGATCGTCTCAAGCACAGTCCATGTCGCAAACGTTTCTTTTAATGATAATCCGAAATACTCTTTAAACATCCAGAAGCCTGCATCATTGACGTGTGAAGCGATCAGACTACCTGCACCAGTCGCGAGAACGACGAGCGCTAAGTTGACGTCGGATTGCTCCAGTAACGGAATGACGAGACCTGCCGTTGATAGGGCAGCGACTGTTGCGGAACCAAGTGAGATCCGGAGAATCGCAGCAATCAACCAAGCAAGTAGAATCGGGGATAACGCTGATCCCTCAAATAATTGGGCAACGTATTTCCCGACACCGCCGTCAATCAAGACTTGTTTAAAGGCACCGCCACCGCCGATGATCAATAGCATCATCCCGATTTGGGCGATTGCCGTCGTACAAGATTCCATGACCTTTTGCATCGGAATCTTACGCGCGATCCCCATCGTGTAGACCGCGACGAGTAATGAAATCAACATCGCCGTCGAGGCGTTCCCGATAAACTCGATTGCCGAGATGACGCTGTTTTCACCCCAGCCGAGTGTTTCTTGTAAAAGCGTGAAGATCGTTGCGACCGACATCAAAAGAACCGGTAGCATCGCCGTGAAGACACTGATGCCGAAGCCTGGTGTCTCGTCTAAATCAAATTCTTTTTGTTCCCCGAGTGACGCGATGTTTCCTGTCCGTGTAAACGATTCAGGAACGAGTCGTTTGGCGATTTTCGTAAAGATAGGACCGGCGATGATGACGGTCGGAACAGCAACGATGAAACCATACAATAAGACTTCCCCGATATTGGCTTTATACTCCCCGGCGATGACGGTCGGACCCGGGTGAGGTGGTAAGAAGCCGTGCGTGACAGATAGTGCTGCGACCATCGGGATCCCGAGATACAGGATCGAGACGCGGAGCTGACGTGAAATCGCAAAGACGATCGGAATCAACAGGACGAGTCCGACTTCGAAGAAGAGGGCGATCCCGATGATGAATGAAGCGACGACGACTGCCCACTGGATGTTCTTTTCCCCGAATCGGGCGACAAGCGTCATGGCGATTCGCTGCGCCCCCCCGGCGTCAGCGATCAGCTTTCCAAGCATGGCACCAAGACCAAAGATCAATGCGAGGTGACCAAGCGTTCCTCCGATACCGGCTTCGATCGTCTTGACGATTTGATCGAGCGGCATGCCGAGTAGTAGTGCAACGCCAAAGGAAACGATGATGAGTGAGACGAACGTATTTAATTTCAACCCCATGATGAGAACGAGCAACGCGACGATCCCAATTCCTACGATGACTAAAGGCATGATGACTTCCCCCAAAAGATTAAGTTAGTTTTCTTCTTGAATCAAGCTCCGTTGATACGTAGCGATTCGTTTGTGATCCTCAGACAATGTCCGCGCTAGACTAATGAAAATTGGTAAGAGCTGACGATATTCATGCATCGCTTCTTCATTTGGTACATGGCGATGCGTTTCCCCGATCATCTCAGAGACGACTTCGAACGAATCGACTTCCCCTGTCGCATACAGTCCGAGAATACAAGCACCAAGACATGAACTTTCAAAACTTTCCGGAATGACGACTTCTGATTCAAAGATGTCCGCCATCATTTGGCGCCAGACTTCGGACCGGGCAAACCCACCTGTTGCCTGAATCCGTGTCACGGGACCGTCCATGCACTCGATTAGGGCGAGGAAGACGGTATAGAGATTGTAGATGACGCCTTCTAGTGCCGCCCGGATCATATGCTCTTTTTTGTGCGAAAGTGTCAAACCGAAGAACGAACCGCTGACATCCGGATTCCAGAGCGGCGCTCGTTCACCGGACAAGTAAGGATGGAACAATAGCCCGTCGGATCCAGGACGGACGCGTTCGGCAATCTTCGTCAAAACAGCGTACGGATCGATGCCAAGGCGTTTTGCTGTCTCGACTTCGGCTGAAGCGAGTTCGTCTCGGATCCACCGTAAGACCATTCCACCATTATTGACGGGTCCGCCGATGACCCAGTGGTCCTCGGTCAGCGCGTAACAGAACGTCCGTCCCTTTTCATCGGTCTGCGGACGATCAATGATTGTTCGGATGGCACCGCTCGTTCCGATCGTGATCGCAATTTCCCCTTTGCGAATCGCGTTGACACCTAAGTTAGAAAGGACACCGTCACTGGCACCGACTAGGAACGGCGTATCGACGGAGAGTCCCATTTGTCGTGCGTAATCAGCATTCAGTCCGGTACATGTCGTCGTCGTCGGTACGGGTTCCGATAAGTAGCTTGCATCGATCCCTGCGACGTGTAACGCGCCCGTATCCCAGCCTAATTCATGAATGTTGAAGAGACCGGTCGCTGAAGCGAGAGAGTGGTCGATGACATATCTGCCGAACAGTCTTTGGAACACGAATTCCTTGATCCCGACATATTTTTTCGTTTGAGCGTGGAGCTCCGGACGATCTTCGACGAGCCAACTGATTTTGCTGAGCGGTGACATCGGATGAATCGGTGTTCCGGTCCGATGATAGATCGATAAACCATATTGTTCCTTGATCTTGTTCGACCATGCTTCACTCCGACTGTCTGCCCACGTGATGCAGGCAGTCAATGGTTGATGTTGTGCGTCCATTGCGATCAAGCTGTGCATAGCACTACTGAACGCGACGAACTTTGGTGGCATGCTCGGATGACGTTTCGTGATCAAGCGGATCGATTCGAGTACAGCATCAAAAATTTCTTCCGGATCCTGCTCCGCCGTCGAGCGATTTGGTGTATGGAGCGGGTAACCGACGTTCGTTTGTCCGATGACCTCTCCTTTTGTCGTAAATAAGACCGCTTTCGTACTCGTCGTTCCGATATCGACGCCTAGCATATATTCAGTCATGTGAATCGACTCCTTTCGACATCATTTGTTGCGTTTTCCAGAGATCTTCGACTTCCTGGACGTCATCAAAGTTCTGATGTAAGGAAGCAACCATCCGTTCACGGTCGCCCGTCTCAATCGCTTCGATGTACAAGGCGTGGTTCGCGAGGATGCGTTCGAAGTCTTCGATGTCTTCCTCGAATCGTACCCGCATCGATAGGAGGATGAAACTTTCCATGACCGGTTTGAGATTTTGCCAAATCATGCTGACATATCCATGATCAATCGAGCGGATGATTGTTTCATGAAACAGTACATCCTGGAAGGAGAATTCATCGGCATCCTTGTATTTGATGGCAACCTTCATCATTTCGAGAATCTTACTGAGTTCCCGGACGAGTTCTGCCCGTTCGATTTTGACGAGTCGTTCGAAGACGAACGTTTCGATAAGTAGTCGGACATCATAGATTTCCTGAATGTCTCGCTCAGACAAACCGACGACGACCGCTCCCATCCGCTCGAGACGAATCAATTGTTCGGATGCAAGGACCTTTAACGCATCACGGACAGGCGAGCGACTGACTGAAAAATCAGAGGCTAATTTGTTCTCAGATAAGATGGTACCGCTTTCAATCCTTCCTGAAATAATGCGCATCCGTAGCTCGTGTGCAACACGATCTCCAGCGGAGGCTTTTGATAACCACTTCAAGGGGTATAACATTTCTGACATGGAATCACCTGATTTCTAAAGTGAGTATACTTGTATACAAGTTAGTATATACGTTTTTTTCTAAAATGCAAACGCTTAACTTAAAACAAATCAATCCACGTAGAAATCAGGAAATCTGTTCCAAATATGTTAGGGTGAAGGAGTAAGCAACGCACAGAACGGGTAAGGAGGAGATAGTACATATGAACATGTTAGTTGTAGGTGCAGGGGCAGTTGGAGGCTATTTCGGAGGTCGTCTTGCTGAGCAAGGGGAGCAGGTGACATTCCTCGTCCGTTCGAATCGATATGAACAACTACAAAAAACAGGACTACACATCACTAGTCCTCATGGCGATATGACGATTACGCCTCAGTTGATAACACGAGACATGCGACCGGATCGTGCATTTGATGTCATCTTGCTTTCGACGAAAGCCTATCACTTAGATGACGTCCTACAGGACCTCGCGCCATTCGTTTCGAGCGAGACGTATATCATTCCTTTGTTGAACGGCATGCAGCACATTCGACGATTAACAGAAGTCTTTGGAGAAGATCGAGTTTTGGGTGGTCTTTGCTTTATTGAGTCGACGCTTGATGCAGAAGGGCGCATTGTACAGACAAGCCCGTCGCATCGGCTGCTATTTGGTTCACGAACCGGTAAACCAACAGCGCGTCTAGAGAAAATCGCAGCGTGTTTTGCGAAAGCGAAGGCACCAATGAAGTATTCGATGCATATCATGGACGACATGTGGCAAAAGTATCTCTTCATTTCGACATTCGCGGGCGTGACGACGCTATTTCGCTCAGCAATCGGTCCGATTCGGGAAGAAGCTGTCGGACGTCAAATGATCCTAGACGTCATGACGGAAGCGAAACAGGCGATGGAAGAACAAGGCGCAGTCTTTAATGACGATGTAGAAGCGGTGCTGTTGAAACAGATGCATGCAATGGAAGACACGATGAAATCGTCGATGTTACGTGACATGGAAAAGGGTCAGCCCGTCGAAGTGGAACATTTTTTCAGTGCATTATTGAAGCCTTCTACGACAAATCAGATGAATGCATTGAAATTAGTCGAAGCAAATCTACGCATGTATCTCGAAACGATTAAATAGTCACTTTTTTCTATTTTAGAAAAATGATGGAGTAGTCCTGATGTTTCGTTTTGATGACGAAAGACCTGTTTCCCTTAGGAATCGTTGACTTCCGAAATAAAGTTCATCTATTCTTAATGAGATTGAAAAAAACTGATAATATATTTTTCCGTATTTTTTTCTTGCAAGGACGAATGAAGCAGACGAGAGGGGAAGTTTATCCATTATGAAACGTATTATTATTCGTGCAGGTATGACACCATTCGAACAGTTCGATGCTCCTTATTTGATGAAACATAATTCCATTGGAGGAAACGTTGGAAATCTTATCTATCAATACAGTATCTTTCGGACGTTGATGACAGAAGGTACGACGATTACACCTGACTATTACTATTACGACGAAGAACGGGCAGACGAAATCAATGCCAACTTTGATCTTTATGTCATTCCGTTAGCGGATGCATTCCGAAAAGAATTCGTACCGACGTTACGGAAATATACACGTCTCATCAAAAAATTAAAAATTCCAGTCGTCGTCATCGGTGTAGGGTTACGTGCACCGTTTGAACCAGACTTAGATGGTGGATTCCCATTCGATGAAGATGTCAAAGCGTTCGTCAGTGCCGTTCTCGAGCGCTCGAGCATGCTGGGTCTTCGCGGGGAGATCACGTCGAAATACTTAACACGTCTTGGTTTCCGCGAAGGGATCGATCATCGCGTCATCGGATGTCCTTCGATGTACGCGTTCGGTCGTGATTTGCACATCCGTGAAACGAACATCACACCTGAGTCGATGATTACGGTCAACTCGTCACGTTTAGCTCCACAAAATGTCCTCGATTTCATTACACGTGGGATGGAAGAGTATCCGAATCATTACTTCATTCCCCAGTGGATGAAGGAACTGAAGTTGACGTATACAGGGACGCACCCGATCGCAGATCTTTCAGTGACGAACTATCCGGTGAAGATGTCAGATCCTGCTTACATGAATGATCGGGTTCGTTTCTTCTTGAACGCACAGACATGGTTCGATTTCATCGGACAAGCAGACCTTAGTTTTGGTGCGCGCTTGCACGGAAACATCACAGCAACGCTTGCAGGTACGCCGAGTATCCTCATTCCAAAAGATGCACGGATGCGCGAATTGACGGATTACCATCAGTTGACGCACATTTGGGCGAACGACATCACAGCGGATACACAATTATCCGACGTCGTAGCAAGCGCTGACTTCCAAAGTCCGGCACGTGTTCAAGCGCGTAACTTCGACAACTTCGTTGACTTCTTGAACGTGAACAATCTTGAGCATATCTACCAAGAGACGAACTATCCTGAGAATGTACCGTTTGACCGTCAAATGGCGCAAACCGAGTTGCTCCCACCAGTACAACCGATCTCTGGCGTAAGTCTTGAGGAAGCAGTCGCTCGTTTTGAACGGTTCTTCCCGGAACAAGAGAAGAAGATTGCGGATGCGCAAAAACAAACAAAAGCACAATTAGCTGAAAAAGATAAGAAAATCAAAGCATTACAGAAACAAACAGGAACGGCTCAAAAGGATCAAGAGATTGCGGCGCTCAAAGCGCAATTGGCTGCCCAAACGAAGAAAATGAAGCACCAGCAAGGAACATTGAATCGGAAAGCGGTTCGTGCAGCCTTGAAAACAGCGGATTTATTCGCCAAAAAATAAACCTCCAAACATTCCGGATCGATACGATGCGGAATGTTTTTTTGATAGGAGTATTCTGAATTGTGTTGACAATTTGAAAAAGACTTGATAGGGTTAGGAACAATTACATACTTATCCAGAGAGGTGGAGGGACTGGCCCTATGAAACCTCAGCAACAGGTCGAAAGATACTGTGCTAATTCCTGCGGGTGCTGCACCCGATCGATAAGATTTCCGAATTGTCGACCGACGCATCCGTGAGGATGCGTTTTTTGTTTGGAATAGGTGGAACGAGGAGGAAATGGATTCATGAAAACGAGCGGAGCGTTTCGACGCAAGATGGAATCACGTCATCTGATCATGCTGTCGTTAGGTGGTGTTATTGGAACAGGATTATTTTTAAGTACAGGTTATACGTTGGAACAAGCAGGACGCGTCGGAACGATTTTATCGTATTTGATTGGGGCCGTCGTCGTTTACTTAGTCATGTTAAGTCTCGGTGAACTCGCCGTGCACATGCCGGAAACCGGATCATTTCATAAGTACGCAACGAAGTACATTGGACCCGGCACCGGTTATACAGTGGCCTGGCTCTACTGGCTGACTTGGACGGTCGCCCTTGGTTCAGAATTCACGGCAGCGGGTATTTTGATGCAACGTTGGTTCCCATCGATTCCCGTTTGGGTGTTCAGCGCCTTATTCGCTGCGATGATCCTTGGTATTAACGTCTTGAAAGTTCGCGTGTTCGCTGAAGTCGAGTTTTGGTTTTCCGCCATCAAGGTCGTGACGATCATTGCTTTCATTTTACTTGGTGCGGGAGCGATCGTCGGCTTCATTCCACTGCAAGATGGTAGCCCGGCCCCATTCTTTTCTTCGTTAACCGAAGGCGGATTGTTTCCAAATGGAGCTTTCGTCATCTTCATGACGATGCTTGCCGTGAACTTTGCTTACTCGGGAACGGAACTGATCGGCGTAGCAGCGGGTGAAGCAGTCGATCCGAAACGGACGATTCCGCTTGCGATCCGGACGACAATCTTGCGACTCGTCCTCTTCTTCGTCGGTACGATCATCGTGTTAGCCGTCTTATTACCAACGGATGGGAAAGGTGTACTCGAAAGTCCGTTCGTCGCTGTGTTTGAACGAATCGGAATTCCCTACGCAGCAGACGTGATGAACTTCGTCATTTTGACAGCGATCTTGTCGGCAGCGAACTCTGGACTTTACGCCGCCTCTCGGATGCTCTGGTCGCTTGCGCACGAACGCATGATTCCACGCTTTTTCGCCCAGGTGACGCCAAGTGGGGTTCCACTTCGAGCTGTATTGTTCAGCATGCTTGGCGGAGGACTTGCCTTGCTGTCTAGCATCTATGCAGCAGGAAGTGTCTATATCGCGCTCGTCTCGATTTCCGGTCTCGCTGTTGTCGTCGTCTGGATGAGTATCAGCATTGCTCAGTATCGCTTCCGGAAACAATTTCTCCGCGAAGGGCATACGGTCGACGAATTGGTCTATCGCACACCACTCTTTCCATTCGTGCCGATCGCCGCTTTCGTCGTTTGTTTGATTTCCCTGATTGGTATCGGATTTGATCCGACACAACGAATAGCCTTGTACTGTGGTATTCCATTCATCGTGATCTGTTATGTCGTACATGCGTTCACGAATTCTTCTCAGAAACGGAGTGTTGAAGATGTCCCGAATCAAAAATCCAGTTGATCAACGATTACAGGAAGTTCCCTTTCTCATTTTAGATGGTGCCCTTGCAACCGAACTTGAACAGAAGGGATTCGACCTGAACGACCCGCTTTGGTCAGCACGTCTCTTAATCGAAGCACCGGAACAAATCGAACACGTCCATCGTGACTACTTTGAAGTAGGTGCCGATGTTGCCATCACTTCAAGCTATCAAGCAAGTATCGAAGGGTTCAAGCAACGTCATATCACGACAGAGGAAGCACAGGCGCTGATCCGACAAACGGTCACCTTGGCGCAAAACGCACGCACGCGTAGCGGAAAGAGTGACGCATTAATCGCGGGATCAGTGGGTCCTTATGGTGCCTACTTAGCAGATGGTTCTGAGTATCGCGGTCATTATGGGGTGTCAGCAGATGTGCTGGAAGCCTTCCACAGACCACGAATCGAAGCATTGATTGAAGCGGGGGCTGATCTGCTGGCATTCGAGACGATTCCGTCGCTCGAGGAAGCTGTCGTGTTGTTCCGGATTCTCGAAACGTATCCGGAAGTGTCCGCTTGGCTGACGTTTTCGCTTCAAGATGCGACGCACATTAGTGAAGGAACGGCACTTGCGACGTGCATCGAGACAATTGGACAACATCCACAGCTCGCAGCAATCGGTGCAAATTGCTTTCCGGCATCTTACGCGACCGACTTTATCCGTCACCTCAAGGCGTTGACGGATGTGCCAATCATCGTCTATCCAAACTCCGGTGAGGTCTATGATCCGATCGCAAAAACGTGGTCAGGTACGAATCAGTGTACATCGTTCCAAACCGTCGCGAAGACATGGTATGAGGCAGGGGCACGATTGATCGGCGGTTGTTGCCGAACGTCACCTGAACACATCGCACAAATTCGTTCGGTTTGTCAGGTTGCTCATATATCATGAAGAATGACGAAAAAACGGACGCGAAATCGATTGATTTTGCGTCCGTTCCTTTAAATGGTGTGATTTTGTTAACGCTCGCGCAAGGCACGGTTGAATTGTTGCAACAGACGTCCAAAATCTTCAGCATCGTCCGATGGCCAATCCGTCAGGAGACGTTCGATGCTCGCGAGACGTGCTGTCCGGTAAATCGTGAGCTCTTCTTGTCCTTTATCCGTAATATGATAGAAGAAGGCACGACCATCTGTCGGATCTTTTACTTTTTCCACAAGTTGCTTTTGATCGAGCGCTGCAGCTTGGCGACTGACGGTCGAGACATCAAGCTGGAGTTCACGGGCAAGTGTTTTGACACCGACGTTGCCGGAATCCGCTAGTTGTCGCAGTAAGAGGTAGGAAGCACGATCTAAATTGCGATTGTCTGCCGTCGCTGTCGTCAAGCGCCGGATCAGAATCGCTAACTCCAATTCAATGGTTTCGAGTGCTTGTTGAGACATCGGGTATCTCCCCTTTCAAAAAAGTCTCTCTGTCCCTCATGATTACCCAATGTGGATAAGCTGTCAATGCGAAAAGCAGGAGGCTTGACAGAGTTGTAGTTGTATTATACAATCATTTTTGTTCTTTTAATTGTATCATACAACTTTTTCATATGAGAAATGAACGACAAAGGAGAATTCAGATGAAAGCTTATGAGTCGATGAAACAAGAGGTCATCACGGTAAACGATACAGATCTGATTCGGACGGTCATCGAACGATTCATTCAATCTGGTATTAGCGGCGTTCCTGTCATCAATGCTGAGCAGGAGGTCGTCGGGTATATCAGTGATGGAGATATCATGCGCGCGATCGGAAAACACAAGGACATCATCGTCGATACATTCTTATATGTAGATGTCATCAAAGGAGACGAAGAAGATTATGAAGATCGGATTCGTCATATCTTGAATCGACCTGTCATGGAACTGGCACGCCGGAAAGTCGTAACTGCGGACGCTGACACAGAAATGGAAGAGATTGCAGCAACGCTCGGCGCAAAACGAATCAAAAAGCTTCCAATCCTTAAAGCAGGACGGCTTGTTGGGATCATTAGTCGAGGCGACGTCATCCGTCATTCGTTTAAACAGTTCATGTAACACACTCAATAGAAAGAAGGGACACTATGGCACTTGCTGAAAAAACAACGACGCTTGAGCCGGAAACGGTATTAGCAGAAAGCAAACATGGATTATTCCATCAACCGGTTGCTGTCTGGGCAGTCTTTTTCGCCAGTATCACAGCATTCATGGGAATGGGGCTCGTCAATCCGGTCTTACCGACGATTGCCGAGAATTTAGAAGCGTCAAAAAGTGAAGTAACGCTCTTATTTACAAGTTATAACGCCGTCATGGCATTCGCGATGTTGATTACAGGCGCGATCTCATCACGGATTGGTCAAAAAGGAACATTGATGCTCGGGATCGCCGTCATCGCAATCGTTGCTGGTTTTGCTTCACAAGCTGACAGCATCTGGACGCTCGTCGCGTTACGCGGTGGTTGGGGGCTTGGGAATGCCTTATTCGTTGCAACAGCACTCGCTGCGATCGTTTCCTTATCGTCAGGCGGAACAGCCAAAGCGATCATTTTGTATGAAGCAGCCGTTGGTCTTGGGATTTCGATTGGACCATTGTTAGGCGGAACGCTCGGATCGATCACATGGCGCGCGCCATTCATGGGTGTTGCAACAATCATGGTCATCGCGTTCCTTGTCTTGCTCTTCTTGATGCCAAAACCAGCAGCATCTGCTGCACCGAAACAGAAGTTATCATTAAAAGCACCGTTTCAAGCGATGAAGCATCGTTCACTCTTGACGCTCGGGATCGTTGCGGCACTTTATAACGTGGGGTTCTTCACGATCATGGCCTATGCACCATTCGTCATGAAACTACCAGCGCAAGGACTCGGATTTGTTTTCCTCGGCTGGGGAATGTTGCTTGCGATCACATCGGTCTTAACGGCTCCGAAACTGAAACAATGGTTCGGAACAATCAAAGCGATGGTCATGATGTTGATCACATTCGCAATCTTGCTTCTATTAATGGGGATCTTCACGGAAACACCAGCCGTCGTCATCGTCTGTGTCATCTTGGCGGGAGCCGTGCTTGGGAATAACAACACGCTCATCACGACAGCTGTCATGGACGCAGCACCTGTCGAACGTTCGACAGCATCTGCGGCATACAGTTTCCTACGCTTTCTCGGGGCAGCCATCGCGCCATTCATGGCCGGTAAATTGGCTGAAATCTTCAACGCAAACCTACCATTTTATGTCGGAAGTGGCTTTGTCCTCTTATCCGTCATCATCATCGGGGTCAATCTCAAACACATTCGCCATATCGATCGGACGGAAGGCGGACATTAATTTCAAAAACAGCCGAAGCGAATCCGCTTCGGCTGTTTTTGATTGAAATCAAGACGGGTACATGTCTTTTAACGTGCGGATCGAGTGCTCAATCATTTCCCGAAGGACGTTTAAATCGATGTCAGTCAGTCGTTTTACGTAGAGGCAGGACTTGCCGCGTCGATACGTACCGAGAGTGGCAAGCAGTCGTTCCGATACATCGTCTTCACCAAGCGCGAGGTAAAGGACGAGGTTCGTCTTGCGCGGAGAAAAGCCAACATAAAAGCTGTCGCCCTCGTGACCGGAGGCATAGTGATAATGATAGGAACCAAAACCAATCAAGGAAGATCCCCAAATGACGGCTTCGTATCCCGTGACATCTTCGAAGAACTGACGTAACGTGATACCATCTGCTTGACGTAGTGGCGGTTCGACTTGTGCCAAAAAGGCATCAACGGACTGTTCGGTAGGACCTGTCTTTGGCGTATCAGACATAAGCAGACTCCTTTCGGATGAAGAAGATATCGGTTACTTTCGAGAAAGGCTAGTAAATATCCTGTAACTCAGAGGTGGAAATCAAATGAAGCATCGCATCGTGTTTCGAGGAGAAGAAGACAGTATATCGTGGGACATCTTACACGTGTATCCAAAGCAAGGTGAACTAACGATTCAGATGACGGGACAAGATAGTAAACACGACATTTCAGTTTCATTCGACGAATATGATCTGTTCATCCGTGATTTTGCCCATGTTCATGAATCGTTACAGGGAGAAGTCGTATTTGAGCAGGGCGTGATACGTCTCCGTTTACGATATGACCGGCTTGGTCGTGTCTTCATCAGTTGGTCTGACGGACAAACGAGTCATCAGTTTCGCAGTGATCAAAGTTATTTAAGTGAGGCATTGGCACAGCTTGGTGTGTACTAAACTAGACACAGTAAAAGTAGAAGGGACGACTTTGGGTATTGCACCCGAATGTCGTCCCTTCTTTTATTTAGTGTGATGAAAGAGGTTGATGTAATGGTGTGTTGATCAAGTTGAAGCAAAACGCAATCGTTTGTTCATATTCGGATAACGGAATCGACTCATCGACTTGATGCGCGAGACGGAAATCATGGAAAGAAGCAATCGCGATCGGGAATGCTTTTTTTGCTTGGCTGAACATCGCACCATCCGTTCCACCTGGGATGGCGATTTTTCGTGGTGTCACGCCGCTGACCTGCTCCATCGTATCTGCGACCTGCTGCAAGAAAGGCGCTTGTTCATCGGTTTCACAGGAAGGAATATCCTTGATGACGGTTACGCTCATATCAAAGTCAGGATCTTCGGCAACAAGTCGACGCTCGATATCCGTAAAGGCAGCAAGTACATCCGCTCGACCGAATCCCGGAATCGTTCGAATATCCATATAGAACGAAGCCTGGCTCGGAACGACGTTTGGTCCTTCGCCTCCTGTTATGGATGTGATCGACGCAACGACCGGACCGAGTGCCGAGTGATGATTCACCGTGATCGAGAAGCGTTCCGACTTCACTTCCTGGATGACGCGATATACGTCATCAATCGCATTACGTCCAAGTTGCGGGGCAGAGCTGTGTGCACTTTTCCCACGGCATGTCACTTCTATCCCGACAACCCCTTTTTGTGCATAACCGATCATCCCACTCGTCGGTTCTGTGATCAGTAAAGCATCTAAATCATCCGCATGCCCTTGTTCGGTCAAATGCCGAGCACCCGTCATGCCATTCTCTTCATCGGATGTAATCAGAAGTTTGACGGTGTTCGGACGGTCTTGACGTTCCTTGTATTGAATGAGTGCTTGTACCATCGCCATGACACCTGATTTCATATCCGAAGCCCCACGACCAAAAATGCGTCCGTCTTCGATTTCACCACCGTATGGATCTTTCGTCCAGCCGTCTTCTTGGACCGGAACCGTATCGAGATGACCAGATAATCCGAGGACAGCAGGACGTGAAAACTCCTCGGTCGCAGGAACGGTCGCGACGAGACAGATTCGTTTTGATGAGACCTCAATCCATTCAGTCGAAATCTGATGATCGACCAGTACATCGTACACGTAACGTGCGACGGCTTCCTCTCCGTCCGTCGGGTTGACGCTTGGGATTTGAAGACACCGTTGTAAGTAAGTAATTGCTGTTTGCATAAGTATTTCCCCCTTTACTTATCCTGTACCCTGATAAAAATACTTCAGGGAGGTAAACGAATTCGGAAAATAATTTAAGGGACTGAACGTCTTGAGATAAAAGAAAAACGGTGCAACCAGAAGGTTACACCGTACCTTACTCATTCACTTTTTTCTGCTTCGTCTTTCCACTTCGAATCAATCAACATCTCTCCCGGCCATGTATAAGCCATAATGCCGCCGTCTGCTGTGATATCCTCACCGGTGACATATGAGCTGTCGTCAGAAGCAAGGAAGAGGGCGACCGTTGCCATCTCGCGTGGTTTACCGAGTCGTCCGAGTGGTGTGATCCAAGCGTTCGCATCGCGGAACTGTTTACCTTGATCTTTTTCTTTTTCACCGACGAGTGTATCGATGAGTGGTGTTTCGATCGTTCCTGGTGATAATGAGTTGACACGAATGCCATGACGCGCATAATCGATTGCCATCGCGCGTGTGAAGTTCGCGATCCCGCCTTTCGCTGCGTTATAACCGGACCGGTTCAAGTCAGCTGCGCGACCAGACATCGATGACGTATTGATGATTGAACCACCGTTATCAAGCATGAGTGGAATCAAGAATTTACTGACGAGGAATGTACCGCGCAAGTCGACCGCGATGATCCGGTCGAAGAGATCGATTGGATACTCGTGGACCTTCCCGCCCTGTTCATCGATTCCGGCATTGTTGAAGAGGACATCGATTGTACCGTATGTCTCTTTGATGTGCTTCGCTAGTTGCTCGACACTCTCGACGTCTGAGACATCGACATGGACGGCTTCCGCTTTCCCACCTTGTCGTGTAATCTGTTCTACTGTTTGTTGTGCTTTTTCAAGTGAGACATCGGCACAGACGACCGTTGCTCCTTGTTCTGCGAAGACAAGCGCAGTCGCTTGTCCAATTCCTGTTGCCGAGCCAGTAATGACAGCTATTTTTTGATCGAGTCTACCCATTGTTAAATCCCTCCTAAGTCGTATCGTTCACCTTATGAAACATTCCCGGAGAAATGGAGATTAAACCCATCGATGCGTCTAGTGTTAGAGGATAGGGGGTACATCTACAACAGCACAATCGCTATATAGAGGGAGATGAGAACGCTGACATCCAATCAATGGCAACTTGCTAAAAACTTATTACACGAAGCCGTCCAGTACCAAATGACACTCGAGAAGAGTGCATTCGCAAGTGAATTGATCGACCAAACGACACCGGTCCTCTGGTTTGGTGATGCGACACGTAGCAGTTGGGTGACGATCGCGACGAACCCATCTCGATCGCAGTTTTTAGACCGAACAGGTGCATTACGATTTGACGAGCATGGTCCGCTTTTCATACGTCCACAATCTATGACATGGAATGCGTATTTACAAGAAGAGACATTGACGGAATCGATTCGACGCTTCAATCGTTACTTCAAACAACCAAATGTGTACCGGACCTGGTTCGGTCGACCAGGTGGCGGTAAGCTCGAAGGATTCTTGAACGGACTCGGTGCGTCGTTTTACGAGAAGACGCTTGATCCGGTCATTCACTTGGATTTTTTCCCGTTTCCGACACACCACTACATGGGAGCGATCAAAGAACGCAGCGTGTTGGAAGATAGTCCATTCGGTCAGACATTTTTGTTACGCCTGCTTGAACTGTTTTCGATAAAAGGAATCATCCTGCTCGGTAAGGAACACACGGAACGATTTGCGAAGCTCGAACCAGATATCGATTGGACAACCTATCGACCAACGGATTATCCGGACGCGATTTTTCAAGTTGGCTTCTCGTCACGATTTCAGGTACCCGTCGTCGGACTCCACTTCAAACCGAGTGAGCAGTTCATCGGTCTCGGTAATCGAAAGGATGAAAACGGCGTTAGCCATGGCACCTACGGGTCAGCAGAACACTTACGTCAAATTGGAATGATTGTCCTTGAAAAAGTTACGACATACAGTGCAAAAGGAGATTGACAGATATTTCGAACTCCCTAATAATAGGAGGTGAATTAGCACTCTATATGATTGAGTGCTAAAAAAGGGGAGGCAGAATGAGCATGGAAACGAAACAATTTAAGGCGGAATCAAAACGATTGCTGGAGATGATGATTCATTCCATCTATACGCATAAGGAGATTTTCCTGCGCGAATTGATCTCGAATGCAAGTGACGCCATGGATAAGATGTACTATAAAGCATTGACTGACGAGACGATTTCGTTCGAAAAGGAACACTACAAAATTACGATCGAACCAAATAAAGAAGCGCGTCAACTCATCATTCGTGATACGGGAATCGGAATGACGAAGGAAGAACTAGAAGACAATCTCGGTACGATCGCAAAAAGTGGATCGCTTGCCTTCAAGGCAGAGAATGAAGCACAAGATGGTCATGATATCATCGGACAATTCGGTGTCGGATTCTATTCTGCCTTCATGGTCGCAGACGTCGTCACTGTCGTTACGAAACCGTTCGGCAGTGCAGTCGCTTATAAATGGGAATCGCGAGGTGTCGAAGGTTATACGATCGAGGAAATCGACAAGGAAACCGTCGGAACGGAGATTACACTCCACATCAAGGCGAACGAGGAAGAAGAATCGTATGACGAATACCTCGAGACGTATCGCTTGCGCAGTATCATCAAAAAATACTCAGATTTCATTCGTTATCCGATCGAGATGAAGGAACTCGAACGTCAGCCGATCGAAGGCAGTGACGAGACGGAAGAGGTCGAAGTCGTCAAGACGATCAACAGCATGGTGCCGATCTGGCGGAAGAACAAACGGGAACTGACAGACGAAGACTATACGAACTTCTACCAAGAGAAGCGGTATGGTTTCGACACACCGGCGAAACACATTCATATCAGTGTCGACGGCGCTGTTCGTTATCAATCGATCTTATTCATTCCGGAGCAAGCGCCGTACGATTATTATTCGAAGGAATTTGAAAAGGGTCTTGAACTCTATGCCAACGGTGTCTTGATCATGGAAAAATGCAGCGACTTGTTGCCGGATCACTTCAGTTTCGTCAAAGGGATGGTCGACTCGGAAGACTTATCGCTCAACATCTCGCGTGAGTTACTGCAGCACGATCGTCAATTGAAATTGATCGCGAAAAACATCCAAAGTAAGATCAAGACACAACTCGAAGCACTTCTGCGCGAGGATCGTACGAAGTACGAAACGTTCTATCAAGCGTTCGGACGTCAGCTGAAGTTCGGTATGTATAATGATTACGGCATGCATAAAGAACAGGTGCAGGACCTCGTCCTCTTCTACTCAGCCAAGGAGAAGAAGTTGATCACACTCGCAGAATACGTCGCAGCGATGCCGGAAGATCAGGCACATATCTATTACGCTGCTGGTGAGAGTACGAATCGTCTGGATAAATTACCACAATCCGAGCTCGTTCGTGATAAAGGGTATGATATCTTGTACTTCACGGAAGAGATCGATGAGTTCGCGATTCAGATGCTCGTGACGTATAACGAGAAGACGTTCAAGTCGGTCACAAGCAGCGATTTAGGGATTGAAGCAGCAGAAGCGGAGACGACGGACGCACAAGCAGAGATGTTCCAAGCTATGCAGGAAGTGCTAAGTGGACAAGTCAAGGAAGTCAAAGCCTCAACGCGTCTCAAATCGCATCCCGTATGTTTTGCGACGGACGGCGCCGTCTCGATCGAGATGGAGAAAATCCTGAAGGCGATGCCGAATAACGAAGGGGTAGAAGCGGTCAAGATTCTTGAATTGAATCCGTCACACGCAGTGTTCCACTCTCTTGAAACGGCATATCAAAACGATCGTTCGAAATTCGAGCGCTATACAAAACTGATGTATCAACAAGCATTGCTTGTCGAAGGGCTTCCACTCGAGGATCCAGTAGCGTTCGCGAATGATGTGTGTTTATTGATGGTATGAAACGAATAGATGTAAAAAAGGCATTGGATGCGCGCA
>NZ_DCDO01000007.1:0-54252 GCF_002316465.1 Exiguobacterium sp. UBA1053 | reverse complement strand
TGCAGGTCGGTCTTTTTGTGTTTTCTAAAAAGCCTTATCAGTTGCATTTCTTTTTTTAGATGATTACTATTAAATCAAACAATAGTCAAAGATGGTCAGAGAGGTGGTGCCAATGCAAAACATCACAGATATCATCGAAGCCTATTTAAAGCAAATTTTACACGACGAAAAGACGATTGAAATCAAACGTCAAGAAATTGCACAACGTTTTGACTGTGTTCCATCACAAATCAACTACGTCATTAATACTCGTTTTACGGTCGAAAAGGGTTATTTTGTTGAAAGTAAACGGGGTGGTGGTGGATACATTCGGATTCAAAAAATCGTTGTGCTCGATAGTCACGATCTATTAGACGAAGTCAGTTCATGGATTGGTGATCATTTGACGGAACAAGCTGCAGAAGATTATTTGATTCGTTTGATGAACGAACAATTACTGACGCGGCGGGAAGCTATTTTGATTCAATCGCTGTTGCAAAAAGAGAGTTTGCCAATGGCGGTCGAAGATCAACACCGGATGCGTGCCCACTTGATGCGGACGCTTCTTCAAACCATGAAGCGACTCTAGTCGTCGGACATTGGAGGAATGCATGATGCGTTGTCAACGATGTGGCGAACGAGAAGCAATCGTCCGTGTCAAACTTCCACAAGAATCGGAAACCGATGAGAAGTTCTTATGCTCGGTTTGTGTGCGGGAGTTAGCACGTGAATATCAAGGGACGGCGTGTCCGTCTTGTGGTATGACCCGTCAACAATTGCTTCATCTTCGTAAAGTCGGTTGCCCGACTTGTTATTCATTTTTTAAAGACGAAGTCGACGGCATGGTTCGTCAGTTCCAACACGGTCATACGCAACATTATGGCTCACGGCCTGATGAGGAATCCGTTGAAAAACGATTGAACCAGCAGCTCAGTCGATTGAAAGAACAACTTAACCGCAAAATCTTAGCAGAAGATTATGAAGAAGCAGAAATCATAAAACAACAGATTGAGAGTGTCGAGGAGGATTTGCGTCATGTTTGAAGAGTTGCTCCAACACCCTTTAAGCGAATCGATGAATCAATCTTCTCCCTTTGACGACATCGTCGTTTCGACACGGATCCGGTTGGCGCGTAATACGACACGTTATGCGTTCTCAACGATGTTGTCAGAAGCACAAGCGAATGCGCTCATTGAAGAGACAGAACGCCAACTAAACGGGATGAAAGGGTTCCGGTTTGGTCGCGTCGATCAAGCAGATGTTCTGACGCGAACCGCTTTAGTAGAAAAGCATCTGATCAGTCCAGCGTTAGCCAGTCATCCACGGACAGGACTCTTCATTAGTGAGGATGAACAGATCAGTGTCATGGTAAACGAAGAGGATCATTTCCGAATTCAGACGTTATTACCGGGACTTCAACTTGAAGAAGCGTTTCGGATCGCAAAACAAGTCGATCGTTTGATCAGTGAACGATTTAAAATTGCTTTTGATGATACGCTTGGTTATTTAACGACATGTCCGAGTAACGTCGGAACAGGTCTTCGTGCTTCCGTGATGTTGCACTTACCGGGACTGGTCCTGACGAATCAGATTCAAGGCTATATCAAACACTTACGACAGCTCGGATTCGCGATTCGTGGGCGTTACGGCGAGGGAAGCGATGCCTCTGGTCGCATGTTCCAACTTTCGAACCAACGGACGCTTGGGGCAAGTGAGGATATGCTGATCACGGACTATCAATTTGCCGTCGAAGCATTAATTGAAGCAGAACAGGCAGCACGAAAAGGATTATTGGAGATGTATCAAGAAGAACTAGAGGACAGACTATATCGTTCCTACGGTATCCTGACATCAGCTCGACTGATTACAGCGCGGGAAGCAACGGAACGACTATCGGATGTTCGTTTAGCAGACAGTCTGGGACTAGAGGTCAATCTTCCTCCAAATCTTTTTCATCAACTGCTCGTTTCATTACAAACAGGTTTTCTACAAAAGCATTTCGGGAAACAATTAACATCTAGAGAACGGGACATCGAACGGGCGAAACGAATCCGGACGATGTTAACCGAACAGACAAACAGGGATCACACACAAGGAGGTTTTGCATAATGATGTTTGGACGATTCACAGAACGTGCACAACGTGTATTGGCACTTGCTCAAGAAGAGGCAGTACGGTTGGGGCACCACAATATCGGAACAGAACACATTTTACTCGGACTTGTACGTGAAGGAGACGGAATCGCTGCGAAAGCCTTAACAGCACTCGGTCTCAGTTCAGATAAAATTCAGATGGAAGTCGAAGCATTAATCGGTCGCGGACAAGATGGTGCAACGACGATTCACTATACACCACGTGCGAAAAAAGTCATTGAGTTATCAATGGATGAGGCACGTAAACTAGGTCACTCTTACGTTGGAACAGAACACCTCTTGCTCGGATTGATTCGAGAAGGAGAGGGCGTTGCTGCTCGTGTCTTGAATAACTTGGGTATCAGTCTTTCAAAAGCCCGTCAGCAAGTACTCCAGTTGCTCGGGAACAGCGAAACGACAGCAAACGCGTCGCAAGCAGGTTCAGGTGTCGCAACACCAACACTTGATGGTCTTGCTCGTGATTTGACACAACAAGCGCGCGAAACACGTCTTGATCCAGTTATCGGTCGTGCGAAAGAAATTCAACGTGTCATCGAAGTCTTGAGCCGCCGGACGAAAAATAACCCGGTCTTGATCGGGGAACCAGGGGTCGGTAAAACGGCTGTCGTCGAAGGTCTCGCTCAACAAATCATCAACAATGAAGTACCGGAGACGTTACGCAATAAACGTGTTATGGTACTCGACATGGGGACACTTGTCGCTGGTACGAAATACCGTGGTGAATTCGAAGATCGTTTGAAAAAGGTCATGGATGAGATTCGTCAAGCGGGGAACATCATTCTCTTCATTGATGAGTTGCATACATTGATCGGAGCGGGTGGAGCAGAAGGTGCGATCGATGCATCGAACATCCTTAAACCATCGCTCGCACGAGGCGAACTCCAGTGTATCGGAGCAACGACTCTTGATGAGTACCGGAAATACATCGAGAAAGATGCGGCACTCGAACGTCGTTTCCAACCGATCCAAGTCGCAGAGCCAACAACGGATGAAGCAACACAAATCCTATTTGGTCTTCGCGATCGTTATGAAGCACACCACCGTGTGACGATTACAGACGAAGCGATTCAAGAAGCCGTCACATTGTCAGATCGATACATTTCGGATCGTTTCCTTCCGGATAAAGCGATCGATTTGATTGATGAAGCAGCATCGAAAGTTCGGTTGCGTTCATACACAGCACCACCGAACTTAAAAGAAGTCGAAGCGAAACTCGAAGGCATCCGCAAGGACAAGGACGAAGCGGTCCAAAGCCAAGAGTTCGAAAAAGCAGCAAGCCTCCGCGATACGGAACAAAAATTACGCGATGAGCTTGAGCGTTTGAAAGAGGAATGGCAGAATAAACAAGGCAACGAAAAACTTGAAGTCACAAAAGATGACATCGCCCAAGTTGTTGCCAACTGGACAGGTGTACCGGTCACGAAGATCGCGGAAGAAGAGACGGATCGTCTCCTTCGCCTCGAAGAAATCCTTCACGATCGTGTCATCGGACAAAATGAAGCCGTTAAATCAATTTCAAAAGCCATCCGTCGCGCACGTGCTGGACTCAAAGATCCAAAACGTCCGATTGGTTCGTTCATCTTCCTCGGTCCTACTGGGGTTGGTAAAACAGAACTCGCCCGTGCGGTTGCCGAAGCGATGTTCGGAGATGAGGATGCGATTATCCGGATCGACATGTCAGAGTACATGGAGAAACATGCAACGAGCCGTCTCGTCGGTTCACCTCCAGGATATGTCGGTTACGAAGAAGGCGGTCAATTGACGGAAAAAGTTCGTCGGAAACCATACTCGGTCATCTTACTTGATGAAATCGAGAAGGCGCACCCGGAAGTCTTCAACATTCTCTTGCAAGTACTTGATGATGGACGCTTAACAGACTCGAAAGGTCGGACGGTTGATTTCCGTAACACGATCATCGTCATGACATCGAACGTCGGTGCAAGTGCCCTTAAACGTAATAAATATGTCGGATTCGCTGTTTCTGAAGATACGGATCGCGAATACAAAGACATGAAAGATAAAGTCATGGAAGAACTCAAACGGGCGTTCCGTCCAGAGTTCTTGAACCGGATTGATGAAACGATCGTCTTCCACTCACTCGAGAAACAACACATCGAAGAGATCGTGAAGTTGATGGCGAAAACCCTTGAAAAACGTTTGGCTGAACAGGAAATTCATTTCGAATTGACACCAGCTGCCCTCTCGAAGATTGCCGATATCGGATACGATCCAGAGTACGGCGCACGTCCAATCCGTCGTGCCCTTCAACGGGAAGCGGAAGACCGGTTGTCAGAAGCATTGCTCGCAGGCGATATCCAAAAAGGAGAACGTGTTGCGCTTGATGTCGAAGAGAACGAATTCATCGTTCGCCGGAATCACGTGAGTTCTGCCGCAACGGAATAAGCACTGAGCACAGGGCCAGCTTTCGCACTTTCTGAGCGAAGCTGGTTCTTTTTTTGAAACAGAAAGGATGAATCGATTGGCTAAGTTAAAAACAAAATTCGTTTGTCAAAGCTGTGGAACCGAATCACCGAAATGGATGGGACGTTGTTCCGGGTGCGGAGAATGGAACACGATGGTCGAAGAAGTCGTCGAAGAGAAAAAAGGGCGGCGCGGTGCAGCTTTCGTTCATACGACAACAAAACAATTGAAGCCAGAGCGCCTCGCGAACATCGTCTCGCAAGAAGAGAGTCGCGTCTTTACCGGAAGTGGTGAATTCGACCGTGTTCTCGGAGGCGGTATCGTTCCAGGTTCGATGGTGCTTGTTGGAGGAGATCCGGGGATCGGGAAGTCGACGATCTTACTGCAGACGAGCGCACGTCTTGCCCAGCGCGGCGAAAAAGTGCTCTACATCTCAGGAGAAGAATCGCTCAAACAAACTAAATTGCGCGCGGAACGGCTTGGCTTACCGACACAGGATTTGTTCGTCCTTAGTGAGACGGATATGAACATGATTGAACGTGTCGTCGATGAAGAACAGCCACGTTTTTTAATCATCGACTCGATTCAAACCGTCTACATTGATGAAATCCAGTCTGCACCCGGGAGTGTGACACAGGTACGTGAATGTACGGCGATGCTGATGAAAATTGCGAAGAGTCGCGGGATTGCGATCTTCATCGTCGGTCACGTCACGAAACAGGGTTCGATTGCTGGACCACGTTTACTGGAGCACATGGTGGATGCCGTCTTGTATTTCGAAGGCGAACGTCATCATACGTTCCGGATTCTGCGTGCCGTCAAAAACCGATTTGGTTCAACGAATGAGATCGGAATTTTTGAGATGCGGGAGTCTGGTCTTGAAGAGGTCTTGAATCCGTCAGAAATTTTCCTCGAGGAGCGGACGTCCGGTGTATCCGGTTCGACGATTGTCGCTTCCATGGAGGGGACACGGACCGTTCTTGTCGAACTGCAAGCACTGATTTCACCGACGTCATTCGGAAATCCAAGACGGATGGCGACCGGAATCGATCAAAACAAGGTAGCCTTATTGATGGCTGTGCTTGAGAAACGGTCGGGTCTTCTCCTTCAGACACAAGATGCGTACCTCAAGGCAGCCGGTGGTGTGAAGCTGGATGAACCGGCGATTGACTTGGCGGTTTGTGTCGCGATTGCTTCTAGTTTCCGTGACAAGCCGACGCGTCCGACGGATGTCGTGATTGGTGAAGTCGGATTGACAGGTGAGGTTCGCCGTGTATCGCGGATTGAACAACGTGTAGCAGAAGCAGCTAAACTCGGTTTTACACGGGCGATCATTCCGAAAAACAACTTGGGTGGTTGGACGTATCCGGACGGAATTACGGTCGTCGGTGTCGAGAGTGTGGACGAAGCATTACGTGAAACGATTCCGTTTTAAGCTGGAATGACGCAAAAAATGGGGGAACTGTAATGGATATGTAAACAGTTTCCCCTCCTTCCGGCGTAGGTAGTTCAAATCAGTACATGTTACAATGAACTTAAAATAAGCAAAGGAGGTGAGAAGATTGAAAATCGTCATTCGGGTATTTTTTGCATTACTCGGACTTGCCCTCGGGATTTTGTTGCTTCCTCAGTTCTTCCAATTAATTGAAACGGCAACGAATACGACATTCCCTGCATGGTTGATGAGCGAATACGTAACTGGAACGATTGGTGCACTCATATTCTTATTAATTGGATTATTCATTACGGATTCGGTAATTCGACTTCTCCGATTTTTAGAAGAACGACTCGTCAAAGCCCCAGTAGCAGATCTCTTTTTTGGAACATTTGGTTTGTTGATTGGGTTGGTACTGGCCTTCCTCGTCAGTACATTGATTGATTTAGTAGGTATTCCTGTCCTCAGTAACGTCTTAACAATCTTCGTGACCGCGTTGTTCGGATATCTTGGCTTTACGGTCGGGTATCGTAAACGTCATGAATTGACGAAAATCTTCTTACGTAGCAACCAAAGTGAGAAAAAGGCGACGCCAGACGTCGTCGTCCCAGTTAAATCAAACAGTAAGGTACTCGATACGAGCGTCATCATCGACGGGCGGATCACGGATATCACGAAGACCGGTTTCGTCGAAGGAAAACTGATCGTCCCGCAATTCGTCATCGGTGAGTTGCAGTACATCGCCGATTCTTCGGATACGTTGAAACGAAATCGTGGACGTCGTGGACTCGATGTCTTAAAAGAGTTACAAGAGATCCCTGGAGTCGAGGTCGAAATTTATGATGGCGATTTCGAGGATGTACCGGAAGTCGATATTAAATTAATCAAACTCGCGGAACTCGTCAAAGGGATCGTCGTCACGAACGACTATAACTTGAACAAAGTCTGTGAAGTCCGACATGTTCCTGTTCTTAACATCAATGATCTGGCGAATGCCGTCAAACAAGTCGTCATTCCAGGAGAAGAGATGACCGTCCTTGTCATCAAGGAAGGAAAAGAACAAAAACAGGGTATCGCTTATCTCGAAGATGGGACGATGGTCGTTGTTGAAGGAGGCAAACACCTCATTTCTAAAACAATTGGCGTTGTCGTCACGAGTGTCTTGCAGACGTCAGCTGGACGAATGATTTTTGCGAAACCACAAGAAAAATGAGACACTATGCCTAGAGAGACATCGAGAGGCATTCGGATAGACCCCGCAACGGATTCGATTTCATGATCGAGTCCGTTTTCGGTGTGATGGAATGGATCACGATGATCAGTGAGAGAGAAAAGAGGGAATGGGATGTCTACAGCCACATATCGCGTCGTCATCCCCGCTGCCGGTGCCGGTAAGCGGATGGGCGCAGATTGTAATAAATTAATGCTTGAACTAAGAGAACGTCCAATCATCGCTTGGACACTGGATGTCTTCGAGGCAGATCCGGCATGTACGGAAATCATCCTTGCGATCAATCCACTAGAACAGGAATGGTTTACAAGTATTATCGCGTCTTATAAGACATCGATTAGACTTGTCGCGGGTGGTACCGAACGTCAGGAAAGTGTGCTCCGTGGTCTTGAAGCGTTAAAAGGCGAAGGAATCGTTCTGATCCATGATGGGGCCCGACCGTTTATTTCACAAGCAGCGATTCATGCAGTCGTCCAGGCGGCAGCTTTGGATCAAGCAGCGATTCTTGCCGTGCCGATTAAAGACACGGTCAAACGGGTTGAAGCGAACCATATCAGCGAGACCGTCCCGCGGGAACACTTGATGGCAGCGCAGACACCACAAGCGTTTGATCTTGCGACGATTCGCACGGTTCACGAAAAAGCGGCAACGAAATACCTAGGAACCGATGATGCAAGTTTGATAGAATGGGACGGAGGAAAAGTAACGATCGTTCACGGTCACTACGAAAATATCAAGATGACGACACCGGACGATCTATGGTTCGGTGAAGCGATTCTAATGAAACGAGGGAAATGACGATGATTCGAATTGGACAAGGTTTTGATGTACATGCCTTTGCAGAGGATCGGAAATTGATTTTAGGCGGCATCGAGATTCCGCACACGAAAGGATTGCTCGGTCACTCGGATGCAGACGTCTTGTTACATACGATTGCCGACGCGGCACTTGGTGCAATCGCAGCAGGGGATATCGGAAAACATTTTCCGGATACGGATCCGGAATTCAAGGATGCCGATTCAGCAAAATTGCTGCAGCATGTTTACGCGCTCGTTAAACAACAAGGGTATGAGCTTGGCAACCTAGATGCGACAGTCATCGCACAGGCACCAAAGCTTCGTCCGTACATCGACACGATGCGTGCGCGAATCGCGGAATTACTCGAAGCGGACATTGAACAGATCAATGTCAAGGCAACGACGACGGAATGGTTAGGTTTTACGGGACGAGAAGAGGGAATCGCTTGTCAAGCAGTGATTCTACTGAAACGAATCGAAGAATAAGGTATACTAGATAAGCGAATTTTAGTCGAAGGAGTGATTGGCAATGGCAGAAGTACGAGTACGTTATGCCCCAAGTCCAACAGGACACTTGCATATCGGGAATGCCCGGACTGCATTATTTAACTATCTCTTTGCGCGCCACTTAGGCGGTAAGATGGTATTACGAATCGAGGATACGGACCAAAAGCGGAACATCGCAGGTGGTGTCGAGAGTCAAATGAAGAACCTCGAGTGGCTCGGTGTCGATTGGGACGAAGGTCCAGGTCGCGGTGGCGAGTACGGTCCTTATTCACAAATGGAGCGTCTCGATATCTATCAAAAGTACACGGATGAGTTACTTGAAAAAGGACTTGCTTACCGTTGCTATATGACATCGGAAGAGCTCGAAGCAGAACGCGAAGCACAAATCGCACGTGGAGAAGCACCGCGTTATTCAGGAGCACACCGTAACCTGACAGCAGAACAAGAAGAAGCGTTCCGCGCAGAAGGTCGCACGCCGTCGATTCGGATTCGTGTACCGGAAGATGTCACGTATACATGGAATGATATCGTCAAAGACGACGTCTCATTCGAATCAAAAGACTTCGGTGACTGGGTCATCGTCAAAAAAGACGGCATTCCGACGTACAACTTTGCCGTCGTCATCGACGATCACTTGATGGCGATCAGCCATGTTCTTCGTGGGGATGATCATATTTCGAACACACCGAAACAAATGATGATCTATGATGCGTTCGGTTGGGAATACCCGACGTTCGGTCACATGACATTGATCGTCAACGAATCACACAAGAAACTTTCGAAACGTGATCACTCGATCATTCAGTATATCGAGCAGTATAAAGAGCTCGGTTATCTCCCGGAAGCATTGCTCAACTTCATCACGCTTCTCGGTTGGTCACCAGTCGGCGAACAAGAAATCTTCACGAAAGAAGAGTTCATCGAAATCTTTGACGCGGATCGTCTCTCGAAGAGTCCAGCTGTCTTTGACCAAAACAAATTGGCTTGGATCAACAGCCAGTACATGAAACATCAATCGTTCGAAGAAGTATTCGAAGCCAGTCTTCCGTTCTTACAAAAAGCAGGTCGCGTCGAAGCGTCACCTTCAGAAGAAGAGCTCGCTTGGGCACGTGATCTTGTCGCGTTATACCGCGAACAGATGACGCATGGCGCGGAAATCGTCAAGCTTTCAGAGATGTTCTTTGAGGACGAAGTGGTGTATGATGAAGAGGCAAACACTGTCTTGAGTGGCGAGACGGTTCCGACTGTACTTGCAGAATTCGCGAACCAGTTACGCGCTCTCGAAGAGTGGACACCAGAAGCGATTAAAGCATCGATCAAAGCGACGCAAAAAGCGACTGGTCAAAAAGGTAAAAACTTGTTCATGCCAATTCGTGTCGCGACGACAGGACAGACACATGGTCCAGAACTCCCGAACACGATTCAATTACTAGGAAAAGACCGTGTGCTTGCACGGCTTGAAGCAGAATAACGAAAGCGTAGACGAGGAAAGTAACGATGCGTCTTCTTCTCCAGAGACAAGCTCGAATGGTGCGAGGGCTTGAAGAAGCGAATCATGAAATGCCCCTCTGAGTGCTGCCCGAAATCCGTGAGAGTAGGCGCAGACGTATCTCCGGCGTTAACGGACGTCGAGAGGGATGAGTCAATCGTCCAAACAGAGTGGGACCGCGCTTCGTTAGCGTCTCTGTGCAGCAATGCATAGAGGCGCTTTTTCTTATGGAGAGGAGAACGTATATGACACGGATACGAGAAGATATCCGCAATGTGTTTGAGCAAGATCCAGCTGCCCGCAGCACGTTAGAAGTCATTTTGACATACCCGGGCTTACATGCGATTTGGATGCATCGCTTGGCCCATCGACTCTGGAACGCAAAATTTCGCTTACTCGGTCGATTGATTTCGCAGTTCAGTCGCTTTTTGACAGGTATCGAGATTCATCCAGGAGCGACGATCGGACGCCGATTCTTTATCGACCACGGGATGGGTGTCGTCATTGGTGAGACGACGATCATTGGTGATGATGTCACGTTGTTTCAAGGCGTGACACTCGGCGGAACGGGGAAAGAAACAGGAAAGCGTCATCCGACGATTGAAGACGGCGTACTTGTTTCAGCGGGTGCCCGTGTCCTAGGTGATATCACGATCGGAGCATACTCAAAAATCGGTGCCAGTTCCGTCGTCTTAAAACACGTTCCTCCTAATGCGACCGTCGTCGGCATTCCGGGACGTGTCGTCATTCAAGACGGCATGAAGGTCGAAGCACCACTTGATCATCGTTTCCCGGATCCGGTCAGCGAATGCCAAGAGCGGATTGAAATGGAACTAGAAGTATTAAAACAAGAAATTGAACGGATTAAAGGAGGGCGACGTCATGATTCAACTGTACAACAGCATGACCGGAAAAAAGGAACCATTTAAACCATTAGAAGAAGGAAAGGTCAAGATGTATGTCTGTGGCCCGACGGTTTACAACTACATTCATATCGGGAACGCGCGTCCAGCCATCGTCTTCGATACGGTCCGTCGCTACTTCACATACCGCGGATACGAAGTTAAATATGTCTCGAACTTCACGGACGTCGACGATAAGATCATCCGGACAGCAAACGAACTCGGAGAAGACTATCATGCGTTGACGAAACGTTTCATCGAGGCGTATCACGCGGATACAGGCGCCTTGAATGTCCAAAAAGCGGATATCCATCCACTCGTCACGGAAACGATGGACGATATCATCGCCTTCATCGAAGTCCTCGTCGAAAAAGGCAATGCCTACGCATCAAGCGGGGATGTCTACTTCCGGACGCGTAGTTTCAAGGATTATGGTCAATTGAGCCAACAGTCGATCGATGAATTGCGCGCAGGCGCACGAATCGAAGTCGGAGAGAAAAAAGAAGATCCGCTTGATTTCGTGCTCTGGAAAGCAGCAAAACCAGGTGAGCCGGCATGGACAAGTCCATGGGGCGAAGGACGACCAGGCTGGCACATCGAGTGCTCGGCGATGGCGAAGAAATACCTCGGGGAGACGATTGATATCCATGCTGGTGGACAAGATTTGAAGTTCCCGCACCATGAGAATGAGATCGCCCAGTCTGAAGCATGCAACTCACAGAAATTCGCAAACTACTGGATGCATAACGGGTTCTTGAACATCGAAAACGAGAAGATGTCGAAGTCGCTCGGTAACTTCTTGACGGTTCATGAAGCAATCCAAGCGGTCGATCCGATGGTGTTACGATTCTTCATGTTATCGGTTCAGTATCGTCACCCGATCAACTACAGTCGTGAACTGATCGATCAAGCAGCGAATGGTCTCGCACGGATTCGGGAATCGGTCGCAAACATCGAACACCGCCTTGAAATGACAGCCGATCTCGGAACAGGTGACGAGAAGTGGTTGAATCGTCTAGCGGCGATCAAGGAACACTTCATCACATCGATGGATGATGATTTCAATACAGCGAACGCTGTGACGGATTTATTCGATCTCTCGAAAGAAGCCAACTTGTACCTTGGAGAAGCACATGTGTCGAAACAGGTGCTCGAACAGTTCCTCGCACTCTTCTCGGAATTATCAGATGTTCTCGGTGTTACGTTGACAGTCGACAAAGGCTTACTCGATGAAGAAGTCGAACAGTTGATTGAGGAGCGGAACACAGCCCGTCAAAATCGTGACTTCGCACGAGCGGACGCAATCCGCGATCAGCTACGTGATCAAGGGATCCTGCTCGAAGACACAGCACAAGGGATGCGGTGGAAGCGCGGATGAAGAACTACAAACAACTGAATGCACTCGCGTTAGCGTACATGGGCGATGTCGTCTATGAGATTCGTGTGCGAGAGCGATTGCTCGAACAAGGTTATGTGAAGCCGGGCGAGTTGCATAAAGCAGCTGTCCGGTACGTTCGGGCACAAGCACAAGCAACGGTCGTGACGCACTGGTTGAACACGGATGTGTTGACGGAGGAAGAGGCAGCGGTCGTTCGGCGCGGAAAGAACGCAAAATCCGGTTCTGTCCCGAAGAGCACGGACGTCCACACGTATCGCTACGCGACAGCATTTGAAGCATTGCTCGGTTATATTTATCTTTCAGAAGGAGGGGATCGCCTTGAAGAACTCATCGGACAAGCGTTCGAACTACTCGAAGCCGAAAAAACAGACGAATCCTAAGGCTACCGGTGCGAAGCCGAAAACGAAGGCACAGCGCCCAGTACAAGAGAAACGAAAAGCCGCTCCAGTCAAGGAACAGCCCGTCGTGATCGAACCACTCGAAGAAGGACAAGATTTCTTGTCAGGTCGTAATCCGGTCCTAGAGGCATTGCGGAGTGGACGAGAGATGAACAAGCTGTTCTTGCAGGAAGGACAACAAAAAGGACCGCTCGCCGTCATCCATGCGATGGCGCAGGAAGCGGGCATTCAAATCCAGCTCGTCCCGCGTTCGCGGTTAACCGGTTTAGCTGGAACGGAAAATCACCAAGGTGTCGTCGCAGCGGTTGCTGCGTATGAATACGCCGAGATGGAAGACATCTTCGAGCTTGCACGTCAAAAGGATGAAACACCGCTCTTGATCATGCTTGATGAGCTCGAGGATCCACATAACCTCGGATCAATCTTGCGGACAGCAGATGCTGTCGGAGCACACGGAATCATCATTCCGAAGCGTCGCTCAGTCGGGTTGACGCAAGTCGTCGCCAAGGCATCAACGGGCGCGATCGAACATATCCCGGTCGTTCGTGTGACGAACCTCGCTCGGACGATGGAGGATTTAAAGAAACAAGGCATCTGGTTCGTCGGAACGGATGCACGTGAAAGTGACGACTACCGGACACTCGATGGTACGATGCCGCTCGGAATCGTCATTGGAAGTGAAGGAAAAGGAATGAGCCGGCTCGTCCGTGAGAAATGTGACTTCCTCGTCCACCTCCCGATGGCAGGACATGTCACGTCGCTCAACGCATCGGTCGCGGCTTCGCTATTATTATATGAAGTCTACCGGACTAGAAAGCCGTATGCGCGATGAAATATGATCGCCTCATCGTAGATGGCTACAATATCATTGGCGCATGGCCAGAATTTCGGACGTTGCGTGAGCAAGACTTTGAATTAGCACGGGAACGGTTGATTCATGCGATGGCGGAGTACCAAGCCGTCACAGGGATCAGCGTTACGATCGTCTTTGATGCCTATCTGCAACCAGGGCGTGAGTCTCGGATGCTAAAAAGCGGAATCGATATCGTCTATACACGAGAAAACGAGACGGCGGACGAGTGGATTGAGAAAACCGCCGCTGACTGGCTGCAGGATATCCGGGTCAAGCTGACGGTAGCGACGAACGACTACACGGAGCAATGGGTCATCTTCACGCTTGGAGCACTCCGTATATCAGCGCAGGAACTCCGGCGTGAGTGGAAAGCAGCAGTTGCCGTCATCAAGCAACAAACGACGTCTGCGAAGACGACGGCTCAACCGCGCTCGAAGATTGATTTACCGGAAGATGTCGTCGCGCGCCTCGAAGCGATTCGTCGACGAAAGAATTCAGATACATGATATGAACCATTCGTATGAGCAATCCGCCGTTCTCCTTCATTCGAGAGCGGTGGATTTTTTTGTAGAAAAGATACATTTTGGATACAACAAAAGAGGTCATGCCAATTTTCATTGTCGTGCGACAGGTAATTATTGTATAATTAAAAACAATTGAACTATTCGTCAATGATGCTTGGAGGGATACAGGATGAGTTTGGTTTCGTTCGACCAGTTTGAGTGCATGACCGATGAAGCGCTTGTAGAACAAGCGAAAGAGTTCGATAACAGCGATGCGCTCGAATTTTTGATCGAGCGGTATCGAAATTTCGTACGTGCCAAAGCCCGTTCTTACTTTTTGATCGGGGCAGACCGGGAAGACATCATTCAAGAAGGAATGATCGGTCTCTATAAGGCGGTACGGGATTACCGAACGGATAAGCTCGCCTCGTTTAAAGGATTTGCCGAATTATGCATCACGCGACAGATGATCACTGCGATCAAGACGGCGACACGTCAGAAACATATCCCGTTGAACTCGTACATCTCGCTCGATAAACCGATCTATGACGATGAATCGGAGCGGACGTTACTTGATATCATCACGTCGACAGCACCTTCTGATCCACAAATCCTGATCATCAACCGGGAAGAATACGCAGACATCGAATCGAAGATGGATGAGATTCTGAGCGACCTCGAACGCAAGGTCCTCGCGCTCTATCTCGACGGACGGACGTATCAGGAAATCTCTGACGACCTCGATCGTCACGTCAAATCGATCGACAATGCCTTGCAACGCGTCAAGCGCAAGCTTGAGCGTTATCTCGAAGCACGAAAGATGACGGTCTAACAGAGAGGTAGATTGACCGTAATCCCTTCCTATGCTACTGTATAACTAGCGCCTTACTAGCGAGACGCCGCTCATAGGCGTTTTTTTTTACGCTCTTTTTCGGAAGGAAAGTACCTTAACAGAAGAGAAGAGTGGCAAAGAAGGAGGACTTTGAGATGGCGAAGAAAGTAGGCCTTGCTTGTGATAATTGCGGTGCCCGCGACTATACGACGATGAAAAAAGAGGACGTCACTGTCCGCTTGGAATTGAAGAAATTCTGCCGTCGTTGTAACGCGCATACGATTCATAAAGAAGCGAAATAAGGCTTCATCTGTCCCGATTTATTACATCCTGGAGGGAAAGTACGATGAAATTTTTGCGTGACGTATGGAATGAATTGAAAAAGACGAGCTGGCCAAAACGGAAAGAGCTGACGAAATACACATTGACGGTCATCGGTATGGTGATCTTCATGGGTGTCTTCATCTTCGGCGTCGATTCAGGGCTTAGCGCATTGATGAGCTGGTTGATTAAGTAAAAAGAAGAGGTGGCCTACCATGGAGAAACAATGGTTTGTCGTCCAAACGTATTCCGGATTCGAAAACAACGTCAAGGCGAACCTTGAACGTCGGATTGAATCCATGAACATGGACGAAAAAATCTTCCGTGTACTCGTTCCGATTGAAACGGTACAAGAAGAAGTAACGAACAAAAAGGGAGAAACGAAAATCAAGGAACGTGAAGTCAAGATCTTCCCGGGGTATGTCCTCGTCGAGATGGTCATGACGGATGATTCTTGGTATGTCGTCCGGAATACTCCGAACGTCACGGGCTTCCTCGGATCAGTCGGCGGCGGTTCAAAACCGACACCGCTCCTTCCGGAAGAAGCAGAAAACATCCTTGGATCAATGGGTCTCGTCGATCTGAAGAGCCGTTACGACTTCTCACTCGGACAAATCGTCCGAATCAAAGAAGGAGCTTTCGAAAATCTCGAAGGTACGATCGAGGAGCTTGATACAGATGCTGAGAAAATGAAAGTCTCTGTTGATATGTTCGGTCGCGAAACGAAGGTCGAGCTTGATTTCGCACAGGTCGATAAAATCGATTAAGTTTCCTATTGCGAATGTTTTGTTTTAATGATACAATTTTTCGTGTTTGATGTTGTGCTTATTTCGATAAATAACTCGTCGAATAGAATGAGTGGGAGGACGCGCAACGTCCAATTAAACCACATTAAAGAATTAAGGAGGTGTGTCTCGTGGCGAAGAAGGTTATGAAACTCGTAAAACTTCAAATTCCTGCGGGCAAAGCAAACCCAGCTCCACCAGTTGGACCGGCACTCGGTCAAGCAGGTGTGAACATCATGGGCTTCTGTAAAGAGTTCAACGCTCGTACACAAGACCAAGCCGGCTTGATTATCCCTGTAGTCATCACGGTTTTTGAAGATCGTTCATTCACATTCATCACTAAAACTCCTCCAGCAGCAGTTCTCTTGAAGAAAGCAGCTGGAATTGAGAGTGGTTCAGGTGAACCGAACCGTAAGAAAGTAGCGACTGTCAAACGTGACAAAGTTCGTGAAATCGCTGAAACAAAAATGCCAGACCTTAACGCATCATCTGTTGAAACAGCAATGTTGATGGTTGAAGGTACTGCACGTTCTATGGGTATCGTAATCGAAGACTAATGTCTTTTTGATTACCATGAACAACGATGAGGGTCGCAGGCGGATAGTTTCTTGAAGCCTGCTACCCTTTCATTATGTGGGAGGATTTTCCGCACAACCACAAAGGAGGAACCTAAAATGGGTAAGAAGTACAAAGAAGCTGCTAAGCTTATCGATCGTACGGTTTCATACGAACTCGCAGAAGCTGTAGATTTGACTAAAAAATCTGCAACTGCGAAATTCGATGAGACTATCGAATTGGCTGTTCGTCTCGGAGTAGATCCGAAGAAAGCAGACCAACAAATCCGTGGAGCAGTCGTATTGCCACACGGTACTGGTAAAACACAAAAAGTTCTCGTCTTCGCGAAAGGTGAGAAATTAAAAGAAGCGGAAGCTGCTGGAGCAGATTACGCTGGTGATGCTGAGTACATCAACAAAATCCAACAAGGATGGTTCGACTTCGACGTTATCGTCGCGACACCAGACATGATGGGTGAAGTTGGTAAACTTGGTCGCGTTCTCGGACCAAAAGGTCTCATGCCAAACCCGAAAACAGGTACAGTTACATTTGACGTCACAAAAGCAATCAACGATATCAAAGCTGGTAAAGTTGAGTACCGTGTCGACAAATCAGGTAACATCCACGTTCCTGTCGGTAAAAAATCATTCGATAACGAGAAACTCGTTGATAACATCAACACAGTTATCGAAACTCTCGTAAAAGTTAAGCCTGCTACTGCTAAAGGTGTATACCTTAAGAACATCGCGATCGCTTCTACAATGGGTCCTGGTGTAAAAGTATCTTCAGCTGACTTCGCGAAATAATTTCGTCTAAAACGAACTTGACAACGTTCTAAGAACGCTGTTACAGTATAAAACGTTGATATATTTCGACATACCGTAGACAGAAGGTGCTCACATGGGCATAAATCCTTCCGAGGTGTTCTTGCTCAGAGAGCCTGTTTGTTCAGGTATCCTTTTTGACGATTACGCCTCCTCTGCTCTGCAGACGGAGGCTTTTTATTTGAAATCGAGCAGCCCCTCGCACCGGTACATTTCATCTACCAGGAGGTGCAACAGAAATGGCAAACGAAAAAGTTATCGCTGTCAAAGCGGATCTCGTATCTGAGATCGCTGAGAAACTCCAAGCGAGCGCAGGAACAGTTGTCGTCGACTACCGTGGTCTCACAGTAGAAGAAGTCACTGAACTTCGTAAACAACTCCGCGAAGCGGGCGTTGAATTCAAAGTTTACAAAAACGGTCTCCTCCGCCGCGCGGCAGTTCAAAGCAACCTCGAAGGTCTTGATGAAGTCTTCACAGGTCCTAGTGCGATCGCCTTCAGCAATGAAGACGTTATCGCGCCAGCTAAGATCTTGAACGACTTCGCTAAAACGCACAAGGCTCTCGAACTTAAAGGTGGTATCATCGAAGGCAAAGTCACTTCAGTAGAAGATGTCAAAGCCCTTGCGGAACTTCCATCACGCGAAGGTCTCCTTTCGATGCTCCTCAGCGTGCTTCAAGCGCCAATCCGTGGACTCGCGGTGGCAACGAACGCAATCGCAGAGCAAAAAGAAGAACAATCTGCTTAATTGCTGCTTAGCGGGATAGGCAACCAACACAATTTTCACACCCCAACGTGGGCTAAATCAAAGGAGGAAAACCATAATGGCTTTCAACAAAGAGCAATTTATCGAAGACCTCAAGGGCATGACTGTTCTTGAACTTAACGAACTCGTAAAAACAATCGAAGAAGAATTCGGCGTATCAGCAGCAGCTCCAGTAGCAGTTGCAGGTGCTGGCGCAGGCGCAGCAGCTGAAGAGCAAACTGAATTCGACGTTATCCTTACTAACGCTGGATCTGGTAAAATCAACGTCATCAAAGCAGTTCGCGAATTGACTGGTCTCGGTCTTAAAGAAGCGAAAGCTCTCGTAGACGGAACTCCAGCACCAGTTAAAGAAGGCGTTTCGAAAGAAGACGCTGAAGCAATGAAAGCTAAGCTTGAAGAAGCTGGCGCTACTGTAGAAGTTAAGTAATTTTCTTCTTCCGTAGAAACAAGAGAAGCTCGCATTGCGAGCTTCTTTTGTTTTCATCTTTTACATGAGAGGGGAAGGAAACATGGCGGATCATTATTATACGAATGACCCTTCATCGAAACGAGATCCGAAGACGTGGGAATATGTCCTGCGTGGTCAGACGCTCCGCTTTACATCGGACCATGGTGTCTTTTCGAAGAACGGAATCGATTTTGGTTCCCGTCTGTTGATTGAGGCATTCACGGAACCGCCTGTAGCGGGAGACATTTTGGATGTCGGTTGCGGATACGGACCGATGGGCATCGCGCTTTCGAAGTCGACGGGTCGTCCGGCGCACTTGATCGATGTCAATGAACGGGCGCTCGAACTAGCGGCAGACAATGCGCGCGCGAACGGTGTTTCCGTGACGACCGGTGTGAGTGACGGGTATGATGGGGTAGGCGAATCGACATTCGCAGCGATCGTGACGAATCCACCGATTCGGGCGGGAAAAACGGTCGTTCATCGTATTCTCCGGGAAGCGTATGATCACCTTGTCGTCGGCGGCGAGCTTTGGGTCGTCATTCAAAAGAAACAAGGTGGACCATCAGCGAAGAAATTGATGGAAGACGTATTCGGTATGTGTGAGACAGTTACCCGCGATAAAGGGTACTCGATATTTAAATCAATTCGGTCTTGACAAATCGAAGGATTTGTCGTTGACCGCATGTTGTGTCTATGATAGTATTATAAAATGCCATTGGAGTGATTTTTGGATAAGATGTTTGAAAGCAGCTGGCGTTCTCGACTACAGATGATTAAGTAGACAAGACGTCGCTTTTTTGCGCTTATCAATCAAAAAATGGCTTCAATGTTCGATATTACACCCGTCCTTCTCTATAAGAAGAAGTGGGTCTGAGAGGTGAATCAGTTGACTGGTCAACTTGTTCAGTACGGTCGTCACCGTCAGAGAAGAAGCTATGCACGTATCAGCGAAGTATTGGAACTTCCAAACTTAATCGAGATTCAAACGAATTCGTATGAGTGGTTCCTGCGGGAAGGTCTTCGTGAGATGTTTCATGACATTTCGCCGATTTCCGATTTCACAGGGAATCTCGTATTAGAATTCATCGACTACTCGCTCGGAGAGCCGAAGTATTCGATCGATGAATCGAAAGAGCGCGACGTGACCTATTCGGCACCACTACGCGTTAAAGTCCGTCTTCAAAATAAAGAGACGGGTGAATTGAAAGAACAAGAAGTCTTCATGGGTGACTTCCCGCTTATGACGGAGTCGGGAACATTCATCATCAATGGAGCGGAGCGCGTAATCGTTTCGCAGCTTGTTCGTTCGCCAAGTGTTTATTACAACAATAAGTTAGATAAGAACGGTAAGCGTGGATTCTCCGCGACAGTCATCCCAAACCGTGGTGCATGGCTCGAGCTCGAGACAGACGCGAAAGACATCGTTTATGTTCGCATTGATCGCACGCGTAAGATTCCAGTAACGGTTCTTTTACGTGCTCTTGGTTTCGGTACGGATCAGGAAATCATCGATCTTCTCGGTGATGATGAGTACCTCCGGAATTCACTTGAAAAAGATAATACGGAATCAACGGAAAAAGCCCTCATCGAGATTTATGAGCGTCTACGTCCGGGAGAGCCGCCGACAGTCGAAAACGCAAAAGCGTTGCTCGTGTCGCGCTTCTTTGACCCGAAACGTTATGATTTGGCAAACGTTGGTCGTTATAAAATCAATAAAAAGCTTCATCTTAAGAACCGTCTCTTCGGTCAAAAACTCGCGGAAACGCTTGTTGATCCTGAGACAGGTGAAGTCATCGCGGAAGCAGGAACGGTCCTTGATCGTCGTATGCTCGATAAAGTCCTTCCATTCCTCGAAGGATCCGTTGGTTACATCGAAGCGACGCCTACAGGCGGCGTGACGCAGGGTGAGGCTTTCAACTTACAGTCAATCAAGGTGTTCGCACCGGACGATGCTGAAGGTGAACGCATCATCAATATCATCGGTAACGGTAACATCGATCGTGACATCAAGCACATCACGCCTGCTGACATGATTGCTTCCATCAACTACTTCTTCAACTTGTTGCATGAAGTCGGTACGACAGACGATATCGACCACCTCGGTAACCGTCGTCTTCGTTCAGTCGGTGAGCTGCTCCAGAACCAATTCCGGATCGGTCTCTCACGGATGGAACGTGTCGTTAAGGAACGGATGTCGATTCAGGATCAGAATGCGATCACGCCACAGGCATTGATCAACATTCGTCCAGTTATCGCATCGATTAAAGAGTTCTTCGGTAGCTCGCAGTTGTCTCAGTTCATGGACCAAACGAACCCGCTTGCGGAATTGACGCACAAACGTCGTCTTTCAGCACTCGGACCTGGTGGTTTGACACGTGAGCGCGCTGGTTTCGAAGTTCGTGACGTACACTACTCGCACTATTCCCGTATGTGTCCGATCGAAACGCCAGAGGGACCAAACATCGGTTTGATCAACTCGTTGTCTTCGTACGCGAAGGTCAATGAGTACGGCTTCATCGAAGCGCCATATCGTCGTGTCGATCCGGAAACGGGCGTTGTCACGGATGAAATCCACTACATGACTGCTGACGAAGAGGATCTCTACGTCGTCGCACAGGCAAACATGTTGTTGACGGAAGAGAAGACGTTTAAAGATTCACACGTCCTTTCACGTTTCCGTGGACAAAACTTGTCTGTCGAACCAGCACGTGTCGATTACATGGACGTTTCACCGAAGCAGGTTGTATCTGCCGCAACGGCTTGTATCCCGTTCCTTGAGAACGATGACTCGAACCGTGCCCTCATGGGAGCGAACATGCAACGTCAGGCCGTCCCACTTCTGAACCCGGAATCTCCGATTGTCGGTACAGGAATGGAGTACGTGTCTGCGAAAGACTCAGGAGCCGCTGTCGTTGCGAAGCACGCAGGGATCGCTGAGCGTGTCACGGCGCGTGAAATCCTTGTCCGTCGTACGACGGAAGTCGATGGCAACATCGTTGAAGGGGAACTCGACCGTTACAAGATTCAAAAATTCATCCGTTCTAACCAAGGAACGTGTTATAACCAAAAACCAATCATCAAAGCAGGCGACCCAGTCGATAAAGGCGAGATCCTTGCAGATGGTCCATCGATGGACGGTGGGGAACTTGCGCTTGGTCGCAACGTACTCGTCGGTTTCATGACATGGGATGGTTACAACTATGAGGATGCTGTCATCATGAGTGAGCGTCTTGTCAAAGACGACGTCTACACATCGATTCACATCGAAGAATACGAATGTGAGTCGCGTGATACGAAACTCGGACCGGAAGAAATCACACGTGATATTCCGAACGTCGGTGATGATGCCTTGAAAAACCTCGACGATCGCGGAATCATCCGCGTCGGTGCGGAAGTCAAGGACGGCGATATCCTCGTCGGTAAAGTTACGCCGAAGGGTGTAACGGAATTGACAGCGGAAGAACGTCTTCTTCATGCAATCTTCGGTGAAAAAGCACGTGAAGTCCGTGATACATCTCTCCGTGTACCACACGGTGGTGATGGAATCATCCTCGACGTCAAAATCTTCGACCGCGATAATGGGGACGAGCTCTCACCTGGTGTCAACCAGTTGATCCGTGCTTACATCGTTCAGAAGCGTAAGATTCACGAGGGTGACAAAATGGCGGGTCGTCACGGTAACAAAGGTGTTATCTCGCGTATCCTTCCAGAAGAAGACATGCCGTACATGCCAGACGGTACGCCAATTGACATCATGTTGAACCCACTGGGGGTTCCATCACGGATGAACATCGGGCAGTTGCTCGAGCTTCACCTCGGGATGGCAGCACGTCAACTCGGCATCAAAGTCGCATCACCGGTATTCGATGGTGCGCGTGAGGAAGATGTTTGGGCAACGATTGAAGAAGCAGGTATGGATCGCGACGCGAAGACTGTCCTTTATGATGGTCGTTCGGGTGAAGCATTCGATAACCGCATCTCTGTCGGTGTTATGTATATGATTAAACTTGCTCACATGGTCGATGATAAACTTCACGCACGTTCGACAGGACCATACTCACTCGTCACACAACAACCGCTCGGTGGTAAAGCCCAGTTCGGTGGTCAGCGTTTCGGTGAGATGGAAGTATGGGCACTTGAAGCATACGGCGCAGCCTACACGCTCCAAGAGATCCTTACAATCAAGTCGGATGACACGATCGGTCGTGTTAAAGCGTACGAAGCAATCGTCAAAGGTGAGAATGTACCACAACCGGGCGTACCGGAATCGTTCCGAGTCCTCATTAAAGAGCTTCAATCTCTCGGTATGGACGTCAAGATGATGTCTGCTGATGATGAAGAAATCGAAATGCGCGACGAAGACGAGGACAATATCCCGAACGCGACTCCAGCACTCGAAGAAGTTCAAGCGCCTGTCGCACCAGTTGTTACTGAAGAGGAATAAGCGAAAGGGAGGTCCACCCCTTGGTAGATGTTAATAGATTTGAATATATGCAAATCGGCCTCGCTTCCCCCGAAAAGATCCGTTCATGGTCTTTCGGGGAAGTGAAAAAGCCGGAGACGATCAACTATCGTACACTCAAACCGGAGAAAGACGGTTTGTTCTGTGAACGTATCTTTGGTCCAACAAAAGACTGGGAATGTTACTGTGGTAAATACAAACGGATCCGCTATAAAGGAATCATTTGTGACCGCTGTGGCGTTGAAGTCACGAAGTCGAAAGTCCGTCGTGAGCGCATGGGTCACATCGAGCTCGCAGCACCGGTTTCGCACATCTGGTACTTCAAAGGAATTCCTAGCCGTATGGGACTCGTCCTCGACATGTCACCGCGTGCGTTAGAAGAGATCATCTACTTCGCGTCGTACGTCGTCACAGATCCAGGCGAATCGACACTTGAGAAGAAACAACTCCTTTCAGAGAAAGAATACCGTGCATATCGTGAGAAGTTCGGTCGTTCGTTCACTGCTGAAATGGGTGCGGAAGCAGTTCGTAAATTGCTCCGTGACGTGGAACTCGATAAAGAAGTCGCTGCATTACGTGAAGAGCTTCGTATGATTCAAGGACAACGTCGTACGCGTGCGATCAAACGCCTTGAAGTCCTCGATGCGTTCCGTAACTCAGGCAACAATCCAGAATGGATGGTGCTTGAAGTACTTCCAGTCATCCCACCGGAACTTCGTCCGATGGTTCAACTCGATGGTGGACGTTTCGCAACGTCTGACTTGAACGACTTGTACCGCCGCGTCATCAACCGTAACAACCGTCTCAAGCGTCTTCTTGACCTTGGCGCTCCGAACATCATCGTTCAGAATGAAAAACGGATGCTTCAAGAAGCAGTCGATGCTTTGATCGATAACGGTCGTCGTGGTCGTCCAGTCACTGGACCAGGTAACCGTCCACTTAAATCACTTTCACACATGTTGAAAGGGAAACAAGGACGTTTCCGTCAAAACTTGCTCGGTAAACGTGTCGACTACTCTGGTCGTTCGGTTATCGTCGTTGGTCCAAACCTGAAGATGTATCAATGTGGTCTTCCAAAAGAAATGGCCCTTGAGCTCTTCAAACCGTTCGTCATGAAAGAACTCGTCTCTCGTGGCATCGCACCGAACATTAAGAGTGCGAAACGGAAAATCGAGCGCGTTCAACCTGAAATCTGGGATGTCCTCGAAGAAGTCATCCGTGAGCATCCGGTTCTCTTGAACCGTGCACCGACACTTCACCGTCTCGGTATCCAGGCATTCGAACCAACGCTCGTCGAAGGACGCGCGATTCGCCTTCACCCACTCGTATGTACGGCGTACAACGCCGATTTCGATGGTGACCAAATGGCGGTTCACGTACCACTTTCGGCAGAAGCACAAGCAGAAGCGCGTCTTCTCATGCTCGCTGCACAAAACATCTTGAACCCGAAAGACGGTAAACCTGTTGTTACACCATCGCAGGATATGGTCCTCGGTAACTACTACCTCACGCTCGAGCGCGAAAACGCGATCGGCGAAGGTAAAATCTTCTCGACAGTGAACGAAGCGCTCATCGCTTACCAAAATGGTTATGCGCACTTCCATACACGTGTTGCGATTCCAGCCGGCGTTCTGAAAAACCCGACATTCACGGAAGAGCAAAACGAGAAATTATTGATTACAACAGTCGGTAAGTTGATCTTCAACGAGATCCTCCCAACGACGTTCCCTTACTTGAACGAACCAACGATGACGAACCTTCAAGAAGCGACGCCAGACAAGTACTTCCTTGAAAAAGGGACAGATGTCGCGGCAGAACTGAAGAACCGTCCGATCATCGACCCGTTCAAAAAAGGATTCCTTGGAAATGTCATCGCGGAAGTCTTCAAACGGTTTGAGACGACAGAAACAAGCCGCATGCTCGACCGCATGAAAAACCTCGGATTCAAACACTCGACTCGTGCCGGTATCACGGTAGGGATCGCGGACATCATCGTTCTTCCGGATAAACAAGAGATTCTTGTTGAAGCCCAGGACAATGTCGACCGCGTCATGAAATCGTACCGTCGTGGTCTCATCACAGAAGACGAGCGCTATGAGCGCGTCGTTAAATCGTGGAATGATGCGAAGGATGAAATTCAGTCTCGTCTGATGAAATCCCTCAACCGTCTCAACCCGATCTTCATGATGAGTGACTCCGGTGCCCGTGGTAACGCGTCGAACTTCACGCAGCTCGCTGGTATGCGTGGACTCATGGCCGCTCCAAGTGGACGGATCATCGAGCTCCCGATCAAATCATCGTTCCGTGAGGGTCTAACGGTACAGGAATACTTCATCTCGACACACGGTGCGCGTAAAGGTCTTGCCGATACAGCCTTGAAAACGGCTGACTCAGGTTACCTGACTCGTCGTCTCGTTGACGTCGCTCAAGACGTCATCATCCGTGAAGATGATTGTGGAACGGATCGTGGTATCCGCGTCACAGCACTCCGTGAAGGAACGGAAGAGATCGAAAGCCTTTACGACCGCCTCGTCGGCCGTACTGCATTCGAAAACGTCGTTCACCCTGAAACAGGAGAAGTCCTCGTTTCAACGAACGAACTCATCGATGAAGACATCGCGCGTGTCATCACTGACGCAGGTGTCGACAACGTTGAGATCCGTACTGCCTTCACTTGTAACACAAGCCATGGTGTCTGTAAGAAATGTTACGGACGCAACTTGGCAACAGGCAACGACGTCGAAGTCGGCGAAGCTGTCGGTATCATCGCGGCACAATCAATCGGTGAGCCAGGAACGCAGCTTACGATGCGTACCTTCCACACAGGTGGTGTTGCCGGGGACGATATCACACAAGGTCTTCCGCGTATCCAAGAGTTGTTCGAAGCGCGTAACCCGAAAGGTCAAGCGGTCATCTCGGAAATCGATGGTCAAGTCATCGATTTCACGGAATCGCGTGACAAACGTGAATTGACGGTCCAAGGACTCAGCGAAACACGCACATACACGATCCCATTCGGTTCGCGTCTACGTGTTCAGCTTGGGGACGAGGTCAAAGCCGGTCAAGTCTTCACGGAAGGTTCGATCGATCCGAAAGAACTCTTGAACGTTAAAGGTGTATCCGGCGTTCAGAACTACTTGCTTCAAGAAGTTCAAAAAGTATACCGGATGCAAGGGGTTGAGATCGGTGACAAACACGTCGAGGTCATGGTTCGCCAAATGATCCGTCGCGTACGTGTCATCGAGTCTGGTGAGACTTCACTCTTACCAGGTTCGCTCGTCGATATCAGCACGTTCAAGGAAGCTTGTAAAGAAGCGCTCCGTAACGGGAAAGCTCTCGCTTCGGCGAAACCAGTTCTTCTCGGTATCACGAAAGCGTCACTCGAAACAGATTCATTCCTATCGGCTGCGTCGTTCCAAGAAACGACTCGTGTCCTTACGGATGCAGCGATTAAAGGGAAGAGCGACTACCTTCGCGGCTTGAAAGAGAACGTCATCATCGGTAAGTTGGTTCCAGCTGGTACTGGGATGTCACGTTACCGTCAGATCGATCTCGAAGTAGCTGGCGAAGCACCTGTAGAAGCCGATTCTCCGGTAGAATAAAACGCCTTGACACGCCGGTATGGCGGTGCTACTATGATATAGTGTTGCCAACCGGCTGTGTTATTTTGGAGGATATCTTCATGTCTTACAAAAAAGTAGTCGGCGCAGATTTGAAGTTTGTCGGTCAAAAGCAAACGCTCAAAGCATTGCGATCTGGCAAGGCGTCGGAAGTGATCATTGCGGATGACGCAGATGAACACGTAAAACAAGCATTGCTCGATGCGGCGAAACAAGCTAACGTTCCAGTCGTGAATGTTCCTTCTAAGCAAGAGCTTGGAAAAGCTTGTGGAATCGATGTCGCAGCAACAGCTGTTGCCATTAAGAAAGTTTGATAATGCGTTTTGTGTGGCGATGGAATGCCTGAGCCACGCAAAACGTTTCATTATGACTTTCGATGAACCACCCGGCTCGGTGGTTTTGAAATTTGTCATGAATTCAGGAAGGGAGGATCTCAAAGATGCCTACTATCAACCAATTAGTCCGTAAAGGACGTCAATCAAAAGTTGTGAAATCAGATTCGCCAGCGCTGAACAAAGGGTACAACAGCTTCATTAAAGCTCGTACTGACATCAGCTCACCACAAAAACGTGGTGTTTGTACTCGTGTAGGTACAATGACTCCGAAGAAACCGAACTCGGCTCTTCGTAAATACGCACGTGTACGTTTGACGAACACAATGGAAGTAACAGCTTACATCCCAGGTATCGGCCACAACCTTCAAGAGCACAGTGTTGTTCTTATCCGCGGCGGCCGTGTAAAAGACTTACCAGGGGTACGTTACCACATCGTTCGTGGTGCGCTTGATACAGCTGGTGTTGACGGCCGTATGCAAGGTCGTTCGAAATACGGTACTAAACGTCCTAAAGTTAAAAAATAATCTAGATATCTTAAGATATCACCTCACTATATGAAAGGAGGGACTCGGAATGCCACGTAAAGGTCAAGCAGAACGTCGTGATGTAATGGCTGATCCGATCTACAACTCTAAACTCGTTACCCGCCTTATCAACCGTCTTATGTTAGATGGTAAAAAAGGTACTGCTCAACAAATCTTATACAAAGCTTTCGAAACTATCGCTGAACGTTCAGGTCGCGATGCAATGGAAGTCTTTGAAGAAGCGATGAACAACATCATGCCAGTTCTTGAAGTTAAAGCACGCCGTGTAGGTGGAGCTAACTATCAAGTTCCTGTCGAAGTTCGCCCAGAGCGTCGTACGACACTTGCACTTCGTTACCTCGTGAACTACTCACGTCTCCGTAACGAAAAAACTATGGATGCGCGCCTTGCTAACGAAATCATGGACGCTGCAAACAACACTGGTGCTTCTGTTAAGAAGCGCGAAGATATGCACAAAATGGCGGAAGCGAACAAAGCGTTTGCTCACTACCGCTGGTAATTCCGAAAATCACCACCTCATGCATGCCATTTTTAATGGAATTATGAGGTGGCTTTCGGGTATAGTCATGACGTGTGGCAACACACGACCACTAAACTAAAATGCGAAAGGAGAATGTTTAAAGATGGCAAGAGAATTCTCCCTTAAGAACACTCGTAACATCGGGATCATGGCTCACATCGATGCTGGTAAAACAACAACGACTGAGCGTATCCTGTATTACACGGGTCGTATCCACAAGATTGGTGAAACGCACGAAGGTGCTTCACAAATGGACTGGATGGAGCAAGAGCAAGAGCGTGGGATCACGATTACATCGGCAGCAACAACTGCTCAATGGAAAGGTAACCGCGTAAACATCATCGATACACCTGGACACGTAGACTTCACAGTTGAGGTTGAACGTTCACTTCGCGTACTTGATGGTGCGGTAGCAGTACTTGACGCTCAGTCTGGTGTCGAGCCACAAACTGAGACAGTATGGCGCCAAGCTACAACTTACGGCGTACCACGTATCGTTTTCGTTAACAAAATGGATAAAATCGGTGCAGACTTCTTGTACTCGGTCGGAACGCTTCGCGAACGCCTCCAAGCGAACGCACACGCGATCCAACTTCCAATCGGTGCGGAAGATGAATTCAAAGGAATCATCGACCTCGTCGAACAGAAAACATATATGTACGGTAACGATCTCGGAACTGACATCGAAGTGACTGACGGTTTCCCAGCTGATCTTGCTGATCAAGCTGAAGAACTCCGTGGATCATTGATCGAAGCAGTTGCGGATTATGAAGAAGAATTGATGATGAAATACCTCGAGGGTGAAGAAATCACAATCGACGAGTTGAAAGCGGCTATCCGTAAAGCAACTCTGACAGTTGACTTCTATCCTGTACTCGTAGGTTCGGCATTCAAGAACAAAGGTGTTCAGCTTATGCTTGACGCAGTTCTCGATTACCTCCCATCACCAATCGACGTAAAAGCGATCTCAGGTATCGACATGGATACGGATGAAGAAATCGTACGTGAGTCTTCGGACGACGCACCATTCTCTGCACTCGCGTTCAAAGTCATGACTGACCCTTACGTCGGTAAACTTACATTCTTCCGTGTGTACTCTGGTACAGCTTCGGCAGGATCGTACGTTAAAAACTCAACAAAAGGCAAACGTGAGCGTCTTGGACGTATCCTTCAAATGCACGCAAACAGCCGTGAAGAGATCCCGATGGTATACGCGGGTGACATCGCTGCAGCTGTAGGTTTGAAAGATACAACTACTGGAGATACGCTTTGTGCAGAGAAAGACAACGTCGTTCTCGAATCAATGACATTCCCAGAACCAGTTATCTCGGTCGCTATCGAACCAAAAACGAAAGCTGACCAAGATAAAATGGGTCAAGCCCTCGCTAAGCTTGCTGAAGAGGATCCAACGTTCCGCACTGAAACAAACCCAGAGACTGGTCAAACGATCATCTCAGGTATGGGTGAGCTTCACCTCGACATCATCGTTGACCGTATGCGTCGCGAGTTCAAAGTCGAAGCAAACGTTGGTGCTCCACAAGTAGCTTACCGTGAAACGATCCGCCAAGCGGCGAAGATCGATTCGAAGTTCGCTCGTCAATCTGGTGGTCGTGGTCAGTATGGTCACGTCGTCGTAGAATTCGAGCCGAACGAAGAAGGCGCTGGCTTCGAGTTCAACAACAAAATCGTCGGTGGTGTCGTTCCACGTGAATACATCCCAGCGGTTGAGAACGGAATCGAAGAAGCACTTCAAAACGGTATCCTTGCTGGTTACCCGGTCGTTGACGTAAAAGCTTCACTCGTCTTCGGATCGTACCACGATGTCGACTCAAACGAGATGGCATTTAAAGTTGCGGCTTCAATGGCAGTCAAACAACTTAAAGATAAGAGCGGCGCTGTTATCCTTGAGCCAATGATGAAAGTTGAAATCGTCATCCCAGACGAATACATGGGAGACATCATGGGTGATGTTACATCACGCCGTGGTCGCGTAGAAGGTATGGAAGCACGCGGTAACGCTCAAGTTGTCCGTTCAATGATTCCACTTTCTGAAATGTTCGGATACGCTACTGGTCTTCGTTCACGCACACAAGGTCGCGGAACGTACTCGATGCACTTCGATCACTACGAAGAAGTACCGAAATCAGTTGCGGAAGAAATCATCAAAAAAGCGAACGGCTAATCCTTCACAGGTTGTCACGCTTTTATGATTAGTGTAAGCTAAGGAAGGTGTACGTTATCTTACGACTCACCTTCCTAGTTATAAAAAATTATTAGACACATAGAGGAGGAATTCAGAATGGGTAAGGAAAAATTCGACCGTTCTAAACCGCACGTTAACGTTGGTACAATCGGCCACGTCGACCACGGTAAAACAACTTTAACAGCAGCTATCTCAGCTGTACTTGCAAAAGCACAAGGTAAAGCTGCAACTAAGTTTGACCAAATCGATGGTGCTCCAGAAGAGCGCGAGCGCGGTATCACAATCGCAACAGCTCACATCGAGTACGAAACAGAAAAACGCCACTATGCACACGTTGACTGCCCAGGTCACGCTGACTATGTTAAAAACATGATCACTGGTGCTGCACAAATGGACGGCGCGATCCTCGTTGTTTCTGCAACAGATGGTCCAATGCCACAAACACGTGAGCACATCTTGCTTTCACGTCAAGTAGGTGTTCCTTTCATCGTAGTATTCATGAACAAAGTTGACATGGTTGACGACGAAGAGCTTCTTGAGCTCGTCGAAATGGAAATCCGTGAGCTTCTTTCTGAGTACGACTTCCCAGGTGATGACCTCCCAGTTATCCAAGGTTCTGCTCTTGGCGCGCTTAACGGCGAAGCTAAATGGGAAGAAAAAATTCTTGAACTCATGGCAGCTGTCGATGAGTACATCCCAGAACCAACTCGTGACACTGAAAAAGACTTCATGATGCCAGTTGAGGATGTCTTCTCAATCACTGGTCGTGGTACAGTTGCTACTGGCCGCGTTGAGCGTGGAGTTCTTAAAGTCAACGACGAGATCGAAATCGTTGGTCTTCACGAAGAAACTAAAAAATCAGTATGTACTGGTGTAGAGATGTTCCGTAAGCTTCTTGACTATGCTGAAGCTGGCGACAACATCGGTGCTCTTCTCCGTGGTGTATCACGTGACGACATCGAGCGTGGACAAGTTCTCGCGAAACCAAACACAATCACACCACACAAAAAGTTCAAAGCGCAAGTTTACGTTCTTTCTAAAGAAGAGGGTGGCCGTCACACGCCATTCTTCGCGAACTACCGCCCGCAGTTCTACTTCCGTACAACTGACGTAACTGGTATGGTTCAACTTCCAGAAGGTACTGAAATGGTTATGCCTGGGGACAACATCGAAATGACTGTTGAACTCATCGCACCAATCGCTCTTGAAAAAGAAACTCGTTTCTCAATCCGTGAAGGTGGCCGTACAGTAGGCGCTGGATCAGTTACAGAAATCGTTGAGTAATTTTTAAGACAAAGGTCTTCCGTCTCCCGTGGCGGAAGACCTTTTTTCATTTCTTTGAAAACAGTCTTGCAACATGGTCTGACATCTTATATACTGAGGAAAGTGTTTGTGCGAGTGGTGAGAGACTTGAATACATATTCTATTTTATTAGTGCTTGCATTCTTGCTGGTGATTCAGTATGATAGAATATGTTGGTCACAAACACAACGCGATGAAGCGGGAGGTTATGACACACCAGGCGGCATTGCCATGGCTAGTGTGGAAATTTCCGCGGAGAATGTCTATTTACGAAATAGGCGAAAAGGAGGGAAATAACATGGCAAATGAAAAAATTCGGATCCGTTTGAAAGCATACGATCACCGCGTGCTTGATCAATCGGCTGAGAAGATTGTCGACACAGCAAAACGTTCAGGTGCTACTGTATCTGGTCCGATCCCACTCCCAACGGAGAAAGCGGTCTACACAGTACTTCGTGCCGTTCACAAGTACAAAGATGCTCGTGAGCAGTTCGAAATGCGTACACACAAACGTTTGATCGACATCGTTAACCCAACACCGAAAACTGTTGATGCGCTTATGCGTCTCGAACTTCCATCGGGCGTTGACATCGAAATCAAACTTTAATTTTTCTTCTATAGATAGTTGATACTAGCCAGAAGATCAAAATCATTCAATATTAGGAGGTGTATCTCATGGCTAAAGGAATCTTAGGAACTAAACTCGGTATGACACAAATCTTCAACGAGTCAGGCGAAGTCGTCCCTGTTACTGTCGTTTCAGTCGAAGGTAACGTTGTTCTTCAATTGAAAACAACGGAAGTTGACGGTTACGAAGCAGTTCAACTCGGCTTTGGTGATATCAAAGAAGGTCGTCAAAACAAACCGCAAAAAGGTCACGCTGCGAAAGCAAACGCGACACCTAAGCGCTTCATTAAAGAAATCCGTACATCAGTAGCAGATTTCGAAATCGGTCAAGAGATTAAAGCAGATACTTTCGCTGCAGGCGAAATGGTTGATGTAACAGGTACGTCGAAAGGTAAAGGTTTCGCTGGTGCAATCAAGCGTCACAACCAATCACGTGGTCCAATGGCTCACGGTTCGCGTTACCACCGTCGCCCAGGTTCAATGGGTCCTGTTGCTCCTAACCGTGTATTCAAAGGGAAATTGCTCCCTGGACGCATGGGTGGAGAGCAAATCACTGTTCAAAACCTTGAAATCGTAAAAGTTGATGCAGAACGCGGCTTACTCCTCGTCAAGGGTGCTATCCCAGGCGCACGTAAGAGCCAAGTTGTCATCAAAACTGCGGTTAAAGGCAACTAATCCGTTTGCAAGGAAAGGAGGAATAACGAATGCCTAAAGTAGCTTTGCTTAACCAAACAGGTACACAAGTTGGAGACATCGAGCTCGCAGATGCCGTTTTCGGAATCGAGCCAAATGAAGCAGTCGTATACGATGCAATCGTCATGCAACAAGCTTCACGTCGCCAAGGTACACATGATACAAAAGGTCGCTCGGAAGTTCGCGGTGGCGGCCGTAAACCATGGAAACAAAAAGGTACTGGTCGTGCACGCCAAGGTTCGATCCGTTCGCCACAATGGGTTGGCGGTGGAACAGTCTTCGGTCCAACACCACGTTCGTACGCTTACAAACTTCCTAAAAAGGTTCGTCGTCTCGCACTTCGTTCAGCACTTTCTTCGAAAGTCGCTAACAACGAGTTCATCGTTCTTGAAGGATTGACAATCGATGCTCCTAAAACTAAGGACATGATCGCAGTATTCGCTGCTCTTTCAATCGAACGTAAAGTTCTCGTCGTTACTGCTGATTACAACGAGTCAGTCGTTCTTTCAACACGCAACATCCCAGGTGTCACAGTCGTTGACGCTGCAGGTGTAAACGTCCTTGATCTTGTCGCTCATGACAAAGTCATCATTACGAAGGACGCTGTTGCGAGAGTAGAGGAGGTGCTTGCATAATGGCACACACACACGACATTATCAAACGTCCTGTCATTACTGAACGTTCAGTAAACCAAATGGCTGAGAAAAAGTACACATTCGAAGTAGACGTGAAGGCATCTAAGACTCAAATCAAAGATGCAGTTGAAGCGATCTTCGGAGTGAAAGTTGACAAAGTCAACACATTGATCTCAAAACCAAAAGCAAAACGCGTAGGTCGTCACGCTGGTTACACAGCACGCCGCAAAAAAGCGGTCGTCACGCTTACTGCAGATAGCAAAGAACTCGATTACCTCGGTTAATCGGAACTCTGTAGAAAAGGAGGGAACTCTCGATGGGAATTAAAAAGTTTAAACCGACCACTAACGGTCGTCGTAATATGACTGCACTTGACTTTGCTGAGATTACGGCTTCACGTCCTGAAAAATCGTTAACTGAAAAGCTTTCGAAAAAGGGCGGACGTAACAACCAAGGTCGCTTGACAGTACGTCACCAAGGTGGCGGACACAAACGTAAATATCGTATCATCGACTTCAAACGGAACAAGGATGGCATCGCTGGTCGTGTCGCTACAATTGAGTACGATCCAAACCGCTCTGCTAACATCGCATTGATCCACTACATCGATGGTGAAAAACGCTACATCCTCGCACCGAAAGGCTTGAAAGTAGACATGCAAGTCATGGCTGGACCAGAAGCTGACATTAAAGTCGGTAATGCTCTTCCACTTTCAAACATCCCAGTCGGTACGTTGATCCACAACATCGAACTTAAGCCAGGTAAAGGTGGTCAGCTCGTTCGCGCAGCTGGTACTTCTGCTCAGCTTCTCGGTAAAGATGGTAAATACGCAATCGTTCGTCTTCAATCAGGCGAAACTCGTATGATCCTTGCTACTTGCCGTGCAACAGTCGGCGCTGTCGGTAATGAAGAGCACGAGCTCGTCAATATCGGTAAAGCTGGTCGTTCACGCTGGCTCGGAAAACGTCCTACAGTTCGTGGTTCTGTCATGAACCCAGTCGATCACCCACACGGTGGTGGTGAAGGACGTGCTCCAATCGGTCGTTCGGGCCCACTTACTCCTTGGGGTAAACCGGCACTCGGATACAAAACTCGTAAGAAAAACAAAGCGAGCGATAAATATATCGTCCGTCGTTCTAAAAAATAATTACATGATTTCTGGACGGTTCGTAGGAACCGTTCCTGAATCATGCCAAAGGGAGGTACAACTATGGGTCGCAGCTTGAAAAAAGGTCCATTCGCAGATCACCATCTGCTCGCTAAGGTTGATAAAGCCAACGAAGCTGGTGACAAACATGTCATCAAAACTTGGTCACGCCGCTCGACAATCTTCCCAGAGTTCATCGGTCACACGATCGCTGTCTACGATGGTCGTAAACACGTACCGGTTTACGTGACAGAAGATATGGTCGGTCACAAACTTGGTGAATTCGCTCCAACACGTTCTTACAAAGGACATGCTGGAAACGATAAGAAAACGAAACGTTAATCTGAGGGGAGGTACTCATTATGCAATCAAAAGCATCGGCTAATATGGTTCGCATTGCTCCTCGTAAGGCACGTCTCGTAGTAGACTTAATCCGCGGGAAGCAAATCGGCGAAGCACTTTCGATTCTTGCTTACACGAACAAGGCAGCAACGCCAATCGTTGAGAAAGTATTGAAATCGGCAATCGCGAACGCTGAGCACAACTTCGACATGAACATCGAAAACCTCGTAGTCACTGAGGCTTACGTAAACGAAGGTCCAACGCTCAAACGTTTCCGCCCACGTGCAATGGGTCGCGCAAGCCGCATCAACAAACGTACGAGCCACGTTCACATCGTGGTATCTGAAAAATAAGGAGGGATTACCGTGGGTCAGAAGATTAACCCAACTGGTCTTCGCGTAGGTATCATCAAAGACTGGGAATCACGTTGGTTCGCAGATAAAGACTATGCTGATCTCCTTCATGAAGACTACGTAGTTCGTGAATATATCGAAAAACGTCTTAAAGACGCTAGTGTCTCTAAAGTAGAAATCGAGCGCGCAGCTAACCGCTTGAACATCTCACTTCACACTGCTAAGCCTGGTATGGTTATCGGTAAAGGCGGTTCTGAAATCGAAACACTTCGTAAAGACATCACTAACCTTGCAAAAGGCAAACGCGTTCACGTTAACGTCGTTGAAGTGAAAAACCCGGATGCAGTTGCTAAGCTCGTCGCTGAGAACATCGCTCGCCAACTTGAAGGTCGCGTATCGTTCCGTCGTGCTATGAAGCAATCAATCCAACGCTCAATGCGTTCTGGTATCAAAGGAATCAAGACTGAAGTTTCTGGTCGTCTTGGTGGCGCTGATATCGCTCGTTCTGAGAAGTATTCGGAAGGAACAGTTCCACTTCATACACTCCGTGCAGACATCGATTACGGTACTGCAGAAGCTGATACAACTTACGGCAAAATTGGCGTAAAAGTATGGCTCCACCACGGTGAAGTGCTTCCTACGAAAAAAGCAGCAGCAAACGAAGAATAATCCACATCCGTCTAGGGAAGGAGGCAACACAACATGTTGTTACCAAAACGTGTAAAATATCGTCGTGTTCACCGCGGCAACATGCGTGGTAAAGCGAAACGTGGTACTACAGTACACTTCGGCGAGTTCGGTATCCAAGCTCAAGAAGCTAGCTGGATCACTAGCCGTCAAATCGAATCAGCGCGTATCGCGATGACTCGTTATATGAAACGTGGTGGTAAAGTGTGGATCAAGATCTTCCCACACAAGCCATACACTAAAAAACCTCTTGAAGTCCGAATGGGTTCAGGTAAAGGTGCTCCGGAGGGCTGGGTAGCAGTCGTCAAACCGGGTAAAGTAATGTTCGAAATCGCAGGAGTATCGGAAGAGATCGCACGCGAAGCTCTCCGTCTTGCATCACACAAACTTCCAGTAAAATGTAAGTTCGTAAAACGTGAAGAAAATGGTGGTGATACGAATGAAAGCAACTGATCTCCGTCAGCAAACAACTGAAGAGCTTAACGGTAAAGTCGGTTCGTGGAAAGAAGAGTTGTTCAACCTTCGTTTCCAACTCGCGACTGGTCAGCTTGAGAACCCTGCTCGTATCCGTGAAGTGCGCAAGTCGATTGCACGCGCGAAAACCGTTCTTCGTGAACGCGAACTCGGCATCAACAACGCATAATTCACTCGGATTCTGAGAGGAGGAACACTCAATGGAACGCACTAACAACCGCAAAGTGTTAACTGGACGCGTCGTTTCTGACAAAATGGACAAAACGATCGTAGTTACAGTTGAAACAAAAGTAAAGCACAAGCTTTACGGCAAACGCGTAAACTACTCTAAAAAGTACAAAGCGCATGATGAAAACAACACAGCTAAAATCGGTGATGTTGTACGCATTCAAGAAACACGTCCATTATCTAAGGACAAACGTTTCCGTCTCGTAGAAGTCATTGAAGAAGCAGTAATCATCTAAACTCTAATTAGTTCGGGTGAATAAACATCCGGAGGGAGGTACAATCGTATGATTCAACAAGAATCTCGCTTAAAAGTAGCAGACAACTCAGGAGCTCGTGAAGTCTTGACGATCAAAGTCCTCGGTGGTTCTGGTCGTAAAACTGCTAACATCGGTGACGTTATTGTTTGTACAGTAAAACAAGCAACACCAGGTGGCGTTGTCAAAAAAGGTGAAGTTGTACGCGCAGTAGTCGTTCGTACTAAACGTGGCGTTCGTCGTAAAGACGGTTCGTACATCCGTTTTGACGAAAACGCAGCAGTCATCATCAAAGATGACAAAAGCCCACGTGGCACACGTATCTTCGGACCAGTCGCACGCGAACTTCGTGAAAAAGACTTCATGAAGATCGTCTCGTTGGCACCGGAAGTACTTTAATTCCAAAGAATTCCTACAAGGAGGTGCTCTAACGATGCATGTCAAAAAAGGTGATAAAGTTCAGGTTATGACTGGTAAAGACAAAGGCAAACAAGGCGTTGTCCTTACAGCTATGCCTAAAAAAGATCGCGTAATCGTCGAAGGCGTTAACATGATCAAAAAACACTCAAAACCTTCTCAACTCAACCCGCAAGGCGGAATTGTCGAGAAAGAAGCACCGATTCACGTATCGAACGTTATGCTCATCGACCCTAAGACAGGTAACCCAACACGCGTTGGTTTCACTGTGGTTGACGGCAAGAAAGTACGTATCGCTAAAAAATCGGGCGAAGCTTTAGATAAATAAGAAGATTTAAAGAAAGGAGGTCCACTTTCTGATGAACCGTTTAAAAGCTAAATACCAAGACGAAATCGTCAAAGTAATGATGGAGAAATTCAATTACAGTTCTGTAATGCAAGCGCCGAAAGTCGATAAAATCGTAATCAACATGGGTGTTGGTGACGCTGTTACGAACTCTAAGGCACTTGACATGGCAGTTGAAGAGCTTCAGCTCCTCACTGGTCAGAAACCACTCATCACGAAAGCTAAGAAATCAATCGCTGGTTTCAAACTTCGTGAAGGTATGCCAATCGGTGCGAAGGTTACACTTCGTGGCGAGCGCATGTACGAATTCCTCGACAAGTTGATCAACGTGTCACTTCCACGTGTACGTGACTTCCGTGGCGTATCGAAAAAATCTTTCGATGGCCGTGGTAACTACACGCTAGGCGTGAAGGAACAATTGATCTTCCCAGAGATCGACTACGATCGCGTATCGAAAGTCCGTGGTATGGACATCGTTATCGTAACTACTGCTAACACGGATGAAGAGTCACGTGAGCTTCTCACTGCACTCGGCATGCCATTCCAAAAATAAGGGAGGTCGACAACATGGCTAAGAAATCAATGATCGCACGTGAAGTAAAACGTCAAGCACTCGTTGAGCGCTACGCTGAAAAACGCGCAGAATTGAAAGCACAAGGCGACTACATCGGCTTGAGCAAACTCCCACGTAACTCTTCAGCGGTTCGTTTACACAACCGTTGTAGTATCACTGGCCGTCCACACGGTTACATTGGTAAATTCGGTATCAGCCGTATTAAGTTCCGTGATCTTGCTCATAAAGGTCAAATCCCTGGTGTTAAAAAAGCAAGCTGGTAATTCATTAAAGTTGTGAAAGGAGGTACATCGCATGGTTATGACAGATCCGATTGCAGATATGCTTACACGCATTCGTAATGCAAACATGGTTCGCCATGAGAAGTTGGAAATGCCAGCTTCTACAATCAAACGTGAAGTCGCTGAAATCCTCAAACGTGAAGGTTTCATCCGCGATGTTGAATATCTCGAGGACAGCAAACAAGGTACGCTCCGCGTATTCCTTAAATACGGCGCAAGCAACGAGCGCGTCATCACTGGACTCAAACGTATCTCGAAACCAGGTCTTCGCGTTTACGCGAAAGCTGATGAAATCCCGAAAGTACTCGGTGGTCTCGGAATCGCTATCGTTTCAACATCTAAAGGTGTAATGACTGATAAAGAAGCTCGCCAACAAAAAGTCGGCGGCGAAGTGATCGCATACATCTGGTAATACACGCATAAAAAGAACGGAGGTGTCTTAAATGTCACGTATTGGTAAAAAGCCAGTCGTCATCCCAGCAGGCGTTACAGTAACAGTTGAAAACAACACGGTTACGGTAAAAGGTCCTAAAGGGGAACTCTCACGCGAGTTCAGCCCAGCTATGGCGATCAACGTAGAAGGTAATGAATTGACTGTCACTCGTCCGAACGACGAGAAAGCAAGCCGTACGATCCACGGAACGACTCGTGCGCTTATCGCGAACATGGTCGAAGGTGTAAGCAACGGTTTCGCTAAGACACTCGATATCCAAGGTGTTGGTTACCGTGCACAAAAGCAAGGTAACAAAATCGTACTCAACCTCGGTTACTCACACCCAATCGAGTACACTCCGGAACAAGGCATCGAAGTCGAAGTTCCTACGAATACGCAACTCATCGTTCGCGGAATCAGCAAAGAACGTGTTGGTCACGTCGCTGCATTGATCCGTTCGTACCGTCAGCCTGAGCCGTACAAAGGTAAAGGTATTCGCTACAGTGATGAAGTCGTTCGTCGTAAAGAAGGTAAAACAGGTAAGTAATTCGCGAATGCGAATTGACCGGAAAGGAGTGGCATAAATGATCTCAAAGGCAGATAAAAACGCTACGCGTAAAAAACGTCATGGTCGTGTCCGTCGTACAATCATCGGGACTGCAACACGTCCACGTATGAACGTATTCCGTTCGAACAAGAACATTTACGTACAAGTCATTGACGATGCAACACATGCAACACTCGCATCTGCATCATCACTCGACCTTGAAAAAGGCAACACGACTGACGCTGCGGCAGCAGTTGGTAAGCTCGCAGCTGAGCGCGCTCTTGAAAAAGGTATCGAAACAGTCGTTTTCGACCGTGGAGGATATCTCTATCATGGACGTATCAAAGCTGTAGCTGAAGCAGCTCGTGAAGCTGGTCTCAAATTCTAATAGAAAAGGAGGGAACCTCTACATGCGCCAGTTAGAAATTAACATGGATCAACTCGAAGAACGCGTTGTTACCGTAAACCGCGTCGCGAAAGTAGTAAAAGGTGGCCGTCGCTTCCGTTTTGCTGCCCTCGTCGTCGTTGGTGACAAGAATGGTCACGTAGGTTTCGGTACGGGTAAAGCTCAGGAAGTGCCTGAAGCGATCCGTAAAGCAATCGAAGATGCTAAGAAAAACATGGTTAACGTTCCAATCGTTAACACAACAATTCCACACGAAGTCAACGGTGTATTCGGTGCAGGTCACGTCTTCTTGAAGCCTGCTTCTGAAGGTACTGGAGTCATCGCTGGTGGTCCAGTTCGTGCGGTTCTCGAATTAGCGGGAATCAACGACATTCTTTCAAAATCACTTGGATCAAGCACTCCAATCAACATGGTTCGTGCGACTGTCGAAGGTCTCACATCACTCAAACGTGCTGAAGAAGTTGCGAAACTCCGCGGTAAAACCGTCGAAGAACTTCGCGGTTAAGAAAGGGAGGGAAAACAGATGGCGAAACTCGCAGTTACCCTCACACGCAGCATGATCGGTCGTCCGGAGAACCAACGCGTTACTACTCGTACGCTTGGTCTCCGTAAGATGCACCAGACTGTTGTCGTACCTGACAACGCTGCTATGCGTGGGATGATTAACCACGTGTCACACTTAGTGACAGTAAAAGAAATTCAAGAGTAATAGTTCGATATAATTTTATGAGGAGGTGCCCCACTATGAAACTCCATGAATTGAAACCAGCTGCTGGTTCACGTTCAGAACGCAACCGTGTAGGTCGCGGTATGTCTTCTGGTAACGGTAAGACTTCTGGCCGTGGTCACAAAGGTCAAAAAGCTCGTTCAGGCGGTGGTGTTCGTCCAGGTTTCGAAGGTGGACAAAACCCACTTTACCGTCGTTTACCAAAACGCGGCTTCAACAACCCAACTCGTAAAGAGTTCGCGGTCATTAACCTTGACACACTCAACCGTTTTGAAGAAGGAACTGAAGTCACTCCAGAACTTCTTGTCGAGACTCGTGCAGTCAAAGGCATGAAAGACGGCGTGAAAATTCTTTCTAACGGTAAGATCGAAAAGAAACTAACAGTCAAAGCTCATAAGTTCTCCGACGCTGCGAAGCAAGCAATCGAAGCTGCCGGCGGTACGGTTGAGGTGATCTAATGTTTCAAGCGATCTCCAATATGTGGCGCGTAGCTGACATTCGTCGGCGCATTCTCTTTACCTTGGCATTGGTTATCGTGTTCCGGATCGGAGCACATATCCCGGTGCCGATGGTAAACACGGAAGTGTTCAAGATTGACCAGAATGGTATTCTTGGTTTCTTGAACTCGTTCGGCGGGAATGCTTTGCAGAATTTCTCACTCTTTGCGATGGGAATCATGCCGTATATCACGGCCTCGATCGTTGTCCAACTCTTACAGATGGACGTTGTTCCAAAGTTTGCCGAATGGGCAAAACAAGGAGAGGCGGGCCGTAAGAAGTTAGCAACGGTAACGCGCTATGGAACGATCGTACTCGGCTTAGTCCAAGCGTTTGGAATCGCGCTTGGATTTAACCGTATCTACCCAGGTCTTGTCGACGAACAGTTCGGCACCTGGACATACGTTATGATTGCACTCGTATTGACAGCGGGAACAGCATTCTTGATGTTCATCGGTGAACTCATCACGGAGAAGGGCATTGGTAACGGGATATCAATGATCATCTTCGCTGGGATCGTCGCGGGCTTCCCGAATGCATTCCGCCAGATTTACGAAACGAAGCTCCAAAATGCAGGGGATGCTTTGTTTGTAAACGTGCTTTATATCGTACTCTTGCTTTTAATCATCATCGCGGTCATCGTCGGAGTCATCTATGTTCAGCAAGCTGCACGTAAGATTCCGATTCAGTACGCTAAGCGTACGGTGAACCGGACACCAGTTGGCGGTCAATCGGCACACTTGCCGATCAAATTGAACGCTGCCGGTGTTATTCCAGTCATCTTCGCGGTGTCGTTCATGGTGACGCCACCAACGATTGCGAGTTTCTTTGCAAGTCCGGAGACGGCAACGAAGATCCGTGACATCTTCGACTACACGAGTCCAATCGGTATGTCGATCTATGTGGCACTGATCATCGCGTTCTCGTACTTCTACACATTCGTTCAGGTTAACCCGGAACAAATGGCAGAGAACCTTCAAAAACAAGGCGGATACATTCCTGGTATTCGTCCTGGTAAGCAAACGGAGCAGTACATCACGAAGATTCTATACCGTCTGACATTCTTCGGTTCACTCTTCCTCGCTGTCATCGCGGTGACGCCGACATTCTTCATTAAGTTTGCTGGCTTACCGAACTCGGTGCAGATTGGTGGTACGAGCTTGTTGATCGTCATCGGTGTAGGACTAGAGACGATGAAACAGATTGAAAGTCAATTGGTTAAACGACACTACAAAGGCTTTATCCGATAAGGCGGGAGGAAGGGGACCATCCCTTTCCTTTCTGTTGTGTCTATAGAGCTATAGAAGTGGAGGCTACCGACATGAATCTAGTATTGATGGGTTTGCCGGGTGCTGGTAAAGGAACGCAGGCTGCGAAAATCATCGAAGACTATGCGATCCCCCACATCTCGACAGGCGACATGTTCCGCGCGGCGATCAAAGATTCGACGCCACTCGGACAAGAAGCGAAATCATACATGGATAAAGGGGAACTCGTTCCGGACGAAGTCACAATCGGCATCGTACGTGAGCGTCTCGCCAAAGAAGACTGTGCAAATGGTTTTCTCCTTGACGGTTTCCCACGCACAGTGAAACAAGCAGATGCTCTTGAAGCATTACTTGAAGATCTGGGCAAACAAATTGATCACGTCATCCACATCGGTGTAGACCCGGAGAAACTTGTCCCTCGTTTGACAGGTCGCCGGATTTGCCCAACTTGTGGAGCAACGTATCATGTTCTCTACAACCCACCAAAAGTGGAGGGGATCTGTGATATCGACGGATCAGCACTTGTACAACGTGAAGATGACCAAGAGGAGACAGTACGTCGTCGCTTGGAAGTCAACGTCGCTCAAGCGCAACCTTTGATTGACTTTTACGCAGAAAAAGGGTATCTTCGTAATTTGGACGGTGATCGTCCAATCAACGATGTATATTCCGATGTTCAGGCACTCCTTGGTGATCAGTAATGATCATCACGAAAGCGCCGCGTGAAATCGACATCATGCGTAAAGCAGGACAAATCGTCGCCCGGACGCATAAGGAGCTTCAAGCTCACATTCGCCCAGGTATCACGACGGGGCAACTCGACGCGATCGCTGAACGCTATATTCGAAGTCAAGGGGCAACACCATCGTTTAAAGGGTATAATGGTTTCACGGGTAGCATCTGTGCTTCCGTGAACGAAGAGCTTGTCCATGGTATTCCGGGAGATCGTGTACTTCAGGACGGTGACATCATCTCGATTGACATCGGAGCAGAGTACAATGGGTATCACGGAGATTCAGCCTGGACATATCCGGTAGGTACAATCTCTGAAGAGACGAAGCGGTTACTTGACGTAACTGAAGAATCTCTGTATAAAGGATTGGAGCGCGCCAAAGCTGGCGTGCACCTGACAGATATTTCGCATGCGATTCAGTCACATGTTGAAGCAGCGAATTTTTCTGTAGTCCGCGAATATGTGGGCCACGGCGTGGGACAAAATTTGCATGAAGATCCGCAAATTCCACATTATGGACCACCGGGGAAAGGGCCGCGCCTGAAAACCGGCATGACACTGGCAATTGAGCCAATGGTCAACGTCGGGAAACGCTATGTTCGCACACTATCCGACAATTGGACGGTAGTGACGGTGGACGGTAGCATGTGCGCCCACTTTGAGCACACCATCGCCATCACAGACGACGGCTACGAGATCTTAACGGTCGATGCAGAGTGAGCTGTGCGCGTTATTGGTGTCACCTTTCTATAAGCCAGTATCCACTCGTGTTTGTGACCGATGATCTCTCAATGGCTCTTGTAGAAAGCCCCTAGCGCTACAAATCGTCTGGGCTCCCAATCAACTTTATAGAGAAAGGGGTATAATTGATGGCGAAACAAGATGTAATCGAAGTGGAAGGTACGGTTATCGAGCCGCTTCCAAACGCGATGTTTAAGGTGGAGTTAGAAAACGGCCACACGGTCCTCGCGCACGTCTCAGGAAAAATTCGGATGCACTTCATTCGGATCTTGCCAGGAGATAAAGTAACGGTTGAGTTGTCACCATACGACTTGACTCGCGGACGGATCACATACCGTTTCAAATAAAAACTCCGATTTTTTCAGGAGGAGGTATTCACAATGAAAGTAAGACCTTCGGTTAAACCGATCTGTGAAAAATGTAAAGTTATCCGCCGTAAAGGCAAAGTAATGGTTATTTGCGAAAACCCTAAGCATAAACAAAAACAAGGGTAATTAAACAAGGAGGTGCACACATGGCACGTATTGCTGGTGTAGATATTCCACGTGAGAAACGCATCGTCATCTCACTCACTTACATCTATGGTGTTGGTAAAACGACTGCTCAAAAAGTCTTGAAAGAAACTGGTATCTCTGAAGATACTCGTACTCGCGACTTGACTGAGGAACAATTGAACCAACTTCGTGATGGTTTAGACAAAATCAAAGTTGAGGGTGACCTTCGTCGTGAAATCTCACTCAACATCAAACGTTTGATCGAAATCGGTTGCTACCGTGGTGTTCGTCACCGTCGTGGTCTTCCAGTTCGTGGTCAAAACACTAAAAACAACTCGCGTACTCGTAAAGGCCCACGCCGTACAGTAGCGAACAAGAAGAAGTAAGGGAGGGTAAACTAAGATGGCAAAACGCAAACAGAACGTTCGTAGTAAACGTAAAGTCAAAAAGAATATTGAATCTGGTATCGTGCATATCCGTTCAACATTCAACAACACGATCGTTACGATCACTGATATGCAAGGGAATGCAATCTCTTGGGCAACTGCAGGTAACATGGGCTTCAAAGGCTCACGTAAATCGACTCCTTTCGCTGCACAAATGGCATCTGAAACAGCTGCTAAAACAGCAATGGATAACGGTATGCGTACTGTAGAAGTTAACGTTAAAGGTCCTGGTGCAGGTCGTGAAGCAGCTATCCGTGCTCTTCAAGCAATCGGTCTCGAAGTCACTGCAATCCGTGACGTTACTCCAGTACCACACAACGGTTGCCGCCCTCCAAAACGTCGTCGCGTGTAACCCGTCTTGTACTGCAGAGCGGGGATTCGAGTAGACTTTTGTTGATCGTTTGACCAAGCAAGGCAGTAGAAACGTACACAAGGCGGTTGGCGATTGAACGCGATGGCCAACATGACGATATTCAAGGAGGGGTTCAGATGATCGAAATCGAAAAACCGAAGATTGAAACGATCGAGTTAAGCGAGAACGCTACGTTTGGTAAATTCGTAGTTGAGCCGCTTGAGCGTGGATTCGGTACAACGCTTGGTAACTCATTGCGTCGTATCCTATTGTCTTCACTTCCGGGTGCTGCAGTCACTGCAGTCCAAATCGATGGCGTTCTTCATGAGTTCTCGACGATTGATGGCGTTGTAGAAGACGTTACCCAAATCATCTTGAACCTTAAGAAACTCGCCCTCAAAGTGTACTCGGAAGAAGAGAAAACGCTTGAGATCGATATTCAAGGCGCTGGTGTTGTCACTGCTGCGAACATTACGCATGACAGCGACGTCGAAATCCTCAACCCAGAACTTCACATCGCAACGCTTGCAGAAGGTGCATCACTTCATATGCGTCTGACAGCACGCCGTGGTCGTGGGTATGTTCAGGCTGAAGATAACAAACGGGACGATATGCCAATCGGTGTAATCCCAATCGACTCGATTTACACGCCAATTCAACGTGTAAATTATCAAGTTGAAAAAACACGTGTCGGTCAAGATGCGAGCTTCGATAAGTTGACGCTTGATGTTTGGACGGACGGTTCAATCCGCCCTGAAGAAGCAGTGTCACTCGGTGCGAAAATCATGACAGAACACTTAAACATCTTTGTTGGTCTTACGGACGAAGCGCTCCATGCTGAAATCATGGTCGAAAAGGAAGAAGATCAAAAAGAAAAAGTACTCGAAATGACGATCGAAGAACTCGATCTCTCAGTTCGTTCGTACAACTGTTTGAAACGCGCTGGTATCAACACGGTTCAAGAACTCGCGAACAAGAGCGAAGACGAGATGATGAAAGTCCGTAACCTCGGACGTAAATCACTCGAGGAAGTTCAAGCGAAACTCGACGAACTCGGACTAGGCTTGCGCAAAGAAGACTAATACTATTAATTGCACGAAGGAGGGAATCCATCCATGGCATACTCGAAATTAGGCCGTACAAGCTCACAACGTAAGGCACTTTTGCGTGACCTTGCGACTGATCTCATCATCAATGAGCGTATCCAAACTACAGAACAAAAAGCGAAGGAACTTCGTCCAGTCGTAGAGAAACTCATCACTTTAGGTAAACGCGGTGATCTCCACGCTCGTCGTCAAGTTGCATCGTTCGTTCGCCGTGAAGCTGCTGGTCAAAACGCAGAGGGCAAAGCACAAGACGCGATCCAAAAATTATTCGCTGATGTGGCTCCACGTTTTGCTGAGCGTCAAGGTGGTTACACACGCATCATGAAAATGGGACCACGTCGTGGTGACGGCGCAGAAATGGTCATCATCGAACTCGTTTAATCCTCATTAAATGATTCGCCATAAAAGGGCAGTGCGTATCCCGCTTCTGCCCTTTTGCTACAAAATGAAAGTATTGATTTGATGAAGGAGGAGAGATCATGGACAAGCTGATTGAACTGGAACAGGTCACCTATCGGTATCCGGAACAGGAGCAAGCAGCCTTACACGAGGTCTCTCTGACGATTCGTTCAGGTGAATGGGTCGCCATCGTTGGTCACAACGGCTCTGGAAAATCAACGCTGACGAAATTGTTTAATGGATTGTTGTTACCGGAGACAGGGACCGTTACGGTTGCTGAGCGCTTTTCAAGTGCGAATCCGGAGCAACTGTGGGAGATGCGCCGAGCAATCGGCGTCGTCTTCCAAAATCCAGATAATCAATTCGTTGGCACGACCGTGCGCGACGACGTGGCATTTGCTCTAGAAAACTGGGGTGTGCCACGCGAGGAAATGGTTCGTCGTATCGACGACAGTCTAGCGCGCGTTGGCCTTACGGATTTTGTTGATCGGGAACCCCATCAACTATCCGGCGGACAGAAGCAGCGTGTCGCAATCGCTTCGGCGCTTGCGATGCGCCCTGATGTTCTCGTGCTCGATGAAGCTACATCGATGCTTGATCCATTAGCACGACAAGAGGTCATGTCGACCGTTCAGGAACTCCATGCGACTCACCCAATGGCGGTCATCGCGATTACACACGAATTAGACGAAGTATTACGGGCTAGTCGTGTCATCGTCATGGATGCCGGGAAAATCGTATTAGAAGGATCCCCTCAGGAAGTCTTTCGTCATGCATCGTTCTTAGAAGACATCGGACTCGATGTTCCATTCGTTGTTCGGGTACAAGAACGTTTACGGGCGCAAGGTCTCTCACTCGAGGAGACGATACTAGATGAAAGAGAATTGGTGAACCGTTTATGCCAATCTTAATCCAGGAATTAAATTATACGTATCAACTCAATAGTCCGTTCGAACGAGTCGCGCTACGTGATGTGAATCTTGAGATTCCGTCAGGGGCGCTTGTTGCGTTTGTAGGGCATACCGGATCCGGGAAATCGACGCTCGTGCAGCACATCAATGGGTTGCTCAAGCCGACAGCGGGGAAGGTACAAGTCGATGACATCATCGTCGAACCGAAGAAAAAACAGGACCTCAAGCCATTAAGACGTCGCGTCGGGCTTGTTTTTCAATATCCGGAATATCAATTGTTCGAAGAGACGGTCTTAAAGGATGTCATGTTCGGTCCGATGAACTTCGGTCATGATGCCGCGATGGCTGAGCAATTAGCGAAAGAGGCATTACGGACTGTCGGACTCGATGAAGTCTTTTGGAGTCGTTCGCCGTTTGACCTGTCTGGTGGGCAAATGAGGCGTGTTGCAATTGCCGGCGTACTCGCTAGTCAACCAGACGTGTTGATCGTCGATGAGCCGACGGCAGGACTCGATCCGAAAGGGCGCAAGCATATGCTGAGTCTGTTTGCCCGGCTCCATGCAGAGACCGGTATGACGTTGCTCCTGATCACGCACGACATGGATCAGGTGCTTGAGTATGCTGAGCGTGTGATCGTCATGGAAGACGCCCAGGTGGCGTTTGACGGGTTACCGCTTGATCTGTTTAAAGAAGAGACATTGCTCGAGCAATTCCACCTCGATCTCCCGCACGTCTTATCGCTTGCCTGGCAAGTCGCTGATCAGCGTGGATTGCAACGACCGGACATCCGGACGGAGACCGAGTTGATCGAGTGGTTGATGACGAAGGGGGTGAGCGAATGATCGTTGGACAACATATTCCCGGTCAGTCGTACTTGCATCGCTCGTCAGCACTCGCTAAGATCATCTTTGCTTTCTGCTTCATTCCGCTCGTCTTTCTCGCGAACAATGCAGCAACGAACATCTTTTTACTCATCTTTACGTTCTTAGCACTCATGAGTAGTCGGTTACCACTTCGGTATGTTCTAAAAGGACTGCGACCGATTCTTTTCCTGATCGTCTTTACGTTCGTCATCCAGCTGTTCTTCACACGCGAAGGGGCTGTCCTCTTTGAGTTCGGCTGGCTTCGGATCTATGAAGAAGGACTGCGACTCGCGATCATCGTCTCATTACGTTTCTTCTATCTTGTCTCGATCACGACACTCGTCACGCTGACGACCTCACCGATCGAATTGACAGATGCGATTGAGTTGTTGTTAAAGCCGTTCAAGGTCGTCCGTGTTCCAACGCATGAGATCGCGCTCATGTTATCGATCTCGCTACGGTTCTTACCAACCTTAGCGGAGGAGACGGAGAAAATCATGAAGGCACAGCAAGCACGTGGTGTCGATTTATCGGCAGGACCAATCAAGGAACGTTTACGGGCGATCATTCCGTTATTGATTCCGTTGTTCATCTCCGCCTTTAAGCGGGCAGAGGATCTTGCGACAGCAATGGAAGCGCGGGGATACCGTGGAGGAGAGGGACGGACACGCCTACGGGAATCCAAGTGGACGATGCGGGATACAGGTCTGATCATCCTACTCGTCCTCCTAACGATCAGTTTAGTAGGATTGCGAGGGATCGGTTAATGCGTCGTTTAAAATGTACGATTCAGTATGACGGAACCGGCTACGCCGGGTATCAGGTGCAACCAAACGGATTGACGATTCAAGAAGTAATTGAAACGACACTTGCGCGGATGCACAAACATCCCGTCAAGATCATCGGGTCGGGACGGACGGATGCGAGGGTGCATGCCTACGGACAAGTCATTCATTTTGATACGGAACTAGCGATTCCACCGGAGAACGTCGTCAAGGCACTGAATACGCTCTTACCAGCGGATATTCGTGTCCGGAGCTGCGAGGAGGTCGAACCGACCTTTGAAGCGCGTTACGATGTCGTAGGGAAGGAATACCGCTATTTCGTCCGCCGCGAAGAAAATGCGTTTCGTCGGAATCTATCGGTTCATATTCCGTATCCGCTCGATCTCGAGCGCATCCGTCAAGGGATGGCACATCTCGTCGGCACACACGATTTCAGTTCGTTCTGTGTCGCGAAGACGGAAACGGATAACCGGGTCCGGACGATTTACGAGGCAGAGTTGATGACAGTCGGTGACGAACTCGTCTTTCGGTTCCAGGGCAGTGGGTTTCTCTATAATCAAATCCGGATTATGGTCGGGACGTTACTTGACGTCGGACGCGGTCGTTTTGCACCAGAGGACATTAAAAAAATGTTGCTGGAAAAGGACCGGAACGTCGCAGGCGTGACAGCGCCTCCCCATGGACTCTATCTATGGGAAGTTTTCTATCCGGAGTGAAAAAAGGCAATTGACATTGGCTATTAAAAAACATACAATGTTTATTGGCATTTCATTTATTATGAAACCACAATCTTAGCCCCGTACACCTAAGATTATGATAGATTCACCTAGTGAATAAATGAAAAATCAAAAACAGAACTTTTAATTCCTTAGGAGGTATTTTACATGCGCACAACTTTCATGGCGAAAGCTACTGATGTAGAACGCAAATGGCTCCTTATCGACGCTGAAGGTAAAACACTCGGTCGCCTTGCGAGCGAAGTTTCATCACTTCTCCGTGGTAAGCACAAGCCTACGTTCACACCACACGTTGACTGTGGGGATAACGTTATCCTCATCAACGTTGAGAAAATCGTTTTAACTGGTAACAAACTCGACAAAAAAGTCTACTACCGTCACTCTGGTCATCCAGGCGGCTTAAAGCAGACTGTTGCACGCGATATGCTTGCTAACAAACCTGAGCGCATGCTTGAACTCGCGATCAAAGGGATGCTTCCAAAAGGTAGCCTCGGTCGTCAAATGTTCAACAAACTCCACGTCTACGCTGGAGCTGCACACAAGCACGAAGCACAACAACCAGAAGTTTACGAACTTCGCGGTTAATACGAATTTAGGAGGAACTACACGATGGCAGATGTACGTTACTACGGCACTGGTCGCCGGAAACACGCGGCAGCGCGCGTTTTCCTCGTTGCTGGAGACGGTAAAGTCACAGTTAACGGTCGCGATATCAGCGAATACTTCGGTTATGAGACATTGATCATGACTGCAAAAGAACCACTCGTAATCACAGAAACAGAAGGCAAGTACGATGTAATCGTAACGGTCAAAGGCGGCGGCTTCACTGGTCAAGCAGGCGCTATCCGTCACGGTATCTCACGTGCTCTTCTTCAAGCGGATCCAGAATTCCGCGGCGCACTCAAAGCGAAAGGCTTCTTGACTCGTGATGCTCGTATGAAAGAGCGTAAAAAATACGGTCTTAAAGCAGCTCGTCGTGCACCACAATTCTCGAAACGTTAATTCTTTTCGAATCCCTCTCACCCTTGTGGTGGGAGGTTTTTTTGTGCACTAAAAAACCGCTCTCCTGACGAAGTGTCAGAACAGCGATTCAAGTCAAGACGACGGAGTGGAGCGTAATCGGTGCAATATCGTTAGAAGAACGTAGAGGATGACGATCGTCAGCGGGATGCTCCAAACAAAGAGAGATTGTATGAATTGGGTAGGTGTATGTACCGTCGCTTGACCGACATGTCCCGTAAAAGAGGTTTCTTCACTTAAGACGGTTGCATTGTCCGGTAACTTCGTCTCGGTAGCGACAGTCGGTTGCAGCGTCAGATACAGGACGAAGCTAAGATGTAAGAGACAGGTGACGCCAAGTGTCCAAATGATGCGTTTTTTCATAGGATGCTCCTTTTGATATGAGTTAAAATCATTCTGCATTCCATAAGTATAGCGGATTTTGTTTTCGGGAACAGGAGACAAAGGGAGTGAGCATAGATGGCATTATCGATCAGCTGGTTACTCGAGCGAGCGAATCGGAAGTTGAATGCTTCGGGACTGTCACGAGAAGTCGCTAAACGAACGCAAGAGGTCATTCGGGAGATGCATGCACAAGGGATTTATGTAGGCGTCGCACAAGGGTACCGATCGATCGCAGAACAGAATCGGTTGTACGCACAGGGACGGACACTACCGGGACCAATCGTAACGAATGCACGCGGGGGACAATCCAATCATAACCGTGGAATTGCCGTCGACCTCTTTCAATATTCCCAAGACGGTACACAAGCGCTATTTCGAAATGACCAAAGCTTTCAAAAGATTGTTGCTGCGATGAAACGACGTGGCTTTTCTTGGGGTGGGGACTGGACGAGCTTTAAGGATTATCCACACTTTGAATTACTAGGAGTGTCTGACGAAACGCTGAATCGCTCTCGTGCGATCGTTCCGTATCCAGGTCGTCCGTTGTATCAAGGGGCAGCCAATATGAATCCACGGGATATCGAACGAATTCAGCGTGCAGTCAAAGCAACCGTGACTCGGCGCTTTGATGCAGAGACGGCTCAGAAGGTGCGTGCCTATCAAACACGTCAAGGACTTGACGTTGATGGTGTCGTGGGTCCTCGTACATGGAACCGAATGTTCTAAAACGAGCGAATGATCGAGTAAAATGATGAAAACTGACACTGGACATGGAAAAGTCATCCTTTCCGGTGTCGAAATGTGCAAGCGCTCTCTTATTTTTGTTATACTAATAAGGATTAAATCGAACGTTTTCAGGGGGAAGGCACTATGTTGAATGAACAAGAAATTCGCGAGGTAGTCGGAACGCTCGTCGATCCGACGATTGACCGCCCGCTTGCAGATACGAACGGCATTCGTGACGTCCGGATTAAAGGTGATTATGTCAGTCTGAAAATCGCTTTAGCACAATCCGGTTCTGGGGAGCAACTCGTGCTCCAACAGCAAATCGTCAAGGAACTGAAAGAAAAAGGATTCAAGACGGTGGGACTCCGTTTTGAGGCACTCGGTGATCACGGGATCCAAGCAGCGACGACACCGTCGATCCTTAAACCAGAATCCGGTACGACGTTCATCGCGATCGCCTCCGGTAAAGGGGGCGTCGGGAAATCGACGGTTTCCGTTAACTTAGCAGTCGCCCTCGCACGAGCAGGGAAGAAGGTCGGTTTGATTGATGCCGATATCTACGGCTTTAGTGTTCCAGACATGATGGGAATCGAAACACGTCCGACTGTCGTGAACGACCGAATCGTTCCACCAGAACGCTTTGGCGTCAAAGTCATCTCAATGGGCTTCTTCGTCGAAGATAATGCACCAGTCATCTGGCGGGGACCAATGCTCGGGAAGATGCTCAACAACTTCTTCGCAGACGTCGAATGGGGCGATCTCGATTACTTGTTGCTTGATCTTCCACCGGGAACAGGGGATGTCGCACTCGATATTCATTCGATGCTCCCGAGTTGTCAAGAAGTCATCGTCACGACACCTCACGCAACAGCCGCTTTCGTTGCAGCACGAGCAGGAGCAATGGCAATCAAAACGAACCATCGTCTCCTCGGAATCGTCGAGAACATGGCGTACTTTGAAAGTAAAGTGACAGGCGAAAAAGAATATGTCTTTGGTAGTGGTGGCGGAGAGAGGTTGTCAGAAGCGTTAAAAACCGATATTCTAGCTAAGATTCCACTTGGACAACCATATGCGAATGATGCGGACTTCGCCCCATCGATCTATCGCGATGAACATCCATTTGAGACGTACTATAATGAACTCGCCACGCGTGTCATCGAAAAAGTAGAGGGATAAAAATGAAGATTAAAGGATTTTTGAAGCTGTTTTGGATGACGCTCCTAATCGGAACGCTCGCCGGCTTCGTGTTTAACTTGGTAGCAGAACCTGGATATATCCGAAATCAATCGATTAGCGGATATGTGACGGCTCTCTCCTACAGTAGTACGTGGACAGCCATCAGTTTGATGGGATTCTTCTCGTACTTGATCTTACATCGCGTCGGACTCGATTTATTCCGCGGTGCAAAGCTTTGGAACCGTGTCCAGGTCGTCTTGATCGCATTTGCACTATTTGATGGTGTATACCTGCGCGGATTAGCATACGGCTTTGATAAGACGAGTCTTTATATTGGTGAGATGGTCGTCTTGCTTGTAATAGCGTTCTTAGTCGCGCGGACGAAAGCACGGGAAACGAACTTCACAGCGTTCATTCCGACTTTGTTCCTCATGACAGTCATCACGTTGATCGAATGGGTACCTGCTTTGCAGGCAACACAAGATAAGCGGATGTTATGGGCGGCGCTTGCGACACTTTTAATCTGTAATGCGTATCAGATTCTAATGCTGCATCGCTTGCAAGAAAAGCCAGCTTCTCAAGGACAATCGCAAAAACAGGCGTAACGAAAAAGACCCGCGAACGGGTAGTGTTTTACCGGTTCAAGCGGGTCTATCTTTTTTCTAAAGTTTTTTTAGAAAAACAGTTGACGAAAAAAACAAGAGTTGATATATTAATACATGTCGCTGAGGCACACGCCAAACGCGAGCGTCACAGACGAAAAAACTTCAAAAAAGTAATTGACATCACTTATTACTTTACTGTAAGATTTAAAAGTCGTCAAATGACATATTGGACTTTGAAAACTGAACGATGAG
>NZ_DCDO01000019.1:0-11251 GCF_002316465.1 Exiguobacterium sp. UBA1053 | reverse complement strand
ATGTATCATCTTCATCGATGAAATCGATGCTGTCGGTCGTCAACGGGGCGCAGGTCTCGGTGGTGGACATGATGAGCGTGAGCAGACATTGAACCAACTTCTCGTCGAGATGGATGGATTCAGTGAAAACGAAGGTATCATCATGATCGCAGCAACGAACCGTGCTGATATTCTTGACCCAGCCTTACTCCGTCCAGGTCGTTTTGACCGTCAAATCACGGTTGATCGTCCAGATGTCGTCGGTCGTGAAGCAGTCTTGAAAGTTCACGCACGGAACAAACCGCTCGATTCGACGGTTGATTTGAAAGCTATCGCACAGCGGACACCTGGATTCTCAGGTGCGGATCTTGAGAACCTTCTGAATGAAGCAGCACTTGTTGCAGCACGTTCAGACCGTGATAAAGTCTCGATCGTTGATCTCGAAGAAGCGATTGACCGTGTCATCGCAGGACCAGCGAAGAAGAGCCGGATCATCTCGCCGAAAGAGAAAAAGATTGTCGCATGGCACGAAGCAGGACATACGATCATTGGTGTCACGCTCGACGATGCGGATGAAGTACACAAAGTAACGATTGTTCCTCGCGGTAACGCGGGTGGATATGTCGTCATGTTGCCAAAAGAAGATCGTTACTTCATGACGAAGCCGGAACTCGAAGATAAGATTACTGGATTGCTCGGTGGTCGTGTCGCAGAGGATATCGTCTTCGGAGAAGTCTCGACTGGGGCAAGCAATGACTTCCAGCGTGCGACAGGTCTTGCACGGAAAATGGTCATGGAGTTCGGGATGAGTGAAAAACTCGGACCACTTCAATTTGGATCAGGTCAAAGTGGCAACGTCTTCCTCGGACGTGATTTCCAAAACGAACAGAACTACTCGGATGCGATCGCACACGAGATCGATACGGAAATCCAAGCGATCATCAACCGCTGTTACCAAAAAGCGAAAGATATCCTGACTGAGAAGCGCGATCAGCTCGACTTGATTGCAACGACGTTGCTTGAAGTCGAAACACTTGATCAAAAACAAATTCACCATCTCCTAGAGACGGGCGAATACAAAAAACATGAACCAGAAGCAACGACTCCAAAAGCAGAAGAGAAAGCACCGGAATCGACAGATGCAACTGTTGATCAACCGACAGAGTCTCCAAAGCAAATGGGTTCAGTCGTTGACGAAGGGAAAAATGTAGATACGGATACACCAGATACGCCGCGTCGCGACGATCAAGTGTAAACGGATGGAACGGATTCGATTGATATCGAATCCGTTCTTTTTTGTGGCAGACCGAGCGAATACACATCGGTAGGTGTGACCATACGAGCATGGTATAATCACAACGTATATAGTTCCGATCGTGAAACAACGGAATACAATAGAAGCATGAAAATTGAGAAGAAGCGGGGAAATAAGCAAATGATTTTAGTCATCGATGTCGGAAATACGAATATCGTCTTAGGTGTCTATCAGGGACAAGAGTTGATTGAGCATTGGCGGATTGCGACAGACCGGACACGGACGACGGACGAATACGGTATGCTCGTCAAAGCGTTGTTCCGTGACGCAGAGCTAAACGTGGAAGAAATCGAGGGAATCGTGTTATCATCTGTCGTACCCCCCGTCGTGTTTCCACTAGAAAATATGTGTGTGCGTTACTTTAAACGCCGTCCGTTCTTGATTGGACCAGGAATCAAGACAGGACTGGATTTAAAAGTCGATAATCCACGGGAAGTGGGAGCCGATCGAATCGTCAACGCAGTAGCGGCGACGGCGAAATACGAGGGACCGATGATCATCGTCGATTTCGGAACAGCGACGACGTATTGTTACATCGATGCAAAAAAACGGTATTACGGCGGCATCATCTCACCCGGTGTGATGGTTGCAACCGAGGCACTCTATAATAAGGCAGCAAAATTGCCGCGAATCGAAATTGCGAAACCGCAGTCAGCCATCGGACGGAATACGATCCATGCGATGCAGTCGGGGACCTATTTCGGATATGTGGCACAGGTGGACGGACTCGTTCACCGGATGAAAGAAGAAATGGGAGAAGCGAAGGTCATTGCGACCGGCGGCTTAGCCCGATTAATCAGCGAGGAATCCACGATGATTGAGGTCGTCGATCCATTCTTGACGTTAGATGGATTACGGATTATCTACGAACGANNAATAAGTGAGGGAATCAAGATGAAACGTGAAGAATTATTAGCACAATTAAAAGATGACTATTTAGTACGGGCGTTAGGCTTCAATGGAGAAGTCCGTGCGTTTGCAATCCGTTCGACGAAGACGGTCTATGAAGCACAACTGCGCCACCAGACGACACCTGTCGTCACAGCAGCGCTCGGTCGGACACTGACGATCGGTGCAATGATGGGTACGATGCAAAAAGGCGATACACGTGTCACATTAAAAGTCGAAGGCGATGGACCGATTGGGAAAATCATCGTCGATGCCGATGCAAAAGGTGTCGTACGTGGATATGTCAGTCGTCCCCGCGTCGAGATGGATACGTATGTCAATGCAGATGGTCTGACGAAACTAAAAGTGGGTGAAGCGGTCGGTCGCGGAAACATCTCTGTCATCAAGGATCTCGGACTACGCGACTTCGTCGGTGGTCAATCGCCGATTCAAACAGGTGAGATCAGCGAAGACTTCACGTATTACTTCGCTGTATCGGAACAAAGCCCGTCGGTCGTTGGGGCTGGCGTTCTCGTTTATCCAGAAGACGAATCAGTCATCGCAGCAGGTGGCTTGATCGTTCAATTGATGCCAGGTGCATCGGAAGAGACGATTGCAGCACTCGAAAAACGTGTTGGAGCCCTAAAACCGATCTCGATTCTCGTCGGTGAGGAAAAAACACCAGAAGAAATGTTAGAACTCGTTCTCGGTGACTACGAACATCTTGATACGATTCCAGTATCATTCGAATGTACGTGTGACCGTGACAAATTAGCGACAGCGATCATCGCTCTTGGACCAGATGAGATTCAAGCGATGATTGATGAAGATGGTGGTGCGGAAGCTGTTTGTCACTTCTGTTCAGAGCATTATCACTATGATGTTCCAGAATTAGAGGAACTTCGCGAAAAATCACTCGAAAGAGCATAAGAGGGATCTAATATGGGGAATGTACAACCTAAGTACTTGTGGATGTTGATCTTCATCTTAATGTTGACGAATTTCATGACCGGTGCTTACGCTTTCATGGGTGAGCTCCCAAAGGTCGATTCTCCTAAAATCGTTCAAGACAGCATCGGTGGTCCGCTCGAGGATGTCGTCGCCGAAGTCGGTGATGAGAAAATCACGCGCGCGATGGTCTATCAGACGATGCGAACGGAACAGGAAAAACAGACGATTGATCGTTTGATTCAAGAAGCGGTCGAACGCCAGACGAAGGATGGAAAAAAGCCGGAAGTCAAACGCTTTGATTGACAGATTTCATCCAATCCGCTGATAATTAGTTTATCGGATTACTTGGAATTCAAGCGGTTCACTAATGAGGAGGAATGGTCATGCGTATTGCGAATTCAGTATTAGATTTAGTCGGTCGCACCCCGATCGTCAAGTTACATCATCTAACGGGTCCTGAGGATGCAGATGTGTATCTGAAATTGGAGTACATGAACCCTGGATCAAGCGTAAAAGACCGGATCGCGCTATCCATGATTGAGGCCGCAGAAGAAGCGGGTCAACTCAAAGAAGGAGACACGATCATTGAGCCGACAAGTGGGAACACAGGGATCGGACTAGCGATGGTCGCTTCGGCGAAAGGATATCGCGCCATCCTCGTCATGCCGGAAACGATGAGCATGGAGCGCCGGACGTTGCTTCGTGCCTATGGTGCGGAATTGATTCTGACTCCGGGTCCTGAAGGGATGAAGGGTGCGATCGCTCGCGCGACAGCGGAAGCAGAAGAACACGGTTACTTCATGCCACAACAATTCAATAACGGTGCCAATCCAGTCGTTCATGAAAAAACGACAGGTCCTGAAATCGTCGAAGCGTTCGAAGGCATGCAACTCGATGCGTTCATCGCGGGAATTGGAACGGGTGGAACGATCACCGGTGCTGGTAAAGTGTTACGCGATGCTTTCCAAGGTATTGAAATCATTGCCGTCGAACCAACGGATTCACCGGTCTTATCAGGTGGGAAGCCGGGACCACACAAACTGCAAGGAATCGGTGCTGGGTTCGTGCCGTCGATTCTCGATACAGAGATTTATGATGGTGTTGAGCAAATCACGACGGAAGAAGCATTCGATCACGCACGCCGAGCAGCGAAGACGAATGGTGTCTTAGGTGGTATCTCGTCAGGTGCTGCGATTGCAGCGGCGCTCAAGACAGCGAAACGTCTCGGTAAAGGGAAAAACGTTCTCGCAATCATTCCTTCGAATGGAGAGCGGTACTTAAGTACACCGCTGTATCAAATCGAGGAAGAAGCAGACCAATCGAAGTAATCAACTGGACGTACACGGAAGTCATTCGGCTTCCGTGTACTTTTTTGCGTATAATGAGAGCAGAATAGTGTGAAGTGAGGGACGCGTATGCGACAGACGAAATACAAAGCAGTACCATGGACGAAAGAACAATTCTACAATCGATATGTTGAACAGACGAATGGCACAACGGGACACGTCTGGCTCGAAAGCGGTCGAATCGGCCGGTATACGATGGCGGCGACTCGTCCTGTCGGATACGTCCGGACAAAAGACGGAACGACGACGATTGAGACAGATGGAAAAGTCGAGACATCGACGGCGAATCCGTTTGATGTACTCGAACAGCTCCGCGTCGACCGTGAATCGATTCGACCGGATGGAATGCCACCGTTCTTTGGTGGGTTTGCCGGATACGTCAGTTATGATGCCGTCCGTTATTTAGAAAAGCTACCGGAGCGAGCGACGGATGATCTGCAAACACCCGATCTATCATTTTACTGGTACGATGAAGTCGCCGTGTTTGATGAAGAAACGAAGCAGTTGTTCATTGCCGTGACACGAGACACGGCAGAAGAAGCAGAGCGAGTTCTTGAAACGGAAGTCGCACGTTGGTGCATCGAGACGGATGCACCTCAATTTACAGCGACTGGTTCGTCCGGCGAGCGAGAACGGGCTTTCGGGCAGGAAGCGTTCATGACAGCGGCACACCGGATTAAATCCTATATTGAGGACGGTGACGTTTTCCAAGTTAATTTGTCCGTCCGCCAACAAGAACCGCTTGGGACGACAGCGGAACATTTGTATGATGTATTACGACAAGTCAATCCTTCTCCATACATGGGTTACTTTGCGGATGAAGATTTAACACTCGTGTCCGCCTCACCCGAGTTGCTCGTCGAAAAAATCGGCGATGCGTTAGCCACACGTCCGATTGCCGGAACACGACCGCGCGGGAAGGATGAAGCGGAGGATTTACGACTTGCGAAAACCTTACTCGATAATGAAAAAGAACGGGCAGAGCATGTGATGCTCGTTGATTTAGAGCGAAATGATTTAGGGCGCGTCAGTCGTTATGGTACGGTTCATGTCGATGAGCTGATGGTGATCGAGAAATACTCGCACGTACAACACATCGTCTCAAACGTCAGAGGGGAAGTAGCTCCGGAACACTCGGGGAGTCAGGTGCTCGCTGCGATGTTCCCAGGTGGTNNCTGGCGCACCAAAAATCCGGACGATGGAAATCATTGAAGAACTGGAACCGGTCCGGCGCGGTATCTACACTGGGTCGCTTGGCTTCATCAGTTGGGCGGATGATGCCATTTTCAACATCTTGATCCGGACACTCGTCGCAAAAGACGGGATGGCATATGTCCAAGCAGGTGCTGGAGTCGTCACAGACTCGGACGCAACACGTGAATACGAAGAGTCACTTAGTAAAGCCAAAGCGCTATGGGTGACAAAAGAAACAGCGGAGGGAACGCAATGATTGTATTGATTGATAACTATGATTCCTTTACGTACAACTTAGTCCAGTATTTCGGCGAACTTGGGCAAGACATCCGGGTATTTCGCAACGACGCGATCACCCTTGCGGAAATCGAAGCATTGCAACCGGATCATCTGGTCATCTCACCGGGCCCCTGTACACCGAATGAAGCGGGGATCAGTCTAGAAGCGATTGCTTATTTTGCTGGGAAGGTACCGATACTAGGGGTCTGCTTAGGTCATCAAGCGATTGGGCAAGTATTCGGTGGTAAAGTCGTCCGCGCGAAGGAAATGATGCACGGAAAAGTCTCGCCACTGACACATGACGGACAAGGCATCTTTGAACGGATCCCACAAGCGACGCCGGTGACACGTTATCACTCGCTCGTCGTTGAACGCGAGACATTCCCGGAAGTGCTCGAAGTGACGGCGGAAGCCGGTGGAGAGATCATGGCACTCCGTCACCGGACGTTGCCGATTCTCGGTGTCCAGTTCCATCCGGAAGCGATTTTGACGCGAGACGGTAAGCAGATGTTAAAAAATTTCTTGGAGTTGACGCATTATGTATCTCTGGCATGACGGAACCATTAAACGAGAAGAAGAAGTACGCATCTCCCCGCTCGATCACGGATTCGTCTACGGGATGGGTGTATTCGAGACGTTTCGGACATATAACGGACATCCGTTTTTGTTCGATGATCATATTGAACGCTTACGGATGAGTTGTGTCGCACTCGGAATCCAGCTAGCATATGATCGGGAAGCCTTACGGCAAGCGATCCAAGATTTATATGCAGCATATGGGGCGAACGATTTATACATTCGGTTGAACGTCTCTGCCGGTCCACGCGAGATCGGTTTATCAATCGATCCTTACGACACGCCGACCGTGTTGATCTATGCGAAACCAATCGCTCCGCGAAAACGGGCGGAACGTGCACTCGAGACGATTCGTTTACCGCGCAGTACGCCGGAGACGACTTACCGCTTGAAGTCACATCATTACATGAACAATCTAGTGGCGAAACGACAATTGTTCAATCCGGAAGCAGAAGGGCTGTTTTTAACGAAGGAAGGTCATGTCTGTGAGGGCATTACGTCAAACATCTTTTGGCGTTACGGAAGTACATGGTATACGTCACCGCTTGAAACCGGTGCACTGAACGGGATTACCCGTCAGTTTCTCATGCAACATGTACCGGTCGAAGAACGCTTGGTTTATTTACCGCAGCTCGAAGAAGCAGATGAGATCATCTATACGAATTCCGTTCAGGAAGCGGTCGCGATTTCGTCACTTGACGGACGCCCTTTCCCTGGAATCAACGGAACAGGATATGCACAAATCATGACGCTGTTCGATCAATCCGTCGAACATGTGACGACAAGGAGAGAACAAAGATGACTTACATCATGGGTATCTTGAACGTGACACCGGACTCCTTTTCGGACGGTGGACAATATGTCGATGTCGAGCAAGCGATGCGGCAAGCGCGTCAGCTCGTCGCGGATGGAGCAGATGCGATCGATGTCGGTGGAGAGTCGACACGGCCGGGTGCAGCGTTCGTATCAGTCGAAGAAGAACTCGCCCGTGTTTTACCGATCATCAAGCGCATCAAACGAGAGCTGAACGTACTGGTGTCGATCGATACGTACAAACCTGTCGTCGCAGAGGCTGCTATTCAAGCGGGAGCGGACATCATCAACGATGTTTGGGGCTCGAAGTGGGGCGATCGTTCGATGGTCAACGTTGCTGCGCAGTATAAAGTACCCATCATTTTGATGCATAACCGGGAGACGGCGCATGGGACAGATATGCTGGCAGAAGTTCGAGCTGACCTTGAGGAATCAATTCGGTTAGCAAAACAGGCAGGCGTGGCGGAAGAGCACATTTGGCTCGACCCGGGGATTGGATTCATGAAGACGCATGAAGAGAACTTGTACCTGATGCGTCATCTATCGATCGTAACGGACTTCGGGTATCCGGTTTTACTCGGAACATCCCGTAAATCGATGATTGGTCTCGCGCTTGGATTACCGACAGAAGAACGACTCGAAGGAACGATTGCGACGGTTTGCTACGGGATTCAACAAGGATGTGACTGGATGCGTGTGCATGACGTCAAAGAAGTCAAACGGGCAGCGCAGATGATGGACATCATGTTGGCTGCGACGAAGGGGGAATAACGGTGGATCGAATTCATGTAACAGGAATGCGTTTTTATGGGTACCACGGTGTATTCGAAGAAGAGACAAAACTCGGTCAACGCTTCAATGTCGACTTATCGATCGGACTTGCATTGGCAGAAGCCGGTCGGACGGATGATTTGACGAAAAGTGTCAATTACGCCGAATTGTATGAAGCGACGAAACGTGTCGTCGAAGGAGAACCGCTCCAACTCGTCGAAGCCTTGGCGGACCGTATTGCAAAAGCAGTATTTGCGTTAGACGAACGAATTCAAGAAGCGTCGATCAAGGTCATCAAACCGGATCCGCCGATTGCCGGTCATTATGAACATGTGGCGGTCGAGATCAATCGCCTTCGGGAGGACTATGCATGAAGGAAGCTTACATTGCACTCGGCTCGAACATCGGCGATAAGGCGGCTCACTTAAGAGCAGCGATTACTCGCCTGAGAGCGTTACCGTCTGTTCATGATGTGAAGGCCTCTTCCATTTATGAGACGGTACCTGTCGGATATCTCGAGCAGGATTTATTCTATAATATGGTCGTCGCAATTCAAACGACGGATGAGGCATCTGTCTTACTTAGACGACTGCAGGAAATTGAACAGCTAGAAGGACGCGAGCGTCTGTTCAAAAATGGACCACGAACGCTTGACTTAGATATTTTGCTATATGAGGAAGAACGCATTGATCTCGAAGGATTAACCGTTCCGCATCCGCGGATGCAAGAGCGGGCATTCGTCCTCGCACCATTACGTGAACTCGCAGCAACATGCGTCATACCCGGTCTTGGACAAAGCGTCGAGCAGTTGTATCAGCAGTTACCAGAGACAGAACGAAACGGTGTACGACGGTTAGGTGGGCTTTTAGAAGCGGAGGAACAATAATGGAATTTAACATTGGTGATGTCAAACTGAAGAATCAAGTCATCTTGGCACCGATGGCAGGCGTCTGTAATCCGGCGTTTCGGTTAATTGCAAAGGAATTCGGTGCGGGACTCGTCTGTGCGGAGATGGTCAGCGATAAAGGGATCTTGTACGAGAACGAACGGACGCTACAGATGCTGTACGTGGATGAGCGGGAAAAACCGCTCAGCCTTCAAATCTATGGCGGTTCAAAAGAGACACTCGTTCAAGCGGCACGATATGTCGAAGCGAACACGAATGCCGATATCATTGACATCAACATGGGCTGTCCGGTCCCGAAAGTCACGAAAAGTGATGCTGGAGCGAAATGGTTGCTTGATCCGGATAAGGTATATGAGATGGTCCATGCGGTGACGCAAGCGATCGATAAACCCGTTACTGTTAAGATGCGGACCGGCTGGGACAGTCATCACATCTATTGTGTTGATAATGTCAAAGCGGCAGAAGCGGGTGGTGCGAAAGCCGTTGCCATCCACGGGCGGACACGTTCGCAAAAGTATGAAGGGGTCGCAGACTGGAACATCATTGGCGAAGCGAAAAAAGCGGTCAACATTCCGATCATCGGAAATGGAGATGTTCAGACGCCGCAAGATGCAAAACGAATGATTGATGAGATCGGCGTCGACGGTGTCATGATCGGACGGGCAGCTCTCGGGAACCCGTGGATGTTGTATCAGACGATCCAGTACCTCGAATCAGGAACGCTTCCAGCAGAACCGACGGCGCGTGAGAAGATTGATATCTGTCTCTTGCACGCCACACGACTAGTCGCGCTAAAGGGAGAAGAACTCGCCGTACGCGAAATGCGGACACACGTCGCCTGGTATTTGAAAGGAATGAAGGGGAACGGTCGCGTTCGCAATGCGTTATTCAATATCGACACACACGCAGGACTCGTCGAACTGTTACAGCAGTACTTGCAGACACTCGAAGAAGACGTAGCATATGCCTAACAGGTAAAGTATAGTCGGACAGAGTCGTTTTGTGGTACGCTAGTTGCATTGAAGATGAGCGTATCGGTTTTCTAAAAGGGCTGTCGGTCATTCCGACAGCTTTTTATTCGAGAGAATCGTCGTGAACCATTATTAAAAGGAGTGAAGACAGTGAGTCAGGATATGGAAATGAACGATCAAATGCAGGTGCGTCTCGGTAAGATGAACGCCATGCGTGAACAAGGTCTCGATCCATTCGGCGCACGTTTTGAACGTTCGACGGATACTGCGAGCATTCGTGCATCATTTGGTGAACATACAAAAGAAGAATTGGCTGAACTGAAACCGGAAGTTGCCATCGCGGGGCGTGTCATGACGACACGTCGTAAAGGGAAGGTCGGCTTTACGAACGTTCAGGATGTGCAAGGTCAAATTCAGTTGTATGTCCGTAAAGATGACGTCGGCGAAGAGGCGTATGAGATCTATAAGACATGTGACTTAGGCGACATCGTCGGAATTCAAGGATATGTGTTCAAGACGAATGTTGGTGAACTTTCTGTTCACGTCACAGCATTTACGTTATTAACGAAAGCATTACGTCCGCTTCCGGATAAATATCACGGATTAAAAGATATCGAGCAACGCTACCGTCAGCGTTACCTCGACCTTATTACAAACCAAGAATCACGTGAGACATTCATCGCGCGGAGTAAAGTCATTCGTGGAATTCGTCAATATCTCGATAACCTCGGATACTTGGAAGTCGAAACACCAATGTTGCACACGATTGCGGGTGGAGCATCGGCTCGTCCGTTCATCACGCATCATAATGCACTCGACATGACGCTTTACATGCGGATTGCGATCGAGCTCCATTTGAAACGTTTGATCGTCGGTGGACTTGAGAAAGTCTACGAAATCGGTCGTGTGTTCCGTAATGAAGGAATCTCAACACGCCATAATCCAGAGTTTACGATGATCGAACTCTATGAAGCGTATGCGGATTATAAAGACATCATGAACTTAACAGAGAACCTGATCGCTCACGTCGCACAAGAAGTACTCGGTACGACACAAGTCACTTACGGAGAAGACGTCATTGATCTATCTGTCGGTTGGAAACGAGCACACATGGTCGATCTCGTTAAAGAAGCGACAGGTGTCGACTTCTTTGAACAGATTTCAAACGAACGTGCCCTCGAACTAGCACATGAACACGGTGTTGAGGTCCAGTCACACATGACGACGGGACATATCTTGAATGAGTTCTTTGAACAAAAAG
>NZ_DCDO01000017.1:3358-6452 GCF_002316465.1 Exiguobacterium sp. UBA1053 | reverse complement strand
GAGCGAACGTTGAGTCTCCGCATCAAATGTATAGATCGAGTCGACTTCCTCGTCGAATAGATCGAGCCGGTACGGACGTTCGACCGTGAGCGGATAAATATCGATGATACTTCCGCGAACAGCAAACTCACCAGGCGTCGTCACGGTCGCCGTCCGTTCGTACCCCGCATCGACTAAGTCCTGGACGAAGTCCGGAATCGATAAGATGTCGCCCGGCTTCACCTGTTTGACGTGTGACAGGAACGTCTGTGCATCTGGAACATATCGACGCAAGCCAACGAGCGGAATGATCAGGATCCCGTCGTCTGTCGTCAGTAAACGATGCCGGGTCTCGATCCGTGTCGCCCGCAGTTCTGGACTTGCGCCATAGGAAAGTTCCGCTGCTAACGTCTCATCGACCGGATAGAGCATAACGTCTTCTTCCGGTACGAGTTCAATCAAATCATCGTACAGTTTTTGTGCTTGGAACATATTATGTGTCACGAGTACGAACCGACGTTTCGTCTCCTGATAAATCCCGGCGACGAACAATGCTTTCCCACTGTTCATCAGACCGGTGATCAACTGAGCGTTGACACCGTCCCGGAAGCGTTCCCGAACCGTCTTGATTTCAGGAATCGCTAGTAAGAGTTCTTGTAATTGTTTCATCTTCTTCCTCCTAAAACACGACAGCAAAAACGCTTTGGAACCCCAAAGCGTTGCGTTCAGTTATACCGATTCATCAAAGCGAGAAACGGTGTGTCTATGAAGTCCGTCGCTACATCGACAGACGCATTGAGTACGTGTTGCAAACTTCCTTGTTCCGCCTTCGAAAAATTCATCAACACCCAGTCAATGACTTGGATGGGTGCCGGTGGTCGACCAACGCCAAGCTTAAGGCGCTTGATCTCCTGCGTACCGAGGTGCTGGATCAACGACTTGACGCCGTTATGACCGCCTGCACTACCTTTTGAACGCAACCGTAGTTTCTCAAGCGGCAAGTCCAGATCGTCATAGATGACGAGCACATCTTCGACCGCGATTTTATAGAAATCAAGTAACGGTCGCACCGCTTCACCTGATAAGTTCATATACGTCAATGGCTTGACGAGCACGACACGTTCTCCGTTTATCATTCCCGTTCCGAAGAGGGCTTTAAACTTCGTTTCTGAAAGCTTGATCCCGTGCTTCTCCGCTAAGGCATCAATCGCAAGAAAACCGATGTTGTGGCGCGTGTTCGCATACTTCGCTCCAGGATTCCCTAATCCGACGATACATTTCATATCGATTCCTCATTTCTATTTAAAAAAGTAAACGAACAAGGGTCCGATTTCAATAAACCGGACCACGTCGTTCGTATGCATCAAGCAATCAGCTGAAGAGCGGGCTGATTGATTTCTGTTCGTGTACACGGATGATTGCTTCTGCAAGCAAGCGTGCCACAGAGATTTGTTTGATTTTGCTTGCACATTCGCGTTGTGTCAAGTCGATCGTGTTCAAGACGACGAGTTCTTCGATCGCTGAGTTCTCAATCCGTTCCATTGCTGGACCCGAAAGAACAGGGTGTGTACAACATGCATAGACTTGTTTCGCTCCGTTTTCGATCAAAGCGTTCGCTGCAAGTGTGATCGTACCCGCTGTATCGATGATGTCATCGATGATGATGGCAATCTTGCCATCGACTTGACCGACGATGTTCATGACTTCTGCGACGTTCGGTTTCGGACGGCGTTTGTCGATGATCGCGATCGGTGCTTTTAATTGTTCTGCTAATTTACGTGCCCGTGTGACACCGCCATGGTCTGGAGAAACGATGACGAGTTCGTTTGGATCGATGTTCTTTTTCTCGAAGTATGAAGCGAGAAGCGGTACACCCATCAATTGATCTACTGGAATATCGAAGAACCCTTGGATTTGTGCTGCATGGAGATCCATCGTCACGACGCGTGTCGCCCCTGCTACTTCAAGCAAGTTCGCAACGAGTTTCGCCGTGATTGGCTCACGTGAACGTGCTTTGCGGTCTTGACGCGCATAACCGTAATATGGAATGACGACGTTGATTGTCCGTGCAGACGCCCGTTTCAGTGCATCGATCATGATGAGAAGTTCCATCAGGTTTTCGTTGACTGGTTGGCTTGTCGATTGAATGATGTAAATATCATCCCCTCGGACACTTTCTTCGATGTTCATCGAAATTTCGCCATCACTGAAGTGTTTGACTGAACTTTCGCTCACCGGGATTCCGATGACTTTAGCGATTTCCTCTGCCAGTGGTTTGTTCGAGTTGAGTGCGAAAATACGAATTTCATGTTCTAAGACAGTAGACATGTGTAGGTGGCCTCCATTTGTTTGGGTTTAGACGAGTAGAGCGACAAGTAATGAATTAACGATAATCAGGTTTCGTCGTTTGACGTTCCCGTGCGATCGCGAGACCGTTTTCCGGCACATCATCCGTGACGGTTGATCCGGCAGCAACAAGGGCGTTCTTGCCGACCGTGACCGGTGCGATCAAGTTGACGTTACAGCCGATGAAGGCATCGTCTTCAATGATCGTCTGGAATTTATTTTTTCCATCGTAGTTGACCGTGATTGATCCACAACCGAGATTGACGTTCTCTCCGATCGTCGCATCTCCGACATAGCTCAGGTGGGCTGATTTGCTACCTTCGCCAAATGTTGATTTTTTGATCTCAACGAAGTTTCCGACGCGTGTGTTCGCACCGAGAACCGCTTGCTGACGTAAATGCGCGAATGGACCGACTTGTGCCGCTGGACCAATCTTGCTATCCGTGACGACGGATTGACGAACAATGGCACCATCTGCCACTTCACTATTGCGAATATCCGAGTTCGGACCAATCGTACATTCTGAACCAATGACCGTGCGACCGAGTAATTGCGTTCCCGGATAAAGAACAGTATCTGAACCAATCGTGACGTCTGGTCCGATATACGTCGAAGACGGATCAACGAATGTGACACCCTGACGCATCCAGTACTCGTTCGTCCGCTTACGCATCGATGTTTCCGCTTGTGCAAGTGCGACGCGATCGTTGACACCGATTGTCTCTTCGAACGTAGGTGCCGCATACGCTGCGATCGTTTCGCCTGCTGC
>NZ_DCDO01000017.1:309-3353 GCF_002316465.1 Exiguobacterium sp. UBA1053 | reverse complement strand
TTGCGCGTTATCGTTCTTGACCTGCTTCAGCGTTGCGAACAACATCTCGTTATCAAATACATACGTACCGGTATTGATTTCCCGAAGTGCAAGTTCTTCTGCATTCGCATCCTTGTGCTCGACGATTTTCGAGACGTTTCCATCTTCGCCACGCACGATTCGTCCGTAACCTGTCGGATCGTCAGCGAGTGCCGTCAAGACAGTCACTTTTGCGTTCGTCTCCGTATGATGTTGTAACAATGAAGACAGTGTCTCGCTCGTCAAGAGTGGTGTATCGCCACAGACGACGAGTGTTGCTCCCTGTTCGTTCCCGAGTACGGGTTCTGCCATTTGAACAGCATGACCTGTGCCAAGCTGCTCACTTTGAAGTGCGTATTCCACCGATGTGCCAAGCACTTCTTTGACGGATTCCGCACCGTGACCGACGATGACGACCTGTCGCTTGACGCCGAGCGTCGCTAATTGATCGACGACGTGCTGTACCATAGGTTTCCCAGCGACTGGGTGAAGTACTTTGTAAAGCTTCGATTTCATCCGAGTTCCTTTACCCGCTGCTAGAATTACCGCGAAATGATTCATCCTTGTCGCTCCTCCACGTAAATTAGTGTTGATTTCGTTCTGAAATAGTACACTCGTTCCAACTATAACGAAAATGGCATCGTTATTCAATGATGGGACGAAGCGGAATCGAGGAAAAAACGAGAAAAAAGACAGGTTTTCCCAAGAAGAGAAAACCTGTCTTTTTCTTATGCTTGATCTGTCGTTTGGGCAGAAGAGACTTCGTAACCGAGACCTTCTTCTTGATCCTCACGTGCCGCATAGGCTTCGAGTACTGAATCTTCGACCTTTTTTCGCATTAATGCATTGATTGGATGAGCGACATCCCGGAAGATACCTTCTTGCGTTCGTTTGCTTGGCATGGCGACGAAGAGACCACTGTTCCCTTCGATCACACGCAAATCATGTACCACGAATTCGTGGTCGAGCGTAATAGAGGCAAGTGCTTTCATTCGACCCTCTGCCACGACGCGACGAATTTTAACGTCCGTAACGTTCATTTTGTCCGCACCCCTTTAACCGTTGTCACAACTCTTCGTTGTCTACTTCTACTTACGGCTTAAAACAAACAAAGGTTTAGTCTTTCCCAATCTTTTTACGCATAATTTCCAAAAGTTTGATAATTACAGTATAGTTACAATCCATGCGGCTGTCAATTTCAGGTAGTCTCTGCTTCCGAGAAATAGTGATCGACGTTTCCACGCTTGACTTGGATTTGACCAAGATCGACGTCGACGTCCGCTAATTTCATTAAGCTGACGTATTCGTTAACCATCTTCTTCTCGGCACCCTCTGCCTCGATCAAGACACCCACACCTGCGACCTTTGCTTCGAACTCGCTCAAGAGACTCATCATTCCGCGAATCGTTCCGCCGGCTTTCATGAAGTCATCGATCAATAAGACGTTCGCCCCACGTGGTAAACTCCGGCGCGCAAGTGCCATCGTCCGAATCGCTTTTGAAGAACCTGAGACATAGTTGATACTGACCGTTGAACCTTCTGTCACGCGACTATCCGAACGCACGATGACGAACGGCACACCCAGTTGCTCAGCGACCGCATAAGCAAGTGGAATCCCTTTCGTCGCGATTGTCATGACGACATCGACTTTCTTTTGGCTAAAGACAGATGCAAACACTTGCCCCATTTGTTTGACCATCTTCGGATCCCCGAGTAAGTCCGTCAAATAAAGGTATCCCCCTGGCAACAGTCGATCTGGACGTGCGACACGTTCACATAGATCGTCGATGAACGGTAACGCCTTCTTACTGCTCCACGTCGGGATGAACATGACGCCACCCGCAGCACCTGGTACCGTGACGAGACGACCCGTTCCCTCATGCTCTAACATCTCGCTGACGATATCTAAATCTTCACTGATCGACGATTTCGCCGATTTATAACGTTCTGCAAAAATCGTCAATGAGACGAGATGATGGGGATGGTCAAGCAAGTACCGCGTCATGTCGACCAATCGACCACTTCTCCGAATTTTCATTTGTTTTGTTCCACCTCTCCGTAATTCCGAATATTCAATAGTGAATATATCATTTTCATACGGATATTATCAATGGTTTTCGCCTAAAAGACGAACGACGTAGACTTCGTTACAAAAGCCACGTAATCCATTATAGAGACGTTGTGCCCGATTCTCGTGTTCCGTCAATGCAAAGACCGTCGGACCACTTCCGCTCATCAAGACGCCTTCTGCGCCACAACTCGCCATGAATTCCTTGATTTGCTCGACTTCCGGGTGCATCGGCAACGTGACCGATTCGAGAACATTCCCAAGTGACTGGCAAATACCTTGGAAATCTTGCGCCTTCACCGCATCGATCATCGCTTCGACGTTCGGACGTTTTGCCGTGTTCAAGTCAAGGGCACCATAGACGTCAGCCGTCGAGACACCGATCGTCGGTTTGGCAAGAACGACCCAACACGGGGGTGGTGAGACAAGTTTTTCTAGCTTCTCTCCGCGACCCGTTGCGATCGCTGTTCCACCCATGACACAAAACGGAACGTCAGAGCCAACCGCCGCGCCGACTTCCGCCAACTCTTCAAGCGTCAAACCAAGTTGCCACAACTCGTTCAAACCGCGTAACGTCGCTGCCGCGTCACTGGAACCACCTGCAAGTCCCGCTGCGACCGGGATGTGTTTCTCTAAGAAGATTTCGACCCCTGTCTTGACGTCGTATTTTTCTTTTAAGATCGCTGCTGCTTTATACGCAAGATTACGTTCGTCGTTCGGAACGTAAGCGTGCTGGGCATTCATTCGAATTTCTCCTGACGGCAGCTCCGTCAATTCTAGACGGTCTGCCAAATCGACTGTCGTCATCACCATATGTACATCGTGATAGCCGTCCGGGCGCTTTGCCGTCGCATCCAGGACTAGGTTGATCTTGGCCGGAGCCTTTACAATAATCGTCATCGTGCCGTTCCTCCTCTAGTTCGTTTCCTGTAGGAATTGTATCAACCTTTCCACAAAA
>NZ_DCDO01000017.1:0-228 GCF_002316465.1 Exiguobacterium sp. UBA1053 | reverse complement strand
CTGCGTCTAGCTTGACTACAAACACCGAAGGATACGTCTCAACGAGCGTTCCGATTCGGGTTACGACCTTTTTACGACCGCCGCTTGCTTTTAGCGTCAGTCTTTCACCAACATGTGTTTCGAAAACATGTCTGATTTCGTTCAACGTCTTTGGCATACGCTTCACCTCACTAATATTTATTATAGCATATTAAATAAATATTAGAAAGGGGAAATATTATATCTGTT
>NZ_DCDO01000013.1:1011800-1139205 GCF_002316465.1 Exiguobacterium sp. UBA1053 | reverse complement strand
CCGAGCTGTAGATTGCAGGTGGGTCTTTTTGTGTAATCCTTCCGCCATCACGTCAGTTTAAGCGAAGCATCTAGATTAAAAAGAAGGGGTTGTGCTAAGAAGACGAGGCGTGACTTGGCGTAAGAGCGCTGCAGCACGTGCTTCAAGAGGTGTTGGTAATTGATTCAGGGAGAAATACTGTAAGTCGAGACTCTCTCCGTCCGTCATTTGTAAGGTACCCGATACGTCTTTTGCTTGAAAGAGATGGATCACACTGTAGGTTTGATCGCCATTTGGATAACGGAAGAAGTAATCAGGACCCGAGAAGACGTCTAGCAGCTGAACGCTGCGTGCTTGAAGTCCGGTTTCTTCCTGCAACTCACGCATCGCAACTTCTTCAAGTGTCTCACCTGGTTCCATCGAACCACCGGGGAGTCCCCAACTGTGTGTATCCGAACGATATTGAAATAGCAGTTCATGTTGTGAATTCATGACGAGTACGGTCGCCCCCACGCTGATCAACGGTCGGTTGCCTACGATCTTTCGTAAATTTAATAAGTATCCCATCTGCTCACTCCTTTCGTATCAGTATAGAAGAATATTCATTATGACAGTTAGTAAAAAGAAATAAGGCAAAAAGACTTGCCAATTTAAAAGACGCATGTTATATTAATATCTGTCGAAACGTTATATCATCGCGGGGTGGAGCAGTCTGGTAGCTCGTTGGGCTCATAACCCAAAGGTCGTCGGTTCAAATCCGGCCCCCGCAACCAATTTTTAAATAATCAAATCCGAAACGTTTATCGTCGCGGGGTGGAGCAGTCTGGTAGCTCGTTGGGCTCATAACCCAAAGGTCGTCGGTTCAAATCCGGCCCCCGCAACCAATTTTAAACTTAACTTCAACTTTACTACGAAACGTTCAGCGTTTCGTATTTTTTTTTGCCTTTTTCGTTCGGTACAATAGAGAAGGACGAACAGTACGTATTAAAGGAGGAGACATCGTATGATAGAACTGGAAATGAACAGCTTGGAAGAAACGACTGCCTTGGCCCTTGAACTCGGACGACGTGCAGAAGCAGGGATGGTCATTACGCTTGATGGGGATTTAGGTGCTGGGAAAACGACCTTTACGCAAAGCTTTGCGAAAGGGTTAGGTGTGACGCGCCACGTCAACAGCCCTACCTTTACGATCATGAAAGTCTATACGGGACGTCTTGCTCTTTATCATATGGATGTCTATCGCCTGGAAGGTTCCGGTGATGATATCGGACTTGAAGAATATTTGAACGGTGAAGGCGTCGCTGTCGTCGAGTGGTCTGAATTGATTGCAGACAGTCTTCCCCCTGAACGGTTGGCAATCACGATTACGCGAACGGGTGATGATAGCCGTCGTTTTGAGCTGACGCCGATCGGAGAACGATACATTACATTATGTGAGGGATTGAAATCATGAAAATCGTAGCTATTGATACATCGACAAAACAATTATCGGTCGCTCTTTCAGACGGGAAACAGATTTTAGCAGAAGCTTCTTATGTCACGTCTTTGAATCATGCGACGAAACTCATGCCGTTGCTTGAGCGCTTGATGGTGGAAGCAAAATGGACACCGGCTCAACTGACACGTGTCGTCGTTGCTGACGGTCCTGGTTCTTATACCGGATTACGGATTGGAGCGACGACAGCGAAGACACTCGCGTATACACTGGGCATCGAGCTTGTTGCCATCTCGACACTTGAACTGATGGCGGCTTCGACAGGTCATACGGGACGTGTCGCAGCAATTCAAGATGCGCGGCGTGGAGCAGGGTTTGTCGGAGTGTACGACGCCGGGAAACGAATTGGTGAAGAACAGCATGTCGAGATCGCTTCTTTTGTGAAGACGTTACCGCCAGATACGCTCGTCACAGGAGACGTCGATGCGTTCGAAGAGATTCTTCAGCCATTTGAAAAGACGGCTCCTGCTTTCCGGACGCCACGTGCCGGCGTACTCGCTTTACTCGGTGCAACACGCCAGACGGTCGAAGCGCATGCGTTCGAACCACGATACCTGCGTCTAGCTGAAGCAGAGGCGAAATGGATCGAGGCACAGGGTCATGAGTAAGGGCATTCGTCGGATGACCGTACAGGACGCTGCAGGTGTTCATGCGGTTGAACTCGAATCGTTTGCGACGCCGTGGACGCTAGATGCCTTCGAAGCGGAAATGACACAAAATCCGAATGCCTATTATGTCGTTGCCGATCAAGATGGTATCGTCGGGTTTGCTGGTCTGTGGCATATTGCGGATGAAGGACATATTACGAATATTGCCGTCAAGCAGTCGCATCGCGGACAAGGACTCGGAGAAGATCTGCTAACGGCATTGATCGCCGTCGGTCGTGCGCTTGATTTGCGGGCGATGACGCTCGAAGTACGTGTCTCGAACACACCAGCGCGGACTTTATATGAAAAACTCGGATTTCAGTATGTCGGTGTCCGAAAACGATATTATCAAGATAACAATGAAGATGCTGCCATCTACTGGCTGGAGCTGGAGGGAGAAGACCTATGACACAACCATTGATTCTAGCAATCGAATCGAGTTGCGACGAAACGGCGGCTGCCGTCGTCCGTGGAGGAACCGACGTCTTATCGAACGTCGTCTCGTCTCAAATCGAAAGTCATAAACGATTCGGTGGCGTCGTGCCTGAAGTGGCTTCACGGCATCACGTTGAACGGATCACATACGTCATTGATGACGCCTTGACGGAAGCGAACGTCACGATCGACGATATCGATGCGATCGCCGTTACGGAAGGACCTGGACTGGTCGGAGCACTGCTCGTTGGTGTCAGCGCAGCGAAGGCACTCGCCTTTGCGCACAATAAACCATTGATCGGTGTTCATCATATCGCAGGTCATATCTATGCGAATCGTCTCGTGCAAGAGCTTGAGTTCCCACTCGTCTGTTTGATTGCATCAGGTGGACATACGGAACTGATCTACATGCCGGAAGACGGTGTATACGAAGTCATTGGTGAAACACGGGATGATGCCGCCGGGGAAGCATATGATAAAGTTGCTCGAACGTTGAAGTTACCGTATCCAGGTGGTCCACGAATCGACCAATTGGCACAGACCGGTCAGGATACGTTCCATTTTCCACGTGTCTGGCTCGAAAAGGATTCGTATGACTTTAGCTTCAGCGGTTTGAAGTCAGCAGTCATCAATGCCGTGCATAACGCCGAACAACGTGGGGAAACGATCATTCCGGAAGATTTAGCCGCGAGTTTCCAAGCGAGCGTCGTCGAGGTACTCGTGACGAAGGCGGTCCGTGCCGTGAAGGATAAAGGGGGACGTCAATTACTGCTAGCTGGTGGCGTGGCTGCCAACAAAGGATTACGCCAAGGTCTCGAAGCAGCGTGTGCGAAGGAAGGAATCGATCTCGTCATTCCGCCGATGCACCTGTGTGGAGACAATGCAGCGATGATCGGAGCGGCTGCGATTCATCCGTATCGCGCGTTACGCTATTCGACACTTGCCATGAACGCAGAACCTGGGCTAGATTTAAAGTAAGGAATCCGAACAACTTGGGGGAAATGGAATGAAAAAAGTCATCATCGCATTGTTAGCGGTACTGGTCATCGTCGCGATCGGACTTCAGATCCGAGAAATCGTCAACGCATACCAAGTCGCCTATAAGGAAGAACTCGTACCCGATAAAAAAGCGGTCGAGACGAATACGAAACAACGTCCACTTTACGAAATCGGACGAGCAGAAGGGGAAAAGACCCGGATTCAAAAGTTATATGCTTTTGATCAGACAGTCAATGGTAAGCTCAGTAACGTCGTCATCGTCGATCGGAAGTATGGTTTAACGAACAAGGCGAGTGATGATTATTTCATGATTGCTTCCGGAACACCAGTGACGGATCAAGAAAAGAAGTCATTCGAACCAATGATTCAAAAGATGGATGCAGAACAAGTCCAAGCCGAGGTCATCTCAAAGCATGAGGTGACGGCTGTCGAGAACAATAAAAAACGGACGTTGACGTTATTTAAGGTCTTCTATAAGGATACGGATCAAAACGAATACCTCTTCTTCATCGAAAAAGAAGGCGGTCTGAAACTCGATCTATTCAAGAAGGGTTACTCACGTTTGTCTAATTACTAAATCCATGAAAACAGCGGATTCCTAAATAGGAGTCCGCTGTTGTTCGTTCATTGCCATTCAGTGATACCCGTCAAGTCATCATAGATGCGATCGGGATCGAGATTCAATTCCTCGACCGGAAGTCCATTTCGATTGATCCATGCCGTTTTGAAGCCGAAACTCTTCGCCCCGGTGATATCCCAACCGTTCGAGGACATGAAGAGGATCTCCTCGCGTTTTAGACCGAGCGTGTTTAAGGCATGCATATAGGATGCAGGTGCTGGCTTATACTGTTTGATATCATCGACACTGACGAGATGTTCGAACCGATCGGCTAAGCCTGACTGCTCAATCAGCGGATCGAGCATATCATGGGAACCATTCGAGAAGACGACCAGACGCTTGTCCGCCATCGTCTCGAGAACGGAGCTGACTTCAGGATATACATCAAGCGTCAGGTACGTCTCCATTAACGTCGTGATTTGTTCCTCGGTCACATGGAGCTTTAGTTCAAGTAACGTATAGCGGAGGGCATCTTGTGTCACTTGGCTGAACGGCACATACTGTCCGTTCAATTGCCGGAGGAAAGAGTACTCCAATTGTTTCTCCCGCCAGCGTTTGCTGATCGCTTCTCCGTGATCCGGATAAAGCGCTTCGGCTTGTTCTTTGACGGAATGGACATCGAATAATGTACCGTAGACGTCAAAGACGAGTGCTTGAATCGTCATAAAACATTCATCTCACTTTCATAGAGTCTGCTTTAACGATTCCCTTACAGTACGGATTCAAACGACACTCAAGAATGAACCTGTTGTAAAAAGCGATGAAACGTTTGCGCGAACGCACGACAAGCGGCTTGTTTCTCCGGGGTATTCGGATCAAACTCAATCTTCAAGCCATCCGTGACGAGGGTCGCCCCAGCTTCTTTTAATGCGTCTTCAATCAAATCAACGGCTGCGCAGTACTTCGGATAATCAAGATCCCCCGAACCAAAAGCCGCCGCCGGTATCCCTTGTAAGGATTGTTCCCGGAGCTCCTCGACAAAATCTTCTGCTTCATATGGTAAATCACCGTCTCCCCATGTATATGAGCCGAGTAATAGACCATCAAAACGTGATAGATCCTCCCCGACGAATTGATCTAGTTCCGTGATTGTCACGGTGACATCGTGTTGCTCGAGTTCATGTTGAATGAGCGAGACGATATCTTCCGTATTCCCGGACATGCTGACGAATCCAATCGCGATATGCATGTATCTTCCTCCTTTCACTGTACTTCTCTACTTTAATTGATAATGATTATCAATGTCAAAGGACATATAAAAAAGCACCTTCCAAAGAAGATGCTTTTCTATACATTAGTCTTGTAGTTCGGCCCATTCCTCAATGGAACGAATGACCGGTTCGAGTTGGCGCCCTTTGTCGGTCAAACTGTATTGAATCTTAATCGGACGATCGGGAATGACAGTCCGGATGACGATGCCTTCCGCTTCGAGCTCCTTCATACGTTCCGTGAGCATACGACCTGATAATTCGGGAATGGCATCTTGAATCTCATTGAAACGACATGTCTTCGTCAACAAGTGACGTAAGATCAGACCCGTCCATTTCTTACCTAAGATTTCAAAGGCATGTTCGACTTTGGGACAAAGAGCCGGTTGGATTGCGACTTCTTCCATCAGCACTCATCCTTTCTATAGTTGTAGTATACCCGCTTCTGCTAAAAAAATCGAATCATTTTACTTAATGTAACGTCTTGAACTAAAACAAATCTATTTACTTTTAGTAAGTGATAAGATATAGTCTGTTTATTGAGTTACTTAAAGTAACTAAAATACATTAGGTAAAAGGAGAAGAGAGAAATGATGGATACAGGACTTTTAATTATTCGTTTAATCATCGGCTTAACGTTCGCTGCACACGGGACACAAAAATTATTTGGTTGGTTCGGCGGACACGGAATCGCTGGAACAGGCGGTTGGTTCGAATCAATCGGCATGAAGCCAGGGAAGGCACTCGCGATTACAGCAGGTCTTGCTGAATTGATCGGCGGCTTGTTGTTTGCAGGAGGCGTATTCCTCTGGATCGCAGCACTCCTCATCATCGGATCGATGCTTGTCGCGATCGTTAAAGTACACGGTGCGAATGGTTACTGGGTGACGCAGAACGGGTACGAATACAACATGGCATTGATCGTCATCGCGCTTGGTGTAGCGATGATCGGTGCTGGAGACTATTCACTCGCTGCACTCATCGGGTGAAGAAAAAGGTGGGTCATTCATGAAGTTCGAGGCATCAACGCTTAGCGCAAAAGACAATTATAAATTACTGATCGGAAGCATCATTCCGCGTCCGATTGCTTTCGTGACAACGCAAGGAGAAGACGGGACGGTCAACGCCGCACCCTTTTCCTTCTTTACGGTCGCATCAAGCAGTCCGCCACAACTGGTGATTGCCGTACAACGGACGGATCAGGGTCAGAAGGATACGGCACGTAACATCTTGGCGAAACAAAGTTATGTCATCCATATCGTCAGCGAAGAGATCGTCGACGCAGTCAATGAGACAGCAGCGCCACTTGCTTATGGTGAAAGTGAGCTCGAACGGACGGATTTGACGCTCGTCGATAGTGACGCGATCGAAGTACCCGGAATCGCCGAAGCGAAAATCCGCTTCGAGATGCGCTTGACGCAACACGTCGAGCTAGAAGGTGCCGATCTTCTGATTGGGGAAGTACTGCGTTATCACGTCGCGGATGAACTCGTCGATTCGTTCCGGATTGACGCAGCAGGATTGAAGGCTGTCGCTCGTTTAGCAGGGAATGATTATGCGACGATCGGGAAGACGTTTACGATTGCCCGACCGACAAAATGATAGAAGTGTGAATGCCTGATGCATCGTACGATCCATTTCGACGAGGAACGTTTCGATTCAAACGAAAAGGAGTGGAGAGACCGGTCTAGCTACCGGAATCTCCACTCCTTTTTCTCATGTCGTTCATCTGATTAAGCGATAGGACTTCAAGGTTGCGGATCGATTTCGTTTGAAGAGGCTTCAAGACCATGACGTTTACTGTACTGATAGCCATCGAGCAAATAAAAGACGATCGCGAGTGCCCAAATGCCGACACAGCTGATCAAGAAAGCGGTGAGCGGTGAGACACTACCGTAATACGATAAGATCAACGGGTCAGTGAGTTCGACGAATAGCTGTGTCGTCAGGAGCGTACAGCATAATCCCGAAAGTAAACTGACGAAAAGACCGCTCCATGTCTGGATGACGAGACCGATCATACAAGAAATCAGGAGGAACAAAGGAAGCGCGGCATTAAAAGCATCTGGCCGGATGAAGGTGGACACATAGTCCGCATACATCGGTACGAAATAAAGGATGCCGGATAGCAGTCCTTGAATCAAGTTGATGAAAAAGCTTTTCGTCCGCATCAGTGTTGGTTCTCCCATCGTTCCATCAATTCGAGTAGATCGACATCAATTTGGTCACGTTCTGCTGAAAGAGCTGTCGCTTTCGGAATATCATTGAAGATTTCCGGTTCACAGAGTAATTGTTCGATTTCTGCCGAACGCTGTTCGAGCCGCTCAATGTCTTGTTCGAGCTGTTCGATTTGCTGACGGCGCTTGCGTTCTTCTTTCTGTGCTTCCTTGTCGATCGTCTTCGACGCAGTGACTTTTGCGGCTTTTGCTTCCTCTGCTTCAAGACGCGCAATCTCTTCTTGCTCCGCTTTCTTCTCCGTGTAGTACGAATAATCACCGAGGTATTCCGTCACGCCGGCTTCACTCATCTCGATGACGCGGGTCGCGATCCGGTCGATGAAGTAACGGTCGTGAGAGACGAATAGCAATGTCCCTTCGTAGTCGACGAGCGCATTTTCGAGGACCATCTTCGAATCCAGATCCAAGTGGTTCGTCGGCTCATCGAGGACGAGGACGTTCGTCTTCCGGAGTTTCAGTTTCGCGAGCGCGAGACGTCCGCGTTCGCCACCGGATAACTCATGGACGATCTTGAAAACATCGTCACCGCTAAATAGGAATTGCCCGAGGACAGACCGAACTTCTTGTTCACGCATCAGTGGCCATTCGTTCCAAATCTCATCGATGACACGGTTCCGGTCATTGAGTTCCGCCTGCTCTTGATCGTAATAGCCGATCGAGACGCCGGTTCCGAAACGGAAATCACCGAAGAGGGGGCGTAAGCGACCGACGAGGACTTTTAGAAGCGTCGACTTTCCGATTCCGTTCGGTCCGACGAGTGCCAGTGATTCACCGCGTTGCAAGCGGAAGGTGATGTCTTTTGAGACAGCTTCTTCGTAACCGATCGCCAGTTGATTGACTTGCAGAACGTCATTCCCGCTCTGTTTTTCAATCGGGAAGGACAGGACCGTGCTACGCTCATCTCCATCTGGACGATCGAGTCGGTCGACCTTTTCGAGCCGTTTCCGGACACTTTGGGCACGTTTTGTCGTCGTCGCCCGGGCGATGTTCCGTTGAATGAAGTCCTGCATCTTCGCGATTTCTTCTTGCTGCTGTTCAAACTGCTTCATTTCCTGATCGTATAAGGCCGCTTTTTGCTCCAAGTACTTCGTATAGTTCCCCGTGAACTTACGACAGACATTGCGCGACAGTTCGTAGACGACATTGACGACTTGGTCGAGGAAGTACCGGTCGTGCGAGACGATCAGGACGGCACCACGATAACCACCGAGGTAACTTTCGAGCCACGCGAGCGTATCGATATCGAGGTGGTTGGTCGGCTCATCGAGAATGAGAAGCTCTGGTGCTTGTAAGAGCATCTTCGCTAAGGCAAGCCGTGTCCGTTGACCACCGGATAATGTCTGAATCCGGCGCGAATAATCATCCGGATAAAAGCGCATACCGTGCAGGACGGAGCGGATATTTGCTTCGAACTGATAACCACCCGCTTCTGAGAAGTCGTGTTGCGCTTGATCATACGTCTTCAGGAGACGATCGTACGCGACCGGGTCGTTCAAGATATGCTCCATACCCATTTCAATTTCCATCCGGCGCAGTGTTCGTTCTTGTTCCTGAAGATGTTCGAAGACGGTCAGCATCTCGTTCCAGATCGTCTCGTTCGATTCAAGACCACTGTCCTGCGCGAGATAACCGATTTTGACATCCTTGCCTTTCATGATGTCACCTGAGTCATGACTGAGTTCGCCAGCAATGATTTTGAGCAAGGTCGATTTACCGGCACCGTTTCGTCCGACGAGCGCAATGCGGTCGCGCTCTTGTACTTCCAATTTGATATTTTCTAAAATCGGCTCGACGCCGAATGATTTCGAGAGTTGGTTGACTTGTAAGAGTATCATTTCCATCCATCCTTCCACCCTTTAGTCTATCACGAACAAAAGCGCGAGGTCCTGCGGAATATATTATTTGTGACTCTATGTGAAGTGGTTTACAATCAAGGAGAGTAGAAAGCTTTTTGCAAAGATTTGGGTGCCACGATGGATGTGGCCGAAGGGGGAACTGCAGGATGAATGGACCAGACACAAAAATTCCACAAGCGACAGCAAAACGGTTGCCGCTATATTATCGCTTCATCCAAAGTTTATACAATTCAGGCAAGCTCCGCGTCTCTTCTGCTGAGTTAAGCGAGGCGGTGAAGGTTGATTCAGCAACGATTCGTCGCGATTTTTCCTACTTTGGGGCATTAGGGAAGAAGGGGTATGGATACAACGTTCAACATCTCTTAACGTTTTTCCGCAAAACCTTGAATCAAGATGAGGTGACGAATGTTGCCTTAATCGGGGTCGGTCATCTCGGAACAGCGTTTGCAAATTATAACTTTTTAAAGAATAATAGTACTCGGATAGTCGTTGCGTTTGATGCGGACGAAGAGAAGGTCGGAACAACGACGCATGACGTTCCAATCTATCATGTTTCGGACATGAAAGAACAAATCGAAGCGAATCAGGTCGATGTTGCCATCTTGACGGTTCCATCCCAGTTCGCGCAGTCAGTAGCGGATGAGTTAGTCGAGTATGGTGTGACAGGCATCCTGAACTTTACGCCTGCACGGTTGAACGTGCCAGCGAGCGTCCGGGTCCATCACATTGATTTATCGATCGAGTTGCAGTCGTTAGTTTATTTCATGAAGCATTATTCGCAATCAGCTGAAGGAGTGAAATCATAATGGAAAACCTTATTCCGCTCACACTAGGTATCGGACCTGCGAGCATCGGATTAATCGCGGTCGTCGCGTTGATCATCTTTGGACCGAAGAAGTTACCAGAATTCGGACGTGCTGCAGGTCAGACATTGAAAGAGTTCAAGAATGCCACGAACGGCATCATGGACGACGATAAAAAGGACGAACCGAAAGAGAAGTGATTGAATCATGACGGTTGATCAAGAGCAAAGCATGACGTCGCACCTTGACGAACTCCGAAAGCGGATCGTCTGGTCGCTTATCATCGTCGTCGTCCTGTTCGCTGTCGCATTTCCGCTCGTCCGACCGCTCGTCCGCTTCTTGCAAGCAGACTTAAAAGAGCTCGGTATCGGTTTGAATGCCTTCAACGTCGCCGATCCTTTAATGTTGTATTTGAATCTTGCGTTCATTATTGCGCTGATTTTAGCGTCACCGTTCTGGATGTATCAACTCTGGGCATTCGTCCGACCAGGACTTTATGACAAGGAGCAAAAAGCGACATTGACGTATATTCCGGTCATCTTCTTTCTGTTTTTGGCTGGCGTAGCCTTCTCGTATTTCTGGTTGCTTCCCTTCTTGCTTGAAGTCTCAACGGATCTCGGGAAAGAGCTCGGAATCGAACAAGTCATCGGAGTGGAGAACTACTTCAGTTTCTTAATCCGGTTGACGATGCCGTTCGGTCTTCTTTTCCAATTGCCGGTCGTGACGATGTTCCTGACACGTCTGGGTCTCGTGACGCCATATTTCATGCGAAAGAATCGGAAATATGCGTACTTTGCGCTGTTCGTCGTTGCGGCATTGATCGCACCGCCGGACGTGACGTCACACTTGATGATCTCGGTTCCATTGTTCGTTCTCTATGAGATCAGCATCTTGATTTCTGCGCGAACGTACAAAAAAGTCTTGATCCTCGAGCAACAGGCAGAGCTTGAACGACAGGCGGATTTGATGCGTGAATTGAATAAATGAATCGTGAATTCCTTCCAACGATTTTTGGAAGGAATTCTTTTTTATGAAAGCGTTATTTTTATATTGATAAAGCAGTTAGTGATACGTATACTAAAGATAATTCATGGGGGCTTAGCTCAGCTGGGAGAGCGTTTGGCTGGCAGCCAAAAGGTCGTCGGTTCGATCCCGATAGTCTCCACCAATACCAAATATCCAACTCCTCGAGGCGTCGAGGAGTTTTTATTTTTCTCCCAGTTAAATTCCTTAAAAATATAAAATGTCATGTAAAACAAATAAATTAAAAAAATAGGCAAATATAAATTGTTTATTTCCATTAAATTCATTAAACTAAATATACAGAATTTTCGTTTAACTGTTTTATTAGTAGTACTACTATGGTTTTACAGAAAAGGGGAAAACGAACGCATGAAGAAGAAAATTGCACTTATGGCAGCCGTCTTAATGACGTCTTCCAATCTAGTCAGTGCGCAAGGTGCACTGTCGTCGCAAGACAAAGCAACGGGTCAAAAACCGCAAGCGCTCTCGCTGAAGAAATCGGGGCAAGAGAAGCACTACAAACAATCGGATAAAGTCCGTGTCGTCATCGAGATGGAAGAGAAGCCGGCGATTCAAATCGCACAAGCTCAAAACAAGCGGTATAGCACATTGAGCAATGCCGAAAAAGAGTCGATCAAAGATCGCCTCGTCAACGTCCAAAAATCAGTCAAGTCAGCCATCGCTAAAAAGGCGATTCCCGTTACATATAAGGAAAGCTTCACAACCGTCATCAACGGATTCAGTGGTGAAGTCAAGTTCGGGGACATCGAAGACATTAAACAACTGAGCGGAGTCAAGAGCGTACATATCGCCCATGAGTATGCGCGTCCGGAAGTTGCTAAAGGTGCAAAGCCAGACATGCTGTACAGCAAGGACATGGTCAATGCGAAGGAAACATGGCAGGACTATGGTTTTAAAGGGGAAGGAACAATCGTTGCCGTCATCGATACGGGAATCGATCCATCGCATAAGGACATGGTCTTGAGCCCAGAGACGAAGATTGATTTGACTTCTTCGAAAGTCGATAGTGCGAAAGAAACAAAAGGCTTAAAAGGAAAGTACTTCACGGAAAAAGTACCGTACGGCTATAACTATGCCGATCACGATAGCGAAATCCGTGATTTAGGTGCGGGCGCATCGATGCACGGGATGCACGTCGCGGGTACGGTCGGAGCAAACGGCGATGAAGCAAACGGTGGTATCAAAGGGGTCGCTCCGGAAACACAACTCCTCGCGATGAAAGTCTTCGGAAACGATCCAGGAATGCCATCGACATTCAGCGATATCTACATTAAAGCGATCGATGATGCGATTGCACTCGGAGCCGATGTCATCAACATGAGTCTCGGATCGACGGCATCGTTCGTCAATGCAGATGATCCAGAACAACGCGCAATCGTCAACGCGATGAACAACGGCATCTTGTGTGCGATTTCTGCTGGTAACTCGGCATTCGCAGGTCATGGTGCAGGTAATCCGTACACAGCGAACCCGGATATCGGTGTCGTCGGTGCACCAGGTTTAACGAGCCAAGCACTCCAAGTCGCATCACTCGAAAATACGAAATTGACACTCGAAGGCATGGCACTGACGATCGACGGTCAGGATGCTGGTTATTTGGCATACCAAAAACAAGATTCACCGAATCCGATTGCTGTCTTCGATAAAGAGAAGAAGGATGTCGTCTATGTCGGTGACGGTCAAGCTTCGAACTACGAAGGTAAAGACGTCAAAGGGAAAGTCGTCTTCGTCGTGCGTAACGGTGGTTTCAACTACGGTATGATCCAAGCAGAAGCTGAGAAGCAAGGGGCAGCAGGTGTCATCGTCCGCGGTCGAGTCGATCATGGGGATTACGTCAGCATGGCGCTCAACAATCCGACGATTCCACTCGTCACACTCAGCATCGCAGACGGAAACGATCTTGAAGCAAAAGCAAAAGAGGGCAAGGCAATCGCTGTCACGTTCGACGGAAAAGCAGTCTCAGCCGATAACCCGGTCGCAGGACAAATGTCTGACTTCACGTCTTGGGGTGTCACACCAAGCCTTGACTTCAAGCCAGAAATCACGGCACCAGGTGGAAAAATCTACTCGACGCTCAACGATAACGAGTATGGTGTCATGAGTGGGACATCGATGGCGGCACCACACGTCGCTGGTGGAACGGCACTCGTCATGCAACGAATCGCGAAGGACTTCAAAGTCGATGGTGCGACACGCGTCAAACTCGCGAAGAACATCTTGATGAACACGTCGCGTCCGCAACTCGATCAAGGAAAATACAATGCGCAGCTAAAAACAGGCAACTTCTACTCCCCACGTCGTGAGGGAGCTGGATTGATGGATCTTCGTGCTGCCATGAAGACACCAGTCGTCGTCACAGAGACGAAGTCAGGTGAAGGTAAGGCATCCTTGAAGGAAGTCGGCGAGAAGTTCACGTTCACACTTGATTTGAAAAACTACAGCAGTGAAAAAGTGACATATAAGTTAGCCGGAACGGTTCAATCAGATCTCGGTGCAGAAGGATCAAACTTCCTCGAAGCAAACGGCATCTTTAAAAAGGGAACGATCGGTACGGTGGACGCGAACAAGGGCACATATCCGATCTCATTCGCAGTGGGCTCGAAGAAAGCAAGCTCGGTCTCGATTAATCCGAAGAGTTCAACGAAAGTCAGTGTATCGGTCGATCTAAAGGATACAACGGACTGGGCAAACGAACTTCCGCTCGAACAAGTCTTTGAGAACGGCTACTTCGTCGAAGGATTCGTCCGTTTGATCGATACGAAGAGTAAGAATCCAGAATTGACCGTTCCTTACGTTGGCTTCAAAGGGAAATGGGATCAAGCTCCGATTCTAGACGCACCATTGTACGATGAAGACAACACGTTCTATGGTTTGACAGGTCTAGCGACAGAAGTGAAGGATAACTTCGAATTCCTCGGCGCAAACGCTGCTGGCGATGTCGTCGCGAACAAAGTCTCGTTCTCACCAAACAACGATGGTAGCGCAGATGAAGCCTTCCCGATCATCTCGTTCCTCCGTAATGCGAAAAAAGTCGAGTACTCGATTCTTGACCGCAACAAAGCAACGCTTCAGAAGCTCGATACGCAAACGGACGTCGTCAAGAACTACTATGATAGTGGTTCAGAGGACGGATACACACCAGTCACAAGCGCTGCTTGGGACGGAACGATCAACGGGAAACCGGTCAAGGATGGTCTTTACTACTATAAAGTCAAATCCGTGATCGATTATCCGAATGCAAAATGGCAGTCGAACCTCTTCCCAGTCTATGTCGATACGAAAAAACCAGCCGCAACCGTGAAATGGGATGCGTCGAAATCAACGCTCTCATGGACAGCAGGTGACCAAGGAACAGGTGTCGCGTCATACGATATCCTCGTCAATGGTAAGAGTGTCTTGAAACAGCCGCTTGCTGCAACAGAAAAAGCGTACACGTTGACGGATCTTCCAGAGCGCGCGAAGATTGCCTTCGTCGTGAAGGATTATGCAGGAAACAGTGTGAAAAAAGACGTCAACACGACAGGTGTCGATAAAGCGGTACCGAACGTTCAAATCGATACACCGGTCGCACTTGGTCTTGCGACATCAAAAGTCATCAACATCGCAGGTCACGTCTCTGATGAATCAGGCATCAAATCGTTCAAAATCAACGGAAAATCCGTTAAATTGCGTTTCGATGCAGCCCAGCAAAACTATGCCTTCAGCCACGACGTGACGTACACGACGGATGGCGTCAAGTCATTCAAGGTCGAAGCGTATGATGGTAAAGGAAACCGTGTGGCGTTCAGTCGTCAAGTCATCATCGACACAGAATTACCGACGATTCGCGTCACTGCACCAAAAACCGTTTCAAGCAAAACAAAAACAGCCGAGATGAAGATCGTTCTTCGCGATAACTACAGCGAATTACGCTTTGACTTCAACGGTAGCGCGGAATACCGCCGGGCGTTCAAAGAGCCGTACGAGATGAAAGCCTTCAAAAAGACAATCACGAAAAAAGTGACGCTCAAGAAGGGGAAAAACACGTACAACTTGAAACTGAAGGACCTCGGTGGACACGTTGTTACGAAAACGGTCGTCATCACGAAAAAATAAGGAACAAAAGATGAAGTCAGGCGGAAATCCGTCTGGCTTTTCTTGCGTGCCGAAGCGCCTTGAAGGGTTTATGAGATGAGAAGAGGGGGAATTTTAAGAACAGAAACAAGTCAGAGGGGGAACAACCATGAATCCGTTCACGACCTTAATCGCCTTCATTGTAGGGTGTCTCGTCTTATATCTCGGTATCCGCGACAAAAACGGTTGGCTGATCGGTGTCGCGATGATACCGCTCGCGATCGTTGCCTATAGCGTCATCTATCTGATCATTCAGGTCAGTGCGTAGTCTTCATGGAAAACGTCTTACCCTAAGCGGTAGGACGTCTTTTTTTTCGAAAATCGTACTACAGATGAAACCAATCTAGTAAAATGTAAGTATATGACAGTATAGAGAGGTGGATGATCATGGAACACGTACATACACAAACGGATGCATTGGCAGCGCTGTACGAAGAGATGCATCAGAAGACGAAGACCGTCATGTGGGTCATGCTTGCAGCATTCTTAGCGCTCAGTAATACACTCGAGAAACCAATCTACGCGATGATCGTCCCGTTATTGTATTTTGGCTATGACATGTTACTACAACGGAAGCGGTTCGCGCTTGTCGCGGAATACACATCAAAGGATTCAGCAAGACGGCTCTATCAGGTGCATGTGTTGATTGGCATCTTACAGTACGGAGCACTCGCCGGTCTGATCGTTTGGGCAGTCGATCGCCCGAATACATCTTTCTTGATCGGTCTCGTCATCGTCGTCATTCCGTTCTACTGGCTCTGTCGAAAAACGTTAGAGTTCATCTCACGAAAGATTGATCCAACGTATATCACGGAAAAAGAAATTCACAAAGCGCGCTAAGGGAGAAGAGGCTATGCAAACGGCTCGTGAAGAACGTCTACAAAAACTTGCGCTCGCGTACCGGGATGTCGAGTGGCTCGGCACACGCTGGTACTGGAACGTGCTCTTATTCATAACAGTCGGTATCCTGATCGAGTGGACCGACATCCCCTTGTTGATTTTGACGATTCCAGCCCTTTTTCTCGGCTCTGATTTTCGCTACCAACTAAAAAAACGAAAAATTTTAGACGGCTACATCTCAAAAGCGCAGGTCCGTCGCCAATTTTTACTACGCATTGGTAGTCACGTCCTGCTGTACGCGATCTTAACGATCGTCATCACCCAGACGATCGAAGGACCGTTTTGGCAGATGCTTGTGGCAATTTTTACGATTTTAACACCGCTCTATTTCATCAGCGAATGGATCATCCGACGCGACGGAGCGCGTGATCCCGATTATATCAGTGACGGAGAAGTAGCCCGCTTCGTCAGACAGAAAGGAACATCGCAATGGAACACCTATTCGAGCGACAAGCACGTCTGAATGTAATGAAACGTCCGGTGCGTGTCGTCGCCTATTTCTTTTTGATTCCTGGACTAATTTTTGCGATACCCGCTTGGTTTGTGCCGGCGATTGCATCCGTCTTTTTCCCAATCATGCTCTTTTGTCTTTGCGCGACGGCAGTCGCTCGAGAAATCGTCCGGCTACGACTCATGAAGTCGTATTTAACAACGACTATCTATCAACAGACTGTTCAAAAAGTAGCTCGTCTGACAATCATCGGTTATGTTGTTGCGTGGCTAATTGCCGTCGTCATGCTGTCGATTCCAAGTGCCCCTGGTTATTTATTTGTCATCTTCCTCTTTTGGGTTGGGGGAGTCAGTTTCAGTGTCAATCGAATGAATTGGACAGCAAAACAAATCGATCCGGCGTACGTGACGATGGGTGAAATCGAACGTGCGTGGTGGAAACGATAAAATCAAAAAATCCGCATCAATCAGCGAAAAAGAAGCTGTTTGATGCGGATTTTTGATTATTTCTTCAACAGTAGATAAATGAAGTACGGTGCTCCAATCAAGGCGACGACAATCCCAGCCGGTACGCCGTCTGGTCCCGCGATGTTGCGTCCAATCGTATCAGCGAACGCAAGCAACCAGCCGCCGAGTAAGAGGGCAATCGGCAGAAAGAACTGATGCCGTGGTCCGACGAGGGCGCGGGCGATATGCGGCGCCATCAGACCGATGAAGGAAATTCCACCGGTGACAGAGACGGCAGCAGCGGCAAGCGCGACGGCTGTCAACAAGAGTTGGATCCGTTCTTTTTCAATCGCGACGCCAACACCGATTGCGACCGGTTCATTCAAGGCAAGCAGATTGAGCTTATTCGCCTTATAGAATGTCAGTGGAATCAAGACGAGTAACCACGGTAAGAGTGAGTAAACGAAAATCCAGTCCGTTCCCCAGATGTTACCGGCAAGCCATTTGGCGATGAAGTCGACCTTCTCGCGACGCGTCGATGAAATCAGGATGACCATGATTCCGGAGAGCGCCATCGAGAAGCCGACACCCGTTAAGATCAAGCGAATCGGTTGGAGTCCTTGGACACGGTCGTACGAGAACAGGTAGATCGCTGTCGCGGTGACGAGTGCACCGAAGAAGGCAGCGATCGGTAACAGATAGATGAATGACCCGACATCGGTCGGGAAGTACAGGAAGAACAAGGCGACGGCGACGCCAGCTCCCGTATTGATGCCGATGATACCAGGATCAGCGAGTTCATTGCGGGTGATTCCTTGGAGAATCGCACCGGATAAGGCGAGTGCCATTCCTGCCATGACGGTGATGAGCAGTCGGGGCAAGCGGAGCGAATACAGGACGAACTCCTCTTTGAATGATCCGTTTCCAAGTAACGTCGGCAGTAAACGATCATACGACAGGGAAGCAGGTCCAAGACCGATGCTGACGACGAGTGTTGCGATCAATAGTGCCAGTAACGTCCAAAACGTCAGTTGCTGGCGACGGCGTAAACGAGATTCCATCATGAGAAAGCACGCCCTCCTTTCCGAACGATCAAGAGGAAGAATGGTAGCCCGAGCATCGAGACGATTGCGATGACCGGCGTCTCATAGGGCGCGTACAGCGTCCGTCCGATCGTATCGGCAAGCAACATGAACGTCGCACCAAAGATCGCAGTCATCGGCAGGATGAACCGATAGTCCGTCCCGACGATCGCGCGGACGATATGCGGAATCATCAGCCCGATGAACGCCATGTTACCGACGAGTGCTACGGCAGCACCGGCAAGCAGGATGACGACGACGTAAAGCACCGCTTTGATCCGCTGGATGTTCTGTCCGAGTCCGAGCGCGACTTCTTCCGAAAGACTGAGGATCGTCAATTGCCGCGAGAAAATAAACGCAATCACGATTCCAATTGCGATGACCGGCGCGATGATTTGCAGTTGTCCCCATGTCGACCCGACGAGTCCCCCGGACGTCCATTGTGAGACATCTTGGGCAATCTTGAAGTAAATCCCGATCCCTTCCGCAATCGCGTACAGAAACGCTGAGATTGCGGAACCGGCAAGGACGATCCGGAGCGGAGAGAAGCCGCCTTTTTTCGAAGCGCCGATTCCAAAGACAAGTGCTGCCCCGAGTGCTGCTCCGACGAAACACGCGATCATGATCCCGAAGTAGTCAATTTTCGGAAAAAGGACGATGACGAGCGCCAGTGCCGCATTTGCTCCTGCCGTCAGACCGAGCAGACCAGGATCGGCGAGGGGATTACGTGTCATCGCCTGCATGATGGCGCCAGAGACACCGAGTGCCGCTCCAACGAGGATTGCTGCCAGTTCCCGTGGCAAGCGGATTTCTTGGACGATTTTTGCTTTTTCATTCAACGGTCCGAACGTCAAAGCGTTCCAGACTTCGCGCGTCGTCGTATCGGCGGCACCGAACGTCATCGCGATCCAGAACATCCCGAAAAAGAGGACGAGACCGAGTGTGATTTTAATGCCGAACGGAATTCGACCAGCTGACATGAATGTCGCCTCCATTTCTGATTCAGTGAGTGAGCCGCAAAAAAAGGGAGGGATCCCGCAGGTTCCCTCCCTTATTCATTATGCGCCAAGGAAACTTTTCTTGAAGAACTCGAGTTGACGTTCGAGTGTGAGCGGATCGTTGAAGTAGAACTCCTTCGAATCGACTTCGAAGACACGATCGTTTTTGACGGCTGGAATGTTCTTGAACGTATCCGTTTTCGTGAATGAGTTGTCCGCTTCCGCACTCTTACTGAAGACGAGGTAGTCGCCTGCGTATTCAGGAAGGACTTCTGGTGACAACGCGTAGTATCCGTCTTTTAATGCCATCTTCGTGACTTTATCCGGCATTTTCAATTTCATTTCCTGATAGAGAATCTCTGTTCCACGACCCCAGTTATCGCCGAAGACGTAGAGTTGTTTATCGAAGCTTTCGATGACAGACACAGTAGCATCTTCACCGATTTTTGCTTTGATGTCTTTACCGGCAGCAGCAGCGCGTGTTTTGAAGTCTTTGACCCAGTCGCGTGCTTCTTGCTCTTTATTGAGCAATTTACCGATTTCGATGTGTTGCGTCAAGTAGTCGACTTTTCCGTATGTGTACGTGACCGTCGGAGCAATCTTTTTGATTTTATCGAGGTTTTTCGTTGTCGAGTAGCCGATGATCAAGTCGGGTTCGAGTTCGATAATTTTTTCAACGTTCTCTTCCGATACTTCCGTGACATCTTTGAGCTTGTCGAACTTCGGATTCGCTTTTGACCACGAATCGACACCAACGACAGGTACGTCGAGTGCCATGACGTTGCCGGCAAAACCAGCGAGGACGACGACACGTTTTGGATTAGCCGGAACTTTAATGTCACCATTCTCCGATTTGTACGTGATCGTCTCGTTTTTCGACCCAGATGCTGCATTGTCCTTCTTCTCTGTATTGCCACACGCTGCGATGACGAGCGTGAGAATGAGTAGAACCGGTAAAAGTAGTTTCTTCATGATTCAATCTCCCTTGATTAAGTTGTAGGTGATACACATCGGCTTGTTCGTCCGCGGATCGCGTCCGATTTCAGCATCGATATGGAATACTTCTTGTAAGACGTCTTTTGCGATGACTTCCTCACACGTTCCGGCTTTGACAACTTCACCGTTTTTCATGGCGATGATATAGTCGGCGAACCGTGCCGCTTGATTCAAATCATGCAGGACCATGACGATCGTCCGTCCTTCGGTCCGGTTGAGATGTTCGAGCAGTTCGAGCACCTCGAGTTGGTGGGCGAGATCAAGATAAGTCGTCGGCTCATCGAGGAAGATGATGTCCGTCTCTTGGGCGAGTGCCATCGCAATCCAGACCCGTTGACGTTGACCACCCGACAGCGCATCGACCGGACGGTGTTTGAATGCCATCGTATCCGTTGCTTCGAGTGCCCAATCGATGATCTCGTAATCGTGTTTCGTCAAGCGTCCGAATCCTTTTTGGTACGGGAAACGACCGTATGAGACGAGCTCTGCGACCGTCAGACCACTTGCGCTTTCTGGAGTTTGTGGCAGAATAGCCATCTTCCGGGCAAGTAGCTTCGTACTTTCCTTGGCGATATCGAGACCATCGAGCAATGCACGTCCTGATTGATGAGGAATGATCCGTGTCATCGCTTTCAATAAAGTCGATTTGCCACATCCATTCGCCCCAATGATCGTCGTGATTTGTCGATCGGGAATTTGGACGGACAAGTCTTTGACGATGGGACGATCACCGTAGCCGATATTGATTTCTTCTGTTGCTAGACGTACCATACGCGACGACTCCTTCGTTGTTCTCTCCGTTTTCAATGATAATGATTATCACTATCGTCTCATTAACCATACCAGTCCTGTAAAAACGCTGTCAACATTTTTTCTTGTGTTCAAGAGATGTTCACGTTATCATGAGGTAGTGAGAATGATAATCAATCGTAATCAAAGACGAGGAGTGAGTGAGATGAGGGAACAGGAGTTGTTCGACGTAACAATCATCGGCGGAGGACCTGCAGGGTTATATTCGACGTTCTATAGTGGTCTTCGGGGCATGAAGACGAAATTGATCGAGTATCAAGCAGAACTCGGAGGAAAATTGCACGTTTATCCGGAAAAGATGATCTGGGACGTCGGCGGACAACCACCGATCACTGGTGAAAAACTCATGGCTCAACTCGTCGAACAAGGACTGACGTTCCAACCGACTGTTCAATTGAATGAAAAGATCATCTCGATCGCAAAAGACGTCTTCGGCAACTTCGTCTTAGAAGCAGAATCGGGTCGGATCCATTATTCGAAGACGGTCATCGTCGCGGTCGGCGGCGGCATCCTCAATCCACAAAAATTAAAAGTCGAGGGCGCGGAGCGCTTTGAAGTGTCGAACTTGAACTATACGGTCAAATCGATTGAACGCTTTAAAGGAAAGACCGTCATCGTCTCAGGTGGTGGGAACTCGGCCATCGACTGGGCGAACGAGCTCGAACCGGTCGCGAAAAAAGTCTACGTCACGTATCGCCGGGATTGTTTCTCGGGGCACGAGGCGCAAGTTGACCAGCTCGTCAAAAGTTCTGCGGTCTGTCTCCTCAACACGACGATTCACAAGCTGATCGCAAGTCCTGATCATCAACGGATTGCATCGGTCGAATTGATCGACTGTCAAACAGAGGAAATCGTCGAGATTCCAATTGATGAAGTCATCATCAATCACGGCTACGAGCAGGACGCGGCACTGCTTGACGCGTGTGACCTCGATATCGCACGGGTCGATGACTTCTATATCGCAGGGAACGCGGCGAGCGAGTCGAGTGTACCGGGTCTATATGCTGCCGGAGATATTCTTTCACACGACGGGAAGGTTCACTTGATCTCAGGTGCCTTCCAAGATGCAGCGAACGCTGTCAATCGGGCGAAACGCTTCATCGAACCGAAAGCGCCAAAAGTGGCGATGGTCTCGTCACACAACGAAGTCTTTAAAAAACGCAATCGGGCGTTGATTGAGGAACGCGTCAATCAACAATCTTGAATAATGTTTAAACGTCCAAAATGCTTGGAAACAAGCGGATTTTGGACGTTTTTTTGTATGAATTTCATTTTTGTACTATAACAGAACGATTTGACAACGTACTGTATTTAGGACAAAATTCTACTTATGTTCCACTACATGTAGGATACAAGTAAGATGGATGTATAAGGAGGAAGGGTATGACAACTACGAAACGTAAGCCAATTGGCCTTGCCTGGCAAATTTTAATCGGCTTGATTCTCGGGATCACAGTCGGTGGTGTATTTTATGGGAATCCCCATGTCGCGGAGTGGCTTAAGCCAATCGGTGACATCTTTATCCGGATGATGAAAATGATCGTCGTTCCGATCGTCTTCACGACGATCGTCCTCGGTGTCTCATCAGTCGGTAGTCCGAAAAGTCTCGGACGTCTTGGTGTCAAAACGCTCGGTTACTTCACGATCGTGACGATGATCGCCATCTTCACGGGGCTGTTCGCAGCCAATCTCGTTGAACCGGGTGCTGGTATTAACATGTCGACACTTGATAAAACGGACATCTCGACGTATGTCGAAACGGAAGAGACGACACAAGATGCAGGACTCGTCGACAAAATCGTCAACATTGTTCCGACGAACATCTTGGACGCGATGGTCCGCGGTGATATGCTTGCCATCATTTTCTTCTCGGTCTTATTCGGACTCGGTGTCGGTTTTGCAGGAGAGAAGGGCCAACCGGTCGTTCGTTTCTTTGAAGGCGTCGCAGCAGCGATGTTCAACCTCGTTAACATCGTCATGAAATTCGCGCCGATCGGTGTCTTCGCCTTGATCGGTGTCACGGTCTCGACGTTCGGGATTGAATCGCTCGGTTCATTGTTTAAACTGATTGCGACGTTATACGTCACAGCGCTTCTCTTCATGGTCATCGTCTTCGGTGCCATCATGAAATGGGTTGGTATTCGGGTATCTGATTTCACGCGTATCTTTAAGGATGAGCTCTTGCTGACGTATTCGACGGCGTCGTCTGAGACGGTACTGCCACGGATCATGGAAAAACTCGAGAAGATGGGTGTTCCGAAATCAATCGTTAGCTTCGTCGTACCGACGGGTTATTCGTTTAACCTTGATGGATCTGCGCTTTATCAAGCGCTCGCAGCCTTGTTCATCGCACAGATGTACGGGATTGATCTCTCGATCGGAACACAGCTGACGCTTGTCTTCGTCTTAATGCTGACATCAAAAGGGATGGCTGCCGTTCCTGGCGTCTCATTCGTCGTTTTACTCGCAACACTCGGTACGGTCGGTATCCCGGCAGAAGGACTTGCCTTCATCGCGGGGATTGACCGAATCATGGATATGATGCGCTCGGTCGTCAACGTCACAGGAAACACGCTCGCTTCACTCGTCATCGCGAAGTGGGAAGGTGTCCTTGACGAAGACCAACTCGAGACGTTCATGTCGACAGAAGGTAAAAAAGACGACGTCCGCAGTGCGTGACTATCGTAAATACAAGGAAGGACTGAATCGTCAGTCCTTCTTTTTTTCGTCCTTGAAAATAGATTAAAGTCGATTGTTTTTAAATAAAATCCCTTATTTTTGATTATAGTTAAAATTATGTTGAATATTATTAATTATAAAGTTAATATTATTGATATAATCATAGGGGAGAGGCGATAGGATGGAAACGGTAGGAATCGTCATTGGTATTGTCACAGTCTGTATCGTACAATTTTACTTAGCACGGCGAGGAAGAGTCTGGAGCCTCATCATTCCAGCGATCATCATTGGGCTCGGAATTTACTGGTATTTCGGAACAGGACCACACTCAGCGGATCGAAAATCGGTGATTCGGATGGGAACATTTGCCGGTATATGTTTGATGATCTCAATGGCTGAGATGGGTGTCGACACGCGCCGCAAGCAACTGAAGCGTGAAAAAGAACGAATGGAGATTCAAGATTTGTAAGAGAAGTGAGGGAACACGATGGAACGACAAGACGTGCCCGCTTGGGTACTGGCACTCGAACAGGAACATCTCGAGTTCATCCGGAAGTTCGTCTTGAGCTCCGGTTCATTGAAGGATATGGCAACGGCTTATCAAGTATCCTACCCGACCGTCCGGGCGAAGTTGAACCAGTTGATCGAGCGGATTGATTCGGTGCAGCAGGAAGATGTCGAATTCGTCAACATGATCAAGAACTTGGTCTTAGATGAACGGTTGAGTCTCGATGTGGCGAAGACGATCATCGATTCCTACCGTAAAGGTCAAGCGAAAGAATAAACCAAAAAACGAGATTTCCGCATGACGGAAATCTCGTTTTTTTTATTGCTTGTCGTTCTTTTTGTCCTGTTCCTTCTTGATCATCTTCTTTGCTGCTGCGCGGAAGCGGAAGATCAAGTAGAGACGGTAGAAGTCGATTGCGGCAAACAACGTCAGGAGGATTGTCCAGAAGTTGAAGACCGTTCCCGCTTCGACCGAGTTGTTGTAGGCAAGGAACATGAAGAGAACACCGAATATGGCATAGAACACTGCCATGAAGTTCGAGCTTTGACGCATGAAAACACGACCTTTCGTAAATTAAGACATCGCGTAGATGGCGAGTACGACGATTCCGTTGTTAAAGACATGGATGGCGATCGGAGCAATGATCCGGCGCGTCTTGACGAAGACGAGCGAGAAGACGAAGCTCATCGCGACATAGATTAAAAATTTGTTGTCTAGGTGGATCAGTCCGAACAAGGCACCCGTCAAGATGAAGCTGAAGAAGAAACCGAGCTTCGAGGAGAGATTGCCGAACATGATGTGCCGGAACAAGAACTCTTCCATGATCGGTCCGAGCAGGACGACCATGACTTGCAGGAGTGGGATGACTTGAATCGCTTGAATGATCTGATCCGTATTTTGCGATTTCGCGACATTCTCGATCCCGCCTGCCATCCAGGCATCGATCAAGTTGACGCCGATCAAGAGCGCATAGAGGAGCACGATCCCGATCCCGATCCATTTCAACGTATCCATCGGATCGGTTTGACGTCCTTCTGCCTTCCACTTCTGCCAATCGGGACGCAGGCAGTAGTAGGAGACGATGACAGCAACCGTAAAGCCGATCGCAAGCCACCAACCGGCGACGTCAGCAATGACGTTCTTCGGAAGGAAATACTGGAACGAACCCGGAACCAATTGGACGATCAGATAGATGATGATCGGGATGACGTGACGCTTTTGCCACTTCTCCGCCATCACGAAAGGCAGACTGATTGGATTTTTCATCGTACAGGACACAACTCCTTTGTAATGAAGGTACTGTCCCGATTGTAACAAACAAACGGTCCGGGCGCACGATTGACGATGATTCAAAGGTGTCGATTTCGGGAAAACGGATAAAGGTTCAGGCTTGAATTCAGGAGAGAAAGCGTATAAGATAAAAATATGTTAGCACTCAACGAAAGTGAGTGCTAAAAAACAGTCATTTTCAAGGAGGATGTTTCGCATGTTAAAACCACTTGGTGATCGCATCGTGATCGAAGTCGTTAAAAAAGAAGAAACAACACTCGGAGGAATCGTTCTTCCTGGGTCAGCGAAAGAAAAACCACAAGAGGGTAAAGTCGTCGCTGTCGGTACAGGCCGTGTGACAGAGCAAGGCGTACGTGTACCACTTGAAGTGAGTGTCGGAGATCACGTCATCTATGCACAATATGCCGGTTCGGAAGTCAAAGTCGACGGCAATGAATACTTAATTTTACGCGAAAGCGATATTTTGGCAGTAGCCGAGTAATCCAGTCAATCATCTATAAGGGGGATTTCAGTCATGGCAAAAGAGATTTTATTCAGTGAAGAAGCACGTCGGGCAATGCTCCGCGGGGTCGATGCATTAGCGGATGCAGTCAAAGTCACGATCGGACCAAAAGGACGTAACGTCGTCCTCGAGCGGAAGTTCGGTTCACCACTCATCACGAATGATGGTGTGACAATCGCGAAAGAAATCGAACTCGAAGATCACTTCGAGAACATGGGCGCAAAACTCGTCGCAGAAGTTGCCTCAAAAACGAACGAGATCGCAGGGGATGGTACGACAACAGCGACAGTCCTCGCTCAAGCGATGATTCGCGAAGGGCTCAAAAACGTCACAGCGGGCGCAAACCCGATGGTCATCCGTAAAGGAATCGAAAAAGCGGTGCGTCGCGCCGTCGAAGAGTTGCACACGATTGCTAAACCGATTGAAGGTAAAGAAGCAATCGCCCAAGTCGCAGCAATCTCAGCAGCGGACGAAGAAGTCGGTCAATTGATTGCAGAAGCGATGGAACGTGTCGGTCAAGATGGTGTCATCACGATCGAAGAATCACGTGGCTTCACGACAGAACTCGACGTCGTCGAAGGGATGCAGTTCGACCGTGGTTACGCGTCACCATACATGATCACAGATTCAGATAAGATGGAAGCGGTCCTTGAGAACCCGTATATCCTCGTCACGGACAAAAAGATCTCGAACATCCAAGAGATTCTTCCAGTCCTCGAGCAAGTCGTTCAACAAAACAAACCACTCCTCATTATCGCAGAAGACGTTGAAGGTGAAGCACTTGCGACACTCGTCGTCAACAAGCTCCGTGGTACGTTCAACGCGGTAGCAGTCAAAGCACCAGGCTTTGGTGACCGTCGTAAAGCGATGCTTGAGGATATCTCAATCGTCACAGGCGCAGAATTGATCACAGAAGACCTCGGTCTTGATCTGAAAGAAACACAAATCACGCAACTCGGTCGCGCGTCGAAAGTCGTCGTCTCAAAAGACAACACGACAATCGTCGAAGGTCACGGACACGGGGATTCGATCGAAGCACGTGTCGGTACGATCCGTGCGCAAATCGAAGAAACGACAAGTGACTTCGATCGTGAGAAATTACAAGAGCGTCTTGCGAAACTCGCAGGCGGCGTAGCAGTCGTCAAAGTCGGGGCAGCAACGGAGACAGAACTCAAAGAACGTAAGCTTCGGATCGAAGATGCTCTTAACGCGACACGCGCAGCGGTTGAAGAAGGCATCGTAGCAGGAGGGGGAACAGCCCTCATTCACGTCACGAAAGCCGTCGAATCGATTCTGTCGGTCTCAACAGGCGACGAAGCGACAGGCGTCAACATCGTTCTTCGCGCACTCGAAGCACCACTTCGTCAAATTGCGGAAAACGCAGGTCAAGAAGGTTCAGTCATCGTCGAGCGTCTCAAGCATGAAGCGCCAGGAATGGGCTACAATGCGGCAACAGATGAGTATGTCGACATGATCGAGACAGGAATCGTCGATCCAGCGAAAGTAACGCGTTCAGCACTTCAAAACGCGGCGTCGGTTTCAGCGATGTTCTTGACGACAGAAGCTGTCATCGCCGATAAACCAGAACCAGCCGGATCTGCTCCTGCAATGCCTGATATGGGCGGCATGGGTGGAATGGGCGGAATGATGTAAGACATTTCATCTATAAGTACCGAATCCTAGTAAGTAGGGTTCGGTACTTTTTGTTTGCGATAGTATACTTAATAGTTGAAAGAATTACATAAACAGTACTCGTCATTTTAGAAATAAAGATAACGAGAGAGGAGACGTCAAGTGAATGAAATTTTAAAAGGTATAGTAACATCGGGTACGCTCATAGTCGCAATCGGCGCTCAAAATGCGTTCGTTCTTAAACAGGGTTTAATGAAAAACAATATTTTTTGGGTAGCGCTAGTATGTTTCTTATGCGATGTGTTATTGATGTGTACGGGCGTACTGGGAGTTGGTACCGTCATTAAGAATAATACGTTTGCAAATGTTGGTCTTGCGATTGTCGGAGGACTATTTCTTCTCTTGTATGGATTTAAATCTTTTCGTAGTGCATTTTCGTCATCACATACAATGGATGTTTCAACAGATTCTAAAATCATGCCCATTCACAAAACGATCTTACTCACATTAGCAATCACACTTTTAAATCCACATGTCTACTTAGATACGGTGGTCGTCATCGGTGGTATTGCTGGGACTTTGACGTTTGATCAAAAAGTCAATTTCTTAATCGGAGCCTTGATTGCCTCATTTGTCTGGTTTTTTGGATTAGGATATGGATCGAGATGGCTCATTCCTGTGTTTAAACAACCAAAAGCGTGGAAAGTATTAGATTTTGGAATAGGATGCTTAATGTTCTGGCTATCGTATCAATTAATTCAGTTTGCTTTAGAACAAAGTTAAAAAGATATTTAAAGGGTTAAGGAGCAACTACAAGATATGAAGGACGATGAGATTTTATATTTAGTTGAACAGATGTCTGATGAAGAATACCTCTATCATGAAGAAGTGAAGTGCTATACGAACGAAGGCTCACCATCCGACTTGGCTTATGAAAGAGTCCATCATTTTAGGGACGCGAATATGCTTCCGATATTGAAAACTTTACTCGACAAAGTGAAACAAGCAGAACAAAAAAAACATCTTTATTTTATGATTGGAACGATTGGTGTGAATTCGGGAGATGTTCGTGCAGGGATGTTATTGCTTGAAAAACTGGAGCAAGAGACAAAGCCGAGTCTTCTCGAAAGCATTTTGGAAGAACTAGCAAAACAACAATGCATTCCTGATACAGAACGAATTGTGAAATATATAGACGATTCTCGGTCGTCTGTTCGAGAAGCTGCGATTCGAGCATTGCGAGCCTGTCGAGATGAGATAGCAGAAGATGTGCTAATTCGTTTGATTACGACATCAAGTAACTCTTTTGATATCATGAGTGCTAATTTTGTTTTAGCCACGATTGGAACAGAACGAGCCGTTCCTTATCTGATTCCTTTATTGGATCATTCTCGAGGAGACGTGAGGCATTCGGCTCTAGCTGCGCTAAGTGAACTTGGAAATGGATCAGATCTTTCAATATTTTTGCATGGACTAAAAGATCGATCCGGCACGGTGAGAGAGTATGCGTTAGTCGCAATCGAGCGACATGGTGATGAAGTAGCGATTGAACCGGTGATCAAACGTGTACAAACATTATTGAAGCGAACGCGACAAATACAAACAGATGAAGTCCTAATCGCTCTTCGATTTTTATATCGATATCAGCATTCCCATCACGCGATTCCTAAACTATTTCATTGGATCATTCAAACAAAAAGAGAAGTCTTGTTCGACGAAGAATGGCAATGGCTTGAAGACCATTTTACTTGCTATTGATGGACTCGTAGAAGCATAGAGAGAGCTGGTGATAAACAAACAAGCCTAACTTCTCACTGGACGTGAAGAAAGTCAGGCTTGTTTATTTTTACGAAAATGAGACACGATGTCATTATTTCAGCTCATTCTCTTCAATAATCTTATCCGACAGCTTTAACTGCTCACTCACATCCTTTACCTGATTGCGACAAAACTTGATCTCGACTTTTTTTTCCGTTGAGACGTCATAACAGGTGCCTTCACCGGATGCTTTCGTCAAATCCGCTTCATAATAATAGTCCTTGTAGCGGAACAAACCATCGCGGAAGCCAGTCAGATTCGGTTTGTCGTCGACGAGTGATTGTCCCATCATATAGGACGTTTTGAGATTCAATAAGTCAATGATCGTTGGTGCGATATCGATCTGTCCGCCATTTTCTTTCATGACCCGACCGGTTTGCTGGTCGGGTTTTTTGATGAAGAGCGGGATGCGGCGCTCGAGTTCAAAAGCAGCAACCGGAGACGAGACATCCGCTTTTTTGCGCATCTCGCTTCCTTCATTGACGAGTCCACTATCGTGATCACCATAAAAGATGACGAGGGACTGGTCCCAGAGATCCCGTTGTTTCAACTCGTCGATCATCTTTCCGACACCGGTATCGACGTAATGGACAGTCTGGTAATACCGTTTCAACATCGGATCCTTATATCCGGACAAATCAAGCGTCTGATCTTCCTTGTCGATCTCATACGGTGTATGACTCGTCAGCGCGACTAAAAACGAGAAGAACGGTTCTTGTAACGTCTCCATATGATCAATCGATTCGAGGAAGAACTGTTGATCGTTCAGTGCCATGCCGATTTTCTTCTCTTTTGAATAATCCTTTTGGCTGAAAAAGTGCTTAAAACCGATATTCTGATAGACATCGTCACGATTCCAGAAGCCTTTTTCGTAGGCATGCATCGCTGCCGTATCGTACCCGTTTTTCTCAAGTAATGCAGGGAGCGGCTCGAATTCATTCGTCGGATATTGCGTATAGACAGAGCCTGATTTCAATGGATAAAGTGAGGTGTTCGTGATGAACTCAGCGTCCGAAGTTCGTCCTTCATGCGTCTGGTGATAGAGCGACGAGAAGTAGAGCGATTCCTTCTTCAATTGATTTAGGTTCGGCGTCACTTCTTCACCGTTGATGGTTTGGTCGATGACTGAACCCTGGAATGACTCGAGCTGTACCAAAATGATATTCGGTGTCTGCTTCGGACCTGTTGGATTCGTCTGTTGCTTTTGATTGATGCGCTGTTGCTCCTGTGCCGTCAGTCTGTCGCCGGGTCGTCCGGTCACGCCTTTGAACACATCCCACCCGTGATAGCCCCAAAAGCCAAACAGGTAGTAGTCACGCATATCGGAGATCGTTGCCGTCGGTTGACGATCTTCCGTTAGCGTCCGGTACGTCAGCAGTGAGGCAGACAAGACGATGCCACTGATTGCGAGTAGTCGGGCTGTCCGGCGGCGTGTTTGCGTCGTCGTCACCTCCGGTCGTTTGCGGAAAATAAAGAGCAGTAGTACGAAAATCAAACTATCGGCAAACAAGAGGAAGTCTTGCGGTACGATCAAGGCGGTGAAGCCGCTACTGACGTCACTCATCTGCGTCATCTGTGAAAGGAGTGAGACGGAGAGGAAGTCCTCGAAGTAACGGTAGTACCACATGTCGGAAGCCAGTAGAAAACTGTGCGCGAGCAGTAGGCCGAGCCAGACCCAGCGGCGTTTATTCCACGGAATCAGTAACGTCCAGCTCGACAGGATCAGCATCCCGGCCAGGTTCATGAGTGTTAAATGGAGCGAAAGATCGGTCTTTGTAAAGTAACTAAACAGCATGAACTTCAGCATGCCGAGTAATAGATAAAGGGTGTAGCGAATCGCCATGGTCAGTACTCCTTACGTGTGTCGTCACACGTTCTTTACCCTAAACGTTTGATGGTGGAACGCCCAGATGTGGACAGACATGTTCGCTCGTTCCATGATGTAGTCGAAAAATTGGTCTATATTTCCTCTTGAATTCAAACAATTGACGTTAATTTGCGCAGAAAGCGGGAATAGAAAGCGTGTACGTCCATCGTCCGTCACTGTCTTTTAAAAAAGGAGCGAAGTCATGTCAAACGTGAAACTAGCGGTCATCTATTACAGCGCAACCGGAACGAACCATCAACTTGCCTCATGGGCAAAAGAAGCGGGAGAAGCGGCAGGGGCGGAAGTCCGTCTTGCGAAAATCAAGGAGACAGCCCCAGCAGAAGCGATTGCTTCGAACCCATTGTGGCAAAAGCATGCGGATGCCACACGTGATATCGAAGAAGCGACACCGGATCTACTCGACTGGGCAGATGCGATCATCTTTAGCGTCCCGACACGTTACGGTCATGTCCCAGGACAATTCCAACAGTTCCTCGACACGACAGGCGGACTGTGGGCACAAGGCAAACTCGTCAATAAAGTAGTCAGTGCGATGTCGTCGGCACAGAATCCGCATGGCGGTCAGGAAGCGACAGTTCTCGCAGTTTATACGACGATGTTCCACTGGGGTGCGATCGTTGCAGCACCAGGTTATTCAGATCCTGTCTTGTTCGCAGCGGGCGGAAATCCATATGGTACATCGGTCACTGTCGACCAAGACGGCAACATGGTCGAATCCGTCGAACCAGCCGTGCGCCATCAAGCGAAACGGACGGTTGAAGTGGCAAGCCGTCTCAACTCATAACATTACCTAATTCAAAAAGCGCCGGAATGCGTATTCGCATTCTGGCGCTTTTTCGTATGCATCATGTATGTTGTGTCAGTGGAAGTTCGACCGTAAACGTCGAGCCTTGTCCTTCGACCGATTCGACATGGATTTCTCCCTCATGTCCACGCGCAATTTCGCGACAAATCGAGAGCCCAAGACCAGTACCGCCGATTTGACGAGTGTCCGAATTGTCGACACGATAGAATTTTTGGAACAAGTTACTCATCGCAGAAGCAGGAATCCCGATACCCTCATCTTGAATCGCGACGGTGACACGTGACGCGTGTCGCGTCAGTTGGATATCGATCGTTCCACCAGCTGGTGAGTATTTGATCGCATTGTTGATCAGGTTACTGAACAATTGACGAATCTTCTTCGCATCCCCTTCGACGATCAGCGGTTCGACGTTTCGGAATATTTCAATCGCGTGGGAAGAAGACGACAGGCTATGCAACTGTTTCAAATCACGAATCATCGCGACGATATCGAACGGTGCCATCTCATATTCCTGACGGTTTGCTTCCATCCGTTGCAGGTCGAGGAAGTCATTGATCAACAGCGAGAGGCGTTCTGTTTCCGAATGGACCGCTTCGAGATACTTCTTCTGTCGTTTCGGTGGCAGGTCACGCTGAATCATCAGCTCAGTAAAGCCATAGATCGACGAGAGTGGTGTACGCAGTTCGTGTGAGATCGTCGAGACGAGTTCGTTTTTGATCCGGTCAATCTCGACTTCATTCGTCACGTCACGTAAGACGAGTAGAATCCCGCGGAACTGTCCACCATAATGAATGCTCTCGGAGTACGTCTTGATGAAGCGTCGCTCGTGATCGATCGAGAAGGTGATTCCTTCACCGATTTCTCGTTTCACGAACGTCTTTTTCAAGTAACGTTCGAATTCCGGTAGTTGGTCGACGCGATGCTTGAGTTGGACGACGGACGGAGTGATGTTCATCAGTCCGTTTTCATCGATACTGTCATCAACCGGATGGTCAAACAGATCGAGCAATGGTCGGTTGATCAATTGAATATCGCCTTCGGGTTCGATATAGACGATCGATTCACGGATCGAGTTCAACAGTCGCGCCGTTTTTTCCCGTTCGCGTTCAATCTCGTCGAACGTCCGCATCCGTAAGAGTGATAACGCTAGCTGACGCGCGAAGGCAGCGAGTTCTTCCTGCTCGTAACGATCAAACCGATCCTGATCGCGGGACAAGAAGATATAGGCGATGATCTCATTTTGACTCGGATCAAGAACCGGTGTGACGGCGCGTGCGACTTCGTCCTCGAACTGTGTATGCGGTCGTTTATCTTGTCGCGACTCACGCAATAACGGCTCAATCGTTGGCATCCAATCCTCGACTGTGAGCGGTGTCTGTGGATAAAAGACGATATCGATGACTTTTGTTCCTTCTTTAAAAATCAGTGCGCCTTGATCAGACTGCGTGATCTCAACCATCTTTTGGATGACAGAAGGATAAGCACTGATGCTATCGCGCGACGCCAGTGTTTCGGTCAATTGGTTCCGTAGGCGTAAATGAGATTCGTTCCGTTGCGTCAGTTTCAACGCATCTGCGAGATTAACGTTCGTTGACATCAATTGGTGTTTATTTTCAATCAAGGCTGTCGCCATCTGATGGAACGATTTACTCAATTCACCGATCTCGTCAGCACGGTTGAGCGGAATCAACGGTAACGTATGCTCACCACTTGCAAGGAGCTTGCTCTCCTTGCTGAGAAGGTGGATTTGTCGCGTCGTCCGTTCGATGAACGGGCGGACGATCAGCAAGATAACAAGGAACAATACGAGCAGATTGACGAGCCAAATCCACTCAGCATACTTTGTCTGGGTGACAAGTTGTTCTTTTGCACCGAGTTCTTTCGCGCGAAGACTACTCCGATAGTTCGTGAATGTGCTCTCCATCGTGTTGACACTTTTACGCATCGTCTCACTGTTTGAGGCATTCATCTTGAATTTCCGATTCGGATCCCGTGGTACTTGTGGCATCATCGCCTTCAGACTTGGCATCTGCAAGAAACGTTCGTCAATCTTTCCTTCTTGTTTTGCTTGGACATATTTAATTAAGCTTGGCATGACGAAATTGGTATAAGAATTATAGAGCGAACGAATATCAGACGCATAGATTTGATCCGCCTTGTAGAGACGATTTTTCTCAAACCAAGCCGTCTGTTGTTCGAGTGAGGCTTTTTTTTCATCAATCACGTCGAGCACGGCATCGTCACCGAAGACGATATAACCCCGCATCTCGTATTGAAGGGACTGCCAATCGTCCCAAAGTTTTGTCGCTCGATCTTCGCGCAAGCTGATCGCATCGAGCTCTTGTTTCGCATCCGTGACTTGGTGGTTCGTGTAAAAATAAGCAGCCAGGGAAGAGATCGATAGTGTAATAAGAATGAGATAAAACGACGACATGATCTGTCGGCTGATCTTTTGATTGAACCATTTTCGCATATGGATTATGGATGCTCCTTTGTCTATGTGAGTCAAGCGTCGATTAGATGTATTACGTTGGAATATTTGTTACCGTAATCGTACATTTTTTAGACGAATAAATATAGTCATAATGCTTAAAATATCTTCAAAGTAAGAGATACAGGTTCACAAAGAAAACTTAGAACGACAAAAAAGCAGGACGGGATTTTACTCCCAACCTGCTCCGATGCCCATTAATGATGTTCGACGACGATCTTCCCAATCATTTTTCCGCTCTCGACGAGACGGTGTGCTTCTTTCAGATTGTCAGCGTTCATGCCGATTAACGTCTGTGTCACCGTCGTCTCAAGTGTATGCTCTTCGATCCATGCTGCGACTTGCGTCAGAATCTCATGTTGGCGGATCATGTCCTCTGTCGCAAACAGCGGACGCGTGAACATGAACTCCCAAACGAACGTCGCACTCTTTTGTTGGAGCGCACTTAAATCGAGTTTTTGATCCGTCTCGACGATGCTACAGATTTTTCCTTGTGGTGCAATCACATCAACCATTGCCTCAAAATGTTGGTCCGTCGCATTGAGACAGAAGATATAGTCGACGTATTTGTAACCGAGGGCTTCCAGCTGAGGACGGAATGCCTCGTGGTGATTGATCGTATGATGGGCACCGTGTTCCTTCGCCCAATCGATCGTCTCGTCGCGTGACGCCGTTCCGATGACAGTCAGTCCAACGTGATTTGCGAGTTGTGTCGCGATTGAACCGACACCACCAGCAGCTCCGATGATGAGGATCGTCTTCTCGAGATTCGACTTAGCATCAAACGTCAATCCGAGACGATCGGTCAATGCTTCATAGGCTGTCAGCGTCGTCAACGGGAGAGCAGCGGCTTCGCTGAACGTCAACCGTTCCGGCTTTTTGGCGACGATTCGTTCATCAACGAGTTGGAAGTCACTGTTTGACCCGGGGCGCTGAATCGCACCGGCGTAATACACTTCATCACCGACTTGGAAGAGGGAGGCATCATCGCCGACTTCAACGACGACTCCGGCTGCATCGTAACCGATGACCTTCGGGGCGTCTTCGTCTTTCCCGTGAGCACGGACTTTCGTATCGACCGGGTTGACGGAGACGGCTTTGATCTCAACTAAGAGATCGTGTCCCGTTGCTTCCGGGCGTGGTAGTTCCAGGTCAATCAGACTTTCGTGTTCCGTTAGTGGTAAGTGTCGGTGGAAACCGACAGCGGACATGTTCGACATCGACAATCATCCTTTCCAGATAGGAATCTCTTCTCTCCATCTGTTCCACGCTCGCTTCGTCTTAAAACCAGTTGCGAAACTTTGAAAACGGATTCCCCTTCTGTCGTCAACGGAAGAATGCTGGATAGATATGGTAGCATATGAGAGTAGCTATTATTTTTTGAGAAGGAGCGATTTTGTATGTATGACGTCATCTCTCTACCGGCAGGACCGACTCAAGTCACGATTGAACGTTACCTCGTCCATGCCCACCCGCACCCCCGTCCGTATCGACCCGCGCGTTTGATTGCCTTACGTCAAAGTGGTGGCGTCATGCATCGACTGTATCGCACGGAGCGGGAAATCGTGCTCTCTCCGCACGAGGCACTCGCCCCACAAGTCCAGCGGCTCTCGTTCTCGCAACAGGAGCGTGTCCTTGCGTATATCGAAGAACGTCGCGCGAGCTTCGGTTTTGATGAAGGGGAGGAATACAAGTTTTACTTACTCGAAGTGGCATATGAGCTTCGTCACCTGCCACGAACGGATCGACCGATTCGGGCACATACGTACTATCAACTGGATGAGCTGTTGTCGGGTCGACCGCTTGTCTTACGAGCCAAACAGAGGGAGGAAATGAAATGAAACGCATTCAACAGATTGGAATTCCAGTGAAGGATATTAAGCGTAGTACAGCATTTTATCGGGATGTGTTGCAATTATCTGTCCTATTTGAACTCGAGACGATGGTTTTCCTTCAGTGTGGGAATATTCGATTGATGTTAACTTTGCCAGAGACAGAGGCATTCGATCATCCGAGTTCCGTTATATATTTTGAGGTTGATTCGTTGCAAGTAGAATATAAGCGGATGCAAGAACAAGGTGTCGTTTTTCTCGGAGAACCACACATGATCACGCGTTCCGATAGGGAAGAGACGTGGATGGCGTTCTTTAAGGATTCGGAACAAAATACGATGGCATTGACGGCGCAAGTTGCTGTGACGGTCTAAACGAAATAGCCTGCTTCAGATCACATGGTTCGTGACAAGAAGCAGGCTATTTTTAAAGCGCTGGCGTCGGCGTCGGTGTGACACCAGTCTTCGCGTACGCTTGATCGATGGCAGTCCGGATTTCTTTGACGGAGCTACCTTTTTGATAAGCGACGATTGACTGTGCCGCGATATCGAGACACGTACCACATGTAATGCCGTGCGTCGTCCAGGTCGTGGAACTAGCAGTCTGCTCTTCGATGAAGCAGTCATAGTTGCTTGTATGACCAGCAGATTCACCGCAACCGCAATAACAAGGCATCTTCTTCAAGAGATCAGGATGTTTAGCGACGGAGCGGTAAATCGTTTGGATCGACTCATCCTGTTCGTTCAGAAAAGCGGGTAACGTGTCTGGTCCCGCGGTCTTCTCGAGTTGATCACCAACACCGTGGCTGGCATGGTCAGCATGATCTCCGTGATTCGTCTGTTCTGTCTTCGGAGCACCCGTTTGATCAGCTGTTCCGCATGCAGCGAGCAACAGGCTGATACTGAGGGGAAAGGCGTAACGATATAGTCGTGTTTGCATAATGTGCCTCTCTTTCATCGTCTTACCTTCATTATAAGGAAAGACGTATCGAGAAGGCGTGACGATTTGTTGACGCTTACTTGGCGAGTGCTTCCGTGATCGTCTCGATGTTTGCTTGCATCATGCTGTAGTAAGTGTCGCCATCCTTACCCGGTGCACCGAGTGAGTCAGTGAAGAGAGTACCACCGATCGGAACACCAGTCTCCCTTGAGACGGTTTCCATGCTCCGCCGATCGACGCTCGTTTCGACGAACAGGACAGGGATATCTTGCTCCTTGATCGTATCGACGATCCGGCGGACTTGAGCCGGAGTTCCTTGATTATCTGAGTTAATCTCCCAAATATAATCCGCTTTGACGTCATAGGCAGTTCCGAAGTATTTGAAGGCTCCTTCGCTCGTGACGAGATGACGTTCTGCTTTCGGAATAGCGGCAAACTGCTGTTTCGCTTCCTGATCAAGCGTCTGCAATTTTTTGATATAGGCATCGGCATTTTTTTCGTAGTCGGCTTTGTGCTTCGGATCTTCCTTGATTAATGCCTGCTTGACGTTTTCGACGTAGCGAATCCCATTGCTTACGTCGAGCCACGCATGCGGATCAGTCTCCGATTCTTTGCCCTTCGTCGTCAGGTATTTCGGTTCGACGCCTTTGCTTAAACGATAGACGGGCGCGTCAGATGCGTCTTTGCCAGTCGTTGCCCGGAGTTTATCGAACCACGCACCGCCGGCTTCCAGGTTCAACCCGTTGTAGAAGACGACGTCAGCATTTGCCATCGCTTGTACGTCTGCTGGAAGTGGATCATACTCGTGCGGGTTTGCCCCGATCTTGACCATGCTGTGGACATCGACATGTTCACCACCGACCTCACGTGCGAGGTCAGCGAGAATCGAATATGTCGCAACGACCTTCAGCTTCCCGTTATCTTCTGCTGGTGTCGAACAAGCAGCAAGCAAGACCGTGCTGAGGAGGACGAACAGAAAAAGTTTTACTTTCATACAGTAGACTCCTTTCGTTTCCGGTGACGCATCAGACCGTGACGTGGTGAGAAGACGAAGACGAGTGCGAACAACGTCGTCGCGACGAGGACGATCGACGCACCGGAAGATAGATTATAGATGAAGCTGAAATACAGTCCGACGATGGCGGACAGCGTACCGAATCCTGCCGCTAGGAACAGCATCCTTGAGAGACGGTTCGTCAGTAAATACGCGGTCGCTGCTGGTGTGATCAGCATCGCGACGACGAGGATGATGCCGACGGTCTGAAGTGAAGCGACGGTGACGAGTGTTAGTAACGTCATCAGTCCGTAATGAATCCAACGCGTCGATAGTCCATAGGCTTGCGCCATCGTCGGATCAAACGAGCTGATCAGCAACTCTTTGTAGAACAAGAAGATTCCACCGAGGACGATCAATCCGATGATGACGGTCATCCACATGTCGCTCGGACGGACCGCGAGGACGTTACCAAACAGAATGTGATAGAGATCACTACTGCTACGCAAGAACGAAATCAGGATGATCCCGAGGGCGAAGGCGGATGTGAACATGATTCCGATTGCCGTATCGTTCTTGATGCGACTGTTCTGGCTAACGAAGCCGATTCCGAGTGCAGTCACGAGTCCTGTGACAACGGCGCCGATCAGGAAGTTGATCCCGAGTAGGTAGGAAATCGCAACACCAGGTAAAACGGCGTGCGAGATCGCGTCCCCCATCAACGACATTCCGCGAAGGATGATGAAACAACCGATCACACCACAGATGATGCCGACCATGATGGCGGTGATCATCGCTTTTTGTAAGAACTCATACTGAAGTAATGCCTCGATGAACGTCATCCTTGTCCCTCCTTGCGTCGTTCGAATAAAGGTAAGCCATACGCTGGTTCGAGCCATTCCGGTGTCAAGATATCAGCCGGTGGACCGACAGCGATCAGTTGTTTGTTCAACAGCATCAATGTGTCGAAGTAGTCCTCTGCTTTATGCAAATCATGGTGGACGACGACGATCGTCCGCCCTTCGGCTCGAAGGGTCCGTAAGAGTTCGATGATCATCTGCTCACTCGCAACATCGATGCCGACGAACGGTTCGTCCAGCAATAGTAGCTCTGCTTCTTGGGCAAGGGCGCGCGCTAGAAAGACCCGTTGTTGCTGTCCACCTGACAGTTCACCGATTTGGCGTTCGGCATGATTGGACATACCGACGCGTTCGAGGCATTCCATCGCGAACGCTTTTTGGGTCTTCGATGGTCGTTTGAATAAGCCGAGCTTCGGATAACAGCCCATCAACACGACATCCTGCACACGAACCGGGAAGTCCCAATCAATTGCACTTCGTTGCGGGACGTAAGCGACGCGTGACCGGACGTCTTCGAGTGATTGGTCGAGCACGCGTAACTGCTCGATCCGAGCCGGGATCAGACCGAGGATGGCTTTTAAGAATGTGGATTTACCAGCACCGTTCGGTCCGATGATGCCAATCAACGAAGCGACCGGAAGACGAACGGATACTCCGTCGAGTGCATGGGTATCAAAATAAGAGACGGTGAGACGATCAACGTCAAGGGCGTACATGAATGATCACTCCTTTGGTTTTGTGGTATATAGAAGGAAAGTTTCCTTAGGGCAAAAAATAAAGTAAAAATTTTAACTCCAATCACTGGAAAAAGATTCGGTCTACAAATAATGTTTCCTTAAGGCAAACTTTAAAGCCATAGGAAACAGATGTCAACTGTTTTTCGATATCGATCGCGAATCAACTCGTGCTAAGATGAAAAGGCAGAATACAGGGGGTGAGGAGATTGCGTCAGACAGCAGAACAACAATGGAAGTGGCTCTTGCTCGATGCGCTCGCGAAGGAAAAGCGGGAGCAGGCACAGCAAGTCATCGAAGAGGTCTATCCGTATGATATCGCGCAAGTGTATGAAGAGTTGGGCGAAGACGATCAGGCACGACTCCTCGACTATCTCGATCACGAGCGATTGGCGGATGTCCTCGAGGAGCTCGAAGGGGAGCAACGTCTCGCCGTCTTACGCCGTTTAGACGTCGAGCGTGCCGGGCACGTCCTCGATTTAATGGAAAACGATGATGTCGCGGATGTACTTGAGGAACTGGGACCGGAAGAGACCGACCGTTTGCTTGGTAGCATGCGGACGGACGAGGCACTGATCGTCCGCAATCTCTTGACGTATCCACCGGAAACGGCCGGGCGCTTGATGACGAACCGGTTCATCTGGGTCGGCGAGGATTTCACGGTCGGTGAGACGGTCGAGAAGATGCGCGACTACATCGAATACTCGGAGACAATCAACTACGTCTACGTCGTCAATCAACTCAGTGAACTCGTTGGGGTCATCTCATACCGGGATGTCATCTTAGCTGAAAACACGGAACGGATCAGTGACGTCATGGAGACGAAGGTGATCCGGGTCGCGGCAGAGACCGATCAGGAAGAAGTCGCGCAACTGTTCGAACGCTATGATCTCGTCTCGTTACCCGTCGTCGAGGGCGACATTCTCGTCGGATTGATCACGGTCGATGATGCGCTTGACGTCTTACGGGAAGAAGCAAACGAAGACATCGAGAAACTCTCGGCATCCGGTAAATCGATTGATTTCGAGACGAAGCCGTGGATTGCTGCGACCCGTCGCTTACCGTGGCTCGTCTTGCTACTGTTCATCGGGCTCGTCTCCGGATCAATCATCAGTCAGTTCGAAGAGACGCTCTCAAAAGTCGTCGCGCTCGCCTTCTTCATGCCGATGATTGCTGGTATGACCGGAAATACCGGTACCCAATCGCTCGCGGTCGTCGTCCGCGGATTGATCACGCGTGAAGTCGATAAGCGGGTCGCGACTCGATTAATCCTGCGAGAACTCTGGGTTGGTTTAATCATTGGTATCATTTGTGGCATCTTGATCGCCGTCATCGCCTACGTCTGGCAAGGGAGTGCCGTCTTAGGACTTGTCGTCGGCAGCTCGCTCGTCATCACGTTGATCTTTGGGACACTTGCTGGAACAATCATTCCGCTCATCTTACATCGTCTAAAGATTGACCCGGCAATCGCATCCGGACCATTGATCACGACGTTGAACGATATCTTGTCGCTCCTCGTCTACTTCGGGATCGCCACGGCATTCATTAGCCGCTTGATGTAAAAAACCGAACCGATTCATCTTCGTCAAGAGGAAGGGAATCGGTTCGGTTTTTTCATGTGTGATCATTCGTCGTGCGAATCCAGATCGCGAGTGGACCAACGTCGTCAAAGCCGGCTTCAAGCGCTGTGATCAGGTGATCGCCATACTCGTAACCGACGAGCGATTGACCGGGAAAATGTGCTGAACTCAAACGTGCGATATCATCCCATAAGCGTTCGTCGAGGTAATCGGAGTTGACGTACGTTAGTCCGGTCGTCACTTGATTCGAGTAGGCAATGCAACTTGCTTGTTGCGCCTCTGAATAGAAGAAGCGGACAGCGGGATGTTGCCATAACGTTGTGGGCAGCTCCGGTGTTGCCTGGATAGCCTGGAAGCGAGCGAACTGATCGAGATCCGTCACGACGGACCAATCGACGGGAAGGGCACGGCGATCGAGTATGGCAGGGCGGGTCATCCATTCTGCTGTAAATAAATGACTGAGACCGGCACTCGAGAAATCATAGCTTGCCGTGCAGTCCTTGATGCTATAGACATCCGTGACACCAATTCGCTGATGGGGAAGCCGGACCATCAGTTCCGGATAATAGCTCGGTACGCTTCCTTGAGCGTGCCAGGTCGAATCAGTTTCCGTCACCCGGCAACCGGCTGACTCACAGACGAGGCGACACCAATCGAAATTATTTTGGATGGCAGCTTGGCGCATGGATCATTCCCCCTTATTCATCCTCCGGTTGTTTAATCAGGACATACGATAACGTGGCAATCAGTGTTAAGAACAACCCGCAGCCAATCGTGATGTATGCCATCGTAAAGACCTTACCGAGCGTCGTCGTCGGAACGAATGTTGGATGCCCAACCGTACTTAGTGTCGTGATACAAAAGTAAAGTGCATCCACCAGCGATAGATTTTCTTCCGTGCTATAGAAAATCGTCCCGGAGACGAGCGTCAACAGGCAGAGAATCAATAGACCACGAAAGTAAGATAAGTGAAAGGCGCGGCGCAATCCCTTGAATAAACGTGAAAAAATCGTCAGTACAGAAATCATGGAATCTCTCCTTTAGGATCGTTGCGTCGAGTCCATCGTATCATGAATGAAATAATCGTTCTTTCCGGCATGTTTGACGCGGTACATCGCTTGGTCAGCATGCTGAATCAGCGTGTCGAGATCGACGCCATGATTGGGTGAGTAACTAAGTCCGATGCTCGTTCGGATTTCAATGGTTTCTTCAGCGAACCGGTAAGGGTTGTCTTGCAAGTACGTCAACAGATTCGCAGCATAGGCATGGAGCGTAGCGACAGACGGATGACGATAGAGTAAGAAGAATTCGTCGCCACCGACACGGGCAGCGAACCCATTCTGTTCCGCATGGTGTTCTAGAAGGCGAGCGATATGAATCAAGAAGGCGTCACCGATTTGATGTCCATACGTATCGTTGATGGTTTTGAAACCGTCGAGATCGACGACGATGATCGCAATATGATCAAGCTCGAGTAACTCTTGTGCCGCACGTTCGTAAAAGCTTCGGCGATTCGCAATCTTCGTCAACGGATCGTGGTAGGCGAAGAAACGAATCGTCTGCTCCGCTTCCTTGAAGGACTGGATATCACGAATCAATAACATCCCGTGCAGTTCCTGTTCGATGAAGACGAAATCGGCATCCATGACGACGTAGCGTTCTTGCTGTCGCGCTGTCAAAATCTTCGTTTCGAATTCGTTGAACTTACGTTGCGATAAAAAGTGTGTCATATAATGCAGCGACCAATCGGCTTGTTTTTTATCCGGTAAGTAGGTCGAAAACGTACATGCCGTTAAGTCATCGGTCTCGAACAGACGATGAGCAGCTGGGTTGGCACTCTCAATTCGTCCGTCCCGGTCGAGCAGCAGGATTGCCGAAGGATTCAAATTGTAGAGCGTCGCGAAACGCTTCTGATAGGACGCGAGATAATCGAATCGGCGCATTGCGATTGCCAGTGCTCCTGCCCAGAACAAACCGCCATACATATAGGCATACGGTGGCATGATGCCGTAGAACGACCAGTAGCCGAAGACGATATCCCATACGAGAACGAGAATCGCGACACTGAGTAAGACGTTTATGATGCCACGACGTGCATCTTTCAAGTGTGTCCGTGCGTACACGAGCAGACCGATGACAAGGAGATGGAAGATGTTCCCGACCGTCATCGTCACTAGATATTGTGTGTTGAATTCAGGGTAGATGAACTGTCCGACCTGTGTGAATTGCTGACTGTTGATGACGTTCGTCTGGAATACGTATGTCGTCAGCACGACGCCCATCGGAAGATAGAAGATCCATGGGTACAATAAACGTGGCATTCGTTTCCACAAATTCGAGACGCGAAAGATGAAGTGGAGCGATGTACTGAAGACGATCAGACCAGCGTTTCCGAACCAGTAGGTCACGAATGCCGGACTAAATTCGATCGGGGAGGCATTCCGGAAAAATTCACCGAGGAATAACATCCCGTAAGCGAACGTGAATAAGCTAAGCAGTCGGTGTTGTGGACGTGATGGATTGCGTAAAAATATATCAATCGACATGTAGAACATGATGAAGGTCGGAATCAGATAGACGATTGTAAAAAGAAACAAGGATGGCATGGCGTTCCGCCCTTCTAGATAATTTTTAGGTAGATAGTCTCAGTATAGTGGGCGAAGATTGCTGAGGCGGATTGAAATTTCAAAAAAAGGGGAATCAGTCGAGATTTAATGTTAGTCGTCGTATTTTGGCGATCCCTTCGAGACCTGACGGATCATGATGTGTCTTATGGGCGACGAAATGTTCATCGGCTTCCGTCGTCCGGATTCGTAACGGACGTTCGTCACGATGGACGACCTCGAAGATCACCTCAGCCAGAGCTTCTGCCGATTGGCGATCGGCATGTCGCGTCCGATACGTCTGCAAATAAGCCGTGATGATCGGTTTGAAGTCGTCTTCGTGTAAGCCACCCGTCCGTTCAAGTTGATCGAGAACCGTTGCGGTAAAGTTCGTCTCGACGGCGGCTGGTTCAATCAGGGTGACGTCGATGTTGAAGTATGGTTTATAGTAGGTCGCAAGACTTTCGAACAGCCCTTCGATCGCGAACTTACTGGCACAATACAGTTCATTCATCGGTTGACCGACGAGACCACTGACGCTTGAAGTCGCGAGTAAGTGACTACCGTCCGGTGCTTGTTTGAGTAGGGGAAGGCAGGCTTCGATCGTCCGGATGACACCGAAGACATTCGTTTCGAAGAGTTGCTTGATTTCATAACTCGTCGCTTGACCGAGTGCGCGCAGTAAACCATGACCGGCATTGCAGAACACGACGTCGAGATGATCGACCTCCTGTTCAATTTGACGAACGGCTGCTTTCACGCTTGTTTCATCCGTCACATCGAGCGGCAAGAAGGTGAGCGTCGGCAACGACACGGTCATTTCGTCTGGACTCCGGACACCAGCGTAGACGAACCATCCGGCGTCTGCGAATCGCCGCGCCGTCGCAAGACCGATACCGGAAGAAGCACCCGTGATCAAGATCGTTTGCATATCAATTCCTCCGTTCTGAAAGTATTTGTCTTCTATTATTTACCCGAATTACCGTTGAACTATTTGCATTAAAATTGCATATTGTAATGAAAAAACTTAATATAAAGAAAAAGGAGGCAGGAATCGATGGGGCAAATCGAACGGTTGCAACAGATGCGGGAATGGATCAAGACGAGTCCTGAAATTTCGCTCGATCAATTGATGCAGGAGTATCAGATTTCACGAGACACTGCACGTCGTGACGTCATCGTCCTCGAACAAGAAGGGGAGATCATTCGCGTTAAAAATGGATTAGTCCGTGCTGGTGGAACACTTGCATATGAACAGCGGACAGAGAAACCAGAAAAACGGCGGATCGGGCAGCGTGCAGCGCGTCACGTCCAAGCGAACGATCGCTTATTGCTCGATGCTGCAACGACGGTATCTGAGATGGCACGAGCACTTCCGCCTTATCCACTACAAGTCATCACGAACTCCCTCGACATCGCAGACTATGTCGGAGCTCGCACGGATATTGAGCTGTACGTCACGGGAGGACGTTTCGACCGGCATGCGCGAAGCTTGAGTGGGATCAAGACGGCAGACGACATCCTGAATTATCAAGTCGATTGTGTGTTTCTTGGAGCATGTGGATTGACGGAAGAAGGACTTTTTGCGGAACAACTCGAAGAAGCGGTCGTAAAGAAAGCGATGATTCGAAGTGCGACCCGTGTCATCGTCCTCGCAGACCATACGAAATTCAATAAGCGTTTTTTGCATAAGGTCTGTGATTGGGAACAAATCGATGTGCTCGTTACCGATCAAGTTCCAGACGCAACGTGGCAAGAACGACTAGATCATTATCATGTCAATCTCGACGTGACAGAGGAGGAAACAACATGAACCCGATTCAAACGACGCTCGTCGGATTCGGCTTTTCAGCGGTGACGTTCCACGTTCCGTTCTTACAGGCATTACCGGCATTTGAAGTGACACAAGTCGTCTCCAGTCGACCGGAACAGGTAGCACAACATTTCAGTAAGGCGACGGTCGTCGCGACACTTGCTGAAGCCTTGCAGGATGAGAACACGGAACTCGTCATCATCACGACACCAACGGCACTCCATTTCGAAATGGCAAAACAAGCAATTGAAGCAAAGAAGCACGTCCTACTCGAAAAGCCGGCCGTCGTGACGATCGAAGAAGCACTGGCGCTGCAAACGTTAGCAAAACAACACGGCGTTCAAGTCGCCGTCTATCAAAACCGTCGTTTTGACGGTGACTTCCTGACACTTGAACAATTGATGGAAATGAACGAGATCGGCGACTGGCAAGTCATCGAATCACGCTTTGATCGCTATCGCCCGGTCGTTCGGGAACGCTGGCGTGAACAAGCGGGAAGTGGCGCCGGCATTCTGTTTGATCTCGGCTCACACTTACTCGATCAAGCACTCGCCTTGTTCGGAGAACCGGATGCACTGACGGGCGACGTCTACCTGCAACGTGACGGTGCTGTCGTTGATGACGGTTTCCATATCACGCTACATTATGGTACACGTCGTGTCATCCTTCGTTCGACGTCCTTCATCCAAGGACCAACGCCACGTTTTGAGTTTCATGCGACGCGCGGCAGTTACATTAAATACGGAATGGACCCGCAAGAAGGACGGCTTGCGAAAGGTCATCCGGTGAACGAACAGCTCGGTGAAGATGAAGTAGATTCCTATGGTTACCTCCAGATCGCCGATCAGCCAGTCGAGCGTCTCGCGACACTTCCAGGCATTTATGCGACGTTTTATGAACAGTTGGCGGAGGGACTTCGCGGAGGACGAGTACCTGTCGATTTACGTGACGCGGAAAAAACGATGCGCTTGATTGAAGCGGTGCGCATCAGCAGTGATGAAGGACGACGCCTCTTACGAAAGGAATGGGATGCATGGAAGAATTGAAGGTGTTGCTGGCGGAAGAGGACGAACTCGTCTTAACGTCCTTGACGAATACGGAAGCGATTGGGATGGGACATGAATTGATCGGACGGGCGATGAAGGAGAACTTATCGATTGCAGTTGAAATCAAACGGAACGGGCAGCGTTTATATTACGCGGCGCTCGACGGTACGGCACCGGATCAGGAAGAGTGGATCCGCCGGAAATCGAACGTCGTCTTGCGGCATGGCTATAGCTCGCTCTACATGCGTCGGTATAATGAAAGTAAACATCGCTCGTACCACTCGATGTATGCCGTTTCGCCAGCTGATTATGCCGATGCCGGTGGATCGTTCCCGATTCGGATCGAAGGAGTCGGTGTCGTCGGTACGATCACCGTTTCCGGTCTATCGCAGGAAGCGGATCATCGCCTCGCGACGGAAGCGTTGCGCTTACTTAAGAGACAACAGCTGGGGCAATAAGGTATTTATAAAACACAAGTGTTGATTCTCGTGCAAGACTTCGCTTTCCGCGGGCGGAAGGCGAGCCTCCTCGCCGCATTCGCGCCTACGGGGTCTCACCCATTCCGCTTTTCCCGCAGGAGTCTTCGTCTTGCACGTTCATCAACGGATCGTTCGACACGAAAAAACCGAAATGCTGAAGTAGATCCACTTCAGCATTTCGGTTTTTTTATGTTCTATTTGATAGATCATGAGAAACAGTCGGACTCACGTTGTTCACGCGACTCCTACAGGAAAAAGCGCAAGATATTGCGCTGTCAGAGACAAACAAGACCCGTGTGGGCTGTCACTGACAGCCGAGACTGGCTTGTGTCTCGCCTGAGGAAAGCGCGTGAACGAATCGTGAGGACAATCGTCACGATGCGATCGAATCAGATGAAGCGGACACGTCTTTGCGTGTGTTCCCGCGATAGACGAAGTAAAGCGCAGCAAGCATCGCAAGCAGACCAAGCAGACGTTTTTCGTCGAGCGGAACGACGACGCCACCGAACGCACCGATGTGATCAATGACCATACCTGCTGCGAGTTGACCGATGACGGTCGCGATACTAGCTGCCGTGACACCGATTTGCGGGACAGCAAGAATCGTCAGGAAGAGATAACTGACGCCGAACAGGACGGCACTGAGTTGCCAACGTGGTGCTTCAAGCAAGAGCAAGACGTTCCCTTGACCGAAGAACAGGATGGCGAGTGCGAGAATCAGCATTCCGGTGAAGAACGTCAGGAACGTACTTTCCAGAGCCCCTGCCTTTTGACTGAAGGCACCGTTGATCGATGACTGCGCACTCAGCATCACGCCGCCGAGTAATGTAAAACCGAGTAATAGAATATTCACGAGCGAACCTCCTTAAAAGATAAGAAATAGAGCGACGAGCATCAAAGCAGAAGCTGTCAGCTTGTCACGATTGATTGGACGTTTCGGACTACCGAGCCAGCCGTAATGTTCAATGACCATGCTGGCGATCATTTGTCCGATGATGACACTGATCATGGCGAGACCGACACCAACGAGCGGGATGCTGATGATCAAGATCGTCAAGTAGATACTACCGAGTAGACCACCGAGCAAGGTCCATTTCGGTGCGCGGAATGTATAGCCGAGTGAACCTTTTCCGAAGAAGAGGACGATCAGCCCGATGATGATCGTACCGGCGAAGAAATTATAAAAGCTACTTTCGAGTTTTCCGACGAAGTTCCCGAGTTCACCATAGATGGCCTCTTCGACACTTAAAGCGATACCCGCAAGTAACGCGAGTACGTAATACACGATTTTCAACAGAATTCATCCTTTCACGAATCTAAATATCGAGAAATGTCGATATGTAAGGCAAGGAGAACGGATCAAAGTTCTCCTTTGAGGTACGCTGCGAGCTCCTGGATTTTTTCTTCATTTCGCCGGTAATACGTCCATTTGCCGTGACGTTCGGATTCGAGCAATCCGACTTTTTGCAACATCGCAAGATATTGGGAGACGGTCGATTGAGATAAGTTCGCCTTCTCTTGGATATCTCCGACGCAAATGCCTCCCTTGTCCGACAGATTCGTCGCGAGATGGGCCGTCGGCTTATTGAAATGAGTCTCGGGATCCTTGAGCCAGCGTAAGATATCAAGACGTACCTCGTTTGATAATGCCTTGAATAGATCCACTTGATTTGTCATACGCTTAAACTAATCGATGATTATCGATATGTCAATCCAAGACACTTAAGGTTGGACGAATGCATGCTTTAAAAGTCGATGTGTCACCTTAGTTGCCGTATACGGCTCAAAACCAAATCGTTCATAAAATGTACTGGCATCGTCTGTATAGAGCCAGAGCTCGGAATACGTCAACAGCGCTTCTGGGATGATTTTCTCAAGCAGTTGCGTACCGACACCGTGATGTCGCATTTCCGGTAAGACATAGACATGACGAATCCGACCGACGTCGTTCGTGTCGGTTTGTTTCATATAACCCCCGCACGCAATGACGTGACCGGAGAGCGACAAAACGACGAACATTGCTTCTCCGTCTTCTCGATACGTTTCATTTCGGCGTTCACGTAGCATCCGTTCGATGAAGGGATAGCCTTCCTGTGTACTCTTTGATAAGATTGGTAACCAGTTGAAGTCATCAAAATCGTTGACTCGTTCGATTGTCATCTCCATCTGTCATTCCTCCTTCTTCTCCCTTGGATATTCCTTTTTCGGGAGTAGGAAAAACACGAATCGAGAATCAATTCGAGCTTTTTTTAAATAGAGACTGGATTTTTAAAAGCTGTTTTGCGTATAATGAGAAGTAATGGATTGAACGCAAATGAAAGGAAGTGGCCGTCACAATGAGCCTCAGCCGTTTAAGTAAAGAAGAGATTACTGATCTTTCGCTGATCGAATTCGTCAACGAAATGTTGCAAGAAGCTGGCGAACAGCCAATCACGTTCGATGACATCACGTCAGAAATCGAAAAGTACCATACGTTTACAGATGAAGAAGACAAGTTCGAGAAACTTGCTCAACTCTATACAGACATGAACATCGATGGAAACTTCGTCAACGTCGGAGCGAACCGTTGGTCACTCCGCGCTTGGTATCCGTTCGATAAGTCGGATGAGGATCTCGTCATCGAAGCGCGTCAACGTGGAGAACTCGATGAGTTTGAAGAAGAGTTCAACTATGATGCAGAAGAAGATGAGTTCGAAACGATCGAAGACGATCTCGATACATTCGCGAAGACAGCGGACTATGATTCAGCTGACGACAGCGAAGACGATGATACGTTCAAAAAAGTCGCAGCCATCGATGATCTCGATGATGATCTCGATGAAGAAGACTTAGAAGACTTCGAAGAAGAAGAGGAAGTCTAAGCACGATCAACCACAACTGTACAGCTGCTATTTCCCTATAGAAATGGCAGTTTTTTCGTTGACGGCTGACGAACGAGCACGGAAATTTTTCTTTGAAAAATTAGGCTTGACGAAGTTTTCCGAATGACGTAAGTTAGTCATGGGCTTCTTTAAGCAACGTGCTTATTTCAGCAAAAGTGTCTCCTATTCCAATGGGGGCACTTTTGCTTTTTTGTTTTTACCACCTCTGTATTGTTGAGATGTGAATTAGAGAAGGGAGCAAGATTTAACATGACAAAGTATATTTTCGTAACAGGTGGCGTCGTATCGTCACTCGGTAAAGGGATCACCGCTGCATCGCTCGCTCGTCTCTTGAAAAACCGTGGCCTCAATGTCACGATCCAAAAATTCGACCCGTACATCAACATCGACCCAGGTACGATGAGCCCGTATCAACACGGGGAAGTGTTCGTTACGGATGATGGCGCAGAGACAGACCTTGACCTTGGTCACTACGAGCGTTTCATCGACATCAACTTGAGCCAGAACGCGAACGTCACGTCTGGACGTATCTACTCGACGATCCTCAAGAAGGAACGCCGTGGCGACTACAACGGTGGAACGGTCCAAGTCATTCCGCACATCACGAACGAAATCAAGGATCGCGTCTTCCGTGCTGGAAAAGAAACGGGCGCTGACGTCGTCATCACAGAGATTGGTGGAACAGTAGGGGATATCGAATCGCTTCCGTTCATCGAAGCCATTCGTCAGGTGAAAAACGATATCGGGAAAGAAAACGTCATGTACGTTCACTGTACGCTCGTTCCGTATCTTGCAGCGGCAGGTGAGCTCAAGACGAAACCGACACAACACAGTGTCAAAGAACTCCGTAGCTACGGTATTCAACCAGATATCATCGTCTTACGTGCGGAGCACCCAGTCCCACAAGAGATGAAAGATAAAATTGCTCTCTTCTGTGATACACGTCCAGAAGCAGTCATCGAAGCACAAGATGCATCGACACTCTACGAAGTACCACTCAACTTGCAACGTCAAGGCATGGACCAACTCGTCTGTGACTACTTCAAGTTCGATACACCAGCTGCCGACATGACGGCTTGGAAACAACTCGTTCACACAGTGACGCACCTCGAGAAGACGACGAAGATTGCACTCGTCGGGAAATACGTCGAATTGCGTGATGCGTACATCTCGGTCGCAGAAGCATTGAAACACGCTGGATTTGCCTTCAACAGTGACATCGAAATCGACTGGATCAACGCAGAAGACGTGACGCGTGAAAACGTCAACGAATTGCTTGGTTCAGCAGACGGCATCCTCGTTCCTGGTGGATTCGGAGAACGCGGCATCGAAGGAAAAATCGAAGCGACACGTTTCGCACGTGAAAACAACGTACCGTTCTTCGGTATCTGTCTCGGGATGCAACTCGCGACAGTCGAATTCGCACGTAATGTCCTCAACCTTGAAGGCGCACACTCAGCGGAAATCGACCCAGCGACACCATACCCGATCATCGACTTGTTGCCAGAACAAAAAGACATCGAGGATCTCGGTGGTACGCTCCGTCTCGGACTTTACCCATGTAAACTCGAAGACGGAACGAAAGCACGTGCCGCGTATTCAAGCGAGCTCGTCTACGAACGTCACCGTCACCGTTATGAGTTCGGTAACGAATTCCGCGAGCAGTTCGAAGCAAACGGCATGGTCTTCTCAGGTACGAGCCCAGACGGTCGTCTCGTTGAGATCATTGAGATTCCAGAACACAAATGGTTCGTCGCGTGTCAGTTCCACCCAGAATTGATCTCACGTCCAGAACGTCCACAAGCGCTCTTCCATGACTTCATCCAAGCATCACTCGGTGAGTAAGTTGTATCCAAATAAACCTGTCTTCTTCAAGAAGACGGGTTTATTTTCATTTATTCCTATCGTCAAAATACATATCTGCTATAATGGTAGCGGATTCATTCCTACAAATTTTAGATAGAGGGGGGAATATCATTGATTCCGAAGTATAAACATGTCGCTGAACAAATCGAGATCGAGATCAATGAGCACGTCTATCAACATACGAACAAACTGTTGACGGAAGACGAATACGCCCAAAAATTCGATGTCAGCCGGAACACGATCCGGAAGGCGATCGAGATTCTCGTCAATAAAGGATACGTTTACCAAGTACAAGGGAGCGGTGTCTTCGTCCGCGATCATTATAAGAGTGATTACGTCAATCTCGAAAAGCTACAAGGATTGACGAGCGACTTCAGCGGACGGAAGGTCGAGACGCGCGTTCTCGCTTTCGAACAGACGAAGGCAGACGAAGAAGTCGCGGAACGCATGAAATGTCCAGTCGGTACACCGGTCTATTACGTCAAACGACTGCGTCTCGTCGATGATCACCCGTTTTCGATCGAAGCGTCCTATTTCCGGAAAAATCTCGTCATGTATCTCGATGAGAATATCGTTCAAAAATCGATCTACACGTATTTACGCAATGATCAAAATCTGTCGATCGGATTTGCGGATCGCGTCATCTATGCCGATTACTTGAATAGCAGTGACGCCGAGTTGCTTGGATTAAAAGAGAACGATCCATCCTTACTCGTCGACAATACAGTCTATTTGACGAATGGGAAAATCTTCGACGTCTCGCGAGCGACGCATCATTTCCGCCACGTGAAGATGCTGAAGGTCTCGAATATTAAATAAGAAGGAAACACACGAAGCGAATTTCGTGTGTTTTTTTATTTAAATTTTTTAAAAAGAAAGGGTTTACACGTTATGAAAGCGCATGCTATTATCGAAATGTATAATTTGTACCTATGAATTTAAGTTATCCATACAACAAAGGAGAGACAGCATGACTTCTGAAACGATTGAAATTACCCCGGAAGATATTTTTGGATTGATCGCCTTGTCGGGCGACGCCAAAGCAAGCTACCACCAAGCGATGTTACTGATGCAAGAAGGTAAAGTCGAAGAGGCACAAGCGGCTGTTGCAGAAGGTGACGCGACACTCAAGGATGCCCATAGCATTCAGACGAAATTCGTCACACTCGAAGCACAAGGCAAGACAGCAACCGTCGGCGTCCTGATGGTACACGCGCAGGATCACCTTATGAACACGATCCTCGTCAAGGAAATGCTCGGATATATGATGAACATGCAAAACGAAATCAACCAATTGAAGGGAATGGATCAAAAATGATGAAAATCGGACTCTTTTGTGCGGCAGGTATGTCGACGAGTATGTTAGTAGAAAAAATGAAAGCGGTTTCCTCAGAGCGCGGCTTAGAAGCGGACATCGCAGCATATCCGGAATCAGAGATGGAAACATACGTCAACGAACTCGATGTCGCTCTCCTCGGACCACAGGTGAAATACCTTCTCGCAAAAGGAAAACAGATTTGTGAACCAAAAGGTGTGCCAATCGATGTCATCAACACGATCGATTACGGCATGATGAACGGAACGAAAGTACTCGACCAAGCAATCAAACTCGCAAACAAATAAGAGGTGAAGATGATGAAAATGCCAAAAGATTTTCTATTCGGCGCTGCTTCTGCTTCTTATCAAGTAGAGGGTGCTTGGAACGTAGACGGAAAAGGCGTCTCGAACTGGGATGTCTTCTCGAAGATTCCTGGAAAGACGTTTGAAGCGACGAACGGGGATGTCGCAATCGATCATTACCACCGTTACAAAGAAGATATCGGTCTGATGGCCGAGATGGGTCTTGAATCGTATCGCTTCTCGATCTCATGGCCACGCATCTTCCCGAACGGCACAGGTGAAGTGAATGAAAAAGGACTTGAGTTCTATAACAACGTGATCGATGAGTGCCTTAAGCACGGGATCGTTCCGTTCGTGACACTTTATCACTGGGATTTACCACAAGTCCTTGAAGAACAAGGCGGCTGGCGTAGTCCTGAAACAGCAGATGCCTTCGTGCGTTTTGCGAAGACTTGTTTCGAAGCGTTCGGCGATCGTGTCCGCAACTGGATTACCTTCAACGAGACGGTCATTTTCTGTTCGCTCGGCTACTTGACGGGCGCACACCCACCCGGCATCACAGGCGATGCAAAAGCGTACTTCCAAACGACTCACAACGTCTTCGTCGCTCACGCTCGCGCAGTCGAAGCGTTCAAGGAAGCGGAATATGAAGGAGAAATCGGCATCACCCACGTCTTCAACCCGGCATTCAGCATCGATGAAGCGCCAGAGAACAAACAGGCCGAAGTACATGCGAATGAATACGCGACACACTGGTTCTATGATCCGATTTTAAAGGGTGATTACCCAGCATATGTCGTGAAAGATTTAGAAAAGCAGGGCTTGTTGCCGGAATGGACAGAAGAAGAGCTCGATCTCTTGAAACGGACAGCACCGCTGAACGACTTCATCGGACTGAACTACTATTGTCCACAACGTGTCATGAAGAATGATTCGGCGCTCGTCATGGCAGGTGGCCGCGAAAACTCAACCGGACGCCCTGGGAACCCATCGTTCGATGGCGTCTATAAGACAGTCTTGATGGACGATAAAGTCTACACGAAGTGGGGCTGGGAAATCGCACCGGATGCCTTCCTTGAAGGAATGCGGATGCTCCAAGCACGATACGGCGATATCAAAATCTACATCACAGAGAACGGTCTCGGTGACGAGGATCCGATCGTCGGCGAAGAAATCATGGATACACCACGAATCGAGTACATCGAAAGTCATCTTCGCGCCGTCAAGCGTGCTGTCGAAGAGGGCATCAATGTCTCTGGTTATTATGCATGGTCCGTCATCGACCTACTCAGCTGGTTGAACGGATATAAAAAGCAGTACGGATTCATCTATGTCGATCATACGAATGGTTTGGCACGGAAGAAGAAACAGTCGTTCCATTGGTATCAGGAAATCATCGCGACACGTGCTGCTGAACTATAAGGAGGAGTCGGAATGAACCGATTAGAAACCGTATTTGAAAAAGTCACTCCTGCCTTCGCACGATTCGCGAACGCCAAGCCTGTCCTTGCGATCAAGGACGGCTTCATCTTAACGATGCCGATGACGATCATCGGCTCGTTATTCCTACTGATTCTCGCGTTACCAATCCCAGGCTGGGAGAAGTTCATGACGGGCCTATTCGGTGCCGACTGGACATTACCGCTGACTCAGGTCGTCGGTGCAACGTTTGATATCCTCGCATTGATCGGTGTTTTCGGTATTGCCTACTCCTATGTAAAAAACGAGAAGATCGAAGGGGTTCCAGCCGGGATTCTCGGAATCATCGCCTTCTTGATCATCACACAATCATCCGTTCTGTCGAAGTCAGGGGAAGTCGTCACGGGTGTCGTACCGAAAGTATGGACGGGCGGACAAGGGGTCCTTGCCTCGATCGTCGTCGGACTCGTCGTCGGTTTCATCTACTCGCAATTCATCAAGCGGGGCATCCGAATTAAGATGCCAGACGGTGTACCACCGGGCGTTTCGAACTCGTTCTCGGCACTTATTCCGGGACTTGCGATCATCACGTTGTCTGTCGTCACGTTTGCCATCTTCCAAGCATTCGCTGACCGGACGTTCACGGAAGTCGTCTATGACGTCTTGCAAGCACCGATTCAAAACTTGACGGATACGCTCGCAGGAGCAGTCTTGATCATGATCTTGATGTCTGTCATGTGGTGGTGCGGGATTCACGGTGCAGCGATCATCATGGGAATCATGGGACCGTTGCTGACAGCGAATGCTTTGCAAAACCAAGCGATCATCGACTCCGGGAAAGAACTTGTCGTCGGTGACAACGCGAAGATCGTTACGATTCAGTTTCTCGATGTCTTTACGAAACTCGGCGGAACAGGAATTACGGTCGGCTTCATCATCGCGACGTTGATCGTCGCCCGCTCGGCTCACTTGAAGCAGCTCGGGAAGCTGTCACTTGCGCCAAGTTTGTTCAACATCAACGAACCGGTCATCTTCGGGATGCCGATCGTCTTCAACCCGATTATGTTCGTTCCGTTCGTCATCGTACCAGCGATTGCATCCTTCATGGTCTACTTCTCGATCCTATGGGGTTGGGTCGAGCCATTTAATGCGCTTCAAGTACCATGGACGACACCACCCGTCATCTCTGGCTTCTTGATCAGCGGCTGGCAGGGTGCCTTGCTCCAGCTGGCGACGATTGCGATGTCGGTCGCAATCTATCTACCGTTTGTCCGCATGCAGGATCAGCTGTCTTACGGTGAAGAACTAAAAGCACAAGAAGAACATGCTTCGGCATGATCAAAAAAAGGAAGCGCGAATGGCGCTTCCTTTAAGACTGAAGACAGAGTGCAATTTTTCTCTAACGAGAAGGATTGCGCTTTTTTTGTTCGTTTCGAATCGTTTTCCTGGGACAAGCATCGCGCCGCTTCGCTGCAAGGTCGCTCTTGCTTGTTTTTCCCTAGGAAGCGATGCCGAGTGAACAAAGCGCTTCTGTGATCCTTCGGTATAAAAAGAATGACGCGTTACACGCCACTCCTGCAGGAATAAGCGCAATTTTGCGCTGTCAGAGACAAACAAGCCCGGTTTCCTGCTCGAATGGAGCGGGAAAACGGGCTTGTGTCTCGCCTGAGGAAAGGGCGTGAAAAGACGCGTCATTTTTTGAGTCAGTCCTTTTTGTATAACGGTCATGAACGGTTTCGCTTTGATTCAATGAAGATCGTAAGCTTAGTTAGACGCAGACACGTATCCAGTGAGCTTTATATTATAGAAGAAAAACGTCAATCCCACTCTTCCGTCATCTCTTGTAGTTGCGTCAAGATATGCGTCAAGAGGAACGCGCAAAGGGCAAGACTTGGCAGTCCGTGACGTGAACCGTCCTCTGCCGGAAGCAGTCCTTTATTGAACTTCAATGCGAGCGGAGCAATCGAACGCTCGAGCGTTTCCGTCACATCACTGAGTGTGACGATTGCATAAGGCGTATGCCATGCGTCGTAACGAGCAAGAGAAGCGAGGAGATCCGAGCGCTCCGTATCCGGCGTGAAGATCAAGACACGATCGACAGCATGCAAGGTCTTTCGATCCTTGATCTTCGTAACGCGTTTCATCTGGTCCGGTCCTTCTGAGAGCATCGGATAGAGTCCTTCACATTCACCATAAGCGTCGACATAGACCGTACCTTCTCCGACGAGCGCCTGTGCGAGTAGACGGACGACATCGAATAGTTCGTCTTCCTGTTTTGCGAGCGTTTGCAATTTTCCGTTGAACTGTGTAGCTAAGATTTTCATCATTTTTCTTCATCCTTTCTATGTTTCTCTCAAGGACAGTATAAAGCAAGTTTTGCTTTAGTGTAGAATGGAAATAACTAGAGGGGGAGTGGCAAAGATGAAAGGCAGATTGTTGATCGTCGAGGATGAGCCGGGAATCCGGAACTTGCTTGCACAATTGTTCCGGGCAGAAGGGTATGAAACGGACGTCGCCGTCGATGGAGAGGAAGCGATCGTCTACTTACAGGAAACGGCATACGATCTATTGTTGATGGATGTCAACATGCCGGGGCGGACCGGGATCGAGGTATTACGTCATCAGGACCGGATCGGACGACGTGTCCGGACGATCTTAATGACGGCACTCGGTGAAAAAGAAGCGATGGAAGAAGCGAAACGATTAGGGGTCGTCGCCTTCTTCGGGAAGCCATTTGACATCTTTGAATTAAAAAAAGAAGTGACTGTGCAAATTTCTCACGATGTAAGCGGTTAATCCTTCACGTCGCCGTCACAAACCAAAAAACCGAGCGAAATGCTGTACGTTCCGATGAATCAGTATGTTATAATCAGTCTGAAATTGCACGAGTTCGTGTAAGCAGCGATCAAAACAGAGGAGGATGTCATTATGCCATTAGTATCTATGACAGACATGTTAAACAAAGCTCTCGAAGGTAAGTATGCAGTAGGTCAATTCAACATCAACAACCTCGAGTGGACACAAGCGATTCTCGGTGCGGCTCAAGAAGAGCAGTCACCAGTCATCCTTGGAGTATCTGAAGGTGCAGCACGCCACATGGGCGGATTCTACACTGTCGTGAAAATGGTTGAAGGTCTCGTACACGACATGAAAATCACAGTTCCAGTTGCAATCCACCTCGACCACGGTTCGAGCGTTGAAAAATGTAAAGAAGCGATCGACGCTGGATTTACATCTGTCATGATCGATGATTCACACAGCCCGATCGACACAAACATCGAAACAACAAAAGCAGTTGTTGAATACGCTCACGCTAAAGGCGTTTCAGTAGAAGCGGAAGTTGGTACAGTTGGCGGACAAGAAGACGACGTCATCGGTGATGTCATGTACGCGAAACTTGACGAGTGTGTACGCATCGTCAAAGAAACTGGAATCGACACGCTTGCTCCTGCACTCGGTTCTGTTCACGGACCATACAAAGGTGAACCAAACCTCGGATTCAAAGAGATGGAAGAAATCCGTGACGCTACAAACCTCCCACTCGTTCTTCACGGTGGAACTGGAATTCCGACACACGATATCGAAAAAGCGATCTCACTCGGAACTTCAAAAATCAACGTTAACACAGAGAACCAAATCTCATTCGCGAAAGTCGTTCGTGAAGTGTTAGCTGAGAAACCAGAAGCATATGACCCACGCGTATTCATCGCACCAGGTCGTGAAGCAATCAAACAAACTGTCATCGGTAAGATGCGTGAGTTCGGTTCAAGCAACAAAGCTTAATCGACTCCTCTTTAAAGTGCGGTAGACTTCGGTCTACCGTGCTTTTTTCATATCATGTGAACGCGTATTCAATGGAAAACAGTAGGACTTCTCGTGAAAAAAACCTATAATAGAGTCGTAAGCGATTTCAAGGGATGAAAGGGGAACGAGAAAGATGAGATTTTTCATTGACACAGCAAACGTAGAGGACATCAAGAAAGCACATAAAATGGGGATTTTAGATGGTGTCACGACGAATCCGTCGCTCGTCGCTAAGGAAGGCGTTGATTTCCATACACGACTTCGTGAAATTTGTGAAATCGTCGGGGACGTCTCTGTCAGCGCTGAAGTCATCGCGCTTGATGCAGAAGGAATGATTCGTGAAGGGAAGGAACTTGCCCAAATCGCACCGAACATTACGGTTAAGGTTCCAATGACTCCGGCCGGACTCGAGGCGGTCGCAGCACTTTCAAAAGAGAAGATCACGACGAACGTCACATTGATCTTCAACCCGAACCAAGCATTACTCGCAGCCCGTGCTGGTGCGACATACGTATCACCATTCCTCGGTCGTCTAGATGATATCGGACAAGATGGAATGGGGCTCGTCGAGACAATTGCTCAAATTTTCGTCGTACATGATATTCCGACACAAATCATCGCAGCATCGGTCCGGAATCCGGTTCACGTCACGAACGCTGCTCTTGCGGGCGCAGACATCGCGACGATTCCATTCTCGGTCATCGAGTCACTCACACACCACCCACTCACGACGCAAGGAATTGAAAAGTTCCTCGCCGACTGGGAAAAAACGCAGCAATAATCGTAGCGAAGAGAAAGGTTGATGGAACGTGGACATTTTGCATATCGTAGGGCAACAACGCCTAGAAGGAACCGTATCAATCAGTGGTTCGAAGCAAAGCGCCATCCCGTGTCTTGCTGCAGCCCTCCTGACGGATCAGACGGTCGTTCTGGAAGGCGTGCCGGAGATTGGCGACGTCGCGACGATGATCGAGATTTTGGAGACGCTCGGCGCGGTCGTGACACGTCAAGGCGATATGGTGACGATTGATCCAAGTCGGGTCGAATCGATGCCGTTGACTGGTGCGGAGACGCGCAAGTTACGCGGATCGATCTACCTCATGAGCGTTCTGGCAGCCAGATTCAAACAAGGAGTCGTCGGTCTGCCTGGAGGTTATGCCATCGGACCACGACCGATTGATTTACACATCAAAGCACTAGAGCGTCTCGGTGTTTCTGTACGTAACGAGCAAGGCGTCCATTACATGCGCGTCGATCGTCTCGTCGGCAACCGGATTTACCTCGATCTCCCGTCATTCGGTGCAACGATCAGTGCGTTACTCGTCGCTGTCTTCGCTGAAGGAACGACTGTCATCGAAAACGCTGCCTATGACCCGGAAGTCATCGACGTCAGTACGATGTTGACGAACATGGGGGCAAGCGTCAAAGGGGCAGGAACGGACGAGATTCGAATCAAGGGCGTATCGCAACTAAGTGGTTGCCGGCATACCTTGATTCCGGACCGCATGGAGGCAGGAACGTTCTTGACGATGGGGGCGGCACTTGGACGCGTCACCGTCGATAACGTCATTCCGCTTCATCTCGAGAGCGTCATCCAAAAACTCGAACGGTACGGTGCGTTGATCGAAGCAACGGATGATTCCGTCACGGCGACGTTTCAGGAGGCGAAGCCGGTCGATATTCGTGTCTTCCACTACGGTGGATTCCCGAGCGACTTACAGCCTGTCATCTCGGCAGCGTTGTTGCAAGCGAAGGGAGCGAGTATCGTCGTCGATAAGTTGTACCCACAACGTTTCCGGCACGTGCAGGAGTTACGACGCTTGAACGCTCGAATCACGCATGAAGACGCCTCAATCATCATTCGTGGTGGAGAAACCTTACTTGGTACGGAAATCGAGGCACCGGACCCACGCGGTGGCGCAGCACTTGTCTTGGCGGGACTTCTCGCTTCAGGGGAGACGACGTTGCACCACGCAGAAATGCTTGACCAGAGTTACGAACGATTTGATCAGAAGTTGAAGGAACTAGGCGCCCTCGTATGGCGTGAAACGATTTGACCGATTTGTAACAAGGGAGAGGGGACATACACATGGAGAGAAGTCTATCAATGGAACTTGTACGCGTCACGGAGGCAGCAGCGCTTGCCTCTGCGCGTTGGATGGGAAAAGGATTGAAGAACGAAGCGGATGATGCGGCAACAAGCGCAATGCGTGACGTCTTCGATACGATTCCGATGAAAGGAACCGTCGTCATCGGGGAAGGCGAGATGGATGAAGCACCGATGCTTTACATTGGAGAAAAGCTAGGAAATGGGTATGGACCACGACTCGACGTCGCTGTCGATCCGCTTGAAGGAACGAACATCGTCGCAAAAGGAACATGGGGCGCGCTTGCTGTCCTCGCGGTCGCGGATGCAGGAGATTTACTCCATGCACCGGACATGTACATGGATAAGATCGCAGTTGGTCCGGAAGCAGCAGGACACATTAGTCTGGATGCGACGATCGAAGAAAACATCGCAGCCGTCGCGAAGGCAAAGAACAAAGAAATCGAAGACGTCGTCGTCTCGATCCTGGATCGTGAACGTCACGAAGAAATCATTCAACGAATTCGGGCAACAGGGGCACGGATTCGCTTGATCGGTGACGGTGACGTTGCTGGTGCGATCAACACGGCGTTCCCGCATACAGGGATTGATATCTTGCTCGGTTCAGGTGGAGCACCGGAAGGCGTTCTTGCTGCCGTTGCCTTGAAATGTCTCGGTGGTGAACTCCAAGGACGCTTGTTACCAGCAGACGAGGCTGAGATCGAGCGTTGTAAGAAGATGGGCATCGAAGATCCGTCGAAGATCCTCATGATGGATGATCTCGTTGCAGGAGATGACTGTATCTTTGCTGCGACAGGCGTCACGGACAGCGAATTGATGAAAGGTGTTCAGTTCACGGCGCAGGGCGGTCAGACACACTCTGTCGTCATGCGTGCGAAATCAGGAACGGTTCGTTTTGTCGAGGGTATCCACTCGTTCAAGAAGAAACCGAAGCTTGTCATTAAGTAAAACAGGATGACTCCTCAAACAGGACGTCTGAATCCACATAAAAAGAGTTGGCGTTGCGGATGATTTCCGGAACGCCAACTCTTTTTTGATATGTTTCTAGGAATCAAGACGTTCATCCTCAACTCCTACAGGAAAAGGAAACGTGCTAACGTTTCCGTCAGGGTAAGGGAAGACCCGGCATTTCGCACAAGTTGCGAGATGTCGCGGCTTACCTCCCGCCTGAGGAAAGGGAGGATATGAACGTTGAGTGATAAATAAATCATTATTTGACGATTACCGCGGACGCTGGACTTCTCCTGCTTGTCGGGTGACGTACCGACGCGGTAGAAAACGCGTCGAAAAGATGTACCAGGCATTCCCGAAGCCAGGCACGATGAACGTTTTTCCCTTCATATAGCCGCGGTAGGCGATACGCGCTACCGTCGGGGCATCCATGACACCAGGTCGCAAGAACAAGCGTGATTGTTCGAGGTTTGCTGCCGATTCAAATCCGGTATGTGTCGCACCCGGACAGACGACGCTCACTTGAATCCCGTCTGGTGCGAGCTCTTCCGTCAAGCCTTCCGAGAAATGAAGGACATAGGCTTTCGTTGCGTAATAGACACTGAGCCATGGTCCGCCTTCAAATGCAGCCGTTGACGCGAGATGGACGATACGTCCTTTGATTCCGTGTTCTTTCATCCGTGAGGCATAGACCTTCGTCACATGTGTCAATGCTTCGATATTCAAGGCAATCATCCGGGACTCGTCTTCAAACGAGGTCTCAAGGAAGGAACCAAAGACGCCGATTCCAGCATTGTTGATGACGCAGTCGACCGGAATCTGTTTCGTTGCCCGAAACAGTGCCAGACGATGCGTCCGCTTCGTTAAGTCATACGGAAAGACGGTTGCCGTTCCCCCGAGTCGCTCGACATGGAATTTCGTTTCGAAGAGTGCTGTCGCATCGCGTCCGACGAGCAGAACGTGATCCCCTTGTCGTGCATGCAGATAAGCGAATTCACGACCAAGACCTCTTGAAGCACCTGTGATTAAGACATGCATCCTATTTCCTCCTTATGAATGAGATGAAAAAAAGCGATCGAGCCAATGCTCAACCGCTTTGAGATGATGAATTATAGGTAAGATCCTGCGCCGACAAGGCGTGAACCCCAGTACCCTGATTTGAAGCTTGAGTATTTAACGCCACCTGTTTCTGAGTTGACCATGCTTGACTTGCTTGTTGCGATCCCAACGTGCTGAATGCCGCTACCGTGTGAGAAGAAGACAAGATCTCCTGGTTGTACTTTTGAAACACTGACTTTCTTAGAAGAAGAATATTGTGAAGAAGACGTACGTGGCAATGTTTTACCAGCCGCTTTCTTGTACACGTAGCTTGTGAAACCAGAGCAGTCGAATCCACGAGTCGTTGTTCCACCCCATACATAAGGTGTACCTTTATGTTTTGCTGCTTCGTTCAGGATTTTCGTCCGTTTAGAAGAAGAGCTTGTTGATTTTTTAGCGCTAGAAGATGATTTGTATGTCTTTGTGTACTGTGAGTAGACATAGCGTGTTTTACCGCCGTATGAGATTTTTGTCCAGCTGCCTGATTTGCCTTTGTATGTAAAGACTTGACCAGCGTTGACTTTCCCGACGATGCTTGCTTTCGTAGAAGGTGCTGTCCGAACACGAAGACCGTTGTCCGTGATCTTGACTTTCGTGACTGTCGCTGCTTCAACTTTACCTGTACCCACTGATGTAAAACCTGAAACCACTAAGGCTGCCGTCGCGATCGATGCTAGAAAACGTTTCATGTTAAGAATTCCTCCGTTTAAATGTAGTGTGTTGCGTCCGTAAGTTATATGATGAAATCATTAAGTGTGTGATTAAGCAGTCTACCTTACAACTGTGTAAGAATTTTGTCTGCAGGAATATCTTAGCACGAGCACACTTGAAAACGTTTTTTCAGTTAGAAGACAAAACAGATGCTTTTGTAACATAACTGAAATAATATCCTTGAATATTACAAAGTAAGAAACGCAGAGGATTGTTAACGACGAATTCAAAAAAATATGATACCTTTAGTTCACGAATAAAATTACATACCTCCTGATGTATGTATGGAAGTATGCTGAATGCAGTTGAATTTATAAAGAATAGGTGAAGAACATGCCAACAACTGATAAAAAAGATAAACCAGAACGTTCCTATACACTGGCTCAATTGAGCCAACTGACATTAAAAGAACTCTATGAAATCGCAAAGACGAAGAATGTCCCACAATACCGGGAAGCCCGTAAACGCGAGTTGATGTTCAAGATTTTAAAAGCACAGGCTGAATCGACTGGTCTTTATTTCCTCGAAGGGGTACTCGAAGTCATCCCTGGCAACCCACAAATGCAAAACGATGGTGGCTTTGGCTTCCTTCGTCCTATCAATTATTCCCAATCCTCTGAAGATATTTATATCGCAGCATCTCAAATCCGACGCTTTAATCTACGTAATGGTGATGTCGTCACAGGTAAAGTCCGTCCGCCGAAGGAAAACGAACGGTTCCAAGGATTACTTAGCGTGGAAGCCGTCAACGGTGAAGCACCGGATACAGCCCGTAACCGTCTATTCTTCCCGGCACTGACACCGATCTATCCGGATCGTCTGATGCGACTTGAGACAGAACCACGCCATCTATCCGTTCGTGTCATGGATATGATCGCACCGGTTGGGTTTGGTCAACGTGGTTTGATCGTCGCACCGCCAAAAGCAGGGAAGACATCACTCCTCAAAGAAATCGCAAACTCGATTCAGGAGAATCATCCGGATGTCGAACTGATCATTCTCTTGATTGATGAGCGTCCTGAGGAAGTAACAGATATTGAGCGCTCGGTTCCGGGAGCAGATGTTGTCAGCTCGACGTTTGACGAAACACCAGACAACCACGTCCGGATTTCTGAGCTTGTCCTCGAGCGTGCGATGCGACTCGTCGAACACAAGAAGGATGTCGTCATCTTGATGGATTCGATCACACGTCTAACACGGGCCTATAACTTAACGGTACCACAAAGCGGTCGGACGCTCTCAGGGGGAATTGACCCGGCTGCGTTCCATAAGCCGAAACGGTTCTTTGGGGCAGCGCGAAACATCGAACACGGTGGTAGTTTAACGATTCTTGCGACAGCACTCGTTGAGACAGGATCACGCATGGATGACGTTATCTATGAGGAATTCAAAGGGACGGGTAACATGGAGTTGCATCTCGATCGTAAGTTATCAGAGCGTCGGATCTTCCCAGCGATCGACATTCGGAAGTCGGGTACACGGAAGGAAGAACTCTTGCTTCCGAAAGAGCAACTCGATGCGCTTTGGACGATTCGTCGGACGATGAACGAGTCGAACGAATTCGTTGATACGTTCCTACGGAAGATTCGCGATACGAAAAATAATGAGGAATTTTTCGTCGAACTCGAGAAGGAAAAGAAGAAGGCGGTCCGACGCGCACCGGTAAAACCGCGTACCGTCAAGAAGGAAACGACGACGGAAAAATAACTATTGCGACGCGCAAAAAAATCGTTTAGTATAGGAAGGTAACTTACTCTGGCTCAGCAAATGAACCAGGGCGGAAGGAGAGAAATCAACCATGAAACAAGGAATTCACCCTAACTACAACAAAGTAGTATTTATGGATTCAACGACTGAGTACAAATTCTTAAGCGGTTCTACTCGTTCTTCGAACGAAACGATCACTTGGGAAGATGGTAACGAGTACCCACTCATCCGTGTGGATGTGTCTTCAGACTCGCACCCATTCTACACAGGTCGTCAAAAGTTCAACGCGGCAGATGGTCGTGTCGATCGCTTCAACAAAAAATACGGCCGCAAGTAATCACTTGTCGGTTCTTAAAAAAACAGCCTGCCTCCATTATGGAAGCAGGCTGTTTTTGTATAGACTGAATTGTGAACGATACGCGAGATAGGTCTTCAAGACGAAGGAGAAGGCGATTCCACCGGCAATTCCGATTAAATACGGCATGACTTCCGGATGTGCCAAGATATAGTCCATGACTTTGTGGAACGAGAGGTGACGACCGACGAAGTAGCCGGCGCCTAAGAACACGCTGATCCAAATCAACGCACCTGTATACGCATAACTCGCAAACACGCGAAACGGCATTTTCGAGACACCTGCAAAAAAGGCAGAGAGTTGGCGGAGACCAGGTATGTAGTAACCGATGATCAAGACCGATTTTCCGTAACGACGAAATCCGGCTTCAGCGGAAAGAATATGCTTTTCTGAGATACGCATTTTCGGCCCGACGCGGTGTAATAGCGGCATACCGAGTTTTAATCCGAGTAAATAGCTGATCGTCATCCCGATACAACTGCCGGCGTAAGCGGCGAGGATCGTACCGACGAGTGGTAGATTGCCTTGATGCATCCAAAAACCGGACAGGACGAGCAGGGTCTCATCAGGAACCGGCAATCCCACGATACCACCTGCGAGAAGGACGGAGAGACCAAGGGCACCATATTGGTGCAGGATGTCATGTAAGAGATGATGAATCGGGGACACCTTCTTTCGTGAAAGTCTTCTTCTTCAGTGTACAGGAAATAGGGGACGGTTGGAATGAAAGGACAAAAATTCTAGGTAAAGAAAAAATGAATTTTGATTTCCGGAAGTCAACCCTTTTTCTCGATACCGTTTCGGGCTATACTCGTTAAAGTGACTATTTTTAGAGGACGGTGTCGGACGATGATGCATGTAATAAATCAGTACGGCTGGATCGAAGTAATTTGTGGCAGTATGTTTTCCGGGAAATCGGAAGAGTTGATTCGTCGTGTCAGACGGGCGCAGTACGGCAAACTGCCCGTTCAAGTATTCAAGCCGGCAATCGACGACCGGTACCATGAAGAGCATGTCGTCTCTCATATCGGCAACTCCGTCGTGGCGATTCCGATGGCGACGAGTCGCGATCTCTACGCAGCAGTAGCAGAGGAAACACAAATCGTCGGAATCGATGAAGTTCAATTCTTTGATGATGAGATCGTACAAGTCATCGAAGCACTTGCACAAGACGGAAAACGCGTCATTTGTGCAGGCCTTGATCAAGATTTCCGGGCAGAGCCATTCGGCAAGATGCCGGAATTACTGGCGCGCGCAGAATTCGTGACGAAGCTGCAAGCCATCTGTCTTTCGTGTGGTGATCCGGCTTCCCGGACACAACGGTTGATTGATGGAAAACCAGCGAACTACGATGATCCGATCATCCTAGTGGGCGCTTCAGAATCGTATGAGCCACGGTGCCGCCATTGCCATGAGGTGCCTGGAAAGCCGAAGCCGCTCCAATCGGTGCAGCACCAAGAAAATTAAAAAAGACGTACCGATCGCGGTCGTCCTTTGATGTAACAGCTATTCGCTTTTAAGTGAATAGCTGTTTTTTTTATTATCCCGTTTCCTGTGAGAACCGGCTTGAGCGTTCGATAAAGCGGATCGTCTCACGAACGATCAAATCCTGATCATGATCGAGGGTCGCGACGTGGTACGAGTTCAGTAAACAGTAGCTTCGTTTATCATTCGTTCCGATGTGCTGATGCAGATAATCCGAGCTCGACGGCGGGACGACGTGATCGGTCGCCGAGTAGAGAATTAATGTCGGCAGAAGGATTGATCCTAAGCGTCCTTTCGTTTCATCCATCAGACGGACGAGTTCGAACGCACAACGACTTGGAACGAGGTCATAGATGATTTCGAAAGCAGACCGTTTGATGTCCGGTGCCCCTTCCGGTAAGTACTGTGGACCGTCCTCGAACGAAAGTGCTTCATAGGATGGAACGGAAAGTGCGGCATTGATCGTAATGATGCCGGCAAACGGAATGCCGTCAGCAGCGAGTGACAGTGCAAGCGTCGCACCCATCGATTGACCGATGACGAAGACTTGATCGCATGTTTCTTGTAAACGTTCATAGCCGTCTTGCAGGCTTTGCTTCCAACATCGAGCAGTCGATTGTTCAAACTCGCGGACGTTCGTTCCATGTCCGCGTAAGCGCGGGGCATAGACGGTAAAACCTTCAGCAGCGAATGCCTCACCGACGTCGCGGACACTTTGCGGAGTGGCATTAAAACCATGACAGATTAGAATACCGATCGGTCCACCTTGAAAATAAAACGCTTCAGCACCAGTCAATACAGGATAGTTCATCATTACTATTTTTCCTCCATTCATGAAAAAAACTCGTCGACGTCACTGCTTGGACGCCCACGAGTTTTTCACCGTATCATCCAAAGCCGCGCTTTGCTGGTCGGAGCACCTTACAGATTGCAGGTTGCCGTGAAGTCATAGAGCCAGGTCTCTCGTTCACTCTTGATAAATATCATATTGGAATTGTCGGATTAATCATTGAAACGATGGTAGCACGACCGAAAATGCCTTGTCAAATCGTTCTAGACGAATCGTGATTTATTCTTTCAGCTAACTCATAACTTATGACTCAATCGATATGCGCCAAATGGATTATTTTTGCAAAGTTGGTTGACTTTTAAAGGTTCGACCCGTAATGTAAAAATTAGTTTTACGACATAAGCAACAACGCAACAACACACATACGAATTTCATACCGCAATACTTATCCAGAGAGGTGGAGGGACTGGCCCTACGAAACCTCGGCAACAGACTCATTATGAGCACTGTGCCAATTCCATCAGACAGATGTCTGAGAGATGAGTGGAGTGGATTCTGCCACTGTGCGGATCCAGGTCTCTTCTTGTTTCTCAAGAAGGGACCTTTTTTGTTGAATGAAGGGGGAAAACGGAATGATTGCATTTCATCAAGTCAAAAAAACGTACGTCACGAAAGATCAGACGATTGCAGCGCTCGACGGTGTCGACCTGACGATCGAAAAAGGTAAAATCTTTGGGGTCATCGGTTTTAGCGGTGCCGGAAAAAGTTCACTGCTCCGCTGTGTCAACCTGTTAGAACGACCGACGTCAGGAACGGTGACGGTCGATGGGGAAGATTTAACGCAACTGTCTCCGAAAAAATTACGCCAAGCAAAACAACGGATTGGAATGATCTTTCAGCACTTCAATCTGTTGAATGCGAACACGGTCTTTACGAATGTCGCAAAGCCACTCGTTCTCGCAGGCGTCAAGAAAGACGAGATTCGCCGCCGAGTGACAGAATTGCTCGATTTCGTCGATCTCGCGGACAAGGCGGATCATTATCCGGATCAATTGTCCGGTGGACAGAAACAGCGTGTTGGTATCGCCCGGGCACTCGCGACGCAACCTTCCGTCCTCTTATGTGACGAAGCGACATCAGCACTTGATCCCCAGACGACGCATCATATTCTCCAGTTATTAAAACGCATCAATGCCGAGTACGGGATTACGATTCTCTTGATCACCCACGAGATGGGCGTCATCCGGGAGATTTGCGACCGCGTCGCCGTTATCGAAGCTGGGAAGCTAATCGAATCGGGAACGGTCTTTGATGTCTTTTCAAGCCCGCAGACCGAGACGGCAAAAAACTTCGTCCGGTCCGTCATGCATGACGAGATTCCAGCATCGATTCGTCAGTTGATCGAGTCGCGAAATGCACATCCGATCTATAAGATTCATTTTCTCGGACATCACACCGGGCAGCCGCTCTTATCACAAGTCGCGAAACGTTTTGACGTCGATGTTAATATCCTGCACGGGAGCATCACAGAGTTGCAGGAGACGCCGTTCGGCACCTTGCTCGTCGAGTTGATTGGTGAGCCGGCTGAAGTAAAACGAGCGTTACAATACATCGATCAGGCACAGGTGACGGTCGAGGAGGTGCTTGCTGATGCTAGTTAACTATAGTGATATCTGGACAGCATTTTTGCAGACGATGACGATGGTGTCAGTGTCGTTACTGTTTTCAACTCTGATCGGCTTACCACTCGGTATCCTGCTTGTCGTCACGCGAAAAGGAGCGTTACTTGAAAATGTTCCGTTGTTCACGTTCTTCAACAGTATCGTCAATATTTTCCGCTCGATTCCGTTCATCATCTTACTCGTCGCGATCATCCCGTTGACGCGCTTGATCGTCCAGACGTCGATCGGAACAGAAGCCGCAATCGTTCCGCTCGTCTTTTACGCTGCACCGTACATGGCGCGTCTGATCGAGAGTTCTTTACTCGAAGTCGATAAAGGCGTTCTTGAAGCAGCAGAAGCGATGGGCGCGACACCGTTTCAAACGATTTTCCGCTTCCTCCTACCGGAAGCACTCGGTTCACTCATCCTGAACTTAACGATCGCAACAGTCGGCTTGATCGGGGCGTCGGCGATGGCAGGCGCCATCGGTGGTGGCGGTTTGGGTGACTTAGCAATTACTTACGGCTATCAACGGTTTGATACGAAAGTCATGATCATCACGGTCGGGATTCTCGTCATCTTAGTCCAAGGCTTACAGACGACAGGCAACATCGTCGCACGAAAAATCAGAAGACATTAATCAAGGGAGCGATTCAGCCATGAAAAAAGCAGTAGCAATTGGAGCAACACTCACGACGATTTTATTTGCCGGGTGCGCAGCATCAGGAGAAGACGAAAAGACGATCAAGCTCGGTGTCAGCGGTTCCGACACACAAGTTTGGGATTATGTCGCGAAAAAAGCAGAGAAGGAAGGCATCAAAATCGAGCTCGTCAAGTTCTCCGATTATGTCCAGCCGAACATGGCACTGGCTGAGGGTGAGATCGACGCCAATGCTTTCCAGACGATTTCCTACTTCAACGCTTTCAAGAAAGAACATAACTTGAAGCTATCGCCGATTGCGACGACTGTCATCGCACCGATGGGGATCTACTCAGATAAATACAAGGATGTCAAAGACATTCCAAATGGCGGAAAAATCGCTGTTCCGAACGAAGCGACGAACATGGGACGTGCCCTCTTGTTACTGCAAGAAGCAGGTCTGATCAAGCTACCGGACGACTTCGATGGCAACGGTTCGGTCGATAAGATCGTCGAGAATCCGAAAAAGCTGAAAATCGTTCCGATCGTCGCCGGGCAAACGCCACGCGTCTTACCGGACGTCGCGGCATCAATCATCAACAATGGCATTGCCGTTGACGCTGGCTTCAACCCGATCAAGGACTCGATCGTCCATGAGAACGAGACAGCAAAACCATACATCAACATCATCGCGACACGGACGGAAGACAAGAACAAAAAAGAACTGAAAAAAATCGCATCGCTGTATCAACAAAAAGATGTCGCGGCCTTCATCAAAAAAGAATATAAAGGCAGTACGATCCCGACGTTCGTTCCACTGAGCGATATCGGCGAATAATTTCAAAAGGAGAGTGGACAGTATGACGACACCAGTACGCACGACATGGGTAGAGACGATTGAACAGGACATCGAACAAAAACGGGAATCGTATCTTGAGACAAGTCATCGGATTCATGCAACGCCGGAAATCGGGAACGAGGAATTCTTTGCTTCGCGGCTCCATGCGGAGCGTCTAACAGCGGAAGGTTTTACAGTAGAACTCGGCGTCGCGGGGCACGATACCGCGTTCTTCGCGAAGAAATCGAGCGATCGACCAGGCGCAACGATTGCCTTTCTTGCTGAATACGATGCGTTGCCGGGTATTGGTCACGCGTGCGGTCATAATATCATCGGCACGACGAGCGTCGCAGCGGCAATCGCGCTCAGTAAAGTGCTCGATGAAGTCGGCGGGAGTGTCGTTGTCCTTGGAACACCAGCCGAGGAAGGTGGACCGAACGGTAGTGCGAAAGGCAGTTTCGTCAAACATCAGTTGCTGGAAGGGATCGATGCAGCCTTGATGGTCCATCCGTCGGGACAAACACGGATCACGGGTTCTTCCCTTGCGGTCGATCCGCTCGACTTTGCCTTTACGGGTCGTCCGGCACACGCAGCGGCGTCACCGGAGGAAGGCATCAACGCCCTTGACGCTGTCATTCAACTCTTCAATGGAATCAATGCGTTACGTCAGCAATTACCGGACGATGTCCGGATTCACGGAATCATCACGCATGGAGGTGATGCGCCGAACATCATCCCGGAATACGCAAAAGCACGTTTCTTCATCCGGGCGACGACACGGGAACGATTGAATGCCGTCACGGAAAAAGTCAAAGCTGTCGCCCAAGGCGCGGCACTCGCGACTGGGGCGACACTTGACGTCATCGCCTTCCAAAATGAAGTCGATAACCTCGTCTTCAACCGGACGTTCGACCGTCTGTTCCAAGAAGAAGCAGAATCGCTTGGTGAAAAGGTCCACTTAGACGAACGACCGGGTCTTGGCTCGACGGATGCCGGTAACATCAGTCAAGTCATTCCGACGATCCATCCGTATATCAAGATAGGTCCGGACGATCTCGTCGCGCATACGGAAGCATTCAAAGAAGCGGCTCGTTCAGAAGCTGGAGATGAAGCATTGATCACGGGGGCGAAAATCCTCGCTCGGACAGCGCTTCACGTCCTCGCTGATGAACGGACGCGCGGGGCGATCGCTCAAGAATTCCACGATCGGAAGAACGGATATTTATAAGCGGAAAACGACGACTGGATGCACTGCTATCAAGTGCTCCGGTCGTTTTTGAGATGCGATCGATCACGAATTGGTGATGAGTGACAGAACTGGAGCGAAATCAAAAAAGAGACAAGACAGAAGCATTTGCGCTTTGTTTTCTTGAAAAAGATATGCTAGGCTAAAATTGTATAACTCAATAATCCAGTTCTTCGGGGTAGGGTGAAAATCCCAACCGGCGGTGATGCGATCAATCGATCGACGAGCCCGCGACCTGTGATGTACGCATCATGGCTGACTTGGTGAGATTCCAGGGCCGACGGTAAAGTCCGGATGGGAGAAGAACGAAACGACGCGATTCAAGCTGTTTTCTGAAAAAATGTTTTCAGGAGACGGTCTCTTTCTGCATGAAAAAATGCAGGAAGCGAACCGTGTATTTCGTGAACCCTTCTATACAGACGCCCCTTTTTCAAGGGGCGTCTTTTTTCATTTGAAAGGAGTGAACGCGATGTCACAGATGATGAGTTATGCCATGCAATTAGCACAAATGTTACACGGACAAACAAGTCCGAATCCAAGTGTCGGCTGTGTCATCGTCAAACAAGGACGCATCATCGGCTTCGGTGCACACCGGTTTGCCGGTGGGCCGCACGCAGAAGTCGAAGCCTTACGGATGGCAGGAGAAGCCGCCCATGGTGCCGATCTCTACGTGACGCTCGAGCCATGCAATCATCACGGCAAGACGCCACCATGCACGGAAGCGATTCTACAAGCAGGAATCAAACGAGTTTTCGTCGCAACAGAAGACAAACATGTAATCGTCGCTGGTTCCGGAATTAAACGGCTACAGGACTCGGGAATCGAAGTCGAGGTCGGCTTGTTACGGCATGAGGCAGAAGCCCTCTACACGGCATTCTGGAAGACGATCGAACGAAAACGCCCGACCGTGACCGTCAAAATTGCGCAGACGATGAACGGGATCGCGGCGACAGGTGAACAGCGCTGGATCACGTCAGAAGAAGCACGCGCAAACGGTCGCGCCCTGCGTGGACGCCACGATGCCATCCTCGTCGGAAGTGAGACGGTGCTCGTCGATGATCCGGCACTGACGTTACGCGCGTCGTCAGGCATCGAGCCGATTCGAGTAATCGTTGATCGCCGGGGGCGGATTCCGGAAACGGCGCAAGTCTTCCGCGATGGTAAAAATCCAACCTACTGGCTGACGAGTGTTCCTCGGATTAGTCACGATCAGGTGACGGTCCTCGTTGGTGAATATGAGACGCCGGAAGCGATTTTGAAACGCTTATACGAACAAGACATCCGTAGTGTCTTGATTGAAGGCGGACCAACGATTCAAGCCGCTTTTCTTGAGGCAGATCTCGTTGACCGAATCGAAGTCTACCAAGCCCCATCGATTTTTGAAGGCGATGCGTGGAATAGTCAACACGATATCGAAAATCGTTTTCAAATCGATCAAATCGAAACGGTCGGACCGGATCTCCATCTGACGTACATCCGAAAGGAGGAGACGACATGTTCACCGGATTGATTGAAGAAGTCGGAACCTTAAAACGAAAGATCCCGCGACCGAACGGGTTAGCGCTTGAAATTGAGGCGCACCGGGTACTTGAAGGAACGAAGATCGGTGATAGCATCGCCGTCGACGGGATTTGTTTGACCGTCACGTCGATGAGTCCGACCGGTTTCACGGCGGATGCGGTCCATGACACGATCCGTTCTACAGCCCTCGGGACGTACCGCGTCGGAAGCCCATTGCAACTCGAACGGGCGATGCCGGCAGACGGTCGTTTCGGCGGTCATTTCGTCAGTGGACATATCGACGGAACAGCGCGGCTGATCAGTCGGCGACCGGATGGAGAAGCGATGGTTTATACGTTCGATGTCGGATCGTGGCAAAAGTATTGTATTCCGAAAGGCTCGATTGCAATCAACGGCACGAGCCTGACGTTGCAACGCGTCACGCCGGAAACGATCTCGATTTCATTGATTCCGCACTCACGTCAAGTGACGACGTTTGATCGATTGGCAAGCGGCGCAGTCGTCAATATCGAGTGTGACATGATGGCGAAACATCTCTATCATTTCACGCAGCATGAGAAGCAGACGGACTGGGCAGCATTCTTAGGAGGCGACATGTAATGAACGGATTCGACTTGATTGAAGACGCGATAGAAGATTTGAAGAACGGACGACCGATCATCGTCTGCGATGACGAGGATCGTGAGAATGAAGGCGATCTCGTCATGCTCGCAGAACATGCGACACCGGAAAACATCAACTTCATGATCACATACGGAAAAGGACTCGTCTGTGTACCAGTCAGTCCGCGGATCGCACAGCGACTCGAACTTGCTCCGATGACAGCGAATAATACAGATCCGCATGGAACGGCATTTACGCTCAGCATCGATCATGAAGAGGCGAAGACCGGTATCAGTGCAGAGGAACGGTCGCTAACGATTCAGCGGATGCTGACGGATGGACCGGAGCGCTTCAAACGACCGGGTCACATCTTCCCGTTGATCGCAAAAGAGGGCGGTGTTCGGGAACGACGCGGACATACGGAAGCAGGTGTTGACCTTGCCCGTCTTGCCGGTAGCGATGAGATTGCCGTCATTTGTGAAATCATCAAGGAAGATGGCACGATGGCACGGGTGGATGATTTGCTTCTCTATAAGGAAGAACACGACTTAAAACTGATCACGATCGAGGCACTCGTCGCGTATCTCGAGCGTCCATTGACGCGGGAAGCGGAAGTGTTGCTTCCGACGACATTCGGAGCTTTCCGGATGGTCGGCTATACAACGCAAGATAAGAAAGAACATGTCGCCGTCTTATCCGGTGAAGCGAACGATGGGATGCTCGTCCGTCTGCACTCGGAATGTCTGACAGGGGATGTCTTCGGTTCGAAACGTTGCGATTGTGGTCCACAACTCGATTCGGCACTTGAGCGAATCGAACGAGAAGGTGGAGCCGTCTTGTATCTACGTCAGGAAGGACGCGGCATCGGTCTGATGGCGAAGTTGAAAGCGTACGAGTTGCAGGAACAAGGACTCGATACAGTCGAAGCGAACCATGCACTCGGTTATCCGACGGACATGCGTGATTATACGGTCGCGGCCAACATGTTGCGTGATCTTGGCGTGACGAAGATTCGCTTGATGACGAACAATCCAGACAAACAACGGGTGCTCGAGCAAGAGGGGATTGAAGTCATCGAACGTGTTCCCCATCAAGTACCCGTTGAACCGGAAAATCAACGTTATCTGAAAACAAAACAAACGAAACTCGGGCACTGGCTCGATATCCAAGGAGGACACACATCATGATTTACGAAGGTTTCTTAACAGGAGAAGGACTACGCGTCGCAATCGTCGCAGCACGTTTTAATGAATTGATCACATCAAAACTCGTCGGAGGAGCAAACGACGCGTTCCGTCGTCACGGTGTTGCGGCGGATGCTGTGGATACAGCATGGGTTCCTGGAGCATTTGAAATTCCACTCGTTGCGGAAAAGTTAGCGAAAAGCGGTAAGTATGATGCGGTCATCACACTGGGAGCCGTCATCCGCGGAGCAACATCACATTATGACTATGTCTGTAACGAAGTCGCGAAAGGTGTCGCGAGTGCGTCGCGTGATACAGGCGTACCCATCATCTTCGGTGTCCTGACGACGGATTCGATCGAGCAAGCGGTCGAACGTGCCGGTACGAAAGCTGGAAATAAAGGCTACGAAGCTGCCGTTTCCGCAATTGAGATGGCGAATCTTTTACGCACAATCTAACGAAATAAGGATAGGGTGACGGAAGTTTCCGTCATCCTATTTTTTTGTGGACATTTTGCAGGTGATAAATCAAATTTCAAAAAAAGAATAGTAGATTTGAAATATGAGGATTTGTTTTGAAGAAGAACGGTAATGATGTAATAAAGAAACTTTGAAACATTTTCCAATGTTTTTCGTAAATCAGGGTAACGCGTATAAAGGAGGAAATGAATATGAAGAAAACAAGGTGGGTAGCAGCTGGGATCGTCGCAGCATCGATTGGACTAGCTGGATGTCAAGATGGGCAGACGGATTCGGGTAGTGGCAGTGGGTCTGGTTCGACGAAGTCGGGGGAACTCTCGAATACGGAATTACTGAATAAAGCGACAGCCGCTCAAAAGGATATTAAATCGTTCCACATGGAAGGGACAGTCAATTCAAAAGCAGGTGAGATGGCAGTAGATCAGAAGGTATCAGCCGATATCATCCAGAAGCCGCTTACGATGCACCAGACGATGACGATGAAAAATCCACAAAACGGTAAGGACATGTCGATCGAGAGCTATATCGTCGACGATAAGATGTATCTATCGCAAAACGGACAATGGCTCGTTCAAGATGTCTCGGAGCTAGGTGATATGGTTGAGGCGATGGAGTCATCGGCATCGACGGATCAAAATCTCAAGCTACTGAAAAAGTACAAAGACAACTGGACCGCCAAAAAAGAGGGTGACGTTTATCAAATCGACGTCAAACTAAAAGGGGACGACCTCAAAGCATTCATGAAGGATTCGCTCGAGCAGACAGGACAGATGGCACAGATGAAAGATGCGATGGACAGCATCGATTACAAGAAAATGAACTACACGATGACGTATGACGCGAAAACATTCTATCCGAAATCACTCGATATGGATATGGTCTTTGCGGTCGAGAAAAATACCGATTTCACGATGAAAAACCAATCGACGTTCTCGAAATTCAATGAGATCAACGAAATCAAATTACCTGCGGAAGCAAAAGATGCACAACCGCTCACAGGTGCAGCGCAATAAACCATGAAGTTCCCTCTCTTCGATGAAGACGAGGGGACTTTTTTTGAGACTTGGAACTGACGAAGAACTTCTTTTAGTGCTTCCGTCTGTTTTTGACTGACGGAAATCTGTTCGTGCATATCGCGGAATGCTTGAGCGTCATCCTAGTATTGATTCGAGATAGCTTCGAATAAATCATTGTCATTGACGACTTTCGTATCGATGAAGGACAGCACCTCACCGGACGCGAGATTCAAATATTCGATCGTCTTGAGTGGCAAGTTCGTAGGTTTTGCCTGCAGTTGGCGAAGAGGACCGAAGATCGATTATAAAATCAAAATAATAAAGATTACACTGAACACTCCGATGACAACGATCGTAGTGAATTATTGAAATGAAGAAGTATCAAAATAGTTTCATGAAAAAATAGTTTGACAATTATCAGTAAATTCTGAAAAAATGGTAAGGAACTACATATCTCATAAAGGGAGGTAAGACGAATGGGAAATTCATTTAGTGAGTGGATTAGTGCGGTGTCCGATATCGTATGGGGACCACCGTTACTCATTCTGTTGGTCGGTACGGGGATTTACTTGACGATTCGCTTAGGATTCATTCAAATTACCAAGCTACCGTATGCGCTGAAGCTTGCGTTTTCAAAGCATCAGGACGATAAGTCAGAAGGTGACATCAGTCACTTTCAAGCGTTGATGACGGCACTGGCTGCGACCGTCGGTACGGGGAATATCGTCGGTGTCGCAACCGCCGTCGTCCTCGGGGGCCCAGGCGCGATTGTCTGGATGTGGCTGTCCGGTCTGTTCGGGATGGCGACGAAATATGCGGAAGCGATTCTTGCCGTCAAATATCGTGTCGTTGATGAAAAAGGACAGATGGCAGGAGGACCGATGTATTACCTCGAGCGTGGACTGAAGCAGAAATGGCTCGGTGTCTTGTTTGCTGCGTTCGCTTCGATCGCTGCGTTCGGGATCGGAAACGGGGTCCAGACGAACTCGGTCGCCCTCGCGATGAAATCAACGTTTGATGTGCCACTTTACGTGACGGGGATCGTATTGATGGTACTGACGGGTGTCGTCATTCTCGGTGGGGTCAAGTCAATCGGGAAAGTCGTCAGTCTGTTCGTTCCGTTCATGATTTTCTTCTATGTCGGAAGTGGCTTGCTGATTCTCATCATGAACTATGATCTGATTCCAGGTGCGATTTCAACGATCTTCAGTAGTACGTTCTCAAACGAGGCCATCACGGGTGGGGCAATCGGGGCGGCAATTCGTTACGGTGTCGCGCGTGGTGTCTTCTCGAACGAAGCAGGACTTGGTTCAGCACCGATCGCAGCCGCTGCTGCGAAGACGGACTTCCCGGGGCGTCAAGCACTCGTCTCGATGACACAAGTCTTCCTCGATACATTGGTTGTCTGTTCGATCACGGGACTGACGCTCGTCATGGGAGGGCAGCTCGATACGAAGTTGGAGGGTGTTGAATTGACGACGGCGAGCTTCGAAGTCTTCCTCGGTCCTGCCGGGAAATACATCGTTACGATCGGTCTCGTCATGTTCGCGTACTCGACCGTTCTTGGCTGGTCGTACTACGGTGAAAAATCGATCTATTATCTGTTTGGTCAAAAATCAATCCTACCGTACCGCATCCTGTTCGTCTTAGTCGCCGGAGCCGGCGCGATGACGACGAACTTGAACATGGTGTGGGCGATTTCTGATGTCTTCAACGGATTGATGGCGATTCCGAACTTAATCGGTTTGATTGGATTGTCCGGCGTCGTCATTGCTGAGACACGACTGTTCCGCGAACAGTTGAGACGAGAAGAAGCGAATCGGAAAGTTTCGTAGAACATGCGAAAATGAAAGACTCTGCCATCCTCGCTTTCCCTGACAAAAGCATGTACCATGCTTTCTTTTCTTGTAGGAGTCGAGAAATAGGCATTCACATTCTATATCTATTCAACAAAAGAGAAGATTGGTTTCTAGGGTATCCCTTGGAAACTAACCTTCTCTTTTTTGCATGTGCTCCGTCTCATTCAATCACTTTTTACGATAAAGCATCAGTGATTCATAAGGACGTAACGTCAAAGTGTACCCCTCTGTCTGCATCCCCTGATAGTTGTGAAGCAACACTGTATAATCCGATCCGTCACGAGGTAACGTGAACGTCGTCTCTGTTCCGTAGAAGTTCGAAACGACAAGCAACTCTTCCTCGCTTGTGGCACGTTCGTACGCCCAGAGTGACGAATCGTCTGGTGTCAACAGACGGTATGAACCGTCCGTCAGCACGTCATACTGTTTGCGGAGCTGAATCAACTGTTTGTAATGATGATAGACCGAGTTTGGATCTGCGACAGCCGACTCGACATTGATCTGATCATATGTCGGCGAGACGGGAATCCACGGCTCGCTTGTACTAAAGCCACCGTTGACAGCATCCGACCACGGCATCGGCGTCCGCGCATTATCACGCGATTTTTGACGAATCGCAGCGAGAATCGCTTCTTCCGATATACCGTTGTTCCGAGCTTCCTGATAGGCATTCAATGTCTCGACATCGCGGTAGTCGGACAAATCCGTGAAGTCCGGATTCGGCATGCCAATCTCTTCTCCTTGATAGATGTACGGTGTACCTTGCAAACCGTGAAGCGTCGTCGCGAGCATCTTCGCACTTTCGACACGATACGTGACGTCGTCACCGAACCGACTGACGACGCGTGGCTGGTCATGGTTGCACCAAAAGATTGCGTTCCAGGCTTGTCCGTTCATGCCGGATTGCCAGTCGGAAAAAATCTGTTTCAGTTGCGTGAAATCAAATGGTGCTGCCGTCCATTTTTCACCGTTCGGATAATCGACTTTCAAATGATGAAAGTTGAACGTCATCTTCAGTTCTTGTTCATCAAGTGATGAATAACGAAGGCAGTGTTCAAGTGACGTCGACGACATCTCACCGACGGTCAAGAGATCGTGTCCGGCAAAGACTTCTGCGTTCATCTCTTGCAAGTAGTCGTGGACGTTCGGTCCGTCCGTATAATACGAACGACCGTCTCCTGCTGGATCGTTTGGAAGACCTGGCGTCTTTGAGATCAAATTGATGACATCGAGTCGGAAGCCGCTGACCCCTTTATCCCGCCAGAAGCGCATCATGTTGTAAACATCTTCCCGTAAGCGTGGATTTTCCCAGTTCAGATCCGCTTGCGTCTTGTCGAACAGGTGCAAGTAATACTTGCCAGCTACCTCATCAAATGACCAAGCGGGACCGCCGAATTTCGATACCCAGTCGTTCGGTGTCTCGCGCCAGATAAAATAGTCGTGATACGGGCTGTCCGGGTGACGTCCTTCTTCGAACCAAGAGTGCGACGTCGAGCAATGGTTGACGACGATATCCATCATGACTGACAGACCGCGTTGTTTTGCTTCTGCAAGTAACGTCTCGAAATCGTCCATTGTTCCGTAGGATGGATCGATCGCGTAATAATCACTGACATCATAGCCATTGTCGTTCTGAGGTGAAGCATAGACCGGCGTCAACCAAAGGTAATCGACACCAAGATCCGCCAGATAATCGAGTTTGGCAGTGACGCCACGTAACGTACCGGTCGCTTTGCCCTCCGGACTATAAAAACTCTTCGGATAGATTTGATAAACGGCGGATTTGCGCCAATCGGTTGTCGTGATCATGAGATACACACCTTTCTAGAATTACGCTGCTTTTTTCAGGGCAGCTTTTTTTGCGCGTTTCGTTGAGACATAGTGGAACAGGAACGTACAGGCGACAGGAACGATGATCGCGATCACCATGCCGACGATGAATGACAGAATCGAGCCTGGTACGATCGAAATGAAAGCAGGTAATCCGCCAACACCGATCGCAGGAGCAAGAACACCACTGACGGCGATGAAAGCTGACGCGATCGCTGAACCGACGAGTGCCGCGTAAAACGGATATTTGAATCGGAGATTGACCCCGAACATCGCTGGTTCCGTGATCCCGAAGTAGGCGGATAAAGCGGACGTTGATGCCATGTTTTTATCGTTAACGTTTTTCGCGAGGAAAAGCATCGCGAGTGTTGCTGAACCTTGGGCGATGTTCGAAATCGCGATCATCGGCCAGATGAACGTCGTTCCGCTTTGTCCGATCAACTGTAGATCAACGGCGATGAACATGTGGTGCATGCCGGTAATAACGAGCGGCGCATAGAGTGCGCCGAAGAGTAAGGCACCAAGTAACGGAACAGCTTCGAACGTATTGACGACACCGATCGTAATCCAGTCACCGACTTGACGCGTGACCGGTCCGATGACGGCAAGGGCGAGGAAGCCCGTCAATGTGATCGTCGTAATCGGTACGACGAGTAATTGAATCGCATTCGGTACCCGTTTTTTGAGCCAACGTTCAATCGTACTGAGAACATAAGCAGCGGCGAGTACAGGGAGGATTTGTCCCTGATAACCGACTTTTTCAATTTCAAAGAGACCGAGAATGTTGAACGTCGGAATTTCACCTTTTAGAGCACTTTGTCCGTAGTTCCAAGCGTTTAAGAGATCTGGGTGAACAAGCATCAGACCCATGACGATCCCGAGAATCTCACTTCCACCGAAGCGTTTCGTCGCTGACCAACCGACGAGTGCCGGGAGGAAGACGAAGGCCGTGTTTGCCATCATATTGATAAGATCCCAAAGTCCTTGTAAGTTCGGATAACGATCGATCATCGTCTTGCCACCGAACTCGATACCGAATAGATTATTGATTCCCATTAAGAGACCAGCAACGATGATCGCCGGGATGATAGGCATGAAGACATCAGAAAAGACTTTGATCAACTTTTGGAACGGATTCATCTTGGCAGCGCCAGACGATTTAACATCTGCGATCGTCGTTGCCTGTAAACCGGTTAATTGAATGAATTCTGCATAGACCCGGTCGACGTCTCCGGCACCAATGACGATTTGATAGACACCCGCGTTCAAGAACGCGCCTTTGACGAGCGGAACTTCAAGTAAGGCTTCTTGATCGACAAGCTCTTGATTCTTAAGCGTTAAACGAAGACGGGTGACACAGTGAGCTGCCTGCTCAACGTTCTCCTTACCTCCGATGTTCTCAATGATTTGCTCTGCAATCTGACGATAGTTTGGTTTCATCTCGATGCTCCTTTTTGGAAGTGACATACTCGACCACTTTTGAAATGAAAACGTTTTCTTATCTGCGCACACTTATCTTAACTTATCTATATAAGTTGGTCAAGAACTTATATAGATAAGTTGGGGAGAATAAAAAAGAGAGAATCCGTCATCTACGGATTCCCTCATCTTGCAGCCTATATTCAACGACGGGCAATATCAGTGAACTGAAACTTATCGAGCCGGTGACGCGATTCCGTCCGTTCGAAATGTTGTCCTTCATAGAAATACGTATCGTTCGTGACGACGATGACATGCGTCATATCGTGAAGGTCGAGTCGTTCTTGGTCTTCAGTTGTCGCAGGGCGAGCTTCGATTTTACGTTTCGCGTAGCTGATCTGACGTCCGAGTGTCTCTTCGATGTACTGATAGATCGAACCTTTAGCGATGTCAGTAGTCAGTCCAGGCACGAGTGCTGTCACGAAATGATTGATGTCACGGATGACACGTTCACCATCAATTTGACGAATGCGCTCGACGCGTGTCACGTTCGTTCCTTGTGCCACATGCAATAACGAAGCGAGCTCAGCAGAGGCGGAGAGGACTTCGCAAGACACTACATCCGTCTCGACGGCATGTCGCCCCATCCGGCGATGTGCTTCCGAGAAGCTGACGATCCCATTGAATTGGAATTCGATCGCTTCTTGCGACAGGACGAAGACACCTTTCCCCTGGTGTTTACGGACGAAGCCTTTTTCTTGCAGGGCATCGATCGCTTTTCGGACCGTTCCGCGGCTCGCCTCGAATTCGTGCATCAATTCCGTCTCAGAAGGTAATTTCGTTTCAGCCGGGAGCGTTCCTTCCTGAATCCGCTGTGCGAGCTCGTGATAGATGTTTAAATACTTCGGCATATGATCCGTCCTTTACACTCAAATAATGCCTTTAGTGTAGCACGGAACGATTACAGGCATCAAAATAGCTCCACCTATGATCCGGACATGACCGGAAAATAGATAGAGCATAGAAGTGTGAATGTCAGTCAACGAAGAGACGTCGAAAACGTCGTTCCTTTTTTGAGGACATCTTGTTTTTCATCGAGAACATCACTCGTCAAGAGTTCAATCGAGTCAACCGGATGTTCCAAGATGAAGCCGAAGTTACCACTCCGTGACTCGGACGGGGCGTAAGTCTTCGCAAGCGACTCCAAATAGACGTCGTCCTCGAGAGTCTTTTCTGCCGCAGCATCGAGTTTGAAGTGGGCGACAGGATTGAACGTGACCGGTTCATTACTTGTGTTCTTGATCGTGACCCGTGTCTTGATCAAATCAAAGGATTCATCGTGCGTAAAGCCATGGAAGAAATCAATCATGCCATAGCTTGGACGAGCATGGAATACTTTGATCTCTTCGATCGTCATCTCGATCGGACCAATCTTCCGTGTTTCGTTCACTCGTTTGAATTGTTTAAGCGTCAGATCGCCCTTATCATCCGTGACGGTCTGATCGATTTTTGTCAAATCGCGATCGTCTGGAATTTGTGGGTTTGGAACGTAGGCGCTTGTTTTTTCAAGCGATACCGGCTGCTCCTGTTTCGCAGACGCTGGTTCTTTTGGTGTGTCTTGTGATGCTGAAGTGCCACAACCAGCGAGCACCGTCCCGAGCATCAAAGTAGCAAGTATCTGTCTCATGAACATTCTCCTTATTTCTTCGATTTCAAGAGATCGAAGATGATTTTCGCGTGATCCGTGTTGTCGACTTGTCCCGCGAAACGTTCTTTGGCAGGACCGAACGCATAGACCGGTACGTCTTCACCTGTATGTCCACCTGTCGTCCAGCCTGTATGCGAGCGTTCGTTGAAGATTTCTTCAATCGCATTATCGATCTCGAGTAATTTCTTCGATTCAGCAGCGCGGGAGACGCTATCGATTTCTTTATCCGTCAAGGCGAGTTTGTCCTGATCGATATACGTCGTCAATGTCTTGCGGACGTCCGCACCATCGACGATTTTTTGCGCCATGAAGTCAGGTGTTTTCTTTGCCGCTTTGATCGGTTCAGCGAACCAGTTATAGATGCCATCTGCACCGATTGAATATCCACCCGTTGAGTGGTCAGCTGTCGCGACGACGAGTGTATGTTTATCCTTCTTTGCAAATGCGATCGCGGCTTTGAATGCTCGCTCGAAGTCTTCCATCTCACTCATGGCACCGACGATATCATTGTCATGACCGGCCCAGTCGACTTGGCTACCTTCGACCATCAGGAAGAATCCTTTTTTATTCGAGTCGAGTCGCTTAATGGCAGAGTTCGTCATTTGTTCAAGCGATGGGACCGAGTTTTCGCGGTCAATCCGTTTTGGTAATCCACCATCTGCGAACAGACCGAGGACTTGTTTGTTTTTATCACCTTGCAATTGATCCAGATCCGTGACGTAACTGTAACCGTCTTTTTTGAATGCTTTCGTCAAATCAACATCCGGACGGACGAAGTTCGACTTACCGCCACCGAGCATGACGTCAATTTTATGTTTCCCATTGACGCGTTCCTTGAAGTAATCGTCTGCGATCGCGTTCATGTTCTTTCGGCTCTCATCATGAGCACCGAACGAAGCAGGTGTCGCATGCGTGATTTCCGATGTCGCAACGAGTCCTGTTGACTTACCACGTGCTTTCGCTGCTTCAAGGACGGTCTTGACTTCCGATTTATCGTTATCGACAGCAATCGCTGCATTATACGTCTTGACGCCGGATGACATCGCTGTTGCTGCGGAAGCGGAATCGGTGACGTTTTCCTTCGGATCTTCCGGATAAGTCATCTGTTGACCAACGAGGTATTGGTCAAACGCTGTTTTTTCAGCAACCGGTGTCGATGGATCGTTCTTTAAGTAACGATGTGCTGATGTATAGGAGACACCCATCCCGTCGCCGATCAAGAAGATGACGTTCCGGATTTCCGGTGATTTGACCGGTTTCGTCTTTGCTTCTGCTTCAGGCATCGAGAGCATCGTACTAAGGGAAAGGGTTGATAAGGCAAAAATCGGAATGATACGTTTTAATTTCATAAGAGTTCCTCCTCGAAAGGTGCTGGGGTTTGATGATCGATACGACCTACAAACTCCACCTTACGGATAGAATGTGAAATCCATGTTTATCGTTTGTAAAGCTTTGTGAAGAATCGATGACAAAAAAATGGACCTTCTGAAAAGTCATTTCAGAAGGTCCATTCGTTGCATTAGCGACTCCACCCAATCATCCGACGATAAGAGCTGAACGTCGGCCAGGCGAGAATCGCGATTGCGAGCCAGTACAGGAATTGATTCTCGGACGAAATCAGACCGATGATTCCCGCGAGTAGGATTGTCGTATAGATCGAGAAGGTGATGATGAGTGCTGGATGTAATTTTGGGAAAATCGTGAAACGCCCGAGACGTTCGTTCGCACCTTTGACATAGAGGCGACTACCGAAAATCAGTAAGATGACCGTCAAGGCTAAACTGAACAACACAGCATAGGTGATGTTGAAATCGGTATTGTACTCGAAGAAGAGCGCAAATGGCGTCGTGATCGTCATCAAAAAGCTTGTTGGTTTGTCTAACTCTTCATAGCCCACGCCAAAACCCAGTTGACCGATAGCATAGATACTGAAATACGTGAAGTAATTCAAGAACAAGAAGAACGTTCCGAGTAACAGTTGTCCGATGATGTCACCGGCAACTGTTCCGGCGAATAAGAAAATCGTTAAAATCGTCACATCAAATAGAAGGAATAGACCAAAATCTTGAAGGAGTGACGACCACGTGACGTAATCAAACGGATTGATACCGAATCCTTGCAGCAATGACCAACTGGCGAAAAAGCCGATGATCGGGAAGACGATCAACGTCACGACGCCAATCGCCCATTTGATCCAGAACAGCCAGACCTTCGGGAACGGCAACGCATGTAAGATCAAACTACGACCACTTCCACGCTCCGAACCGAGCATCAGGATTGCAAAGACCGCAATCAGAATTGCTGCGAACCCAGCGAAGAACGGACTGACGAGGACAGCTTGAATCGTTTCGGTTTGATAAGATACTTCATATGTTTCAAAGTCATTGATGATGGTATAACTACCAAAACCATAACTGAAGATCGCCAGTAAAATGAAACAAGCGAGTGGCCATATGCCTTGCTTGATGTGATAGCGGATCAATTGCTTAACCATGTCGTTTCCCTCCAAATGTCCCCAAGAAGTAATCTTCCATCTGCACTGGCAAAGCATCCTTTAATAGAGGACGCGTCGTTTCAAGATACTGCGCGCCTGCATCGGATAAGACGAGTAACGTCACGACCCGACCCGTTTGGGATAAGACGTGGAGATCGGCATGACTGAGCTCTGGAACGTCTTCATAGACGACTTGCCATTTCTGCATGCTAGCTTTGGCATCATCGAGTGCCTTCGGTTCGCGGACGAGGTGTTTTTCGATCGTCATGACGCGGTCGGCAAGGGAATCGAGTTCTTCGAGTTGATGGGAAGCAATCAGAACGGCTGTCTGACGCTCCGCAAGTAACGAGACGAGTTGTTTCAGATAATCACGTTTATTGATCCGGTCAAGTCCATCGGTTGGTTCATCGAGCAACAGAACGGGGGCATTCGTTGCAAACGCGAGTTGGAGAAGGAACAATTGGGCTTGTCCCTTCGATAAAGAAGTGACGCGACGTCCGCGATCGAGATTCGACGAGCGGCAGTAGTTTTCGATATATGTCTTCTCGAAGTTCGGATAAAAGACGTGGTAGAAGTTGATCAGTTCACCGAGCGTCATCTGGCGGTAGACGGAGACAGAATCCGGAACGAGGAAAAGGTGCTCCCGCGTCTTCGGAACGTGATGGATCGACTCACCATTCCATTCGACTTTCCCGCGGGTCGGCTCGAGCGCTCCAACGAGTGTTTTCAGTAATGTCGTTTTTCCGGCACCATTACGACCAATCAAGGCAGTAATCGTTCCTGCCGGCAGGGTGAAGGATGCATTTTCATAAATCATGGTACGGTCAATTTGTTTCGTCAGATGAGAAACGGTCAACATGAGGAATCCTCCCTTATGTGTAAGATATGTCGATAAAGTTCTTCGTTTGAGATGGATAATTCGTCGGCGATGGCACAAAGGCGGATGAGTGGATCTTGGATGGCTGCTTGTTTGACTTCATGAAGTGGGATGTCTGAGATGAAGGAGCCTTTACCGCGCATCGTGACGATGAAGTTGCGGCTCTCGAGTTCCTGATAGGCGCGGGAGACAGTGTTCGGATTGACAAGGAGTGTACCGGCAAGTTCACGGACGGATGGCATCTGTTCGCCGGAGCGGAGTAGACCACGGGCAATCGAGCGGATGATTTGAGCGACCAACTGTTCATAGATCGGTAACGGACTTTTCGGATCAACGGTGAACATTTCTTCACCTCCTTAAGTGTACTAATTCAATTAATACACCAATTATAGGAATTTAAAACCCGTCTGTCAACGTTTCTTTTCAAGAAGACGATGACGCCATCGATCGCAATATTTGCTATACTGACGACAGAAGAATCGCCAGGAAGGATGACCGAGATGTTGGATCGATTGAGTGCGTTAGAGGACCGTTATGAAAAACTGAATGATATGTTGGCTGATCCAGCCATCATCAATGATACGAATCAATTGCGAGAGGTCTCAAAAGAGCAGTCACAACTTGCGCCGACTGTCGAGACATACCGTGTCTACCGCGAGAAGATGGAAGCTTATCAAGAGGCACGTCAAATGTTGACGGATCCGGAGATGCGCGACCTTGCGAAGGAAGAAGTCGCGATGCTTGACCCGGAGATCAAAGAGCTCGAAGCCAAGCTGAAAGCTTTATTATTACCGAAGGATCCAAATGACGATAAGAACGTCATCGTCGAGATTCGTGGTGCGGCAGGCGGAGACGAGGCAGCTTTATTTGCGGGTGACCTTTTCAAGATGTACTCGAAGTTTGCTGAGAAACAGAGCTGGAAGATTGAGATCATCGATGCAAGCTACACGGAACTCGGTGGCTACAAAGAGATCATCTTCATTGTCAAAGGAACGGGTGCTTATTCGAAGTTGAAGTACGAGAACGGGGCACACCGCGTCCAACGCGTTCCGTCAACGGAATCCGGCGGACGGATTCATACATCGACCGCAACGGTCGCCGTGTTACCAGAAGCAGAAGACGTCGAAGTCGAGATCCATGACAAAGATGTCCGAGTCGATACGTTCACGTCGAGTGGACCGGGTGGCCAGTCCGTCAATACGACACAGTCCGCTGTCCGTGTCACGCACGTGCCGACGGGAATCGTCGCCAGCTGTCAGGATGAGAAGTCGCAAATCAAGAACAAGGAAAAAGCGATGAAAGTCTTGCGCGCGCGTGTCTACGATAAGATTCAACGCGAACAGCAAGCTGAATATGATGAAAAACGAAAGTCGGCAGTGGGTACGGGTGACCGTTCGGAACGAATCCGGACGTATAATTTCGCACAAAATCGGGTGACGGACCATCGCATCGGATTGACGATTCAAAAGCTTGACCGAATCTTGCAAGGCGAGATGGATGAAGTCATCGATACGCTCGTCATGGAACATCAGGCACGGGCATCGGAGGCGGCAAACTGATGCGGATCGCAAAACGTCTAAATGAGGCAAAAACGATGATGGAACAAGCAGGACGCGAGGGTTCAAGTGCCGAATGGTTACTCATGCACGTCTTGGATGTCGACCGGACCGGACTCCTTGTCCGTCTATCAGATGAATTGACGCCGGAGCAAGATTTACGTTTCAGTGAATACTTGCTTGCTCATGTTCACGGCGTGCCCGTTCAGCATTTAATCGGCTATCAGCCGTTTTATGGACGGGATTTCCGTGTCACACCGGATGTCTTGATTCCACGACCGGAAACGGAAGAGTTGATCGTCTTCGTCACGGAGCGTCTCAAACGTGAGTCGTTCACCGCGGGACAGATCGTCGACATCGGAACTGGGAGTGGAGCGATCGGAATCACGCTCGCCCTCGAACTCGAACAACCGGTCACGACTGTCGATATTTCACCGGCCGCGATTACGGTCGCGAAGCAAAATCAAGCAGCGCTTGGTGGAGACGTGACGTTCCTTGAAGGAGATTTACTAGCGCCACTTGCGGATAATTCTGTGCGGGTGCTTGTTTCGAATCCTCCTTATATCGAGGAAGAGGAATTACTCAGTGAAGTCGTGTTCGATCATGAACCGCATCTCGCCCTGTTTGGCGGAAAAGACGGTCTCGTCTTTTACCGACGTCTCGTCGAAGAGAGTGGACGGGTCCTACGCGACGATTTCCGACTGATTGCGTTTGAAATTGGACACAATCAAGGACCAGAAGTGCAAATGATGTTAAAAGAACGTTATCCAAATGCGGAAACGGGTATTTTAAAAGATATAAACGGTAAAGACCGTATCGTGTATGCGGAACGAAAGGATTGTACAGCGTGAAGACGGAAATGATTGACTTACAGACGATGGATGAAGCAGTTCGGTTATTGCAGGAAGGAGAGGTCGTGGCGATGCCGACCGAGACTGTCTATGGTCTCGCAGGGGACGCAACGAACGAAGCGGCTGTTCGGCGAATCTTCGCCGCGAAGGGTCGACCTTCTGACAATCCACTGATTGTCCACGTCGCATCCGTAGAACAGGCACATCAGTTCGTCACGCACATTCCAGATGTTGCGGCACGTTTGATGGAGGCGTTCTGGCCAGGAGCCTTGACGATCATCCTCGAATCGAACGGCACCGCATCCACACTCGTCACAGCAGGACTAGATACGATCGGATTACGGATGCCAGACCATCCGCTCGCGCTTCGATTGATCGAGGCGACAGGGTTGGGTCTCGCAGCACCGAGTGCCAACCGTTCCGGAAAACCTTCACCGACGTCATCTGCGCACGTCGCACATGACCTCTCGGGACGCATCGCTGCGATTGTCGATGGAGGGGAAACGGGCATCGGGGTCGAATCGACTGTCATCGATTGTACGATGACGCCACCGGCGATTTTACGACCGGGCGGCGTGACACGCGAACAAATCGAGTCGGTCATCGGTCCTGTCACACTCGATCCTGCCTTATCGATGAAAGATGTTACACCGAAGGCACCCGGGATGAAATATACCCACTACGCACCGGAAGCAACACTTTCCGTAGTTGAGGGAGATCTTTCATTCTTACAGCAACTCATCGATGATGCACGACAAACCGGACACAAGACGGGCGTTCTCCTGTTTGATGGGGAGGATGTCGACGCAGATGTTCGCTGCTCCCTTGGTAACTCGATGGAGACGGCGGCACAACGTCTTTACGATTGTTTACGGCGATTTGATCAGACGACGGTGGATCAGATTTTTGTACGAGACCTATCAGAAGAAGGGGTGGGGCTTGCGGTCCGCAACCGCCTCCATAAAGCAGCAGGTGGTCGGGTCATTCGCCCTTGAAGAAGGAGGATACGGAGATGAGCACACGTCGCGTTTTATTCATCTGTACAGGAAATACATGCCGTAGCCCGATGGCGATGGCGTTACTACGCTCGAAGGTCGCTGATCAGGAATTCGACGTCCGTTCAGCAGGACTACGTTCGATGCAAGGATTTGATGCGTCCGAGAACGCCTTACAAGTGTTACGTGAACGCGGTATCGAACTCGAGCACTATACGCAAGTCTTTGATGATGTACTCGGACGCTGGTCTGACATCATCTTGACGATGACGCGTCAGCACAAGCAGGAAGTCGGTGAACGCTATCCGGAACTGAAGGAACGGACGTTTACCTTATATGAATATGTGACAGGGCTTGAACGGGACATCAATGATCCGTATGGCGGATCGATGAACGTCTACCGGCAAGTACGTAATGAACTCGAACCCCTCGTCAACCGTCTTGTGTTAAAATTGACGCAGAACGGAAACGGAAGAAAAGCTCCGGATACACGGAAACTTCCGAAAAAACAACCTAAACAAACGGGGGAATAGTAAAGATGAAAGTAGCAATCGGCGCGGATCATGGCGGTTTTAAGTTAAAGGCAGAAATCAACGACCTCTTACAAGAGCTCGGCATCGACTATACGGACTTCGGTACGCATTCAGCCGACTCGATCGATTATCCGGATGTCGCGATTCCAGTCGCTGAGGCAGTCGCGAACGGAGAGTTTGATCGTGGCATCTTGATTTGTGGAACAGGCATCGGGATCGGAATCGCAGCGAACAAGGTCAAGGGCATCCGAGCAGCACTCGTCCATGATACGTTCAGCGCGAAAGCGACGCGTCAGCACAACGATTCGAACATCTTGACGATGGGCGAACGCGTCATCGGTCCAGGACTGGCTCGTGAGATCGCACAACTTTGGCTTGAAACGGAATTTGAAGGCGGACGCCATGAGAACCGCGTTTGCAAAATCTCAGATTATGAGGTGAAGTAATGGACTTGACACGCATCCAGCACGATTTAGAAGAAGCACTGAACGCTCTGGATGAACGATTTTCCTTAAAAGGAAAATTGCTCGTGATCGGCTGTTCGACGAGTGAAGTCATCGGCAAACAAATCGGCAAGGCGGGTTCACCGGAAGTCGCGGACGCGTTGTTCGACGTTTTCGATGCCTTTCGTCGTTCGCACCAAGTCGATCTTGCCTTCCAAGGCTGTGAGCATATCAACCGAGCACTGACGCTTGAGCGGCAAACGGCAGAACGACTCGGGCTTGATCCAGTAACGGTCGTTCCGGTTCCGGAAGCCGGTGGATCGATGGCGAGTGCTGCCTACCAACGCTTCTCGGCACCGGTCGTCGTCGAAGCGATTCAGGCAGACGCCGGGATTGATATCGGTGATACGTTCATCGGCATGCACTTGAAAGCTGTTGCGATTCCTGTACGCTTGCCGCACAAGGAAATCGGTGAGGCACACGTGACGGCAGCCGTGACACGACCGAAATTAATCGGTGGGGCACGTGCTAAATACGAATGATTGATGCAAGGGGTTGCGCACCCCTTGCTTTTTTGATGTTGTTTTTAGGGATGCCGGGAACGAAACATTCGTGTTAAGATAGGTCTATCGAAATGAAATGGGGGAATTCAGATGGAACAAACACCGCTTACGTATCTGAAACAACAAGATGAGGCACTCTTTTCGGCAATGCGCCAGGAACTAGGTCGTCAACGGGATAACATCGAATTGATCGCATCCGAGAACTTCGTCTCGCAAGCTGTCATGGAAGCACAAGGCAGTGTCTTGACAAACAAGTACGCAGAAGGTTACCCAGGTCGTCGTTATTATGGTGGCTGTGAGTATGTCGATCTCGCTGAGAATTTAGCACGCGACCGCGCGAAGGAAATCTTCGGTGCGGAGCACGCGAACGTGCAACCACACTCGGGTGCACAGGCGAACATGGCGGTTTACTTCACGATTCTCGAGCAGGGCGATACGGTCCTCGGGATGAACCTCTCGCACGGTGGCCATCTGACGCACGGTAGCCCCGTCAATTTCTCCGGTGTCCAGTACAACTTCGTAGAATACGGTGTCGATCAAGAGACAGAGATGATTGATTACGATGTCGTTGCGAAATTAGCAGAAGAGCATAAACCAAAATTAATCGTCGCGGGCGCATCGGCGTATCCGCGTGTCATCGACTTCAAACGTTTCCGTGAAATCGCAGACAGCGTCGGTGCTTACTTGATGGTCGACATGGCACACATCGCTGGACTTGTCGCAGCAGGTCAGCATCCGAACCCAGTCGAGCATGCACACTTCGTCACGACGACGACGCATAAGACGTTGCGTGGTCCACGTGGTGGGATGATCCTCTGTAAAGAAGAGCATGCGAAAGCAATCGATAAAGCCATTTTCCCAGGCATCCAAGGTGGTCCACTCATGCATGTCATCGCCGCGAAAGCTGTTGCATTTGGTGAAGCTCTTGCACCAGAGTTCAAGGACTACATCGGTCAAGTCGTCACGAACGCAAAAGTCCTCGGTGAGGAATTGACGAAGCGTGGACTCCGGATCGTCTCAGGTGGAACGGACAATCACTTGCTCCTCGTCGACTTGCAACCGCTCGGGATCACAGGGAAACTCGCTGAGCATGCACTTGACGAAGCCGGCATCACGGTCAACAAGAACACGATTCCGTTCGATCCAGCGAGCCCGTTCGTCACGAGTGGTATCCGGATCGGAACGGCAGCGATGACATCACGTGGCTTCAAGGAAGCCGAGATGAAAGAAATCGCCGAGTTGATTGAACTCGTCTTGAACCATCCAGAAGAAGCAGACGTTCTCGCACAAGCACGTGAGCGTGTCGTTGCGTTGACAGGTCGTTTCCCACTCTACCCAGAGCGCGGATGATTGTCATCCCCTTCGTCCTTTTCATTATGAGAAGGGGAGGGGATTTTTGTTTGTCTAAAAAAGGAGGTGTACGATGTATATTCTAGTCGTTGAAGATGACCCACATATTCAAGCACTTGTCGTATCAACATTACAGGCCGACGGACACTCCGTCCGAGCGACAGCAGACGGAAACGAAGCGCTCGCTTGGATCGAGACGATGACGTTTGAAGCAGCCGTGCTCGACGTCTTGCTCCCCGGGCAGACCGGTCTCGTCCTGTGTGAGCGGTTACGGCAAAACGGGGACACCCCGATCTTGATGCTGACGGCACTCGGTGAACTGACAGATAAGCGGGACGGTTTTGCAGCAGGTGCCGATGATTACATCACGAAGCCGTTTGATCCGGAAGAATTAGTGTTTCGCCTTCACGCCGTGGCGCGGCGTTATCAAAAAGCGGCGCAACCCGTTCTGCATCTCGGGGATGTCACGATCGATAAACGCAGTCAGCTCGTGACGATCCAATCGACCGAGTGGACACTCCCGCGGCGCGAATTTGAATTATTACATCAGTTGGCAAGTTTTCCGGGACGGGTCTTCAGCCGCGAGGAATTGATTGAACACGTCTGGGGACTTGATTTCATGGGAGATGACCGGACGATTGACGTCCACATCAAACGACTTCGTGGACGCTTAAAGGAGACGCATCAGGTAAAGATTGAGACGGTCCGCGGACTCGGGTACCGGTTGGAGGTCGACGCATGAGGACCCTCTATACGAAAATCGTCGGACTCGTCTGTGTCGTCTTACTTGTGTCCGCCCTGCTTGCGCTTTTAATCAGTAACATCGCCTACTATTCGTTTTGGCAGGACAGCTATAGCCAAAAAGTCGAGGAAGCGGTCGAGACGGCGATCGATTACTACGAGACGCACGGTGACGGAAAGACAGAATCGTTTTACCGGATGTTACAAGCGACTGGCTTTCAACTGTATGTGCGCTCGGACGACGGAATCGAGCGGTATGGAAACACGTTTCGTGATGAAGTCATCTCGAATCAAGTCGTCGAGCAAGTGAAGAACGGACAACCGTACTACGGGATGCGTGAGTATCCGTTCCATCTGTTCCTGCTCGGTCTGTTCGATAACGAAGTCATCAATACGTATGGGACGTCAGTCAAGACGGCACAAGGAACGGATGCAATCTTTGTCCGACCGGACTTGAGTCGGCAGATCCGTGAGTTGCACCTGTTTGTTGGTCTGTTCCTCGGATTGCTTGTCGTGATCAGCTTCCTTTTGCTCGTCTTCTCGATCCGGTATCTCGTTCGTCCGATCCGGCGCCTGACAAAAGCAACGGAACAGATGGCAGACGGCGACTATGGAATTCGCGTCGGAACGAAGGCGCGCGATGAGATTGGTGAACTGTCCCGACGCTTTGACGAGATGGCGATGGCGATTGAAGCGTCCGATACGGAACGACGCCGGTTCGTTGCAAACGTCTCGCATGAATTCCAGTCGCCGTTGACGACGATCTCGGGGTACGCTGGACAACTCGACGTGACGGGAGAAGACGTCAGGAGACGGGCAATCATTCAACAAGAGGCAGCGCGAATGTCGGAGCTGACGCGTCAATTATTGATCTTAGCAAAGCTCGATGAAGGACGGCGCTTCAAGCGACAAGCACTCGATCTACGCGCGAGTCTAGAGACGACACTCACAACACTTGCCTTTCAGCTGGATGAGCAAGGCATCGCTGTCGCACTCGATGTATCGCCAGCACTACAGATTCAAGCAGATGCCAGTGCGCTCGAACATGTCTTCCAAAATGTCATTCGAAACGCCGTCTCAGTCTCAGCCGAAGGAGCGACGATTCATATTCAAGCGGAAGAACAAGTGAATCAGGTCATCGTCCGAATCAAGGACGAAGGACCAGGTATGACCGAACAACAGATGGAACATGCCTTTGAACGCTTTTATCAAGGCGATGCATCCCGAACGTCGCGCGGGACGGGACTCGGGCTTGCGATCGTTAAAGAGACGATGCGCCAACTTGGTGGGGACGCGAATTTGTCGTCTGATTCATCCGGTCTGACTGTGACATTGACTTTTTTACGCATTTGACGCGTGCGTTCATGTTCCGTTCATATTGCAGTCGTATCATCAATCCTGTAGCGAACATACAGGAGGGATCACGCAATGAAGTTAGGATGGAAAGAACTCGTCCGAATGAAAGGACGATTCAGTTGGATGACGATCGTGACGATGTTGATCGTCTTATTGATTTTGATGATCACCGGTCTTGCGGACGGGCTGGCCTACGACAATGGGGCTGCCGTCCGGAATCTACCAGTCGAACAGTTTGCGCTGAGTAAAGATGCGGAAGGGCAGCTGACCCGTTCGTTCTTACAGGCGGATGAGACACCAAAGGGCGCGGAAGCACTCGGTGTCCAGAACATGGTGCTTGAGAAGAAGAATGGAACGAAGGATGATGTGACGGTCTTTGCGTTACCACAGACGACGAACTATGGTCCAAAACAGCTGCAATCGTTGCAAAAAGGTGAAGTGCTCGTTGATGCTGCGTACGCGGAGCAACGCGGAACCCGTGTTGGCGATACGATTACGGATTTTCGGACGAAAGAGACGTTCCGAATTGCCGGTACTGTAACGGACGGACGTTATAGTCACGCACCGGTCCTTTGGATGACGGATGAATCGTGGCAAGCATGGCAATCGAAGATGGGGGCATCATACGTCTCAGCGTATATCGGTCAGTCGTTGCAAACGGATCAAGCCGTCTTCTCAAAACAAGCAGTCGTTGAGAACGTACCAGGCTATGCAGCGGAGCAAAACTCCTTCCAGATGATGCGGGTCGCACTCGTCGTCATCGGGGCATTGATTCTGACTGCCTTCTTCTATATTTTGACGATGCAAAAGATGAAACAGCTCGGTGTCTTGAAGGCAATCGGCATCCGGACCCGGACGATGGGTGCGAGTCTACTCGTACAAGTCATCCTCTTGACGAGCCTCGCCTTTGCTGTCAGCGTCGCCATCACCTATTTAACAAGTCGTTTCTTACCGGCGGATCTTCCATTCCGTTTTGAATGGTCGACCAGTCTGATGTACGGTGGCATTTTACTCGTAACGGCAATCCTCGGTGCGCTCGTTCCGTTACGAATGGTCAAGAAACTCGAAGCGGCAGATGCGATGGGAGGAATGAACGGATGATCCGATTAGATCAGATTGAACAAAGTTATGGTGAGATGACGGTTCTGCATGACATCAACTTACAAGCAGAAGCGGGTGAGTTGATTGCCCTCGTCGGACCAAGTGGTAGCGGGAAAAGTACATTGCTCCAGTTGCTTGGATTGTTACAGACACCAACGAAGGGTGCCGTCTACTTCGATGATACGTGCGTCAGTGAAGCAGCAGACGAAGAACGTCGTCGTTTGCGACTTGAGGAAGTCGGATTCATCTTTCAAGAATCGCATCTCGTACCATTTTTAACAGCAGGAGAGCAACTAGAGCTGGTCGCGCAGGAAGCGGGGCGAACCGTTGACGTGACATCGGCTCTCGCCGTGTTCGGACTCGAGCACCGGAAAGACCATTTGCCGCACGCCTTATCAGGTGGCGAACGACAACGTGTCGCGATTGCTCGGGCCTTCGTCAATGAACCACGACTTGTACTCGCGGATGAACCGACCGCAAGTCTCGATTATCCGAATGGTCGCCGGGTGATGGAGCTGTTGCAACAACAAGCGCATGTTTCTAACAAGACCGTCATCGTCATCACGCATGACGAACGGATGCTTGATGTCTGTGACCGGATTTGGCGGATTGAAGACGGACGCATCACGGAAACAAAAGTATTCCGATCCTATTCTCATCGTTAAACGATTCATCCTCTTGTTTTCGTACATCGACGTACGAAAACAAGAGGTTTTTTTCAATGCTTCGTCAAGAAGATAGGGGAAACGAACCATTTGCGGAAGCGTTATCTTTGCTATACTTAACCGTAGTAAAAAAAGATAAAGGTGGAAATAAATGTGAACTTATCAACCTTGATCCAATCAGAACTTCAAGCCATTCAAACGGAACGCCTGACAGAATGGTTCACCCATAAAAGCCACGAGCGCCGGGAATATCACCGGATGCTCGAAGATTTCAAAGCAATCGTCATCATGCAACAGGCAGGATTTTATGAACAGGCAGATGCTCGTTTTGAACAGTGGAAGACCTTACCGATGCCAGCAGAAGTCTATCGTTATCGCCTGGCGATCGCAGGAAAAGCAGGTGGGAAGCGTCTTGCCCAGAAGCGATTGGCATCCTTTCCCATGACGGTTCAGAATCATCCGCAATTGAAAGACTGGAAGCGACTCGGAAAACTGAATCCATGGTGGATTGGTGGAGCCGTGGCTGTCGTCTCTCTCGTTCTCGTCTGGACACAGTTGGATAGCGAACCCGCAACACCAGTCGCAACGAAACAAACAGAGGTCGAGCAACAACTCGCAGCGCTGCAAACGGAAGTCGAACAGTTAAAAGAAAAAAACGAGCAGCTGGCAAGTGAGCAAGAAAAAGCGAAAGCGATTAAGCCAGAGAAGAAGGAGACTTCTTCCGAAACAAAGCAGACGCAACTACCTCCGAAAGAAGCACTCGAGCAAGGGGTTGCTGCCGTTCAGGCGAAAGACTACAAACGAGCAGACAGTGTCTTGACCGGATCCGTCTTGACGAACAAAGAGACAGCAGGTATGGCACGCTTCTATAAGTTGATCACTGCCGGAAAGCTCAAGCAGACGACACAGGCGGATTATATTGCCTATCGGAAAGATTTCCCGAAGTCCGGATACATGAGTGACGTCCTCTGGATGCAAGCGGTCTATGAACAAAAATATAAAAAAGGTGATTATCGTGCGACCTTGCAAGAACTCGCAAAACAACCGGACAATGAATGGTCTTACGCCGCAAAAGCAATTCTATCAGGGAAGAGTACGCTCGGGAACTGACGAAAAAACAGTTCCCAAGCAGTACGTTTTTAGAGTACAATGCGAAAAGAGAATGGAGAGGAGATGCAAACAATGAGTAAAGTACATGTATTTGATCACCCATTGATTCAGCACAAGATGACGATCATGCGTAAAGTCGAAACAGGAACGAAACAATTCCGGGAACTTGTCGACGAGGTGGCTTCATTGATGGCATATGAAATCACACGTGACCTTCCACTCACAGATGTCGCGATCGAGACACCGGTCACGAAGACGACGCAAAAGATGATCGAAGGCAAGAAACTCGGGATCGTCCCGATTCTCCGCGCCGGTCTCGGTATGGTCGACGGGATGCTCCGCATGATGCCGAACGTCAAAGTCGGTCACATCGGTTTGTACCGTGACCCAGAGACACTCGAGCCAACGGAATACTACCTCAAGCTTCCAACAGACGTCGCAGAACGTGATTTCGTCGTCGTTGACCCGATGCTTGCGACAGGTGGTTCGGCGGCAGACGCCATCTCCTCCTTAAAGAAACAAGGGGCGAAGAGCATCAAGCTCGCATGTCTCTGTGCAGCACCTGAAGGCGTTAAACGCGTTCAAGAAGAACACCCAGACGTCGACATCTATCTCGCGGCACTCGACGAGAAGTTGAACGACCACGGATACATCGTCCCTGGACTCGGTGATGCAGGAGACCGTCTCTTCGGAACGAAGTAAAAAACAGCAAGATATACGAAAAGACCGCAGACGATGATCTGCGGTCTTTTCGTTGCTATTTCGTAAACTGCGCAAGACTGCTGAAATATGCTTTAATGAAAAAAGGAAAAAAGGAGGAAGTCACCATGCCGATTACAGTCATGCCGATTTTCGGGACGCGACCGGAAGCCATCAAGATGGCACCGCTCGTCAATGCCCTGAAGCAACACCCTGCTTTTGATGTTCATGTTACGATCACTGCCCAGCACCGCGAGATGCTCGATCAAGTGCTCGATTTATTCGAAATCCAACCGGATCATGATTTGAATATCATGAAGCAACGTCAGACACTTGTTGATATTACGACGCGTGGTCTCGAAGGACTCGATGGGATCATGAAGGACATCAAGCCGGATCTTGTCCTCGTTCATGGGGATACGACGACGACGTTCGTCGGAAGCCTGGCTGCCTATTACAATCAGATCGCGGTCGGTCACGTCGAGGCGGGACTGCGCACGTATAATAAGTACTCGCCGTTCCCGGAAGAGGTCAATCGTCAGTTGACGTCGACGCTCGCGGACTTACACTTTGCTCCGACAGCACAAGCTGCCGCGAATCTCGCATCCGAGAACCGTCACGCTGGTGTCTACATCACGGGGAATACGGCAATCGATGCTCTACAGACGACCGTTCAAACCGATTATGTCCATCCGATGCTTGAGACGGTCGGGGACCGGAAGCTGATTCTGATGACGGCACATCGTCGTGAGAACCAAGGCGAGAAGATGCATCAGATGTTCCGGGCGATTCGTCGCCTCGTCGATGCGTTTCCGGATACACACGTCGTCTATCCGGTTCACCTCAACCCAGTCGTTCAAGAAGCTGCGAAGACGGTCTTTGAGGGGCATGATCGGATTTCGTTGATTGCACCACTCGACGTGTTCGACTTCCATAACTTCGCGAGCCGTGCGCATTTAATCCTGACTGATTCAGGTGGCGTACAGGAAGAAGCGCCATCACTTGGTGTACCTGTGCTTGTCTTACGCGACACGACGGAGCGCCCGGAAGGGATTGCTGCAGGAACGTTGAAACTTGCCGGTACGGAAGAAGAGACGATTTATCAGATGGCAACGGAACTTTTGACGAACGAAACACTTTATCAAGAGATGGCGCATGCCTCGAACCCGTATGGCGATGGTCATGCGTCCGAACGCATCGTTCAAGCAATCCTGCATCACTTCGGTCAAGGGGAAGCTCCGGCACCGTTACTCACACAATAAAAAACGACGATCACCCTCCGAATCGCTTACATTCACTTGCTTTCCTCAGGCGAGACGTGAGCCGCGCCTCCATCGTCCTTAGACGAGGAGTCGGGTCTCACTTGTCTCTGACAGCACAAAGACTTGTGCTTTTTCCTGTAGGAGTCGCGTGAAATAAGCGATTCTTTTTTGTTTTAGTACATCTATGACGGCAAAAGGTTTTAGTTTATAGGAATAATATCTTTAAATCTTACCATTTCCACTAAAATCAGCCCATTTGTTTAGAAAATGTAAAACCAGATGACCTTGAAACTGGAAAGGAAACGATGACGATTCAAGCTGTGACGTACCGCACGATTGAAAAAATGGAAATCGCTGAAATGTATTGTTACAAACAGATGTCAGAGCTGTTTTTATGTCCCGATTCGGAAGCGTTTTCAATTGTGAACAAAAAATGTTTTTTCACAAAATCGACACAAATCAATTTTAGAGGTCTTGTTTCGCTTGAACGGGCACGATATAACGTTACTATTCAACGGTTTTGTTCACCATATGAACAATCTCTTTAACCGTTGATAGTACTACATATTTTCTTCACATCTTCGTGAAATGACTTGCACGGATGACATCTGTGAAAACCTTATCAATCGTTGATATGTATAGGTTTTTCGGCTCTGTTTTTATTGTGAATTCATTTGACTATGAAAGCTGCTTCATTGTATTCTTGACTAGTATGAAAATCCGCAAATTGTGGGAAAGAGAAAGAACTCACAATTGGGAAAAAAGGGGGTCGTCTCTAGTGCGCCAAAGTGGGCTCGCGAAGAGTATGGTCATGGCCTCGCAAATTTCGACGGCACTGGCTGCACCGATCGTCATTGGCTTTTTGGTTGGGAACTATGGGGAACAACAACAATGGTGGGAAAAAATGGGTGCGACGTTCGCCGTGTTCATCGGGATTTTCATCGGCATTCTTTGCATGATCGCCATGATCAGGCACTTGTTAGGGGAGAAGACATGAACATCATCCTTCAAGATGCGTTGTATCGTGCGTACTTACGATGGTTTGGACTCTTTTATGGAATCCTGGCTGTCCTGCTGCTCATTGGACGCCCGAGTGATCCAGTCATTTATGGACTAGCACTTGGTGGAACTGGCAGCTTTCTGATCTTGACGCTTCAACGACTCAGCGTCGATCGGATGTATCGTGTAATCGAGACGGGGCGCAAGCCAGTGTCTCGAGGGACCGTTTCACGCATGGCGGTCGCGGTACTTTGTGTGATGATCGGTTTGAAGTATCAAACTGAATTGTCATTAACTGCGGTGGTAATAGGCCTTCTCGCCGGCCACGTCATACAATTTTGTGAGTTCTTGACTCACGAACTCAAGCGGGAAAAGAGGTGAATAGTCAAATGAACCACGAAATGCCACTTTACGAAATCCCACTCTGGGGTGACTTCGTTCTGTACGGTAGCTGGACGAACTTGATCACAGTATTGATTGCTGCTGCTCTCGTCTTCTTGATTGCCGTGGCCGGTACGCGACGTCTTGTGATGAAGCCAACCGGTGCTCAAAACGTGATGGAGATGTTCCTCGAATTCGTTCGCGGTATCATCAGCAGCACGATGGACTGGAAAACAGGGGGTCGCTTCCTTACGTTCGGAATGACATTATTCCTGTTCATCCTTGTGTCCAACATCATGGGTCTCCCATTCAACGTCGTGACGGGACACTACATTTGGTTCAACTCACCAACTGCAGATCCTTACGTGACACTGGCACTTTCATCTATGGTAGTGGTCATGAGCCATTACTACGGTGTGAAGATGCGAGGCTTCGGCGCTTATGCGAAAACATTCATGACGCCGATGTTTATCATTACCATCATCGAGGAGTTTGCAAACACGTTGACGCTTGGTCTTCGTCTTTACGGAAACATCTTCGCTGGTGAAATCATGATCGGAATCATTCTTTCGATCGGTATCGTCTCTGGTACGAACGATTTCCAATTCGCCGGACCACTAGGCGCGATCATCTCGGGTATCCCGATGTTGATCTGGCAAGGATTCTCACTCTTCATCGGTGGTATCCAAGCGTACATCTTCCTTATCCTGACGATGGTTTACATCGGACATAAGGCAGCGCACGACCATTAATTCGAAGGTAAAGCATCCGCTTTTCCGATAACAGCACGACAAATCAATGAACATACTCTAGGGAGGCAATTTATCATGAATCTTATTGCAACAGCGATCATCATCGGACTCGGCGCACTCGGCGCAGGTATCGGTAACGGTCTTATCGTAAACGGTACAGTATTAGGTCAAGCACGTCAGCCAGAACTCAAAAACGAACTTCGTCAAACAATGTTCATCGGTATCGGTCTCGTCGAGGCACTTCCAATCATCGGTGTAGCGGTCGGTTTCCTTCTTCTCAACTCTTAATCCACGATTAACGAGAACGGACTACATAGGGCGCTATTCGTTCAACGTTTGAGTGAACCGTCACGGGAGCTTAGGCTCCCTTATGTAGATATTGAAGTTGAACCAACCACGAGGGGAGTGTAATCGAATGAATCTAACGTATCTTGCGGCAGAGGGTGTTGCGGAAGCAAGTAAGCCTCTTATTGCCAACATGATCGTCACGATCGTCGTTTTCCTCTTGCTCCTCATCCTCTTGAAGAAATTCGCATGGGGCCCGCTCGTCAACATGATGAAAGCGCGGGAAGAGCATGTGGCTAGCGAGATCAACTCGGCTGAAAAGAGCCGTAAAGACGCTGAAGTCTACGTAGAACAACAACGCGAAGAATTAAACAAGGCGCGTACGGAAGCACGCGATCTTTTAGAAGCATCACGCCGTCAGGCAGAAGCAGAGCAAGCACGTGCGATGGAGCAGGCACGTCTTGAATCCGAAATGAGTAAGGAAGAAGCTCGCCGTGCGATCGAACGTGAACGCGCTGAAGCACAAGCTGCTTTGAAGAACGATGTCGCTCTTCAAGCAATCGCTGCAGCACGCCACGTCATGAAAACACAGCTTGCGACGGACGAAGCGGCTCAAAAAGCACTCGTCGATCAATTCCTTGCTGATACTAAGGACACGAACTAATGCGTGATCACGTAGCGGGACGCTACGCAAAAGCGCTCTTCGATCTTGCGCTTGAGCACCATGTGCTCGAGCAAGCAGAAGCTGATGTGCGGACGCTCGGCGAAGTGCTCCACGCAACACCAGAGCTCGCTTCGGTTTTAGATAACCCATCGATTTCTGCTGAAGAGCTCAAGCAAGTTCTTCAAACAAGCTTCACTGGCTTCAACTCGATCGTCTTGAACACATTGCTCGTCATGGTCGAAAACGACCGGGCGGCAGAGATCGTTACATTACCGGAACACTTCATTGCATTGTTAAATGAACACCGCAATGTCGCGACGGCAGTCGTCACGAGTGCATACAAATTGTCAGACGAGGAACTCACGAAAGTGAAAGAGACGTTTGGCCAAAAATCAGGTAAAACGCTTGAAGTCGAGAACGTCGTCGACACGAGTGTCATCGGAGGACTTCGCGTTCAAATCGGTTACACGACATATGACGGTACGATCGAAACTAAACTAACGCGCCTTGAGCGTGAGCTGTTAAAAGCGTAAGAAAATAGGGGTGAAACGCATGAGCATTAGAGCTGAAGAAATCAGCGCCCTGCTTAAAGCGCGTATCGCGCAGTACGGTTCTACGATGGAAGTGAACGAGACAGGTACGGTCATCCAAATCGGTGATGGTATCGCTCGTGCACACGGACTCGACAACGTCATGTCGGGAGAGCTCGTAGAATTCGCTAACGGCACAATGGGCTTGGCGCAAAACTTAGAAGAAGGCAACGTCGGTATCATCATTCTTGGTGACTACCTTGAAATCAAAGAAGGCGACTCTGTTCGCCGTACGGGTCGCATCATGGAAGTACCAACAGGAGACGCACTCCTCGGACGTGTCGTTAACCCACTCGGTATGCCAATCGATGGTCTTGGTCCAATCGAAACAGAACACTACAACCCGATCGAGCGTAAGGCGTCTGGCGTCATGGCGCGTAAATCGGTACACGAACCACTTCAGACGGGAATCAAGGCGATCGATGCCCTCGTTCCAATCGGTCGTGGACAGCGTGAGTTGATCATCGGTGACCGTCAGACGGGTAAAACGTCGATCGCGATCGATACGATCATCAACCAAAAAGAAGAAAACATGATCTGTATCTACGTCGCAATCGGACAAAAAGAATCAACAGTCCGTGGCGTCGTCGAGACGCTCCGTAAAAACGGTGCCCTCGATTACACGATCGTCGTTTCGGCAGCGGCTTCACAGCCAGCTCCACTTCTTTACCTCGCACCATTCGCAGGTGTCGCGATGGGTGAACACTTCATGGACCAAGGCAAACACGTTCTTGTCATCTATGATGATCTTTCAAAACAAGCAGCTGCTTACCGTGAGCTTTCACTTCTCTTGAAACGCCCACCAGGCCGCGAAGCTTACCCAGGGGATGTCTTCTACCTCCACTCACGCCTTCTTGAGCGTGCGGCGAAGTTGAACGACGAGCTTGGCGCAGGTAGTTTGACTGCCCTTCCGTTCATCGAAACACAAGCGTCGGATATCTCAGCTTACATCCCGACGAACGTTATCTCGATCACGGATGGTCAAATCTTCCTTCAATCGGATCTCTTCTTCTCAGGTGTCCGTCCCGCGATCAACCCGGGTCTCTCGGTATCGCGTGTAGGTGGTTCGGCTCAAGTAAAAGCGATGAAGAAGGTAGCGGGTACGCTCCGTCTTGACCTCGCATCTTACCGTGAGCTTGAAGCATTCGCACAGTTCGGATCTGACCTTGATAAAGCGACTCAATCGAAGCTTAACCGTGGTGAGCGGACAGTTGAAGTCTTGAAACAAGACTTGAACCAACCACTTACTGTCGATAAGCAAGTCATCATCATCTATGCCTTGACTCGTGGTCACCTTGATGATGTTGCTGTAACGGATATTCGTCGTTTTGAAAAGGAACTCAACCTCTGGCTCGATCAAAACCGCAAACAACTTTGCGATGAGATCCGTAAGACAGGTAACCTTCCAGCAGACGAAGAGCTCGTAGCAGCAATCTCAGAATTTAAGAAAACGTTCCAAGCGACGGTTTAATCCGGCGGAACGCTCTTGATACTAACAAGGTGGTGAATCGAAATGGCATCGTTGCGCGAGATACAAACGCGGATCAACTCGACGAAAAGTACGAAACAGATCACGAAAGCGATGAACATGGTTTCGGCGTCGAAACTGAACCGCGCTCAAGCACATAGCGCGAAGTTCCAACCTTACATGCTGAAAATGCAAGAGGTACTCGGAACCATTGCGAATGGCACGACAGGTGCGAGCCATCCGATGCTCGAGAAACGTCCCGTCCAAAAGACGGGCTACATCGTCATCACATCGGATCGCGGCTTAGCTGGTGCATATAACGCCAACGTGCTGCGTGAAGTCTACCGGGAAATCAAAGAAAAGCATACTACGGACAGTTACGTTCTCTTCGTGGTCGGTAAAGTCGGTGTCCAGTTCTTCCGTTCACGCGGAATCACGGTCACGGATGCGATCACAGGCTTGAACGATTCTCCTTCGTATGTCGACGTCGCTGAAATCGTGAAGCGCACAGTGAGTGCGTTCACGATCGGCGAAATCGACGAGCTCAAGCTGTGCTACAACCACTTCTTATCTGTCATCAGCCAAGAAGTGAAAGTCGAAACCCTTCTCCCACTCGGAGAAATCGAAGCTTCGTCTTCGACGACTTATGAGTACGAGCCAAGCGAGGAACAAATCCTTGCGGAACTCCTCCCGCGTTATGCGGAGAGCTTGATCTTCGGTGCGCTTCTTGACGCGAAAGTAGCAGAACATGCGTCACGTATGACAGCAATGCAAAGTGCGACAGATAACGCAGATGACTTGATCGGTCGATTGACTCTCGTCTACAACCGAGCTCGACAAGCTGCGATCACGCAAGAAATCACAGAGATCGTCAGTGGGGCTGCTGCGCAGCAGTAATCCCGACTGGCGTAACGATAGGTAGGAGGAAACACGATGAACGAACTCGGTTTAAAAGGCCGCGTCGTCGCGGTCATGGGACCTGTCATCGACGTTAAGTTCGAAGGACACTTACCGAACATCTACAACGCGCTTCGTATTCAATATACGCCGCAAACTGTAGAAGAAGTGGCTATCGACTTGACGCTTGAGGTCGCCCTGCACCTTGGTGACGACGTCGTCCGTACCATTGCGATGGACTCTACGGATGGAGTACGCCGTGGAATGGAAGTACTCGATACGAATGCTCCAATCTCGGTACCCGTCGGAGAAGCGACACTTGGTCGCGTCTTCAACGTACTCGGTAACCCAATTGATGAAAAAGAAATCGCTGCTGACGTGGAACGTCTTCCGATCCACAAAAAAGCACCGACTTTCGATAACCTTTCAACGAAAGTTGAAATCCTCGAGACTGGAATTAAAGTCGTCGACTTGCTCGCTCCTTACATCAAGGGTGGTAAGATCGGTCTCTTCGGTGGTGCCGGTGTAGGTAAGACCGTCCTCATCCAGGAATTGATCAACAACATCGCCCAAGAGCACAGCGGTATCTCGGTATTCGCAGGTGTTGGTGAGCGAACTCGTGAAGGAAATGACTTGTTCCACGAGATGACGGATTCAGGCGTTATCAAACAAACAGCGATGGTCTTCGGTCAGATGAACGAACCACCGGGTGCACGTCTTCGTGTTGCCTTGACTGGTTTGACAATGGCAGAATACTTCCGTGATGAGCAAGGACAAGACGTTCTTCTCTTCGTTGATAACATCTTCCGTTACACACAAGCAGGTTCTGAGGTATCGGCCCTTCTCGGTCGTATGCCATCTGCCGTTGGTTACCAGCCGACACTCGCAACAGAGATGGGTATGCTCCAAGAGCGAATCACATCAACAAACAAAGGTTCGGTTACATCGATTCAAGCAGTTTATGTACCAGCCGATGACTATACTGACCCGGCTCCTGCGACGACGTTTGCTCACTTAGATGCAACGACGAACCTTGAGCGCCGTCTCTCTGAGATGGGGATCTATCCTGCCGTGGATCCACTTGCTTCGACATCACGCGCCCTTTCACCGGAAATCGTCGGCGAAGAGCACTACGGTGTTGCACGTCAAGTTCAGGAAACACTTCAGCGTTATAAAGAACTTCAAGATATCATCGCAATCCTCGGTATGGACGAGTTGTCAGAAGACGACAAATTGACTGTACACCGTGCGCGTCGTATCCAGTTCTTCTTGTCGCAGAACTTCCACGTAGCTGAGCAGTTCACAGGACAAAAAGGATCGTACGTCCCAGTTAAGGACACGATCCGCGGCTTCAAAGAAATCCTCGAAGGTAAACACGATGACTTAACGGAAGAAGCATTCCGTCTCGTTGGTCCGATCGAAGATGCGATTGAAAAAGCGAAGGCGCTTGTCTAAGTGACAAAGCATAAGGGGGACTTGAGATGAACACACTTCATGTCAATATCGTCACCCCGGATGGCGAAGTGTATGATGGCGATATCCGTATGGTCGTTGCGAAGACGATTTCTGGTGAGATCGGGGTTCTCCCGCACCACGTCCCACTCGTAACACCACTCGATATCAGCATCTTGAAGTTGCGCCACGAAGATGGCGGACGCACGTTGATCGCTATCAGCGGTGGCTTTATGGAAGTGCGCCAGGATACTGTAACGGTTCTTGCGGAAACTGCGGAGCAAGCAGACAAGGTCGACTATGACCGTGCTGCAGCTGCGAAGGTTCGTGCAGAACGTCGTCTCCAGGACACGAAATTATCAGAACTCGAATTCAAGCGTGCTGAACTTTCACTGAAACGAGCAGTTAACCGTCTCAGCTTGAAAGACTACGGTCGCGATTGATTTGATGAAACCCCGGTTCCGTTCTCGGAACTGGGGTTTTTTTGTACAAACCATCAATGTTTTTCGGTATGGCAACCGTTTTCGCAACACGATGAAGGATACAGGTTTAAAATACTGCAAAAATGTAAAAGTACACTATATGCCTCGTCTTCACGAATTCTTCAACCTTTTTTCAGTAGAAGACCAAATTTATCTTCAATAAATATATTTTATACGCTAAAATTAATTCAGCGTGTTCTTTTTTGTTTGCGCAATCATTCATTTTATGAAATCATAGTAGAGTTGAAGAAACTATGAAGAAGAGGTGCAACGAAAGTGACATCTATTGGTGTGAGTGCGTTAGTTAGTATGCTGGTCTATATCGTAGCGATTTTGCTCGCTTGGTGGTCCTTGTTACCAGTCAAATGGGAGAAAATCCTGAAACATCCTAAAGGACCGCATGCGGTAGCCTTACGAACGATTCTTGCGATTGCACTCGGATCCATCGTAGCGCGCTTTTTACTGGATTATGCCGGTTTTGCACAACGTCTTCAGTTTTTAATCGGGTGAACTTGTAACTGCATTGTAAACCCTGAAATGGTAATTTGTTTTACCATGGAACAGGACACTGCTCTTTCAATGAAGGAACACAGTCATTTAGCAATCATCTAACATTACAATCGAAACGTCGTATTGGCTTTGTAGTAAGAGATCAACTATAGGGAAGTTTCTTTTCTAACATTCGTTGAATTCCAACTATGATCCTCACCAATCACGAATTGAACATACTAGAACAGAAACGAAGCAGAGGAGTAGGGAGAATGGAAAAAATCGTTGTCCGTGGCGGACGTAAATTAGCTGGAACAGTCAAAGTAGAAGGTGCAAAGAACGCGGTCTTAAAAACACTCGTCGCGACATTGCTTGCATCAGAGGGACAATCAGTTCTTCAAAACGTACCACGTCTAGCAGACGTCTATACAATCAATAACGTCTTACGCAACTTGAACGCAGAAGTCGAATTCGACGCAGAAGCAAACACGGTGACGGTCAATGCAGAGCCGAATCTCAAAGACGAGGCACCACTCGAGTACGTGCGTAAGATGCGAGCTTCGATTCTCGTCATGGGTCCATTACTTGCACGCCTCGGGCGCGCACGTGTCGCAATGCCAGGTGGATGTGCAATTGGATCACGTCCGATCGATCTTCACTTGAAAGGATTCGAAGCGATGGGCGCAAAAACGATCATCGGAAACGGATTCGTTGAAGCACATGTCGACGGTCGCCTCCAAGGTGCAAAAATCTACCTCGACTTCCCATCTGTCGGTGCGACAGAAAACATCATGATGGCTGCGACACTCGCAGAAGGAACGACAGTCATCGAGAACGTCGCAAAAGAACCAGAAATCGTTGACCTTGCGAACTTCTTGAACGCAATGGGCGCAAAAGTCCGCGGTGCAGGTACAGAAACGATCCGCATCGAAGGCGTCGAGAAATTACACGGTGCAACACACTACGTCATTCCTGACCGAATCGAAGCAGGTACGTTCATGATCGCAGCAGCAATCACAGAAGGTGACGTCGAAGTCATCGGTGCTGAGCGCGAACACCTTCGTCCACTCATCTCGAAGATGGAAGAGATGGGCGTTAAGATCACGGATACAGAAGAAGGGCTCCGCGTCGTCGGTCCAGCGAAACTCGAAGCAGTTGACGTCAAGACGATGCCACACCCAGGCTTCCCGACAGATGTTCAAGCACAAATGATGGCACTCGTCCTCAAAGCAGGCGGCACATCAGTTATCACGGAAACGGTCTTCGAAAACCGCTTCATGCACGTTGAAGAATTCCGCCGCATGAACGCTGACATCAAGATCGAAGGTCGTTCATCGATCATCAACGGTGGCGTACAGTTGCAAGGTGCAGAAGTTCTTTCAACGGATCTTCGTTCAGGTGCAGCACTCGTCACAGCAGGATTGATCGCTGAAGGCGAAACACGCGTTGGTGCACTTCACCACATCGACCGTGGATACGTCGACTTCCACTTGAAGTTACAAGCACTTGGTGCAGACGTAGAGCGTGTGACAGAAGAAGCGGTAGTCGTTGAAGAAACAGCTGCTACAAAACTTTAAGCAATTATATAAGAGCATCATCCCATTTTGCGGGATGGTGCTCTTTTTTGTCGTCTTTTAAAAATGACGACAATGAAATCCGAAAAGCAGAAAAAGAAAGTCGTTTCACGAGGGGGCATATGCTAGAATTGAAAGGTATGTATACATAAATGGGTTAGACGTCCAAACGACGTTCTATATTTTGGAAGAATAGCCAGTGGGTAAAGGAGAGCACACGAGATGTTTTCAAGAGATATCGGAATCGACTTAGGGACGGCGAACGTCGTCATTCATGTCAAAGGGAGAGGCATCGTCCTCGATGAGCCATCGGTCGTCGCGATCGATAAGGCAACAGGTAAGATTCATGCGGTAGGTACGGAAGCACACTTGATGGTAGGGCGGACACCGGGGAACATTGTGGCCATTCGACCACTTCAAGACGGTGTCATTGCTGATTTTGAAATGACGGAAGCAATGCTTCGCCATTTCATCGATAAGATTGAAGTCCGTAAGATGTTCGGTGGAGTCCGGATGTTGATCTGTACACCAGCAAGCATCACGACGGTTGAGGCGAAGGCAATTCGTCAAGCCGGTGAAAAGTCAGGTGCAAAGACGGTCTTCCTCGAAGTCGAGCCGAAGGTCGCAGCAGTTGGTGCCGGTATGGACATTTGGATGCCAGCAGGGCACATGGTCATTGATATCGGTGGCGGAACGACGGATGTTGCCGTACTTTCAATGGGTGATATCGTATGCGGGGAGACGATCAAGGTCGCAGGAGATCGTTTCGACCACGACATCATTCGTTCGATCAAGGAGACACATAAGCTCATCATCGGAGAACGAACGGCACAAGCAGTCAAGACGACGGTTGCCACTGTATCAGAAGACGGACGTCGTGAGCAGATGGATATTCGTGGACGAAATCTCGTGACGGGTTTACCACACAACATCACGGTGACATCGGAAGAGATGCACGATGCGCTTGCGGAAGCAGCGATGGAGATCGTCGAGGCAACGAAGCGTGTGCTCGAGAAGACACCACCGGAGCTTGCGGCAGACATCATCGATCGTGGCATCATCTTGACGGGTGGGGGCGCGTTGCTGGACGGAATCGATCAACTGCTTGCAAAAGAACTTGGTCTACCGGTTCTGATCGCAGAAGATCCGATGTTATGTGTCGCACGCGGTACAGGAATCATGCTCGACAATCTTGGGAAGTAAGAGCGTGTAAGCGTAAAGGATATGATCTCTCGTAAAAGTTCATTCCTATAACGACTGTCTTGTCCTTCTCGCTTTCCACAGGCGGGAGGTAAGCCGCGACAGCGCGCATTTCATGCGAGTTGTCGGGTCTTACCTATCCCTGACGAAAGTGCTGCTTGCACTTTCTTTTCCTGCAGGAGTCGAGAATGAACAAGTTCGTTCGATATGAATCAAACCAATAGGGAGTCCAGTTTCCGAAGTACGTATCGGAAACTGGACTCCCTTTGTTTTAAACATAATGCAATGCCATGGTACTAAATGATCATATGTCTCCTTGTGCTTCATCCGACTCCTACAGGGAAAAGCGCGATTTTGCGCTGTCAGAGACAAACAAGACCCGGCTTCACTGTTATACGAACAGTGAAGACTGGCTTGTGTCTCGCCTGAGGAAAGCGGATGAAAAGCAAAGGGGGCAGACAGATGAAGATAGCTCACTGCGTACTACGCATGAACGCTTGGTACGCTTCAAAATCATGATAGACGATCGCACTTGGCGGTAGTGAACTTGCCATCGTTTGATTGACGAGCTGATTCAGCTGCGTCCGCGTCTTGCCATAGAACGTGATGTCCGGTGTCTCCGGAAGTTCAGTGAACTCAATCGCATACGATAACGTGTGATTGTTGCTTGCGGCATAGAGCGCGTCCGTCATCGTGATGGCACCAAGTCCATTCCCACCACCATAGACGGTCCGGTAACTCATCAACGTGACTTCGTCGGCGAGCTCCATTGCCCACTCGCTGAGAGGGCGACCGTTCGCATCCTGTACGGTATGGAACCAGAACGGGAGGAACAGTTGCAGCGGTAGTCCTTCAGCGGACGCTTTCTCGCGAAAGGCGAGTAAGATCCGTTCGTAGGAGGCGATGACACGTGGTTGGTCCGTCTCCCATTCCGGTAAGGCATACGGTTCGAGATCAATGCTGATGCCGTCCGGATGACTGATCGTTTCCTGCTGATAGGTCGAAATCCAGGCTAACGGATCCTCGACGTTTGGTCGAGCTGTCGTTCCTTCGTTTGTGATCCAGCGCGGCTGTCCGAATAGGAAGTACACTTCAATGCCGACAGCGTGCGCTTTTTCAACGAATGTTCGGTAGAGAGTACGGTCACCCTCGACAGCGACATGCAGATAGACACGTTTCATCTGTCTGTTTGCCAGCTGATTGATCTTCGTTGAAATGGATTTGGCCTCTGGGATGGACCAGATGACCGTGTGACGAGTGACGGAAACGGCAGCTGAACTCTTGAGTGGTAGTCCGAATTGAAGCAACGACAGACAGACTACGCCAATCAATAAGCGTTTCATTTCAATTTCACTCCTTCGTGTGGATTACCTTACTATCGGTCGTCAAGTAGTTGCTTATATGCATCAAAGGTCCTGTTCTACACTTTGACAGTTCAAATCCTAGACATTTCATAATGTGAAGTGTATATTAAAAGTTGTTGTATTGAAACGAATTGTAAAATAAAAGGAAGTGATGCCACAATGCCATTGTGGAAAAGAAATTTAGTCGTCGTTTGGTTTGGTAGTTTTTTGACCGCCGCAGCCCTCAGTCTCGTATTACCGTTTTTGCCTTTATTCATTGAAGAACTCGGTGTCGACAGCCGACAAGATATTACGACCTGGTCTGGTATCGCCTTTGGTGCAACCTTCCTCGTCGCTGCGATCGTCTCACCAATCTGGGGACGTCTCGCCGATCGAAAAGGACGGAAGCTGATGTTGCTTCGCGCAAGTCTTGGTATGTCGATCGTCATGTTCTTGATTAGTTTTGTTCAAGACGTCTATCAACTCGTCTTTCTACGTCTTGTCATGGGAGCCGTATCCGGATTCATCTCAGCCGGTATCACACTCGTTGCTTCCCAAACCCCAAAAGAGAAAAGTGGCTGGGCGCTCGGCACCCTGTCGACCGGTGGGATTGCCGGTGGATTGCTAGGACCTCTCATTGGAGGATTCCTCGCCGACGTTGTTGGGCTTCGACCCGTTTTTCTCTTTACGAGCGTACCGCTCTTCATTACCTTCCTCGTGACCTACTTCTTAGTCAAAGAAGAATTCGTCCCAATGGAAGTTAAAAAGATGGCGTCCGCAAAGGAAATCATCCAGTCGCTGCGTCATCCGGAACTCATCTTAAGCCTCTTTTTGACGACGTTCTTGATTCAGTTCGCGGCACAATCGATCAGTCCAATCCTGTCGCTCTACGTCCGGGAACTCAGTCCGGGGACAGAACGTCTGGCGTTACTATCCGGGATCGTCGCTTCGGCACCTGGTATCGCGGCCTTGATTGCAGCGCAACGACTCGGTCGTCTCTCCGATAAGATTGGCGCAGAGCGTGTCTTATTCTTTGCATTACTCGTCTTTGCTGCTTTCTTGATTCCGCAAGCATTCGTCACGGATACAAGTCAGTTGATTGTCTTACGGATGGGAATCGGTTTTGCGACAGCAGCACTGATGCCGTCGGTACAGGCACTGCTCCGGAAGAATACGCCAGCCAATGCATCAGGACGTATCTTTGGATATAATCAGTCCGCGCAGTTCATGGGGAATTTCCTCGGACCACTGGCTGGTGGACAGATTGCTGGTCACTTCGGCTTTGAAGCGTTGTTCCTCTTCACCGGCTTGATCGTCATCACGAATGCCGTGCTTGAGCGGACGCAGACCGCTGTCTTGAAAAAAAATCCGAATAACTAAGGAAAGCTTCCATTCCCGTTTGATTAAGGGGATGGAAGCTTTTTTCATACAGTCTATTGTTCGAAGAAATCGTCGACGCGAGAATGATGGGAATGATTCAACTGTTCTTGGACGATGAGGGATAGCGCGCGGACTTGGAAGTCAGCGATATAGTAGAAGAGACCGTTATCGAGTTCAGAAATCGACGTCGGTTCAAGGAAGATGTCAGGGTGTGTCAGGTGATGCAGTTGCAGGGAGAGCTCCAGTTTATGATTCACCGGTAGACGAATCGAGGAATAGAAAGAAATCGTCCGATTCGTACAACGATTAATCAAGATCGGAGACGATCCGACTTGGATCGACTGTCCATTCAGCTTCGAAATCGTCACCTTCGCATGCAGACTAAGAATGGGCTCCTTCGGTGGAGCGGTGCCCGTATCTTTCGGATAGAGAGTGCCGTTCTCAAGCAGTTGCTTAAAAGTCTCGATATCGACGGGTTTACTGAAGAGATAGCCTTGGATCATCTCACATTCCAAGTCTCGATACAGATTCAGCTGTTGCATGTTCTCGATACCCTCCGCAACGACGGTCAAACCGAATTCTTTCGCCATGTAGATGACACTTTTAATGACAGAGAGACTCTTTGGATCGTGTTCGGCATGGATCGCGAACGATCGATCAATCTTCAGGCAATGCACCGGATAACGCTGGACATAAGAAATCGATGAATAAGCCGTTCCGAAATCATCGAGTGAGAGTTTGACACCGAGATCAACGAGACGGTCGAGTGTCTCGAGGACTTGTCCGCCTTCTAGTAGTACATCCGATTCCAGTAATTCGATTTCTAAGAGATGACCAGGAACACCATGTTTTTTTAGATGTTGTTCAACGACGCTCGCAAAATCACCGTAGAACAATCGTTTCGGTGATAAGTTGATCGATAGCGGAACGACATGTTCCGGTTGTTCACCGAGTAGATCACGAATCAATCGACAGGCTTGGTCGAGTACCCAGTCACCGATGTGGATATAGAGATCACTTTCTTCTGAAAGGGACAAGAAATCCTTTGGTGCCAGTCGTCCCCATTCCGGATGGTCCCAGCGAATCAAGGCTTCCGCACCAACGATACGTCCACTCCAACTATCGACTTTCGGTTGGTACTCAAGGAAGAGTTGGTTTTTTTTGATGACATGACGCAAATCGCGTTCGAGTTGATAACGACGGTACGTCGTGATGTCGAGTTTTGACGAATAGAACTGGAAGTTACTCTTAGAGATCGACTTGGCACGGCGGAGTGCCGTGTATGTCTGTTTAATCAACTCTTCTGCCGTATGATCGTGATGGACGGAATAGGTGATGCCGATGAAGACCTTCGAAAACAGTTCATAGGACAAGACGTCGAACCGGTAATGGGTCAGCTCGAGCAATTGATTAGCAAGTCCGATTGCCCGTGTTTCGTCAATCTTACCTTTTAAGATGATAAGAAATTTATCACCGAATAGATGACCAATAAATACTTCTTTTTTGATAAGCTTTTTCACGGCTGCACTCGTCTGACGGATCCATTCTTCCCCGATTTCGTGACCGAATCGCTCAGCGAGACGGCTGTGTTGATTAAACGTGACCGTTAATAAAGTGAAGGGGGAACGATGCTTCAATAATTCCCGAACCTGTTCTAACGTAAAGGCATGATTGGGTAAATCGGTGATTGGGTCATGCATCGACAAGTGCCAAATCTCATGCTGTTGTTCCTTTAGACGCGTGATATCGGTCGAGACACCATAGTGACCGAGAACTTCACCATGTGCATCGATAATCGGGATACACGTCTCTTCGACCCAGAATTGGCGGTCGGGATAGTTTAAACGATAGACGAGTCGAACGACTTCCCCTTGACGAATTTTCGGATATGCCTCTTTCATGAGAATGAGATCTTCTGATGAGACGAATTTCGTCCACAATTGATGATCCTGTTCGATTCGTCGGAGATAATCGGTATACGGTTCGAGGAACCCGGCAGCATGAAACGTCACGGTATTGTCTTTATAACGATGCTCGTAAGCGGTCGTATGCAGCGACGTGAAGAACTTTTTAAGAGAGGCAATCGCAAGATTCCGTTCTTGCTCGAGCTGGATGAGCGGTGTCGCATCCTTGAGAATGAAGAGGAGTGAACTCGGGATCGTATCCGTCTGCACGACACCTTCACAGTGAACGATCTTTTGGAATTGACCTCTGCGCCCCATCCGTAACTGCATCGAGAAGGTTGGAATTTGCCCCATATGCAGTGCGAGACTTTGTTCGCGGAAAATCGTTCGATCTTCTGGATGGAGCTCTTCAAGAAAGTCATAGGTGTCCATCTTCGCTAAGTGATTCTTAGAAAGTTGTAATAGTGTAGCGAGAGAGGGAGATGCGACGATTTCTTTCGACGTTGGGAAGTATTCAACGAAACTGACCCCTTCGATCGCGTTCGTCAATCGATCTTTCATCAATAAGCGCTGGTAATCGGTTCGGAGTTCCTGTTGCTGTGATACATCACGGGCAATCCCATAAAGACCGATGATGACACGTTGGTCGTAAATCGGGATATTCGTGACGTTCAACGTCAACCAGTGTCCGTCTTTATGACGAACTGTCGTCGTGAAGTGGACGGTTTCGCCCGAATAGACGCGTTTCTTGAACTGTTTGACTTCCTCTACATCATTGGGCTTTAAAAACGTTTCGAAATGGAGTTGCTTAAGACTATCCCGGTCATAACCGAGCATAAGCGGAAATTTATTGTTGAAGGAAATGAAGTGACCTTTTGTATCCATCGTATAGACGGCATCCGGATGATTTTCCAAAAAATAAGTGACGTCGGACAGTGTGTATAAATCCAAAGACCCAGGCACAGTTCGTTCAGTGGCACGTTTTTTAAAGAAGCTCATAGGTTTCACCTCGAGGATCATGTTTTTGTTGTTTATAGCATAACAATATTTGTCAATTTTGAATATGTAATCTATTTAAAAAAAGGCAAACGTGATTATAATAGGTCTTTTGATTCATCTCTTCCGAACATTACCTTTTTGTTCAAAAAAGCTCATAATTGATGAAGAAGCGACCGATATACTGAGAGGAAAGAATTGAACATGAAGTCAATGAGGAGATGAACGCATGCTACGAGGAATGTATACGGCGTCGAATGCGATGCAGGCATTACAACGCCAACAGGAAATGCTCAGTAATAACTTGGCGAATGCGCGGACGCCGGGCTTCCGCGCTGATCAAGCGTCACTCCGGACGTTTCCGGAGATGCTGATTCAGCAGACAGCAAACAATGAACGGACAGGTGTGCGGGGAGTCGCGACGGTCGGAAAGCTTGCGACTGGTGTCTTTATGCAGGCAGCGACACCAAACTTCACGCAAGGTTCAATCACGGAGACGGGCAATGCGACGGACTTGCAAATCAGTTCGCTTGAAGGGGCACCGCTCTTTACGATTCGCCATCAGGATCCGTTGACGGGAGAGGAAGAGACACTTTACACGACGAACGGACAGTTCGCCGTCGGACAAGACGGGTTACTCCGGACGACGGAGAATGATCTTGTCCTCGATACGAACGGTCAACCACTCGACGTCGTCAATGAAGATTTCCTCGTTGACGCGAACGGTGCCGTCACGGACGGAAACGGTCAGGCAATCGGTAACCTCGGTCTCGTCGTAACCGATCAACCAGAGACGCTTGAGCGGACAGGCAACGGCTTGTTCCGATCAGCTAATCCGTTAAACGCTGGAAACGTCCGGGTCGATCAAGGTGTACTCGAACTCGGGAACGTCGAGATCGAACAGACGATGGCGGAGATGAACGCCGGTCTACGCCAGTTCGAAGCCAATCAAAAAGTCATTCAAGCGTACGACCGGACAGCGGAGAAGGCTGTTTCCGAAATCGGACGCGTTCGCTAATAGGAGGATACGATGCAATCAATCTATACATCCGCAAGTACGATGGGACAGTTGCAAAAACAGCTCGACACGACTGGTCAAAACCTGGCTAACGTCGATACGAACGGCTATAAACGTCGGGATGCCCAGTTCAATGAACTGCTCGTCCGTAACATCAACAACCAAGCGACAGGTTTTACGCCAGGTCCGTTGACGACACCAGAAGGACTTCGACTCGGTGTCGGAGGTTACGTCGCAAACGAAGCGACGCGCTTTGGCGTCGGAACGTTCCGGACGACAGACCGAAAACTCGACGCAGCACTTGGGAATCCACACCATTTCTTCGGTGTCATCGATACGGATGGCGTAACGAAGTTCACGCGTGACGGAAACTTCCAGTTGTCACCGCAAGCAAACGGACAAGTCCTGCTGACAGATGATGCCGGACGTTCTGTCATCAACCAGGCGAATGATCCGATCGTCTTGCCGGCGAACGCGACAGAGATTGAACTGAACAAGGACGGCAACATCACGGGGATCATAAACGGGGATCGGCGTGTCCTCGCTCGAGTGGGTGTTGCGGACATCCCGAACTACGGTGAATTGACGGAAGTCGGCGGTGGTTTGTTCACGGCGACCGGACAATATCAGAATGCAGCGGGCAATCCGTTGACGGTCGGTCGGCTTGAGACATCAAACGTCGATATGGCGCTTGAGATGACGAACTTGACGCAGCTGCAGCGGGCGTATCAGTTCAACTCGAAAGCGTTGATGACAAGTGATCAGATGATGGGGATCGTCACGTCTCTTAAATAATCTCACAGCAAAAGGGTGAGGCTTCTCATATCGAGAGGCATCACCCTTTTCATTATTTTTCTTGTAACGCGAGATAAATTGCTGCCATGTCCGCATCGCCATAAGTCGGTTTTGCTTCAGCATAGCTAGCGTCCGTCGCCTGTGCGAGTGGCAGCTTGATTTGTTGGCGTTTTGCTTCAGCCGTGATCAGCCCTAAATCCTTTGCCATCAGACGGAGCGGGAAGGCAGACGGGAAGTCGTTCTTCCGGTACATGTCGCGTTTGCCGGTGAAGAGCGGGGTGTTCATCCCGGAAGCACTGATCATCTGAATCAGCTTCTCTTTCTCGAGACCCGCACCTTCTCCAAGCAACAATGTCTCCGCGACTCCTTGTCCGACGACAGCAAGCAATAAATTAATGGCGAGCTTCGCTGCACTGCCTGAGCCATGTGATCCGAAATGAATCGTTTCTTTGCCGAGTAGGTCAAGATAGGGCTGACAGGTCGCGATGACTTCTGCGTCACCACCGGTAAGTAAGACGAGCTGACCGTTTTCTGCGACCGGAACGGAGCCCGAGACCGGCGATTCCAAGTACGTGCCACCGCTTTTTTCGACGAGACGAGCCATCTTCTTTGTCTCTTCCGGTGAGATTGTACTCAAGTTGACGATCGTCTTACCTGTGAGGTCGTCTGTTACACTCTCGAGAACGGACGCGACAGCTGGTCCGTCCGCGAGCATGACGAAGACGATATCGCTTTGACGCACGACGTCCTGTGCTTCTTTGACAGCTGTTGCTCCTCGTTCAGTCAGTGGAGCTGTCTTTTCATACGTCCGGTTGTAGACGGTCAAGCCATGCCCACCGTCAAGTAGACGTGTTGCCATCGGTACCCCCATATGTCCTAAACCAATCCATCCAAGTTGCATGTCGATTCCTCCTTATCCTAATACGCTTTTGACTATACCCCGCACGTCGTCGAATCTAACGACAAAAAAGACCGTCCACATGATGTGAACGGTCAGGTGATTAATCTTCATATGTGAGAATCGTCGAGATGACAGCGATCGGGAAGCGAATCGTAAAGGTTGATCCGACACCGACGACGGATTCGACATCGATCGTTCCGTTGTGGTGTTTGACGATTTCCTTACAGATCGAGAGACCAAGACCGGTCCCGCCGATTTTTCGCGTCTCAGAGTTATCGACACGATAGAACTTATCGAACAATTTCGGAAGCGCGTCTTGCGGAATCCCGATACCTTCATCTTGGATCCGGATTTGAGCGAAACCGAGTTCATTTGTAATCCGTATCAAGACCGTACCACCGCTCGGGGAGTACTTGACGGCATTACTGAGTAGATTGTTCAGCAACTGCTTCATCTTTTCCGCATCACCGTCGATCATGATTGGTCCACGGGCTTCGAAATCAATTTGATGCGTCTCGTGCGAGACATCATAGAACTCGATCAAGTCCTGGGCGAGTTCGACGACATCGAACGTCATCATCTCATAGCGATGTTCACTCGACTCCATGCGCTGAACGTCGAGGAAGTCATTGACGAGCGTCGTCAGGCGACCAGTCTCGGAGTGAATCGTCTGCAGATATTTCCGTTGCCGTTCTTCCTCGAACCGTTTGTTGAGCATCAGCTCCGTGAAGCCATAAATTGAAGAGAGTGGTGTCCGCAATTCATGCGAGACAGTCGAGACGAACTCTTCCTTCATCCGCTCGGCTTCTGTTTCTTTCGTCACGTCGCGAAGAACGAGCATCGTACCGACCCATGTGCCGTCGACTTCAATCTTCTCAGCGTAAATCTGGATATAGGTACTATACTTTCGAATCGAGACAATCAAGCTATCTTTCGGTAAATCGAGTTCGACGATTTGTTCGATGTAGCGTTCGAATGCTGCCGGTTCATCAATGATGTCAGCTAATGCCTGCATCGCTTGCTCGAAGGCAGAGCGTTCTTCGTCTTCGAACGATGTCGGAACTTCCGGGAACAACGTCATCAACGGTTCGTTGACGAGTAACGCATCTGTCTCATGTTCGATGTAGACGACGGCTTCCCGAATCGAGTTCAACAGTTGCGTCGTCTTGTTTTTCTCACGGATCATTTCTTCATAGATGCCCATCCGTAGAAGCGAGAGAGACAATTGATGCGAGAACGACAGGATGTCGCTCATTTGCTCCGTCGTGAAGGCATCGCGATAACGAACGAGATAGATGCAGGCAATCATATGCTCTTTTGACGGATCCATGACAGGAACTGCGACCTCATACATATAGTATGGATACGGAAGCGGACTCTCGTGTGCGACCTGTTTCGATGAATGAACAGGACGCTTCAAGAGACGCGCCCGGTGCAAGAGTGACTGATCGTCAGAGACAAGACGACCGACCATCTCTTCGGTCATTCCGTAATCGATCGTCGAGCGGACTTCTTGTTGATCGAGGAACAACAGGGCGCCAATCTCGGAATGCGTGATCGAGACGAGCTTTTCGATGATTTCCGGATAAGCTGTCAACGTCTCACGAGAAGCGAGCGTCTCCGTCAATTCATTGCGATACTTCAGGTGTTGTTCACTGCGAAGCGTGATATCGAGTGCTTCTTCGAGTTCCTCCTGCTGCGCTTGCAATTCTTCTTGCTGGGCGACGAGTTCTTCTTGTTGTGCTTGGAGTTCTTCGTTCTTCGCCAACATATGGACCTTGTTATCGGCAATCGATGCCGCCATCTGATTGAACGATGTCGTCAGTGTATGCAGCTCGTCCTTCCGTTTAGGCAAGGGGATCGCTTGAATGTCTTCTCCCGTCGCAAGTAAGGCGCTATCACGAGACAAGGCATTGACTTGTTTTGTAATGCGACTGATGAATGGACGCACGAGCGATAGGAGCACTAGAATCAGAACGACGAGATTCGAGAGCCAGATGAACTGAGCAACACGCATTTCGCCAAGGAGATCGTTCTTCGCATCGACTTCTTTCCCTTGGATCAGCGTCAGATAATCAGCAAGTAACGTATCAATCCGTGTCATGTCGACATCAGCGTCGGATAAACTAACCGATCCGCGTAACGTACCGTTTTCAGTGAACAAATCTTTTCCGTTCGATAGGGCTGCGAGTGTATTCGGATCAACAAAATCTTCGTTGATCTTTCCATCTTTTTTTCCTTCGACGTATTCGTTGAGGAGCGGAAGCGACGTTCCGAAATAATCGTCATACATTTGACGTGTCGCGGTTGCATATTCTTGACCTTGCTCGTATACCGCATACTTCTCAAACCATGTCGTCAAGCGATTGATCTCCTGTTGGTTTGTCTTGACGGCATCAAGCGTTTCTTGTGAGCCGGTCAATAAGTAGGATTTGACGTTGCTTTGCGCAGCAGTCCATTCGCTAGCGAGTGCGTTTGCATTCGTCCGTCGTTCACGCAAATCATCGAACGTCGCATTCGCCTGATCGATCTTCTGTTCCGTGTAGAAATAAACGATCGCAGACGTGATGCTGAGGGCGACGAACACCATATAGAAGGCGAACATCAATTGGCGACCGATGGTATGGTTGATCCATTTCACTGGGGTATCCTCCGTATTCTATTTTACATGTATCAAAAAGGTTTCTTAAATATCGAATATACTCATCTTACGCAGAAACATACACACCATCAAATTTGAATCTGCAAAAAATCACTAAAACAAATATATCATATATTTCTTAGTACATAACGAACTATATATTTTCTAAGAATAAGGATTAAGAAGTATCGTTTTAAGGAAAACTATAGAGGATATTGAACTTCATTTTTTAAGTAGGGAAGTGGTCAGATGCAAAAAATGTTTGAAAATAAATGGTATCGATTCGCATGGTGGGTCATGACATTGCTCATCATCGTCTGGATTGGCGATCATGTTACGTTCCTGTTCCGACCGATCGCGATTCTGCTTCAGATGGTCGCACCGCCACTCGCGATTGCCGGAATTCTGTATTATGTCCTGCTACCGATCGTCGAGTTGCTCGAGAAAAAGATGAAGCGGCGACCTGCTGTCTTAATCGTGCTCGTCGGTTTAATCGGTATTTTAACGACACTCGGCTTCATCTTTGGTCCGATGTTGTCGGAGCAGGTCACGCAGTTCGTCAATTCGATACCGACGCTCGCGACACAGTTCCAGCGTCAATTGATTGAAGTTCGGGACCAACTCGAAAACAGTGCAGCCTTTTCACGCTTCCTATCAGGACCAGATAACTTGTTCAATAAGTTCTCAGGGAACATCTCGGAATACGCATCGACGTTCCTGAAGAACATCGGTACAGGTGTCGGTGGGTTCGTCAGTGTCCTGACGACAGCGGTCGTGACGATCATCATCATTCCGATCATGTTGATCTATATGCTGCTTGACGGCGATAAGCTTAAAGGCAATCTCGTTAAGCTGATGCCGTATGAGTATCATAAGGAAACGAAAAAAATCCTCGGTGACGTCCATTTGACGATCATGAGCTATATCCGCGGGCAAGTCATCGTCAGCATTGGTGTCGGGATCATTGCCTATATCGGGTATCTGATCATCGGGATCGATTATGCGTTGTTGCTCGCCTTGTTTGCGACACTAACGAACATCATTCCGTTTCTCGGTCCGGTCCTCGGTGTCATTCCAGCACTGATCGTCGGGTTCATCCAGGATCCGATCCTTGCGATTTATGCAATCATCGTCATGACGGTCGCGCAACAGATCGATTCGCACATCATGTCACCACTCGTGCAAGGGAAGACACTTGACGTTCATCCGCTAACGATCATCATCGTCTTGCTTGTTGCGGGGAACATCGCTGGTTTCTTCGGCGTTTTGCTCGGTGTACCGTTCTACGCTGTCATGAAGGTCGTCATTCTAAACATCCGTCGTCTCTATCACCTCCGATCGCAGAAGAAGATGGTCATCACGGAGGAAGAAAAGACGTTCGATACGATCATCACGGAGCGCGATTGAGTTTTGAAATTCGCGTAAAAGTGCGTCATACTGAAGAGGTAGCTAAGAAAAAAGGGGGCAGGAATCAGATGGATTCACGTCATACCGAAGAACAAGCCGATTTACTGGCATTACAGAAATTCCAGCACAACTTCGAGAACAGTCTGAAGTCGAGTATCATTTATCTCTTGCGTGATGATGCCTTGACAATCGGGGAACTCGAGCAACGGATCGACCAGTCGCACGGTCAAATCCTCGAGCAATTACAGGAATTGATCGAAGATGGACTCGTCGTCCAGCAAATGTCCGAAAAAGTGCACGGACTTGCCTATTATTTAACGGCGCCGGCTGAAGATCTCGTCCGACAGTTCAAGGAATCGATTCGCTGGAGCAAACAGCACATTCGATACTAACAAGCAGGTTTCTAGACCTACGAGCAGACGCTCGTAGGTCTTTTTTCGTTTTTTAAAATTATGCTCATATAAAATTGAATTAAGCCGTTTTTACACAAAATGGATAGAAATAGTATGAAATAAAATTACAATATATATTAACTGGTAAATAATCATAATATATATTAATTATATTTTTATGGAAAATTAATATCTAAAATACTGGTTAATAATAACTATTCAACCATTGTTTTTGTAAAAAATTGTATATTTTTATGGGTTAAACGGGCATAATAATAGGTGTACGATTATTTTTTCCGTAGAAAAGGAGTGTTGAAATGAAGAAAAAAGCACCTGATTTACGAAAGAAGATGAATCGACACCATAGAAACCACACTCGAAGACTAGTGAAACTGCTGGCAGCGTCCTCTCTCGCTCTCTCTCCGATCTCATTCACCTATACGAAAACCGAAGCAGCTGAGAGTTCTGAAAAGAAGTTTCAGACGCAACAAACTCAATTCGCGAACTCAGTTCGAAACTCGCTTGTTCAAGGACCGAATCGCATAAGTTTAGCTGAAGTCCAGTTATTGACGGATGTCGCGGTCAATGCAAATCTGACGGAACAACCGGATAACTATGATTTAGCCCTTAATTTAACCGGTGTCGGATTAGCCGATGCGGAAGTATTGAACCCAGACCGTGTAGCTGTCTTCAACATTCCAGATTTAGCAGGAAAAATGCAGGCGAACGGTAATGCGTCAGTCAGTGTTGAACTATTACCAATTACACTCGAAGATTTACCGACGCTAAAAGGTCAACTCGATCCGTTGACAGGAACAGTAGCAGATACTGTGACTGACCTATTAGCGGGTATTGATCGATTACAAAGAACGCCTGTCGTAGGTAGTTTGTTGAGAGTGGAGGGGCTAACAGAATTAACGGATGCTCTGGATAATCTACAGAATTTAGATACCGCACTGTCGGATCTTTTGGATTACGAAGGTTCTGCTCCAGTTACTGTTAATCCGGATGGTTCAATCGTCATCGATTTTAGTGATGGTTTAGGACAGCATCTTGATACGGTAACGAAACAAGTTGTCCAAGACGCATTGACCGATTTAGTCAACGCCATCACGAACTTAAAACTATCCGGAATAGCAGGAAACTTAATTGATCCGGTTTTAAACCCAGTCAAAGACCTATTGCCAGGTGTGAACAGCCTTTTGACAGCAGTAACGAACGATACGGTGAACTTGACGAATGAACTCGCAGGTGTACAAGTACTTGGACCAACTTCTGTTAGTGCCAATATCATCGTTGATAAACCGGCTGGAGTTGCTCAAGACGAAGTTGTTGTTACAGGATCTGTCGTCAATACGTCTGCAATCGATGCACAATTGCTCGTCGATCTAGATGGTCAAGATACGATCGTCTTTGATGAAGAGGCAGATGGAGATGCGGATGCCGATGCGGATGCTGACGCTGATGCCGACGCGGATGCGGATGCCGACGCGGATGCTGATGCGGATGCCGATGCCGATGCGGATGCCGACGCTGATGCTGATGCGGATGCCGATGCGGATGCTGATGCTGATGCGGACGCCGACGCGGATGCTGATGCCGATGCGGATGCTGATGCGGATGCCGACGCTGATGCTGATGCGGATGCCGATGCGGATGCTGACGCCGATGCCGATGCTGATGCCGATGCCGATGCGGATGCGGATGCGGATGCGGATGCCGACGCCGATGCTGACGCCGATGCTGACGCTGATGCCGATGCTGACGCGGATGCTGACGCGGATGCTGACGCGGATGCGGATGCCGACGCTGATGCGGATGCGGACGCCGATGCCGATGCGGATGCCGATGCCGATGCGGACGCCGACGCTGACGCTGATGCCGACGCCGATGCAGACGCCGATGCGGATGCTGATGCTGACGCTGATGCCGATGCTGATGCGGATGCTGATGCCGATGCGGATGCCGACGCGGATGCGGATGCCGATGCGGATGCGGACGCTGATGCGGATGCTGACGCTGATGCGGATGCTGACGCGGACGCTGACGCCGATGCTGACGCAGATGCGGATGCCGATGCTGACGCAGATGCCGATGCTGACGCTGATGCGGATGCCGACGCCGATGCCGACGCCGACGCTGATGCTGATGCGGATGCCGATGCGGATGCTGATGCGGATGCGGATGCTGACGCGGATGCGGATGCCGACGCTGACGCCGATGCGGACGCCGATGCGGATGCCGACGCTGATGCGGATGCGGACGCCGATGCGGATGCTGACGCTGATGCCGACGCAGACGCCGATGCGGATGCGGACGCCGATGCGGATGCGGATGCCGATGCGGATGCGGATGCTGACGCGGACGCTGATGCGGATGCGGATGCGGA